>JAZNPL010000042.1:0-54902 GCA_045589615.1 Christensenellaceae bacterium | reverse complement strand
TAGTAAAAAACGCCCAAAATTTTTCCTTAAAAGTGGTCAGGACCATATGAAAAAAGAGTGTTTAGACACCTTCTACACGTTCTAAACACCCTTTCCGGTGGTCAAAGACCAATTTTTGGCGGAGAAAATGGGATTTGAACCCATGCTACGCTATAAACGTACTACTCCCTTAGCAGGGGAGCCCCTTGAGCCACTTGGGTATTTCTCCAAAATTACTTAAGTTAAAAATAAAATATGCTATTGCTTAGCGTTTCCACTTAGCATAGCATATGTTAACACACTTTTAAGTTTTTGTCAAAATATTTTTTAACTTTTTTGCTATTTAGTGATATTTTATTTATCTCGTCTATTTCTTGGCGTTTAGAAACGCCCTCTACTATCACCCCTTGTACGGGTTTATAAGTATCTTTTCTTAAGTGAAGCACCGAAACGGTTTTGCCGTTAACTTTTTTTATTAATACCCCTCGGCTTTTGTATCCGTCTTTAGCATAGGTCAAAATCTTTTTTTCGCCCTCAAAGAGTTCGGGGAATTCTAGTTTATCGTCTTTAACGACTAAATAATCGGGAGCAAGAATCGTTTCGGTTATAAGGCTATCCCTTGTATAGGTTTCAAGCATTTTTTCGCCGTATATTTCTATTTTGACACGCTCGCCGTCGGCGTACGCTTTAATAATTATAGGGTTTTTGGTAACGTTTAAAAATTTTAAGTCAGCAAACGAAGAATTAACCATAGCGTCAAAAGACGGTGCAACGTAGGATACAGGCAAACTGTGTGGATGATATTCTAAAATCTTTAAGCCAGATAATAAGACTGCGTTATAAAGTGTTGTAGAAACTTGACAAACGCCCCCGCCAACACCATCCACAAACTTGCCTCCAACGATTATTTTTGCAAGTTTATAGCCACGCTTTTCCGTTCTTGCCCCAACAACCCTATTAAAAGAAAACTCTCCGTTTACGTCGATAAACGTGTTGTTTAAAGATTTTACCGCTAATGCTATGTTGTGCTTTCTTTCTATACTAGAATTAGAATAGGTCGTGTAAAAACTAGCACGCAAAGTTATATCTTTTGGTTGTAGTCCGTAAAAAGGCATACTTGCACTCGCTTTTTTTACCGAAAAAACCGAAACGCTTGTAAAACTTATTAAAATTATACAAATAAAATATACCGAAACCTTTACAAACCTTTTCATTGCTTTTAATATGCGTAATTATACTAAAAATATTATTGCCAAACACCTTTTTTTAATGTTATAATAATTAAAAAGTTTATAAATAGGTATTAAGTATGAAAGAGTTTTTAAGAATCCTTAAATTCGTCGGCTTTTCAATAAGTGCCGGCGTTATTCAAATCGGTGGCTTTGCACTGCTTAACGAAGTTTGTCATTTCGACTATTGGGTAAGTTATCTCATTTCTTTGGTCGCTTCGGTGCTTTGGAATTTTACCTTTAATAGAAAATTCACCTTTAAGTCGGCAACCAACGTGCCAATCGCTATGCTAAAAGTGGCTTGCTATTACGCTGTCTTTACCCCACTATCAACCCTATTAGAACACTTCCTAACAAGCATCGGTTGGAACGAATATCTAGTAACGGTAATAAATATGCTACTAAACTTTGTAACCGAATTTTTATATCAACGCTTTTTCGTATTCGGCAAAAGCCTTGACACAAACACTTCAAAAACTGAATAAAAAAAAGATAGCAAATATTTGCTATCTTTTTCGTTTTACAGTACAAATTTTATATGCCTAAAACTCTTTTCTTTTTTTCAACATATTCTTCTTGAGTTATTAATCCTTTTTCAAGCATTTCCTTATATTGAATTAATTCTTTAGTAATATCAACTTCTTCTATTTCTTCTTTATCTTTAGAAACATTTTCAATGTCCTTTTTCATTTCTTCCTTTTCTTCTTTTTCTTTGTTTTCATCATTGACTTCTTCTGTTTTTATTTGTTTATTAATAATTTTTTTCCTTTCAAATTTTATAAACTTAAAAGAAACAAACAACACTATACTTGCCAACAACATTGAAAGATCCCCTCTTATAAATTTATATAAAATATAGGTGTCAGTAATCTCAATATTGCCAAAAGCAATTCCCACAACAACACTCAGGGCAACTATTGCTATGGAAAGCCCCATTATAGTGTTTGTCTTAGCATAAGCAAAATTATTTTTTGAATATTCCTCCAAGTCCCACACGTCAAAAAGATAATTAATAGCATAAACCTGTGCAAATATATATAAAATTGGTGTAGCAATTAATGTTATCGCTTTAAAAACCACTTCTACAGAAATCTTTCCAAGATATCCACCAAAAACAGCTCTAAGACCATATATCAGTTCTTCAATAGAAGGAGAATTTAAACTTAAAGCTAAAATTATGTATGCCGTAATCATAATTAAAATGGAAAGGCCCTTGTAGATAATAGTTTTTACAGTAAAAAACTTAAAATACAACATCAAAATAGAAATCGAAAAATAAATAATAATTCCTAAAATCAAGACTGCTTTTCCACTATTATTTATTTCAAAATTTGACGAAGTCATAATACTTAAAGCAATAAAAAACAAACAATATTTAAGAGTATCGCCTAAAAGCATAAAGAACGAACTAAAAGCACTTTCACTTTTGGCCTCTGCTTTTTCACTTTTATCAAACACTCCATGAACAAAAGAAGATATAGAAGCGACGCTGTTCTTTATAATAAAAACCATAGCGACAATATAAAATATTCCAAGAGCAAGTAATAATAAATACTCAAAAATTGCTCCAACTGCTATGTTTGCAACGCTTATTATCAAATCTATTGCTCCAATAATAGAAATATTAACACCATAATAATCAACTAAACCACCAAAAAAAAGTGTCGCGATAATCAATTGTGAAGCAAACAATATACAATTAGACACAAGTAAAATTTCTCTTTTCCCTTTTACTTTTTCAAACTTTACATTATATACCATAATCTTTCTCCCTATTTAAGATAATCTTCCATTTTTTGTGGATTTTTCGGTAATCTCGATGCATCGATTATAGTATTATTTATATAACTAAAAATAATATTGTTTTCAGCATAAGAAGTTGCAGAAGAATTCTCTGTTGAACTATAAGACTGAATTATTCTCATTTTTGGTTGAGTCTCATCTCTTAAATTTACTGTGAATTCACCTCTCATATCTTTAGGTAAATATTTCTCTTCTAAAGTATAGTATTTGTTGTTTTGTTTAAATTTCGAAAATTTGAACTCATTAAAAAATTCACCAATGCTTCCGAGAATATCTAAATTTACTTGATTTAACCTAAGCACCATTTCACAAAATTCATTACTTGCATCAAACCATATATTTAACATATTTGCACTTACATTTGGTATAGAATCATCCTCCATTCCCATAACATCAAATTTATTAAATTTAACCCAGCAATTTTGAGTTGTTATATAAACATCCACATCAAAATCAAATATCCCTGATTCTATCTTAGATTCTCTCACCGGTTCGTTTTGATATATTGTTTGCTTTTGCATTACTAATCCAACAGAATGATAATATGCTGCTGTTTCCGTAAAATTAATAGTAAGTTCACGAGTAAAAGTTGTCGTTTGCCTTACAGAACCTTTATTATTAGTTGTATATATCTCGCTATATGCCTTTGATTTATTGTAGAATGTTGCACTAGTATATTCTTCATTCTCTTCCTGCTTTTCATTAGTTTCTATAGAAAAAAAGTCATTGTTTTGTTTTGCTATTCCATCCTGTACAGGTTTCATTTTGTATTCGTTAAAATAATTTAATACATTTGCAAATTCCTGTGCATTAGTAACCTCACTATCTACGCCTTTTCCTCTTCCTGCAATTATTTCTGCACTATTTGGCACATCACTTATAAAAGCAACTATAAGCAAAACAGCACATATAATTAATGAAATAAATTTTTTCATTACGCTATTGTTTCTCCTTTTTTTATTCTCTAATAATATTTTGTTTTACATGTTTTTCTAATTTAAGGCAAATAAATTTTAAACATGCTTACTCTAAAAATTTTTCATAAAAACCTCCTAAAATAAAAAAGTGCGTCAACCAGAGTTAACGCACTAAAAACGCAAACCCCAATTGTCGCTAAACAAACTTTATAGATAAATTTGGGATAACCAATCACTATAAACAGTGGAATTTGCATTTTTATCAAATTAAATACTGTTTAAAGTGATACCCAAAAAAAGAGTATAAAATCCCTTTAAAATAGAAAATACCCCAAAATTTATCTTTATTCAGTTTGTTTAGCATTTTTATTATAGCATAAAAAAGGGCTATACGCAAGAAAAAAGTACGCATTACAAAAATGCGTACTTTTTATTTCTTTACTATATAAACTTTTTGATTTTTGAAATAATATTCCCTTCGGTTAAGCCGTTGTCTATAAGTTGTTTTTCGATAGAAGCGTGGTCAACAAACACGTCGTCAACACCAAAACTTAAAACTTTTGGCGAAATACCCTTTTTAGTATAATACGTAGAAACGGTACTACCAAAACCACCGTTAAGGACGTTTTCTTCTAGCGTAACGATAGGAATATCGGTCAAATATTTTTCGTCTAGTGGTTTTACCGAACGAACTGCAACTACTTCGGTATCGATTTCTAGTTTATCAGAAACCTTTAAGGCAAGGTCAATCATTTTTGGGCCTACTGCTAAAATTCTTAATTCCTTTCCGTCTTTAATGGTTTGCCACAAGCCTTTATGATAATCCTCCATATTTAACTCTAAGTCGGAAGATTTAGGGTATCTTATAGCGACGGGGGAATTTAGAGACAAGGCGTATTCTAAAGCGTAGTCTAAATCTTTCACACAAGAAGGTGCAAGCACAGTTAAATTAGGAAGATTAGACAAATAACTTAAATCGAACAGACCTTGATGCGTTTTACCGTCCTGTCCGACGAAGCCTGCCCTATCAATAGCAAAGATTACGGGTAGATTTTGCAAGCACACGTCGTGCAATATTTGGTCGTAAGAACGTTGTAAAAAGGTTGAATATACAGCGACAATCGGTTTTAGCCCACCTTTAGCAAGCCCCGAAGCAAAGGTTACGGCATAGTCTTCGGCAATACCAACGTCGAAGAAGTTTTTAGGGTATTTATCGCTCACAATACTAAGCCCCGTACCGTCTTTCATACCGGCAGTAATAGCAACGACCTTTTCGCCACGTTCTATAAACTGATTGATTTTATCGCCTAAAAGTGCAGAAAACTCATTGCCTTTTTTAGCGTTTTTAGCGTTAATGCCGTGGAACTTATCGGCGTGGTCTTCTGCGGGTTTATAGCCTTTACCTTTTAAGGTTTTAACGTGCAAGAATACGGGGGTATTGTCGGATAGAATTTTAACTTCCCTTAAAACCTTTACCATTTCCGAAACGTTATTCCCGTCAACGACACCGACGTATTTAAAGCCAAAGCGTTCAAAGATACCGTCCGTTTCGTAGTCGTCATTTTTAACGTTTTTAGCAGTAATGAGTTTATTTTGTTCGGTTTTTTTAGCAACGAATTTATAAAATCCGTTTTCGTTTTTAGAAATAGACATACCGTTATCGTTAAAGATAACTATAAGTTTTTTTGGTTTTTCCACGTCAACGGTTAGTGCTTCAAGGTTAATGCCGTTATAGATAGCACCGTCGCCAACGATACCAATAACGTAATAATCATCGCCTACCATATCCCTAGCGATACTAAGCCCTTTAGCCGTAGCCATAGAACAGCCTGCGTGCCCCGTGCTAAAAGAGTCGTAGTCACTTTCTTCGGTATCGGGAAAGCCTGAAAGCCCGTCGTTTTCTCGTAAGGTAGAAAACATATCGCCCCTACCAGACAAAATTTTATGTGCGTAACATTGATGACCTACGTCGAATATAAGTTTATCATTAGGAAAATCAAAAACGCTATGTAAAGCGACGGTAAGTTCTACGATACCAAGGTTAGAGGACAAGTGTCCGCCTTTTTCAATAGTAACTTCAATAATTTTATCCCTTACACGCTTTACTTCGTTATTTAATATTAAATTTTCAGACTCCGAAATTACGGAAGCGTTTTTTATCTTAGAAAAAATCATACCTATTCCCAATTACAAATCACGGTTATTATACATAATATTTACGCAAAAGTCAATGCGTAATATAACGAAAGGGTCGCAAAAAAGTTTGCAACCCTTAAAAATTAATATTTTCTCTTGACAAAAATTAAAAATAAATTAAAATCTATTCTATAAGAATTAAAAGCGAGGTAACCTAATGACAGAACGTCAATTATATGATTTTTCACTTTTAACCTTAAAAATCGGCGTAAATCTCCAAAAAGGTCAATCTTTAGAAATAATTTGCCCGATAGAGAAATACCAAGTCGCACACGCTATGGCTAAAACTGCCTATTCGCTCGGTGCTAAAATCGTTTCCGTTAGATGGGAAGACGATTTGTTTGATAAAATCAACTATGAAAACGCTTCTATAAACGCGTTAACTGAAGTTCCTAAATGGATTGTTGAACAACGCAACCACTTAGTAAAAGAAAACTTTTGCTACGTTGCAATTTCAGCAGAAGACCCTAGCGTTTTTAAGGATATCCCTGCCGAAAAGTTGTCGGCTGTCGTTAAAGCAAGAAGCCAAAAACTCAAAAAGTTTTCAGACTGCGTTATGGCTAACGGCATAAGATGGTGCGTCGTTTCAGTTCCAACCTTAGCGTGGGCTAAACAAGTTTTCCCCACTTCAAATAATCCCGAAGATGACCTTTGGAACGCTATTTGTAAAACTATGCGTCTTGACCAAGACAATCCGCTTGAAAGTTGGGTTAGACACGTTGAAGCACTTGATAACCGTGCAAAATTTCTTAACGATAATAACTTTAGTTATATCCACTTTAAAAATTCTATCGGTACTGACCTAAAAGTAGGGCTTTGCGACAACCACGTTTGGCTTTCCGCTAAAGAAAAGGCAAAAGATGGTATAAACTTCGTTGCCAATATGCCTACTGAAGAAGTCTTTACTGCTCCGCATAAAAACAAGGTTTTCGGTAGAGTAAAATCAGCACTTCCCCTTTGCTACAACGGTCAAATTATTGACAATTTCACTATTGACTTTAATAAAGGCAAAGTCGTTGGTTTTTCAGCAGAAAAAGGTTACGACGTTCTAAAAGGACTTATCGAAACGGATAACGGCACTTTTAGGCTTGGCGAAGTTGCACTAATCGGCAAAACTTCCCCCATCGCTCAAACGGGCGTGTTGTTTTTCAACACCTTGTTCGATGAAAACGCAAGTTGCCACCTAGCATTAGGCAAAGGCTACCCCACAACCGTCAAAAATAGCGAAAATCTATCTAAAAAGGAACTATCTTCGCTTGGCTTAAACGATTCGGTTGAACACGTTGACTTTATGATTGGCACACCCGATTTATCGGTAACGGGCGTAAAATCAAACGGCGAAGAAATTCCACTTTTTATCGACGGCGATTGGTGTATATGATTTTTATATACATATTCTTAATTAATCAATCTAAATAAAAATTAAAAACACGCTATTTTCGGTCAATTAAAAAAGCGTGTTTTTTATATAGATAAAAATATTCAACGTTTAGTGGTAATCCAATTATTAAGATTTATTATCTTAATTAAAAATTATTAACGTCTTCTTTTTTATTTTCGTTAAGTACTCTTGAAGGCTTTCTATGTTCAGGAATAATTTCTCCCGCTTTAATTAGAGCATTTTTGGTTAAAATAGGTCCTACTAATTCATATATCAATACTGAGAACAAAATAATGTTTCTAACAAGCATACCTTCATATCCACCAAGTTGCATAGCCGTTACCGACATGCCGAGTGCAACGCCCGCTTGTGGCAATAGCGTAATTCCTAAATATTTAACTATGCTAGGCTCACACTTTGTCATTTTTGCACTTAGGCTTGCACCCGAAATTTTACCAGCCGAACGGAAAACTATATAAACTATACCAATTATTACTACTGCAAAATTGGTAAACACGCCAAGTTCTAATTCCGCACCAGAAATAACAAAGAATAAGATAAATAAAGGCGTAGTCCATCTATCAACTCTATCCATAAGTTCTTCACTAGTTTCACAAACGTTGCAAAAAATCGTACCGAGCATCATGCAAGTAAGCAAGGGTGAAGTCGCAATGGTAAATCTTCCAACTGGAATTTTTATCATAGTCAAAGCAACCGTCAAAATAACAAACATTACCGAAACCGACAAGCGCTTACTTCTAGAGTGGAAAAACTTTTCTGCTTCTGAAAACAAAAAGCCCATAACTGCCCCTAGCCCTAACGATAGCACGATTTCAATTAGTGGGTTAAATATGATAGCCAAAACGTCGTTGCCGTTGCCGTTTAAACCTTTAGCAATACCAAAAGATACGGCGAAAACTACTAAACCAACAGCGTCGTCAAGTGCAACAATTGGCAATAATAGGTCGGTTAATTTACCCTTTGCCTTATACTGTCTAACAACCATCAAGGTTGCAGCAGGAGCAGTAGCAGTAGCAACTGCACCAAGAGTAATTGCCACGCTTAAAGGCAACACGTCTGGTCCTAAAATAAGACTCAAACAAACCAAGGCAATATCTACTAAAATCGTTGCAGTAATCGCTTGAAAAACGCCTATAATAAGCGTTTGCTTGCCCGTTTTCTTTAACTGTGAAAGTCTAAATTCATTACCTATTGAAAAGGCAATAAACCCAAGGGCAACGTCTGAGATAATTCCAAACGATTCAGCGTGTTCTAAAGACGCAAATCCCAATCCTGGAACACCTAGAACAACACCAAGTTTACCTAGGCAATACGGGCCAACCAAGATACCCGCAACGAGATAACCCGTAACGGCAGGAAGCCCTAAAGGTTTAACGACCCTTGACATTGCAAGGCCGGCTAATAATGCAATTGATACAGCTAATAAAGTTTCCATAATTTCATCCAATATATTGTATTTACAATACCATATTGTATATTCTATAACAAAATATGTCAAACATTTTTTTGACAAAAATAAAACAGCCCTAAAACAAGAAAAATCTTACTTTAAGGCTGTTAATTTTTTTAATAATTAATTTGGATAAACAGTGTTTTTTTTAGAGATTAATCTATCCTTATACGTCTTTGCGTAACGCTTTGCCCCTACTAAGTCTTGGTCGGAATAATTTCCACACTCAATAGCAGTTGCACCCGGTATTTCGCCTTCAAAATTTATAATAAATTCCAAAGTTTCTAATACTAAATTCATAACCATTTCGGGCGTTTCTTTACCAAAAACAATTAGATAAAATCCCGTTCTACACCCCATAGGTCCAAAATAGACTATGTCGTCTTTTCGCTTAGAATTTCTAAGATACGTTGCACCTAAATGCTCTATTGTGTGCATGGAAGAAATATCCATTGGTGCTTCCCTATTCGGCATTGTAAACCGCAAATCAAAGGTGGTTACCATTTGACCGTTTTTTTGGTCTTGACGCGATACGTATAATCCCGATTCTAATTTTAAATGATTGACCGTAAAACTTGCTATTTTATCCATTTTTTATTTATTAATAGTTTTCAGCGTGAATTTCAAAGTAACTTCTAGGATGTGCACAAGTAGGACAAAGTTCGGGTGCTTCCTTACCAACCATAATATGACCACAGTTTCTGCATTCCCAAACCTTAACTTCAGATTTAGCAAATACTTCTTGTGCTTCCACGTTTCTTAAAAGTGCACGATAACGTTCTTCGTGATGCTTTTCTACTTCAGCAACTAATCTAAATTTAGCAGCGAGTTCAGGGAAACCTTCTTTTTCAGCAGTTTCAGCAAAGCCTGCATACATATCGGTCCATTCATAATTTTCGCCTTCTGCTGCGTGAAGAAGATTTTGTGCAGTATCGCCAATTTCTTCTAATTCTTTAGCCCAAAGTTTAGCGTGTTCTTTTTCGTTGTCAGCCGTTTTTAAAAATAGTGCGGCAATTTGTTCGTAGCCTTCTTTTTTAGCCTTAGAAGCAAAATAAGTATATTTGTTTCTTGCTTGAGATTCACCACTAAAAGCGGCCTGTAAGTTCTTTTCGGTTTGAGTACCCTTGTATTTGTTCATAATTCTCTCCTTAGTGTTTTATTTTTTAAATTTTTTAATAAAAAAGTTTTCTATTTTGGTTTGATGCTTGCAGTATAAGAAAAATAGCCCGCCCATTAGTATAAAAGCACTTATCCAAACGGGTATTCCCCAACCGGTAAACGGAATAAGATTTCCCGTTCCCAAAAAGCAAGCAAGCAGTATATATATTGGACGTATTAACAAAATTATTATCGAAAATACGCTAAACCTCATTGAAATTAGTCCCGCCAGCATACACAACACGTCGTCTGGAAAAAAAGGTAAAAGTTGCATAATAGCAAACAATAAATATCCTTTAGAACCGAGCATTTTTTCGTATTTTAAAGCAGTGCTTTCACCCACACACCAATATACAACCTTTCTTCCAAGCCCTTTGCCTATAAAGTACGCTATAAACGAACCAATCACCGTCGCAACGTAACTTATTATAAAAGCGTACAGCGGACCATATATAGCCGTGCCTGCAAGATAAAACAAAAGTGCTGGAATAGGCAATACGACAACTTGAAATACTATTGCTAAAAAGTAGATAATAACGCCAAGACTTTTGCTATCTAAAATCAAGATTTTAATTTTTTCAACGTCGCTAAAATTTTCAAATATACCCGACATATTTAAGGCGACAAGAATAAGCGACATAAAAGTTATTAAACCGTTAATAGAAAATAGACTTTTACAAAGCGATTCTTTATTGAGTTGATTGAATACTATAACTGCAATCGTTACTGCACCGATTAAAACGTATGCACATATTTTAAGATACAACTCTATTTCAGTTAAAAATAGCACTAAAGAAAGCACCGAAACGCAAGCAAATACAAAGTTAAAAACTATTAGCCAAACAGATAAAGGCTTATCGCTTTTCAACTTGCGTTTCCTCCGAAACGTTGTCGTCTTTAATAACCTTAACGTTAGAAATTGTATAAAGCGTTACCGAAAGAACTGCCAAAATTTGACAAACTAAAACTAACAAGTTAGAAAGTTTATCGGGAATTTCTGCCCACCAAACGTGAAGTAAAATGGTTAAATAAAGCACTGCCGTAGCAACTTTTCCAAACCATTTAGAACTATAAGTCGTGCCCGTCTTTTTAATCACTAAAAGCCCCTCAATACCCATTATCAATTCTTTGACAACACATATTACAAGCAAAACAATCATTGCCTTAAATTTAAAACACAAACAAGCGACAAGCGTAATTAGCGTCGCTTTATCGGCAATGGGGTCTAACGCCTTGCCTAGTGGCGTAATCATATTAAATCGTCTTGCCACAAACCCGTCTATTACGTCAGTTAAAGCAGATAATGCTATAAGCAAAACTGCAATTATTTCATTGCCCGCTAAAAACTGCCAAACTATAAACGGAATTATCACTATCCTTAAAAAAGACAAAACGTTTGGTATAGAAAATATTTTATTCTTGTCCATTTCTTGTTTTTATACCTTCTTTTGCGAAAAAATATACCTTTAATAAAGTAAATTCTAAATATAGTATAACGGTTTTTTTATTTTTTGTCAACGCGAATTTCTTACGATAACTAAAAACAAAATATAATTAACCGTCCCAAAAAACTACAAATTAACCTTATTTAATGGTATTTTTTCTTTCCTTTTCCATTAGTTTAACGCTTTTCCAAATAGCAAGACTTTCTTCAGGTGTAGTCGGTTTTTTAACGTCCCCAAACACGTGAGGGTGCCTACGAATTAGTTTTTCACTAAGCATTTGAACCACGTCGTCAAATGTAAACAAGCCTTGTTCACTAGCAATTTCGCTATTTAGTAAAACTTGCAATAAAACGTCGCCAAGTTCTTCCTTTAGATTATCGTAGTCCTTATTGTCAATAGCCTCAAACACTTCTTCCGTTTCGTCCTTTAGGCACTTTTTCATCGAATTAAAATCTTGTGCCCTATCCCACTCACACCCGTCGGGGCTACGAAGAATATGCACTATTTCTCTAAGTTTTTCTATATCGTGTTTATCGAATTCTATATATTTTTTGCCGTTATATTCTCTCATAATTTACCTCAAAATAATAGTATTACACTTTACCAAAAAAATCAAGAGTTTTATTGTATAAAGACTACGAAAAAGATATTTTTGTGGTTTGTATTAAGGATTCGAACTCAAACCGATTTTAGTGAAATATTCGGCGTTGCCGAATGTGAAATAATTTCCTTACGGAAATTGTGAAATATCTCACTTTGTTCGATGTGAAATGAAATTCGTCTCCTCACATTTGCGAAGCAAATATTTCACAGCGAAGCTATTTCACTTGGCGAAGCCAAATTTCACTCGCCACAAGGCGAATTTCGTTGAAAAAACGACAGGTCGAAACCTGTCTTTTTTTCTGGCAGGGGTAGTTGGATTCGCTTCTCTCGAGCCTCCCGCAAAACAGTCCACTGGACTGTTTTTTCGCCTAACGGCGAACACGCAACTAAAGTTGCTGGCTCCTAATTCGAATCCAACCATTTACTTATCAAAAAAACAAACCCACACCTTCGGTATGGATTTGTTTTTTGGCAGGGGTAGTTGGATTCGAACCAACGAAGTGACGGAGTCAGAGTCCGTTGCCTTACCGCTTGGCGATACCCCTTTGTTTTTCTTAATTTTAACAAAATATTTAGTTTTTTTCAACTGTTTTTAATTGTTTTAATAAAAATTGTAGGAAGCCTTTTGGGCTTCCTACTTTAGTTTTTTATTTACCGTAATGAACGTGTAAGAGTTCGTGAGTCTTTCCGTCAATTTTTTCATAAAGTTCTTTCATTAACGGATTGTCTTGAGCGTTACGAATCTTTGATACTTCGTCCGCTTTATATAACCCCTTACTTCTTTGACATCTAATTTTTCTATCAGAAATGGGTTGTCCACCACCGTTGATACAACCACCGGGACAAGCCATTACTTCGATAAGGTCATACTTTTCACCGTTCTTAACGTCGTTAATAATCTTTTCTGCATTAGCAAGACCACTAACTACGCCGATACGGAGCGTTTTGTCGCCATAAGGAATTTCAAAACTCTTAATTCCTTCCTTACCACGTTCGCCCATAGTAGCAACCTTTTCGAACACTTCGTCCGTTTCGGGAGCAACTACCCTACGCAATACTGCTTCGGTAACACCACCCGTAACACCAAAGATAACGCCTGCACCTGAAACGATACCTAAAGGACTGTCTACTTCTTCGGGTGCGATATCGCTGAATACAATTCCTGCTTGTTGAATCATTGAAATTAATTCTTGAGTAGAAATTACAGCATCAACGTTTTTATTTCCGTCCATATAGAATTCTTTTCTTTCTGCTTCAAACTTTTTAGCCGTACAAGGCATAACTGCGACGTGGAAAGTCTTTTCGCCCTTCTTTTTAGCATCGTACTTCAAAATTGAAGCGAGCATTTGCATTGGAGAACGACAAGAAGAAATGTTTTCTAAAAGTTCTGGATGTTTCTTTTCAGCATATTGTATCCAACCAGGACAGCAAGAAGTGAAAAGTGGTAATTTCCCATTATTTTCAAGTCTTTCGATAAATTCGTTAGTTTCTTCTAATACGGTAAGGTCTGCACCGATAGTGGTATCGTAAACTTCATCAAAGCCTATACGACGAAGCGAAGCAACGATTTTACCCATAACGTTTTCGCCGTTAGTTGCACCGAGTTCTTTGCCGATAGCAACCCTAACTGCAGGAGCAATTTGGATAGTGGTTTTAACTTCTTTATCGTTGATAGCCGACCAAACCTTATTTTCGTCGTTTCTAATAGTGATAGCACCGGTAGGACAAACCGCAGCACATTGACCACAGCCTACGCAAGGAGATTTTGCTAAGGGTTGTTCAAACGCCGTACTAACGGTCATATTTGAACCTCTATGAGCAAAGTCGATTGCACCAACGTTTTGAGTATCGTTACACATTCTTACGCAAAGACCACAAAGAATACACTTACTTGGGTCTTTAACGATACAGCAAGACGAATTGTCTTCTAAACCCGTCTTAGCAGTATTTGGGAAACGAACGTCGTCTAATTTATATCTTTTAGCGAACTCTTGTAATTTACAGTTGGTGCTTTTATTACAAGTCGTGCAATCACGACAGTGGGAAGCGAGTAAAAGTTCCAAAATATTTTTACGATATTTACGCAACTTTTCGGTATTAGTCTTAATAACCATACCGTCTCTAGGTTGAGCCGAACAAGAAGCGTCTAGTCTTCCCCTTTCGTCTTCAAACATACACATTCTGCACGCACCGTAAATAGCAAGGTCAGAATCATAGCAAAATGCGGGAATATCAATACCTGCTTTTTTTGCAACTTCAAGAATATTTCTTTCGCCGTTAATTTCAACCTTAACGCCGTCAATAATCATATATTCACTCATAATTAAACCTCCTTGATAGCCTTAAATGGACAACTTGATAGACAAGCACCACATTTAATACATTTGTCTTGGTCAATAGTGAAAGGCTTTTTAATTTCGCCCGAAATAGCACCAACAGGACAATTTCTAGCACACTTAGAACAACCTTTACAAAGTTCTGGGTCAATCTTAATAGTTTTAAGTTTTTGACAAGCACCTGCGGGACATTTTTTGTCGTAAATATGTGCTTTATATTCGTCTTCAAAGTATTTAATGGTAGAAAGAACAGGACCAGCGGCAGTTTTTCCTAAACCACAAAGTGCAGTTTTAGAAATGGTTTCGCCAAGTTCTTTTAGAAGTTCAATGTCTCCGTCTTGACCTTTACCGTCAACTATACGGTTAAGGATTTCAAGCATACGCTTAGTACCTTCTCTACAAGGAACGCACTTACCACACGATTCACGTTGAGTAAAGTCCATAAAGAATCTTGCAACTTCAACCATACAAGTCTTTTCGTCCATAACAACTAGTCCACCAGAACCGATAATTGCACCAACCTTAGAAAGTGAATCAAAATCTAACGGCAAGTCAAAGTGTTCTTCAGTTAGGCATCCACCAGACGGACCACCGATTTGAACGGCTTTAAACTTACCACCGTCTCTCATACCGCCACCGATATCAAAGATAACTTCTCTTAAAGTAGTGCCCATAGGAACTTCAATAAGACCTGCGTTTTGAATATTACCGGTTAAAGCGAACGTCTTAGTACCGGTACTGTTTTCAGTGCCGATTTTCTTAAACCATTCAGAGCCATTGTTGATAATGAGAGCAACGTTAGCGTAGGTTTCAACGTTATTTAGTACGGTAGGCTTATCAAATAGACCGTGTTCAACAGTTCTTGGTGGCTTTGTTCTAGGCATACCACGTTTACCTTCGATGGAAGCGGTAAGAGCCGAGCCTTCACCACAAACGAATGCACCCGCACCACAGTTAATGTGCATATTAAAGCAGAAATCAGTGCCTAAAATATTGTCGCCAAGTAGACCTAATTCAGTTGCTTGTTTAATAGCGTTTTTAAGTCTTGCAACAGCCTTTGGATATTCAGCACGAACGTAAATATACCCGTCGTTAGAACCACAAGCATAACCTGCAATAATCATACCTTCTAAAAGTCTATGTGGATCGTCTTCCATAACTGAACGATCCATAAACGCACCGGGGTCACCTTCGTCACCGTTACATACAACATATTTAGGGAAATTCTTTTGTCTAGCAACTTGAGACCACTTTCTACCAGCAGGGAAACCACCACCGCCACGTCCACGAAGCCCTGATTCGCTAACTTCGTTGATTACGGTATCGGTATCCATATCAAATAGCACCTTTTCTAAAGCGGTATAACCACCATTTGCAATATATTCGTTGATAGAAGTAGCGTCAATTTTGTCGCAGTTATCTAAGACTATTCTCGTTTGTTTTTTATAGAAAGGAATTTCCTTTTGTTCTTTATAAACTACTCCGTCTTGAACGTAAGCAAGTCTTTCAACGCATTCGCCCTTAACGATAGTCTTTTCGATAATTTCTTCACAATCTTCAACCTTAACTTTAACGTAAAGCCAGCCTTGTGGTTCAATTCTTACTAAAGGTCCAATTTCACAAAAACCGTGGCAACCACTTTCCTTTAGACGTACGCTGTCGCCGTGTGGTTCTTTTTGAAGTTCTAAAGAAAAATCAATGCCTTTAGCCTTCATAATTTCGCCAAACTTGTCGTAAATTTTTAACGCACCCTTAGATACGCAACCTGCACCAGCACATACTATAATTCTTTTATTTTCATAAGAAGTCATTTTTATAACTTCTTGACGTAAAGCCTGTAATTCTTGTCTATTCTTAAGCATTTTCTGCCTCCTTAATAGATTTTACGAGTGCAACTGCCGATTCGGGAGTCATCGTAGGATAAATTTCGTTGTTTAAAGTAATTGCAGGTGCTGAAGAACATGCACCAAGACATGCAACCGTTTCAACCGTAAACATTAAATCGTCGGTAGTCTTTTTTTGTTCAGATAAACCGAGTTCTTTTCTCAATGCTTCTAGAATTGGAATAGAGTGACGTACGTGGCAAGCAGTACCGTCGCAAACCTTAATGATATATTTGCCCTTTTGTTCTAGCGAAAAGTTTTCATAAAAAGTTGCTACGCCGTAAATCTTCGCTTCACTCAAACCTAATTTTTCTGAAAGATATGGGAATATCTCCCTAGGCAAATAACGGTAATGTTCTTGTGCCGTTTGTAAAATAGCAATTAGCGAACTTTCTTTGTTGCCTAGTTCTGCTATTGCTTTATCCAATATTGAATAGTCAAAAGTTTTTTCCATTATATCCTCCGTTAGTATGTTTAATTATCATTAAATATAGCCGTCCTTTTATAGAACGGCTATAATATTACTTATTTAAATATTCGTCAATCGCTTTAGCCGCAGTTTTACCCGCACCCATTGCAAGTATAACGGTAGCCGCACCGGTAACTGCGTCGCCACCAGCGTAAACTGCTTGTACAGATGTTAAACCATTTTCATCAGTGATAATACCACCGTGTGAATTTACGTCTAATCCTGCGGTAGTATCCTTAATTAATGGGTTTGGAGAAGTACCAAGCGCCATAATTACGACGTCGGCTTCAATATCAAATTCGCTTCCTGCTACTGCAACGGGACGACGTCTACCAGACGCATCTGGTTCGCCAAGTTCCATCTTGATACAAGTAATAGAACTCGTCCAACCGTTTTCATCTCCGTTAATCTTTGTAGGATTGGTCAATAAGTCGAAGATAATTCCTTCTTCCATTGCGTGTTCTACTTCTTCCTTTCTTGCGGGAAGTTCGTCTAAAGTTCTTCTATAAACGATATGAACTTCAGCACCCAAACGCTTAGCACATCTTGCAGCGTCCATAGCAACGTTACCGCCACCAACAACAACTACTTTCTTGCCCTTTTTAATAGGCGTAGTAGCATCGTCCTTGTAGGCTTTCATAAGGTTAATACGGGTTAAGAATTCGTTTGCTGAATAAACGCCGTTTAAGTTTTCACCGGGAATATTCATAAACTTAGGTAAGCCTGCACCAGATCCTACGAATACTGCCTTAAAGCCGTATTCTTCAATGAGTTCGTTGATAGAGATTACCTTACCGATAACCATATTGGTCTCTATTTTAACGCCTAAATCTTTAAGCGTATCAATTTCCTTTTGAACGATTGACTTAGGCAATCTAAATTCAGGAATACCGTAAACCAAAACGCCACCTGCCAAGTGGAAGGCTTCAAAGACGGTTACTTCATAACCTTTTTTAGCAAGGTCGCCAGCACAAGTTAGACCAGAAGGTCCTGAACCTACTACTGCAACTTTGATACCGTTGCTTTCGGGTTTTACGGGCTTATCTTTACAATTTGCGTTGTGATAGTCTGCAACGAAACGTTCCAATCTACCAATACCAACTGGTTCGCCTTTAATTGCACGTACGCAATATTTTTCACATTGAGTTTCTTGTGGACATACTCTACCACAAACTGCGGGAAGTGAAGATGATTGTGCAATAATTTGATATGCACCTTCAAAGTCTCTTTCACGAACTTTAGCAATAAATTCGGGAATATGTACCATAACGGGACAACCGTTAACGCAAGGTTTATGCTTACAGTTAAGGCATCTTTCGGCTTCGTCAATCGCTTGTTCTACCGTATAGCCTAACGCTACTTCTTCAAAGTTCTTATTTCTTACGTCTGCATCTTGATGAGGCATAGGGTTCTTTTTCAAAGACATATTTGGCATATTACTTTACCTCCTTTTTGAACAAGTTGCAAGTTTCTTCATACTTGTGTCTTTCCCACTCTTTATAACTTGCACCACGCTTCATTGCTTCGTCAAAATCAACTTCGTGTCCGTCAAATTCAGGCCCGTCAACGCAAGCAAACTTAGTTTTTCCACCAACAGTTAATCTACAACCACCGCACATACCCGTTCCGTCAATCATTACGGGGTTCATTGAAACGATAGTTTTAATTCCGTATTCTTTGGTTAGTTTGCAAACGAATTTCATCATAATAACAGGTCCGATTGCAATTACTTCGTCGTATTGTTCACCAGATTCGATAAGATTTTTTAATGCGTCAGTAACAAGCCCTTTAGTACCAGCAGTACCGTCGTCGCTCATCAAAACATACTTGTCGCTAACGCTTCTAAATTCGTCTTCTAAAATAACTAAATCTTTACAACGGAAGCCTACGATAGAATGAACTTCCGCACCTTGTTCATGAAGTTTTTTTGCAACGGGGTAAGCAATAGCACAACCTACGCCACCACCAACAACTGCCACCTTTTTAAGACCTTCGGTATGCGTAGCATTACCTAAAGGACCAACGAAATCGCTTACGTAATCTCCTTCGTTTAGATTATTGAGTTCAAAAGTCGTTGCACCCACAATTTGAAAAATTACTGCAACCGTTCCCTTTTCCCTATCAAAGTCTGCAACGGTAAGTGGAATTCTTTCCGAATTTGCAGTAGGTCTAATAATAACGAATTGTCCCGCTTGTGCCTTTTTTGCAACAAAAGGTGCATAAACGTCAATTCTAGTAACCGTAGGATTTAAAACCTGTTTATTAACTATCTTGAACATTGGCTCCTCCTAAAAATTATATATATTTAAATAACTTATTTAAGTTAATATACCTAGCCTATTTATTATAAAGTTTTTCTTTAAGGTTGTCAACTCAATTTTTCATTACAACGCCTTTATTAATTACAAAAACTCGACAAAAAACTAAAAAATAACCCAAAATTAAATTTTGGGTTTAACATTTAAATATTCACAAATTTTTAATGCGAATTCTAACGCCGATTTAGGTCCGTTTGCAGTGATCACGTGCCCGTCGATTTCGACGTTTTTGCCCGTATAAGCCTTACCTAATACGTCAACGAAATCGGAAGCAGGAAAACAAGTCGCCTTTTTTCCATCTAGCACGCCAAGTGGTGCTAGAACGACTGCGGGCGAAGCACAAATGGACGCAATCATTTTTTCTTCCTTATTCGCCTTAATTAACGCGTTCTTAACGTATTCGTCATTGGCAATATTAGTAGCACCGGGCATACCACCGGGTATTACTATACCGTCGTAATTATCCATATCTAATTCGTTGGACAAAAGGTCTGCCTTTATTGAAATTCCGTGAGAACCAACGGGCTCACCACCGCTAACCGAAACTATATCGCAATCTACTGAGGCTCTTCTCAAAACGTCCACCGGAGTTATCCCTTCAATTTCTTCAGTACCATTTGCAAAAACTACTGCTATTTTCATACGCAACCACCTACATTATGCCAGAAAGACTATTGAATAAATAATACATAGCCGTAATTGTAAAAATAGATAAAATTGTTGACAATATAACCATAATGGAGGCTGTTTTTCCATCTCCATTATATCTAACGGCAAACAAGGCAGTGCTTGCCGCCGACGGCATAGATAAGGTAAAGAATAAAACGTTTTTAATGTTTACGTCGATAGGTAAAAATAATACGCAAACAATACATATTAAAGACATTACGATAAGTTTGTTTAAACAAACAAGATACGCAAGTTTATTTGTAAACAATTCCTTAAACCTAATTTGTGAAAGCTTCATGCCGATTACCATCATAGAAAGAGGCGTTACTAAATGAGAAAGGGAGGTAATCACATCTATTACTTTTTCAAGAATATTATCAAGTGCATTTACAGAAGTCCCTACCCCCGCCCAATCAATAACTGGTTTTTGAACTACAAAAAACATTAAAAAACCTACTATGCAACCAATAATAGTCGGGTTAAGTAAAATTTTCTTTGGCGAAACGTCTTTTTTGTCGTGCGAAAACATTAACACACCTATCGTCCAATTCAAGATATTGAAAACGAATAAAATAGAAGAACAATAAACCACCATAATTGCCATTTGATCTGGTAAGTTCTTATACAACGTTTGAATAAAAGGAATTCCTAAATATCCAACGTTACCGAAAAGACTTGCAAATCTAGCCGCATCTTTTTTAGGGTCTTTTGAACGATTTTTTACAACCAGATATACAAAACCCAACATAAGTAGATGAATAACCAAAGCAAGAGCTAAAACGATAATAAGATTTACAGCGATTTCAGATTCAAACGATTTTTGAAAACTTGTAAAAACCAATAAAGGCTGAGCACAATATAAAACTACGTTAGACAGCACCTTGTCCGCTCCCTCGTTTAATAGTTTAGTCTTGGCTAAAATAAAACCGGGTATAACGAGCAAAACTAATGAGAAAACTGCTACAAATACGTCAACTGGACTAATCATTTTTTTCTCTCCTTGCTAATAATTAAATATTATTTTTAAAAGCCTGTAAATCGCATTGAGTTACCGCTTTATTCATACATAAATACACAGCCGTAGTATCAAAGCGTGAATCGTGATAACCTGCTCCTTGTCCAAATAATTTTTCTGACTCGTTAAAAATTTCTCTATTAGAAATATTAAAAAATTGACATAGTTCGGCAAGTTTTGGATATTTATAAGCCTTTCCGTTAGAACGCAAAATCTTGCAAACGGATGTCATTGCCTTCATAGAACAAAAAGAATTTTTTACTAGCAAAACCTTGTCAAGCCTTTGAAATTCCCTACTCAAAAACATATAGTCGAAAGAAAAATTATGTGCAACGACTAAATCAGCATTTGAAAAATCTTTTTCTATTTCTTGTGCGTGGTCTAAAAAAACTTTATTTTGCGATAATTCTCTTAATTTTTCTACCGAAAAGCCATGCACGGAAAAAGCACCGTATTCCACGAAATCTACCGTAAAAAAGAAGTTTTTCGCTTTAACACAATCTTTAGTTTGCATTATGTATGATAATTGACACACTTGCCCCGGATATAATCCGGTCGTTTCGGTATCCAAATAAAGTATCATTGGTTTTTCCTTATTAAAAAAGCAAAACGGGATTTCGTTTTGCTTTTCATGTTTTCTTTATTGTAAAGCAAACAGTTGCTCTATCGTTAAATGGAACGTTACTTTCTTTTCGTTAGAATGAACGTACTTGTTAAGTTTTTCCGTTCTAGTCTTTGCGTAAGCGTTTGCTTCAATTACGCTGATTAACTTGTTAGCAATAACGTTTAAGAAAGAATCTTCTATTGCTTCATCATCTTTATCCCTAATCTTTTCAAATTCCTCTTCCCAATTAAGGTCGCCTTCGGTAGCGTTTAGGTATTCAACCAAACTATCGAAACCATAATCTGCCTTAAATACTTCCGAGAAGAACATTACGTGGTAGCCGTGAACTGATGCAACTACCATATAACTACATCCACCCATTTCAAGAAGTACTCTGCCCGCCTTAGCGAAACTATCTACGTATTCTTCTTTGTTAGAGCCTTCTACTTCAGGTTTAATCAAATATCCTTTATAGGTGTTAAGAGAGCCTGCATCGGTAGAGAAAGCGAATAACAATTCGTTAATTTTAGCATCGTATTCAGCAACTTCACCAGTATATTTAACTTGTCTATACACGTCAAGGTTGCTATTTGTTTGAGCAGTAACCGCCTCGCCATAAACGTAATTGTCCATAAACGCTAAGAATTCGTTAAGCGTCATATCGGTACTTTCCGCACGATATTCTGGGGTGTATTCGTGTTCGCCTTCATGTTCAGCATTAAGGTGAACAACTTCGCCTTGGAATGCTAAAGAGTTGTTAGAATCTTTTGCAAAAGTATAATCACCGGTAAATTTCTTGCTTTCAAAATCGAAATCATAACCTGCGTTAATCCAAGAATCACGAAGGTCTTTTACCATTATTGAACTTAAAATTCTATTTCTTTCATTTTGATATTCTTCTGTTTCTTCGTCCAAAGTGATGCCTTCAACTTGTGCCTTTTGAATATCGTTTACACCAAGTAAAAGGTTATAAACGTATCCGTAAATGCCAAACGCACTGTATAAAATAGGAGATTCTGCAGTAGCATTAGTGAGTGCATTTACAAATTCAGCGTTATTAAAATATGTTTGTTTTTCTTTTGCAAGCAAATATTCGTCGTTCAACTTGTCGAAAGTTAAACCTTGTACAGCATGTACGTTGATTTTCTTTTGATAGTTTTCTAAGACAATGCTTTCCTTTTTAGATTGCAAGGTGTTTTTATAAAGAGAAGTGCTTTCTAAATCACCGTTAAAATCTTCACCTAAAACACCGTTGGCATCAAAATATTCAATCACTCTATTATAAGAATCGCTTTGTTCGGGAGTGCTATCAATATCAAAAGGTTCTTTAATAAATTCTTTCTTATCTTCATAAGATTCTTCAGTGTTATTGGTTGCATTTGAAGGAACTGTCCTCACTTCTCCAATAGCAGTATCGCCGACTCCGTGTTCATGGCTTTCTAAATAAGTGTGAAGATACGATTCCATTAATTTACGAACGTAGTATTCCGCTTCTACAATTTCCTCTTCGGTCAAATATCTATCTGCTGAATATTTTGCTTCATCACTGTTAACGACTGCGTTTTCAAAAGGTGCTTTTCCGCTTTCAAAATCAATCACAGCAGTTTGATACATAACGCTATTTTCAACCAAACTATCTAAAACTAATTGTAAAGCCTTAGTCTTGGTGTATCCGTAATAATATTCGTAGGTAAAACCAAAATCAAGGTAACCTACCATAACGTCCATTTTGGTAATTTCGTCTTTTCTGATGATATCAACCGTTGCTACGACTTGCTTAGCGTCTCTATCAGGGTCGGTAGTAATAAGTTTGCAACCGAATAACCCCGTTACGCTTACTATTAAAGATAGCACGGTGGCTAAAATACCAAAAAATCTTTTCTTCATATATAATCTCCCAAGATAGTAACAAAAAATAATATTTCTTATAAAGTATATAACAATATACCAAAAAAAGCAATCGTTTTTTTAACTTTTCGTAAATTTATCTTTTATAAAAACCTTTAACTCTCAACGAAATCAAAAAACCGTCTAACAAAGGTCAATTTTTCAGAATTAGTCGCACCGTCTAGCATAAACTCTAGTTTTGGTGCACCACTCATTGAAATCTTAACGCTTTTAGAGAATTTTTCTACCGTTTTCATAAGATTGTCGTTAGCAAAAACCTTAAAATTATCAAACTGAACGAAAGTTTCCCCACTAGAAACGGTTATGTTTTCCACGCCGTACTTAGAAGCCTTTCTCTTAACGACGGCAATGTTAATAAGGTTATCGGTTTCTTCGGGAATTTCGCCAAACACTTCCTTGCACGCCGTCCTAAATTGTTTTTCAGAAGCAGTGCCGTCTATTTCGGCTATTTCCTTATACGCTTCCATACGAGAACCACTGCTTTCCATATAAGAATCTGGTATAAACGCCGAAACACGAACGTCTAGTTCGGGAATCTTTTCCTTTTCGCCAGACATTTCTTCCTTTAATAGTTTAGAATACAATTCATACCCTATTTTATCCATATGCCCATGCTGTTCTGCACCCAAAATATTTCCAGCACCCCTAATTTCAAGGTCTCTCATAGCGATTTTTATACCACTTCCCATTTCGGCAAATTCAATTATAGCGTTTAGCCTTTCAAACGCGGTCGTGGTCAAAACCTTGTCTCTCTTAAAGGTAAAGTAAGCATACGCAAGCCTATCGCTTCTACCCACTCTGCCCTTTAATTGATAAAGTGTAGAAAGCCCCATTTTATCAGCGTCGATTACAAGCATAGTGTTTGCTTTCGGCAAATCTATTCCGTTTTCTATTATGGTAGTAGAAATCAACAGTTGAGTTTCGCCACGATAGAAAGAAACTATGTTCTTTTCCATAATTTTTTCGTCCATTTGTCCGTGAACTACCGTCATTTTTACTTCTGGCATAAGACTATGAACGTGTTCGGCAAAAGTGAAAATGCTTTCTACTCTATTATAAAGGATAAAGGCTTGCCCACCCCTGCCGATTTCTTTTAAGATTGCGTCTTTTATAAGCGTGTCCGTCTGTTCGGTTACGTACGTTTGAACGGGCAATCTCTTTTTAGGTGGAGTGTTTATGGTGCTAATATCCCTAATACCCGAAAGCGACATATGCAAGGTACGTGGAATAGGCGTTGCCGTCAAGGTCAAAGCGTCCACGTCTTTTTTTAGAAGTTTAATTTTTTCTTTATGTTCTACACCGAAACGCTGTTCTTCGTCTAGAATAAGTAGCCCTAAGTCCTTAAATTCTACGTCTTTACTTAGTAGCCTATGAGTGCCTATAATAAAATCAATTTCTCCATCTTTTAAGGCTTGAAGAATAACTCGTTGTTCTTTAGCCGTCTTAAATCTATTAAGGCAAGCAATTTTAACCCCGAAATTTTTAAAGCGTTCGACGGCAGTGTTGAAGTGTTGTTCGGTCAAAATAGTGGTCGGTGCAAGCATTGCACATTGTTTTCCGTTAACTATCGCCCTAAACACGGCACGGAACGCAACTTCGGTCTTGCCAAAGCCCACGTCGCCACAGACAAGCCTATCCATAACCTTGTCGCTTTCCATATCCTGCTTAATTTGTTCGTCGGCTTCTATTTGGTCTAAAGTCGATTCAAAGGGAAAATCACTTAAAAATGCTTGTTCTAATTCACTTTCCGTCTTAAATTCAAAGCCCTTTACGGCAGTTCTTTCACTATATAATTTCTTAAGGTCGAAAGACATCTTTTTAATGCTATCGACAACCCTTTGTTTTACCTTTTCAAAGTCCCCGCCACCGATTTTAGAAAGTCTAGGCGATTTATCGCTTCCTAGATATCTAGTTAAAATATCCATTTGTTCTACGGGGACGTAAAGAACGTCGCCACCGTAGTATTCAACGGCAACGTAGTCTTTAGTGCCTTCGGTAGTGCTAATTTTCTTATTGCCTATAACCCTACCCACACCGTGAACTTCGTGAACGCAATAATCCCCCGTCTCGGGTGCTGTGAAAAAGCCTTTTTTCTTAAGTTTTACCGTCTTTTCTACCTTGGTTTTTGCGTAAAGATTTCCACTGCCTATAACGGCGATTTTCTCTTCGTGGAAAACAAAGCCCGAACTCAATTTTTGCGAAACAACGTTCACGCCCAAAAGGTTTTGCCCGTTCACTGAAGAAGCAATGCCAAAAGTAGAAAAATCGTACGATAATTTTTCGGCACGCTTAAGTTCTTCGGTCAAAAGCAACACTGAATAGCCCGATTTTACCCATCTATCAACGTCTGTAAAAATTTCCTTAAAGTCTAAGTGGTAGTTAGCCACGCTTGAAACGTTGGGGTTTACTATTTTTAAGGGATTGAAAAAGGGAATAGTGGTCGTTAAAGTTTGTACTGCCGACAACCTAAACTGTTTTATTTTATCCTTAACGCTATCAAGTGTAATAAGATTATCGACTACGAACGGAAAAACTTCCCCCGCTCTTTCTAGCGAATTAAAGCGTTCTTGAAATTCTTTTTGATAAAATTCTGCTAAATCGTAGAGACGTTTCGCTTCGTCAAAAACTATTACAGAATCTTTTTTTATTAAATCAAAGAAGTTGGTAGCGTCTATTGATAACACGCCAAAAACGGATAAAATATCTAAGTCTTTATTAGAAATTGCCACGCTTAAATCGTCAATAACGGTATTGCGACGATTTTCTTGGGCTTTGTCAATCGTTTTTGAACTGTTTTTTGCCAAACTTAAAAGTTTTATTAAATCGTCGTTAGCAAAACAAAACTCAGTGGTTTGATATGCCCTAAAGGACTTTACAACCCCTTCAAACTTTCTCGTTTCGGGATTAACTTTTTTAATATTTTCAATGGTGTCGCCAAAAAAATCTACTCTAAATGGCAGTTCTGCGTCAATAGGGAAAACTTCTAGTAGGTCGCCTTTTAAAGAAAAACAGCCTTTACTTTCAACACTTTCTACACGTTGATAACCTAAAGATACTAGTTCATTTACAGTTTGATACAAGTCTTTTTCTTGATTGGTTTCAAACTCTATAAAGTCTAACTTTTTAGGGAAGATTTGCATTAAAGTTTCGGGCGTAACGATAATTACGTCTGCACTTTCAATTTTAGAAATAGCCGATAATCTTTCGTAAAGTCTTTCCTTTGAAAAAGCCCTACCCGTCAATAAAATTTCGTCTTTTGCGGGTATAAACACTGCTTTTTTGCCCGAAAATTCATAGATTTGTTCTTCTGCAACCTTAGCAGAAATAAAATCTTTTACCACGTAAACAGTGGGCGAATCTATTTGACTTATAAGGAAATTTTTAAAACTTTCGTTAACGCCGAAAACCGCCGAAGGAATACCTTGGCGGACGTATTCGCAAAACTCCGTTATAGAGTTTCCACGGTTTTTAAGTTGATAAAGTTCTTCGAGCATATACTTTAAAACCCGAACCTATCTCTTAGTTGTATTTTTGTTGTAGGTCGGATATTGATGCACCTTTAACAAATTCTTCAACTGCTTTTGAAGCGTCTAAAATAGACTTGTCAAAAACTTCTTTATCAGCAGTCGGAATTTTTGATAAAACTAAATCGATTAAAGGAATTTTGGTCGGTTCACTAGGCTTAAAACCTATCTTAACCCTAGCAAATTCTGTTGTACCCAAAAGATTAATTATGCTTTTCATACCGTTATGAGTACCGGCACTGCCCTTTTCCTTTACACGAATAACGCCTTTTGGCAAATCGTAATCGTCAAAGGCAACGATGATATCTTTTAGGGCGATTTTATAAAACGAAACTAGTTCTCTAACGCTTTCACCACTTAAGTTCATATAGGTTAAAGGCTTTGCAATTATAACCTTTTCTCCGTTAACCCTAACTTCTGCAATTTGTGCCTTGCACTTTGTTTTATTAAATTCCACGCCAAAAGCACTTGCAACCTTATCGGCACAAGCAAAACCTAAATTGTGAAAAGTATTAAAATATTCTTTGTCGGGATTACCGAGACCTATCACTAATTTCATAATATTTAATCAAAAAGCCGTTTTTAACAAACGGCTTTTGTAAACTTTATTAGTCTTCGTAAATTGCTGATAGCGAAGAGTCGTTATAAACTGCCGTAATCGCTTTAGCAACCGTTTTAGCAACTGAAATAATCTTAATCTTAGGATTATTTTTTACGCTTTCAGGGATATTAATGGTGTCTAAAATTATTAGTTGCTTAATTGGAGAAGCGTTAATTCTATCCATTGCAGGGCCTGAAAGAACGCCGTGAGTACAACAAGCGTAAACTTCTTTTGCACCGTTTTTAACCAATGCTTCTGCACCTTGACAAATAGTGCCAGCAGTATCAATCATATCGTCAACCATAAGACAGGTCTTGTCCTTAACGTCGCCTACAACGTTCATAATTTCGATAGCGTTTGCTTTGGGACGACGCTTGTCAACGATTGCGAGAGATGCATCTACTCTAGAAGCAAAATTTCTTGCTCTGCCAACGCTTCCTACGTCGGGAGATACTACTACCCAGTTTTCATCCATTTTATTCTTGAAGTATTTTGCAAGCAATGGTGCACCGTATAAGTGGTCAACCGGAATATCGAAGAAACCTTGAATTTGTGCTGCGTGTAAATCCATAGTAATAACCCTATCAGCACCTGCACTTGCTAAAATATCTGCAACAAGTTTTGCTGTAATCGGGTCTCTAGGACGTGCTTTTCTATCTTGTCTAGCATAGCCAAAGTATGGCATAACTGCGGTAATTCTACCTGCAGACGCTCTCTTACAAGCATCGATTAAGATAAGCAATTCCATTAAGTTGTCGTTAACGGGCGAAGAAGTTGATTGAATAATGAAAACGTCTTTACCTCTGACCGTTTGTGGTAAGGTAATACTGATTTCACCATCAGAGAACTTGCCTACTTCTGCTAACGAAAGTGGAAGTTTCAATGCATTTGCAACTGCTTCTGCTAAAGGTCTGTTTGAGTTACCTGCTACGATTTCAATCGTGTTTCCGTGTGTAATCATATTTTTTTCTCCTAATGTAACTTTCTGTACATTTAGTACAACGATATTTTAATACAAAATTTTTCAATAGTCAATGCTTTTTCGTCTTTTCTCTCTAGTCCTTTTAAATTTAAAGTAATCTTTCAGCATTTTTGAACATTGTTCACCTAAAATTCCACCTTCAAACTCCACCGTATGATTTAACCCACTGTTTGAAAGTATAGGATAAAGACTTTCCACACAACCGCTTTTTGGTTCGCTTGCCCCGAAATAAACCTTTTTAATCCTTGCCCCTACAATCGCCCCCGCACACATAGAACAAGGCTCTAAGGTTACGAAAAGTTCACAACCGTCAAGTCTCCAACTCTTAAGTTTTTTACACGCCTTTTCAATAGCCAAAATTTCTGCGTGTGCCGTTGCACTTTGTTTTCTTTCTGTTAAATTATGTGCTTTTGCGATAACCTTTCCATCTAAAACTATTATAGCACCTATCGGAACTTCGTCGATAGCAACTGCTTTTTCGGCTTCTTTTATGGCAATCTCCATAAATTTTTCAGTCATTAAAACTCTCCGTCAATACCTTTATTACGTTTTTGTTCTCTAAATATATTTGTGGTAAACTTTCTTTTTTTATAGGGTGAATAAGTTTGTCGCTCCCCACTTCAATGGTCATTGCGGGAATTTTTAACTTTTCAACGCACCAATCTTTATAACCACCACTAGATTCTAACCCCGTTACGATTTTATATCCCGTGCATTTCGACACTAAATACGCATAGTATAAATCACGCAAAAAATCTTTTTTGCTTTGATGAAAATCAAAATATATTTCTTGACCTTTGGCGTGATAACTTATAGTTAAGTTAGGCTTTACGTTAATCGTAAATTCTCTTAAAGCCTTACTTTCCTTTTCAGAAAAAGGCTTGCTTCCGATAAAATTATCTAAATTAAACTCTCTGCGATTAGTTTTTCCACTGCCAAACCTTGCGTCGAAATTAAGGTTAAGGTCAACGCCGTTTGCGTTAGATTTATATAATGAATATTTCTCAAGTGCAATGCTTATTCCGTCGGGATTTACTGAGGGAATAAAATACACCGTTCCACGCTTGCCGTGATTAGTAAAATCGGCTATTTGTTTTAACGCAAGATAACAAGTTATATATTCTCTTGCGTGTATGCCGTACTGAACTATGAAAACGGGATAATCGGTTTTTTTAACTTTAAAATAATAAATGTCTTTTTTTAGGTACGACTTGCCAATACTTCCCTTTTCACCCTTAAAACTTATATAAAAATCTTTTATTTCGCTTAATACGTTCATACACTATGGTATGAATTATTTATGGTAAGCCGTTCCTTCGTTAATGGTATAAGCCCTATAAATTTGTTCGCAAAGCATAAGCCTAAAAAGAGTATGCGGAAAGGTCATATCCGAAAAAGAAATCAACTTATTCGCTTTTTTCTTTACTTTATCCGATAGCCCGTAAGACCCACCTATGACGAACGTAATTTCGCCCACGCCGTCGTCGGTTAAGTTTTTAATCTTTTTTGCAAAGTTTTCGCTTGAAAACTTTTCGCCTTCTATCGCCATTGCAAAAACAAACCCTTTAAGGTTAGGTAAAATTCTTTCGGCTTCCTTTTCTTTAATCACGTCAAGCATTTTGCCTTGTGCTTTATCATAGTTTTCTTCTGCCACTTCAACGATAGAAAACTGACAAAATCTTTTCAACCTTTTAGCGTATTCATTAATGCCGTCTAAAAAATATTTTTCTTTAACCTTGCCAACGGCAACAATTTTAACCTTAACCATTAATAGCCCCTAAAACCGCAGTCGCTATGCAAACGGCAAGCCCCAAAGCCGACCAGCATAGAAAACCAAACGGACATTTGCTTTTTTCCTTTGTTTTTTCTTTTTTATCAACTGCAAAAATAATGACAAAAAATATCAATAATAAACCTAACCCAACGCTTATTAAATTTGGGCTAAATAGGTCGATATTAATTTTTAGATAATTGAAAGTTAGAATAACGAAATTATTCAAAAAATGCGAAATAATTGCGGGGATGATGCTTTTAGATTTTACAACTAAAATCGCAAGCATAACGCCGTAAACGAATTGATAAACAGTTTGAGCAAGACTACAATGATAAATGGAAAAAACAAAACCTGATAAAAGCACGCTAGTAATAACGGTGCTTTTACTTAGTTTGTTTTGAATAAGCCCCCTAAACAGAGATTCTTCAAACACGGCTGGTAAAATTGCATACACTATTACTAGTGAAACCAGTTCAAAAATAGTGTTAACGTTATAATTAAAAGCAGAAACGGTTAGCCCCCACGAAATTAAAAGTTTTGCAACCACTTCGTTCAAAAAGCCAAGCCCTAAAAACATACCTGCTGATAAAAGCAAACTGCAAACTAGGTATACGGGGTTAAACTTTTTAATTTGTAAACTTGTTTTAATATTAGTTTTATTTGCTAAGCAATCAAATAAAACCACCAAGCCTATCGCAAGTGGTGAAAATAAGCCGTTAACAAGCACAAACGTTAAACTATCTACCGTTGTAAAAGCCAAAAGCAAGGACTGTCCGAAAAAAGAAATAAACACCATTAAAAAGACGGTAACGGTAAACGATACGCCTGCTTGTGATTTGTTTTCTAATTTTCCGTAAAAATCCATAATTACCTACTAAAATGAATAGCCCCTTGAAACCAAGGGGCGTAAAATTATTCTACTAAAAGACTTAAATCAGCTTGTGCGTTAACCTCGTCTTGTCCGTCTAAAGTTTCTATTATTTCAGTTAAAGCACTTGCTAGTTTACTACAATCTTCACTAGACATATCTTCTAAGCAAGAAGAAATCAAAAATCCACAAGCCGAAAATTTAGAATAGCCGTTATCAGCAACGTACTTATTTATTAGTTTTATTGCCTTGTCTATTCCTTGACTTTTATAAGCCGAAATCACGTGCTTTCCGGTATAAAAATCAACAGAAGCAACTGCCGATAAAGACTGAGCGTCAACCAACTCACAAAATTCAGTAAATTCATTTTCAGAAACGAACAAAGCAAGATATTTTTCAGTACGCTTAGCATCGTTCATTTCATCTAATCTATCGCAAAGTACTGCTAGGTCGCCAAAATCTTTAGAACGGTCGTATTGAAGTTCATAATAGTATATCCCCGTAGAGTACTTGCCAAATTTATAATAGTTTTCGGCTAATACTTTAGGAAAAAATAGCATTAATACCCCGTAAACGGTTGCTAATAAAATTATGACGCAAGCAAGCGTTTTTGCAATTGTTTTTAAAATGAGTTTAGACAATTTTGCTATTCCTTAATATTGATAAATATATTTTAACAAAAATAAAAATAAAAATCAATGCTTTTAGAAATATTTTAAATACTCGTTATTAAAGATAAAAATAATTCATAAAATATATCGTTATGAAAAGAATTATCAATTTATTTTTAGCAATTATTTTAACTTTTTCTTGTCTTTTAATAGTAGGTTGTAAAAAGGCTAACCCATTAGAAGCAAACGTAGTAGAACTAAGAAGCAACGTTTATCAAGCCCAAAGCGAAACCTATCGTCTTAAGGCAAGTTACGGCTTTAAAACGGACGAAAAGAATAATAAAATTTACGCTTTGACAGTTTATTTATACGATAGGCTAACCGACAACGCAACCTATTCGCTATCGTTTATATATGGTGGAACGAACTACCAACAAACTTTCACTCTTAACCCACTAAAAAACGTGTTGACCTTAGAATTTCAGATAGAAAATTTTAATGAAAAATCTTTTGAAGCGACCTTAATTAGTTCTTCTTTTGCCGAAAAAATAGTCTTTAACTCAACCGTTCCAAGTGGCACTATAGATTATAAAAAAGCGTTAGAACATTTTCAAGCCGACCAAAAGACTTTAATAGAAAATCGTACCGAAAACAGCGAATTTACGGCTAAAATTGTTATGCGAATAGTCGTTAAAGAAGATAAAGCGTACTGGTACGTAGGAATAATTGAAAAGGACGGAAGCCTAAAGGCGTTACTGCTTGACGGGCTATCGGGAAAAACCCTTGCTATAAGAGAAGTTTTTTAATAAACTTCTCTTTTTTGTTTGCTAAATATTAAACGAAGTAGTATAATTATTTCCAATGTCTGCAAAGGATAAAACGTTATGATTAAAAGTGATAAAAAGAGAACAATTTCATATTGGTTTTTAACAATATCTATTTTTCTTTTATATATAGTTTTAACGGGTGCTAAAAACCTTTATAACGCCGAAAAAACTACTATGATAGAAGACGGGTTTTCTCAAACCGATTTGTTTTCTACCATGGAATATTATTTTTACGCTTATGCCACGATGCAAATATTCCTTACGTTTGTCCTAAAGAAAATAAATATTAAATGGTTTTTGTCTATAACCTTAACTCTTTCTAGTATATTGACCGTACTAATGGCTTTCACAAACGTCATAGTGCAACAATGGATTATATATCTAGTTGCAGGGGCACTTCAAGCGGGGCTTTGGGGCTGTTCGCTTAAAATCTTAAGTTTATATTTGCCATCTTCTCTTTTATCAAAAGCCAATATGCTTATGTCGTCCGGCCCAGCAGTTGCAGGCATCATATCTTTTGGCACAGCAGTAATTTTTGGCGACAATTGGAGAACTCCTTTTATCGTTTTAGGTGTTTTGACCTTCGTTTGCGTAGTTTTGTTTTTCATTTCAACAACAATCGTTGCTAAATATCCTAGAGATTTAAGCCCCTTTTCTGTAAATGAAACGGAAAAAGAATACGACTTTATAAACCTTAACTCAAAGAAAAAAATTATTCTTTTCTACGCGTTTTCAATAATTTTAGCATTGCTTGTTACTTCTCTCTTCTTTGCCGTAAACAATACCTTAGACTTATTCGTAAAGCAAGTGGGAAATTTTGACAATACTAAATCTAAATTAATCACCATATTAGCACCAATATTAATAGTAATTGGTCCTATAGCAATCGTTAAAATTTGCGATAAGCACCCCAATTTTATAACAGTTGCCCTTTTTGCTTTCGGAATAGCCTTGATATTATTAGCAATTCTATTGACTCTTTTCAAGACGAATTTAAAAGTTTTCCCCGTAATGTTAATTGTATTTTTACTATTTTTAATACTCACAAACGGTGGCAGAACTATTTCGCTAACAATTTCCGCACTGCATTTGCGTGATAAAATTGATACCGGCGTATATAGCACTATTGTAAACGCTTCCGCATCTATAGCGTCAGGCGTTGCACCTAAACTGTTCTCATTAATAATCAACAACTCTTCATCCGTCCAACAAAACTGGACGAACGGACTATTTGCATTAACGATGCTTGCATTATTAATAGTCGTGCTATTAACTGTAATTCAACTAATGATAAAACGCTCTAACAAATCAATCTAAAACAAAAACGCATTGAATTTTCAATGCGTTTTATTTTTATACAATTTTTACCGTTAATGCATTAACGCTATCTCCACAAGCGGAAATACAGTATTTTTTACCAAAAAAATCTTGAAAAATAGTCTTAATTAATTTATCGTCAATGTTGATTTTTTCGGGTATAAATCTTTTTTCGTTTAGACTTTTGAAAACACTTTCCTTTTTCGTCCAAAGTTCACAAAGTTTTTCTGCTTCTAAAACTGTCCCAAAAAGTTTAGTGGAAAAGTTTTCTTTGTTTATAAACCTATCAACTCTTTCTAGGTCAACGCCACAAACGGTGTCTGAAATCAATACTGCAACCACCCCGTCAGAGTGTGAAAAAGATAATTCTAGTCCGTCAATTTTCCATTTACCATTGGTGTCTTTGTACGCTTTAGAAGAAAAATCTTCATTAAAAGTATCTTTTAAGGCATACTCAAAAAGTTTAAATACTGCGTATTTTTCTTTTTTTACCTTTTCGTTAGTACAACCGTCTATTTCTTTATTTCTAATAGAATTTGACAGTGTATCTACTTTTAGGTTATCGTCAATCGTTGATAGGTAAAGTTTTGCAAATTGCTTCACTATAATACCTATTTATTGAAATTGTCTTTTAACGAAACGATTTCGCTTAAAATTTCCTTACCCTTAACGTTTAGGCGTTTAAAGTATCCCGTTCTCATTAATTGGTAAGGTCTATCGTCGTCGTTTTCCATAACGTAAGGCTCTACCTTGCCGTTGAAAATCTTAACGCTTTCTTTATTCATACGTTCAGAAAAATCTTGACCAGCGTATTCTTCGTCCTTTAATAAATAGCCGTATTGTCTAATTTCAACGTCCTTGCAAGAATTTTCTTCAACCCATTGAACTACGCCCTTAACCTTTAAGCCCGAAGTGTCGCTTCCACTCTTGCTTTCGGGATAATAGGTGCAAAGTAGTTCTTTAACGTCTCCGTTTTCATCAAAAACAACGTCGTCGCACTTAATAATGTACGCTCCCTTAAGTCTAACCATACCGTCCTTTTTAAGTCTGAAATACTTTGGTGGTGGTGCAAGCGAAAAGTCGTCGCTATCGATATAAATATGCTTAGAGAAAGTAATTTTTCTAGTTCTTTTAATTTCTTCGTTGGGGTTAATGTCAAAATCAACTTCTTCCGTTTTGTCGTCGGGATAGTTGGTTATGGTAACCTTTAAAGGCTTTAATACTGCCATTGCCCTTTCAGCGTTAGCGTTTAAGTATTCTCTTATACACGCTTCAAGGTAACTTATTTGAACTTCTGAATTAGCCTTAGAAATACCAATTCTAGCACAGAAATCTTTTAACGCTTCAGCGGGAACTCCCCTATTTCTTAAGCCCGTCAAAGTGGGCATTCTTGGGTCGTCCCAACCGTCAACCGAACCGTCTTCTACAAGTTTTTTAAGGTATCTTTTACTCATTACAAGGTTTGTTACGTTAAGCCTTGCAAATTCTATTTGACGGGGTTTAGGATTAAAACCTAAGGTAATTCCCACCCAATCGTATAAAGGTCTATGATCTTCAAACTCTAAAGTACAAAGCGAGTGAGTTACGCCTTGCATATAGTCGCAAATAGGGTGAGCAAAGTCGTACATAGGATAAATACACCACTTATCGCCCGTACGATAATGATTTTCCCTTAAAATTCTATAAATAACGGGGTCTCTCATATTGATATTTGGCGATGCCATATCGATTTTAGCACGCAAACATTTTTCGCCGTCAGCGTATTTACCTTCACGCATTTCTTTGAAGAGTTTAAGGTTTTCTTCCACACTTCTGTTTCTATACGGGCTTTCTTTACCGGGTTCGGTCAAACTGCCTCTGCAAGCCGAAATTTCTTCGGGAGTCATATCGCAAACGAAAGCGTTGCCAAGTTCAATTTCCTTTACTGCGAAATTGTAAATGTCTTCGTAATAGTCCGAAGCGTGAGTAATTTTATCGTATGAAAAACCAAGCCAAGCAATGTCTTTTTTGATTGCTTCTTCAAACTCTTCCTTTTCCTTGCTAGGATTTGTGTCGTCTAGAAAAAGATTGCATTTGCCTTGGTATTTTTCTTTCACGCCAAAATTTAGACACAACGATTTAGCGTGGCCTACGTGTAAATAACCGTTAGGTTCTGGGGGGAATCTTGTTTGAATTCCGTCCGCTGGAACTTTTCCCGATTCTATTTCTTCGTTTATAATTTGTTCAATAAAATTAGTTGCTTCAACCATAATTCAACCTTAAAACGTAATTTTGAAAGTATTATAACATAATTTGAGTAAAGATTAAAGCATTTTTAAGGATAAAAAACATAATTTTTATAGTTGAACTGATTATACTTGACTTTTAATTTACTACTATTGTAAAATAATAACCGAAAATAATTAATAAGGTGCAATTATGGAAAACCAAATTAAAGCAACTATGGAAAAAATCGTTAACCTTTGCAAAAATCGTGGTTTTATTTTCCCTGGCTCGGAAATCTACGGCGGTTTAGCAAACTCTTGGGACTACGGCCCCTTAGGCGTTGAATTTAAAAACAACGTTAAAAAGGCGTGGTGGAAGAGATTCGTTCAAGAAAACAAATACAACGTTGGGCTTGACAGTGCAATAATTATGAACCCCGAAGCGTGGGTAGCATCTGGGCACGTAGGTGGCTTTTCGGACCCACTTATGGACTGTAAACAATGTAAAGCACGTCATAGAGCCGACAAACTTATAGAAGATTGGGCATTTACTAACGGCACGGACGACAACCCTGCTGGTTGGGACTTTAAAAAGATGGCTGAATTCATCAAAGAAAAGAATATCGCCTGCCCCGACTGTGGTGGACACGAATTTACCGACATTAAGAAGTTCAATCTAATGTTTAAAACCTTTATCGGCGTTACCGAAGATTCTACTAATACCGTATATCTTCGTCCCGAAACTGCACAAGGTATTTTTGTAAACTTTAACAACGTTCAAAGGGCAACTAGAAAGAAACTTCCTTTCGGTATTGCTCAAATTGGTAAATCGTTTAGAAACGAAATTACCCCCGGTAACTTCGTATTTAGAACGAGAGAATTTGAACAAATGGAATTGGAATTCTTCTGCAAACCTGGTACTGACCTAGAATGGTTTAAATATTGGAAAGATTACTGCTACAACTTCCTATTAGACCTTGGCATGAAGAAAGAACACTTGCGTTTACGCGACCATGACCCCGAAGAATTATGTTTCTATTCAAAAGCAACTACTGACTTTGAGTTCTTGTTCCCATTTGGTTGGGGCGAACTTTGGGGTATTGCTGATAGAACTGACTACGACTTATCGCAACACACTAAACACAGTGGTAAAGATATGGTTTACTTCGACCCCGAAACCAACGAACACTACACTCCTTACGTTGTAGAACCTTCGCTTGGTGCTGATAGAGTTGCACTTGCTTTCTTAGTTGACGCTTATGACGAAGAAACCATTGGGGAAAACGACGTAAGAGTAGTTTTACACTTACACCCCGCATTAGCACCATACAAGGCAGCAATTTTACCACTATCTAAAAAATTATCTGAAAAAGCGGGCGAAATTTACGACGAACTTTCTAAGTACTTCCCCGTTGACTTTGACGAAACGGGTTCTATTGGTAAGCGTTATAGACGTGAAGACGAAATCGGTACTCCCTTCTGTATTACCTATGACTTTGATTCTGAAAACGATAATTGCGTAACGGTAAGAGATAGAGATTCTATGGAACAAGTAAGAATTCCTATCGCAGAACTTAAAAACTATATCGAAGAAAAAATTAAGTTCTAATAAATTTAGTAAAATAAAAAGTTCAACTTTAATTAGTTGAACTTTTTTTTGCGTTTACGCTAATTATTCCCGAAATCAAGCCTATTATTGCTAAAAATATCATATCCGCTAAAAAGGAAGTGGTAAATAATTTTGTTTGGCTTATTATTGAAAATATTATATGTATAATAAAGTTAGAAACAACGCCTACGATTATACCTTTCAAAAAACCAAGTTTTCCTTTTAGGGAAGAAATGCAACCCATAAATAGCGATAGGACTTTTATAAACTGATTTACAGCCTTAACTATTGAAGAATCTAACGAAGCAATTTGCACCACCACGCCAAAAATCAAGACGCCTATGAGATTACAAATTATAGTAGTTCCAACGCCCTTAAAAATTGAAAAAAAATCATTTTGTCTATCCATAAAAAAACTCCGCATACCGTTTAATAAAATGATATGCGGAGATTTTATTTAATATTCTAAAATTATTCGGCCTTTTCGGGTTCGGCAGTTTCTTCAACCTTTTCTTCGGTTGCCTTTGCAGCACCTTGGTTAGGAGCAGTTTGATAAATAGCCGCTTTGTCGAATTTAACGTAAGATTTTTGGGTGTCAGTACCGGTTTCTAATACGAAAGTATTTTCAGCGTCGTTAATTTCAACAACGAAACCACAAATTCCACCGATAGTCTTAACTCTATCGCCCTTTTTAAGACCAGAAACCATATCTTCTGCTTCTTTACGTCTTTTTTTGTTGCTGATTGATTGCCAAACGAACAAACCAATGATTGCAACTGCCATTACACCGAAAATGATATATGTCATTGTTGGGTCTTGTTCTTTTGGTGCGTCAGTTAATAAATTAAAAAACATATTTTAACTCCTTAATTTGAATTGCTTTTTTATATATTGTAAAGTATTTTTATAATTTTTGCAAGTATTTTATCTAATTAAATTTTGGGTAAGTATCGCCCGTCTTTCTATAAAACTCTTCAGCGAACTCACTAAACGAATCTTGCAAGATTGCGTTTCTAATATCTGCCATTAGATTATTGAGATAATTTATGTTGTGAAGACTTATCATCATACCACCCATCATCTCGTTAACGTTTATCATATGTCTTAAGTACGCCTTGGTATAATTTCTACAAGCATAACAATCACACTCACTATCAAGTGGCGTAAAGTCTTCTTTATGCTTACCGTTTCTAACCACTACTTTACCATTATGAGTCAACGCCGTACCGTTTCTTGCAATTCTTGTTGCAAGCACGCAGTCGAACATATCAATACCACGCCTTACACCTTCAACTAGGCAATCGGGGCTACCTACACCCATAAGGTATCTAGGCACGTTAGTAGGATACTTGTCTAAAAGTGAATCCATAATATCGTACATTATCTCTTTGGGTTCGCCAACCGAAAGTCCACCGATACCCACACCGTATTTTACGTACGGCAAGGTTTCTCTTAAACTTATAGCCCTTAAGTCTTTATACATATTGCCTTGAACTATCGGGAAAAGTGCTTGGTTTGGGTTTTTGTGGTGATTATAGCACCTATCGAGCCACTTTAACGTTCTTTCCATTGCTTCCTTGCTTTGTGCGTAATCGCAACCGTATGGAGAGCATTGGTCAAACGCCATAATTATGTCAGCACCTAAGTTATTTTCTATATCAATAGCCTTTTCGGGTGAAATGAAATGCAAACTTCCGTCAACGTGTGAATTAAAATATACCCCATCATCTTTAATTTTATTAAGTTTTGCTAAAGAAAAAATTTGAAATCCACCGCTATCGGTTAAAATCGGCTTATCCCACGCCATAAACTTATGAAGCCCACCAGCCTTAGCAACTAAATCGTCGCCAGGACGCATATACAAGTGGTAAGTGTTAGCCAAAAGTATTTGAGTTTTTGCTTCCTTTAAATCTCTTGGCATAACCCCTTTTACGCTTGCTTGCGTACCGACAGGCATATAGGTTGGGGTTAAAATATCTCCGTGAGGAGTATGAAGAATACCAGCACGAGCACCCGTCTTGGAATCTTGTTTAATAAGTTCGTAATAAAATTTTTCCATAGTTTTGTTATTAAAAAGCATTATTTTTAGAGTTTAATTAGAAACAGTTTTTGTAGGGTTTTAGAAACGAGTTAGGCAAGGCTCGACAAGACGTGGGGTGAGATTGACCTTGTTGGTCATCGAAGTCCACGACGCAGTCAGTAAACGAAGCATAACGAAGTTTATAAAATCATACAAGCATCTCCAAAGGAAAAAAATCTGTAATTTTCACTTACAGCAGTGTTATATAAGTCTAAAATCTTTTCTCTTGTCGATAATGCCGAAACTAGCATTATTAAGGTTGATTTTGGCAAGTGAAAATTAGTTATTAATGCGTCAACGCATTTGTATTTATAGCCGGGAAAAATAAAAATTTCGGTATTGTCCTTAGTCGGCTTTACAAACCCGTCGTTATCAGAAGCACTTTCAAGCGTTCTTACCGAAGTTGTTCCAACGGCTATAACTCGCCTACCTTCCTTTTTGGCAAGGTTAATTTTCTCAGCAGACTCTTTAGAAATTTCATAATATTCAGAGTGCATATGGTGTTCACTTATATCGTCTGCTTTGACAGGCCTAAAAGTACCTAAGCCAACGTGCAGTAATACGTCAACTATTTCTACCCCTTTTGCCTTAATTTTTTCAAGCAATTCTTCGGTAAAGTGAAGCCCCGCAGTAGGTGCTGCCGCCGAACCGTCAAATTTAGCGTAAACCGTTTGATATCTGCCTTGGTCTTTTAACTTTTCGGTTATATAGGGTGGCAAGGGCATTTCCCCTAGCCCTGAAATTATATCTTCAAACACTCCGTCGAAAATAAATTTTACCCTTCTACTTCCCGCTTCGTCTATGGTAGATAAAACTTCCATTGAAAGTTCTTCGGATATTTTTATAATTGCCCCGGGCTTGCATTTTTTCCCGGGCTTTACTAAAACTTCCCACTCGGTTAAATCAAAGCGTTTAAGTAATAGCACTTCTACTTTTCCACCGTGCGAAGTATAACCAAACATTCTCGCAGGCAATACTTTAGTATTATTTCTAACCAAAACGTCGCCTGGTTTTAAATAGTCTATAACGTCGTAAAAATGTTTATGTTCTATCTTGTCATTTTTTCTATCGTAAACCATTAGCCTTGAACTATCTCTAGGATAAACGGGCGTTTGTGCTATTAAATTTTCGGGAAGATAGTAATCAAAATCACTTGTTTTCATTGTTGTTATCAAATAAAGAAGCCTGTTCTATTCTATTTTCGGGCATAGTTAAACCGATGTGTTCATAGCCCCTTTTAAGCAAAATTCTACCCCTTGGCGTTCTTGCAACAAAACCAAGTTGTAATAAATATGGTTCGTAAACGTCTTCAATGGTATTTGCGTCTTCGTTAATGGTTGCAGCCAAAGTATCAAGCCCACACGGTAAACCGTTAAACTTTTCTGCCATCGCTTTAAGAATTTTATTGTCGATAGCGTCTAAACCAAGTTCGTCTATCTCTAGCATTTTCAACGCACTTTTAGCGTCTGATAAAAGTATAGAGTCGTGCCCTTTTACTATTGCATAATCTCTAACACGTCTAAGGAGTCTATTTGCAATTCTAGGCGTGCCACGGCTACGCTTTGCAACTTCTTCCGCAGCCAAATGCTCAATTTCTGTGGAAAGCATTTTTGCCGCGTTTTCAACGATTTTAGTTAGTTCTTCAGTAGTATAATTTTCTAATCTACAAATTACGCCAAATCGGTCTCTTAATGGTGAAGAAAGCATACCTGCTTTAGTAGTTGCACCAATTAGCGTAAACTTGGGCAAGGGAACTTGAACGTTCTTTGCCGATGGACCTTTCCCTAAAATGAAATCTAAAACGTAGTCTTCCATAGCGGGATACAAAATTTCTTCTACGTTATGGTTTAGCCTATGAATTTCGTCAATAAACAAAACGTCTCTTTCGTTAAGGTTGGTTAAAATTGCCGCAAGGTCTCCAGACCTTTCGATTGCAGGTCCACTAGTAATCTTTATTTGAGTACCGAGTTCGCCCGCAATAATATGTGCCAAAGTTGTTTTACCAAGCCCGGCAGGACCATATAATAACACGTGGTCCATAGCGTCGCCCCTAAGTTTAGACGCAGCAATGCTTACTGCAAGATTATCTTTTATTTTTTCTTGTCCGACGTACCCGTCCATAGATTTAGGACGCAAGACGTTTTCGACTTCCGTTTCAACCAATTCTTGAGTACTCGTAACTAATCTTTCTTCTTCCATACTTTTACCTAATATTTTTTAATGCGTAGGCGATAAGATTTTCTAAACCTGTAACGCCTTTTTCTATACCTTCGGTTAACACTTTAACACTTTCTGCCTTAGTAAAGCCTAAACTCATAAGTGCAATAACTGCATCGTTATCAACTTCTACTTTAGTGGGCATTGAAATTTGAGTTAAATCTCCTTCCACTTCACCAATCTTTTCTCTAAGTTCTAATATAATTCTCTCGGCAGTTTTCTTGCCTAAGCCCTTTACCGAAGATAAGCCCTTAACGTCGCTACTAGCAATTTTTATTGCTAAATCTTTGAGGCTCATATTTGACAACACGGTAATGCCCATTTTTGGACCAACGCCAGATACCGAAATAAGTTTTAAAAACATTTCCTTTTCTTCGGAACTAATGAAACCGTAAAGTGAAATTCCGTCATCTTTTACTGCAAGATAGGTAAAAACTTCCCCACCCTTATTGTTTAACACGTCTTGATAAACGGAAGAAGAACAAATAATTTCATAGCCTATTCCGTTGTTTTCTAAAATTACCGTTCCGTCGTAATGCGATAATAATTTACCTTTAATATATCCTATCATCTTTTCACCTTAAATCTTAAATAAGTTACCAATCTTGCTTGTTTGTGCGTGAGTTAGTGCAACAGCCAAAGCGTCCGCAGCGTCGTCAGGACGTGGAATGCCCTTTAGCCCAAGCATGGTTTTTACCATTTGTTGAATTTGGTTTTTATCTGCCCTACCATAACCCGTCAATGCTTGTTTGATTTGTAAAGGAGTGTATTCATAAAGTCTAGGGCATAGTTTTTGAGCCGTTAAAATAAGAACGCCCCTTGCGTGTGCAACGGCTATACCCGTCTTAACGTTTTTAGCAAAAAATAATTCTTCAACTGCTATTTCATCTGGCTTAAATTTTTCTATGACTTGGGTTATTCCCCTTTCAAGCATAGTAAGACGAACTGCTAAATTGTCTTCTTTAGGAGTGGAAACTATGCCGTAGTCAAGCATTTGAATTTTGCCGTTTTTCTCTTTATTGATAACCCCGTAACCAAGCGTTGCTATGCCGGGGTCAAAGCCCAAAATTACCATATTATAATTGTAATGTATTTCATATAAAAAGTCAATGAAAAGGTAAAAAAATAAAGAGTGGTAATAAAACCACTCCCTTATTTTATAAGTAAAATTATTCAGCCTTGTTTGCACCAGCGATAGCACCTTTCATTGCTTCAGCCATTTGCATTGCTTGTTCCTTTACTCTGTCTTCTTCGTATTGTTCGATTTGACCCATCAAGGTTCTCTTGAAAGCGTCTGCATCTTTTACACCAGTCCAAGTGAACTTACCAGCAGCAGTGTCAATTTTAACCCATCCGAAGTTGAAAATCTTACCAAAAAGTGAACTACCAGAAGAAGAACTTTGAATTTTGTTCAAAGGTGCGTCTAAAGATTTGCTATCAGCAAAACCAACTTTACCGATTACTCTCTTGTTGGTGATTGCAAGTTCAGTATTACAATATCTAATTGTTGCACCGATAGCCTTGAAGAAAGGAATGAAAAGCAACCAGATGAAAAGAATACCAAAAATCCATTTACCAATTAAGAAAATTGGGTTGAGTTTTGCTTTTAAAACGATTTCTTCGTTTTTGTTTAAGTTGTTTTCGACAAATTTACTCATACTTTTTTTCTCCTTTTTTATGGTACTATTTATACCACTTTAATATAATAATATATATTCACAAAAAAATCAAGTATTTTAATATTTTTTATTTATTTTTGTTAAAAACAACCTATTATTAACTTAAAAAGTATAAAAACCCTAATTTTTATTATTTTATTCTTTTACTAATGAAATTACAAACGGTTTCAATAATTATGCCCGTAACAACCGAAACAAGCACCAACGCAAACATCGTTGCAACTTCAAAATATACTTTAGAAACGTTTAATAATAGCCCCATAGAATTTGCCGTTTGACTAAGCACTTCCGCCGCCACCATAAGTTTAAGATTAAGTGATAGTCCAGAGCCAATAACCACCAAAAGTTCGGGTAAAATTTGCAGAAACTGTATATTAAAAACTATGTTTTTATTGGTTGCACCGTCAATTTCGGCGGCTTCGATTTGGTCTTTTCCTACTGAATTTATTGCTGTTAAAAGATTAGTATAGCAAGTGGGAAAAACTACTAATGCCGTAACGATTACGGGGGCAATTTGAGAGTTTGTCCATAACAATAACAACAAAACAACGGCTATGGTAGGCATCGCCCTTAATAGCGAAACTATAGGTGCAATAACCCTTTTTGAAAGAGGATACCTATCCGATACAAACGCCAAAACTAAAGCAACGCTAAATGAACAAACAAATGCTATTATAGACCTTAAAAGTGTTCCAAAAAAAGCACTATAAAATTCAGCGTGTCTAAAAAGTGAGAAAAACGCCGTTAAAGTTTCCGAAATGTCGGGCAATATAAATTTGTTGTCTATCTTTATTGCCGAAATAGTCCAAAAAACAAGTATGATAGCAATGGTAATTATCGGCAATAAAAAATTAAGCAGTTTCTTTTTATTCATTTATTTCCTTTATGCAAAGAAGTCGTCGTTAAGTGCTATTGCGGGTGGCTTGTCAAGTACAGTTTCTACATCTAAAATTTTATTGATATATGATTTACAATATTCCTTTGCATCACTAGAAGCAAGCCATTTTATTTTACAATTTTCAACAACTTGATCGCTGATATTGTTTGCGTTAAGCGAAGTAGTATATTTAGTTCCAATCGCATTAACTGCTTTTGCGGGGTTTTTTACCACCCATTGAACTGCCAAGTCAAATTTTTCGCTAATCTTTTCTACTAAGGTAGGATATTTAGTTAAAACGCTTGATTTTACCATTAATACTGCTTGTGGATAAGATTTTGCTTCCGAATCGTAAAGTTCTTGAATGTCAATTCTATTCCAAGTATAATTGTTTGGCGTTGTAGTCAAATTAGTACAAGCAGGTTCTGGCAACAATCCAACCGAAAGCTCGCCTTGTTTAAGTAAGGGTATCATATTAGGTGCACCGTCAAAATAACGCAATACTATTTTCCCTTCGACGGGTTTTTCGCCTACTTGAACGAAATCTAATAAATCATGTGCTTTGAGTACAGACCTAAAGGTTAAATCGGGTACTAAGCCTTGTCCTATTACGCCAACAACTTTTCCTATTAAGCCGTTAAGGTCGGTAGATTGTGAACTCATTAAGAATAGGTTTCCGTGTGTTACTACAGACACCATTTTATAAGGGTCGCTAGCGTTTGCCTTGTAAAGTTTGCTAGCAGCATTTATAGGCATAACTATTAAATCGGCTTGTCCTTGTGCCATTTTTGGACCAATATCGTTTGAACTAACAACGTTGTAATCAACGGTTACTCCGTCGATAAAGTTTTCGTTATCATTAATAAATTTTGCAATCGAAAGTGCAGGTGCACCGTCTGGAGCGTACATTTTAAGGGTTTGCGATTGTGAATCAGGTGTATCACAAGCAACCAAAGAAAAGGTAGTAAATGCTATCACTAGTCCTAAAAGTAAAGATAATAATTTTTTCATATCAAGTCTCCTTTCCCTAAAATAAAAACTCCCTGCAACTAATATGCTACAGGGAGGAACAAGTTTTAAAAGGTGCACTGCACCTTATAAAGTTCAAGTTAATCCCTTTGCTATTAGGCGAACCTTTTAGTTTAGGTATTTTCTAATTTTATTATAAAATATACGTAAACTTTTGTCAATAAAATAAAATGATATTTTTATTGCGTACTTTTTAGTTTAAGATACTTATTTTTAGTGGCTTCCCCACCACGAATATGCCGTTCGGAAAGGTTAAATTCTAGTACCGATTTAACCTTTTTATATAGCGTTTTATCAATTTTTTTCAAGCGTTCGGTAACGTCTTTGTGAACTGTAGATTTTCCGTAATGAAAAACTTTTGCCGTTTGTCTAACGGTAGATTTTGTATCAATAATATATCTTGCTTCTTGCAAAATTCTATCGGTAAGGTCCTCACACATAATTACTATCCCCTTTAAAGTCGAATAATAATTAATATGCCGAATTTTGTCGTATTATGAATAAAAACGCCCCGAATAGTTCGAAGCGTTTAAGATTTTAGATTTTATCTACAAAGATTTTAGAATAGATTTCGTCGTATTTTGACTTATAGAATAGATTCGTACCACTAGTAGTAACGGCAGCAGTCCCCGCCGCAACAGCCATTTTAAGCAATTCTTCATCGGACACGCCCTTTTCTAAGCCGACGCAGAACGCCGCCACCATAGAGTCTCCTGCCCCTACGGTAGAATTAACGGCAACGTTTGCACTTTTGCAAAAATAACTGTTCGTTCCGTCCGTCAATACCGCACCTTCTGCACCAAGCGAAACAAGCACGTATTTAACGCCAAGGTCTATGTATTTTCTACACGCTATAACCATATCGTTAAAAGTCCTAACGGGCGAGCCCGAAAATTCTTCTAGTTCTTTTTGGTTGGGCTTTGCCATAAACACGTTACCCGCTTCAATAGCAGAAAGCATATTTTCCTTTTCGGCATCGACTATAACCTTAACGCCTTTTGGAATAACGCTTAAAACACGTCTATAAAAGTCTGACGGTACGTTTTTAGGTAAACTTCCACTCATAACTGCAACCGAGCAATTTTTAGAAAGAAGTTCAACTTTTTTAACAAGTTCATCTTGCTTATCACTTGCGACTTCTTCGCCACGGTCGTTGATTTCGGTTAGCATAGATTTTTTGTCTATGATTTTATAATTGACTCTCGCCGAGCCTTGATTATAAACGAAATCGTGAGATACACCCTCCTTTTGAAGAGTGTATTCAAACATACTCTTGTGGTTTTCAAACATAAAGCCGGTAGCCGTACAATCCCCGTTCAGTCTAGCAATGCCAACCGAAACGTTTAATGCTTTACCCGAATACGTTTCTACCTTGTTATCTATTCTGTTTAGCCTGCCCACGTTCAAACTTTGAAGTTCTATCGTACAATCGATACTAGGATTTGGGCAAATTGACAAAATCATCTAATAAAAACTCCGTTACGCCTTTTTAGCGTCGTTAATAATTTTTTCTTGTGCTGAGAAAGGCACTTCTTCGTGTCCTAAATATTCAGACTCGAACTTACCTCTACCTTGAGTCATACTACGCAAATCGGTAGCGTACTTAAGCATTTCAATCAAGGGTGCTTCGGCAGAAATTACTTGAACGTTATCCTTGCTTTCCATACCCAAAATTCTACCACGACGCTTGTTCATGTCCCCTAAAATGTCGCCCGTATAGTTATCGGGAACGTAAATTTTATAAGAATATACTGGTTCTAAAATAACTGGTTTAGCACGAAGACAAGCATCTTCATACGCAAGTTTAGCAGCCGAAACGAAAGCAACTTCCTTAGAGTCAACGGGGTGATATTTTCCGTCGAATAACGTACATTTTAGGTTGGTCATAGGATATCCTGCAAGAACGCCCTTAGCCATTGCTTCTCTTAAACCCTTTTCAACGGCTGGGATAAACTGTCTAGGAACAGCCCCACCAACTACTGCGTCAACGAATTCAAACTGACCGTCGCTAGCACCCGGTTCAAACTTAATATTAACTACGCCGTATTGACCTGCACCACCCGATTGTTTCTTGTGCTTGCCTTCTGCTTCTGCAACGGCGGTAATTGTTTCTTTAAAAGCAACCTTTGGTGTAGAAAGAACTGCTTCAGAGCCGAATTTAGCCTTAAGTTTTTTACATAAAACGTCAAGTTGAGTTTCGCCTAAACCTTTAATAACCATTTCGCCTGTTTCTAAATCTTTTTCAACCTTAAAGGTCAAATCTTCTTCAGCAAGACGGTTTAAGCCTTGGAAAACCTTATCTTCTTCGCCACTCTTTGCCGCTGTTATAGCCATTGTAAGTACGGGCTTTGGAAGAGGTATATCATAAAACTTAATCTTAAACGATTCGTCGCAAAGCGTATCGTTGGTGTTTGTATTGTTTAGTTTATTAACAGCACCGATGTCGCCTGCAACTAGTTCGTCAACTTGTTCTTGCTTTTTACCTTTCATTATATAAATGGAATTTATACGTTCTTTTTCGCCCGTCGTAGCGTTATATACGGTCATACCACTCTTTAAAACGCCGGTAAATACTCTAATCATATTGAGTTTACCAACGAACGGGTCGGCAACAGTCTTAAATACCTGAGCAGAGAAAGGTGCGTCTGCATCACACGTAATCATATTGATATCACCACTAGAAATAACGGTTGCGGGAACGCCCTTTCTTTCTACGGGCGACGGAAGTATTGCAACTATTTCGTTCATTAGGTTAATAACACCCATATTAGTAAGGGCAGAGCCACCCATAACGGGAATAGTGCTTCCGTCGAATAAACCGGTTTTAACACCTGCAATAATTTCGTCGTTAGTTAAAGCACCTTCAGATAAATATTTATCTAAGAATTCTTCAGAAGTTTCGGCAACTGCTTCGGTTAATCCTTCTTTTAACATAGCAATTTCATCAACCATATCGGTAGGAACTGCTATTTCATTTCTGCCACCGGACGTAAATTCATACGCTTTGCCCGAAATAACCGAAACGTAGCCTTTCATTTTTCCACCGATAATGATAGGTGCGTGCATTGTAGCAATCTTCTTGCCATACTTTTCTCTAAACGCTTCTACCGTAGCAACGTAGTTAGAATTTTCCTTATCGATACCGTTGATAAAAATCATTAGTGGAATATGACGGCGTAAGCAAACGTCAATCGCCTTTTCAGCACCTACGGACACTTCGCCCGATGCGTCTGCTACAAGTATTGCAGAGCCAACTGCACGTAACGCTTCTTCAAATTCTCCTTCAAAATCATAAAAGCCGGGAACGTCTAAAATATTAATTTTAACATCTTGCCAATACGTATAAGCACTTGCAAGAGAAATAGATATCCCCCTTGAAGTTTCTTGTTCGTCAAAGTCCATAACGGTATTCTTGTCCGTAGTCTTTCCTAGTCTATCAATCGTCTTACCGTTAAAAAGCATTGCTTCTGCTAAAGAAGTCTTTCCTTCTCCACTGTGCCCTATTATGGCGATATTTCTAATGTCCTTTGATAATATATTGCCCATATTTAAAATCCCCCTTATAAATACAATGGTGCATAAATGTTGCCTAGCAACCGTAATTTAATTATATACCAAACTTTCCGTCATTTCAAGGGGGAATTTTAATTTTTTTCTCACTAAAATTCGTCCTTATCACAATCGTCGTCGCAAAGTAAACTCTTGCAATCGGGAATAGGCTTTTTTGGTGGTCTAGGTGGTGGATTAACCTTAACGCTATTAGAACACGTTTCCCCGCATTTTAGGTCAACTAAAATAACGTCTCCACCTATTTTTATAATATTACATTCGGGAATATATATCTTGTTTCTATCAAAAAGCCTTAAAAAACAGTTGGTGCGTTTTCCAGGAACAATTATCCCTACCAAAATTCCTTTAGGAAAAGAAAGGTCAATATCAATGATATTACCTAGGCATCTACCGTCAACGACGTTAATAACGTCTCTCTTTTTTAAGTCGTTAAAAGTTAAGTTCATACTTTAATTTTATGATAAAACTCTAATATAAATGCAAAAGACAACCCCAAAAGGTTGTCTTTTTTTATCTAAAAAATATTATAACGTTACGCCTTTTTTGTAGAAAGCGATTTCTCTTATGTCTTCGCTCTTGCAAAGGTATTCGCCGTTGACCGTTTTCATAATTAAGTCAAACAAGCCCTTATCGTCCATACCGTAAGCGTTGAAGTCTATCCAATTATCCTTAAATTCTGAAAGATGATTGTTAGACGCAATTTTCATAGTGGGAACGAAAGTTGAGAACGGCGTGCCTCTACCGGTAGTAAACAATACTATTTGACAGCCCGCAGCAGCAAGTGCAGTACTTGCAATAAGGTCGTTACCAGGAGCGTCAAGAGCCGTAACTCCCGTTTTTCTTAAAATTTCGCCATAGCCTAAAACGTCAACAATTTTAGTAGTACCTGCCTTTTCAACACAGCCTAAAGACTTTTCTTCTAAGGTAGTAATACCACCCTTTTTGTTGCCTGGACTTGGGTTTTCATAAACAGGGAACCCTTGAGAAGTATAGAAATTCTTGAAATCTACTATCATTTTCTTATATCTTTCAAAAACTTCTTGGCTTTCGCACTTATTCATTAACAATTGTTCAGCACCGAACATTTCGGGAACTTCAGTCAATATTGCACTACCACCGTAAGAAACAATCATATCGGAAATTTTACCAACCAACGGGTTAGCAGTAAGCCCCGAATATCCGTCAGAACCACCACATTTAAGACCTAAGCATAATTCCGAAAGAGAAACGTCTTCTCTAGTATAGTCTTTTGCAATATTAGCAAACTTTTCAATAATTTCTAAGCCGTAAGCGACGTCGTCTTTAACTTCTTGAGTGTTAAAGAACTCAATGTTATCTCTGCCATATGGTTTAAGGTATTCTTTAATACCATCCATACCGTTGTTTTCACATCCTAGCCCAACGAAAAGCACGAAACTTGCGTTAGGGTTAAGAGCGATAGCACACAATAACTTTTTAATGTTTTCATTATCGTCGCCAAGTTGAGAACAACCGAATTGATGTGGAAGAGCAAAAATACCGTCGATACTGCCCTTAACGAATTTTTGAGCAAGTTTTTCGATACGCATACAAACGTTATTTACGCAACCTACGGTAGGAATAATGTAGATTTCGTTTCTTATACCTGCTCTGCCAACCTTTCTTTTAAAACCTTTGAAAGTACCTTGCTTGTAATCTACTTCGGTAAGTTGTGGCTTATATTCGTATTCAAAGTTTTCGTCAAGGTGAGATTTAACGTTGTGAGTATGTACCCAATCGCCCTTTTTAATATCGCAGGATGCCCTACCGATAACTTCGCCGTACTTTATAACGAATTCGCCTTTAGCAATATCTTTAAGTGCAAACTTATGACCTGCGGGAATATTATCGTTTCCCGCAAGTTCAACCGCTATATTATCTTTTTCGTTTATGATTATACTGCTTTTCATATTAGTGATTTACCTGCTTTTAATTCTTTAACGTATTCTACAACTTGTTCTGCAAAACCGTCATATGTAGTCAAGTCTTCGTCCCAAACGGAAGTGTCTTTCATAAATCCTTCGATAGACCCGCCGTTAGCAAAATATTTAAGGTAAGGTAAATCGTCCATAAATTCAACCTTGCCAGAAGGAAGATTTGCATAGAACTTGCCATCTTCTTCAGTTAAAGAAGAATATAAACACATTAAATAAGCAAAACCTTTGGTCATATTTGCGGGGATTTTACCAAACTTATCATAATAATCTTTAAAACTTGGCAAATCTCTTGCTTTCCACTTAGAAATGGTATTAAGGCTTATGCTGATTAACAAGTGGTTAAGATAAGGGTTAGAAAAACGAGATAAAATGCTATCAGCAAACACTTGAGTAGCCTTAATATCGTCAGAAACAAAAGGAACGATTTCTTCATTTAAGGTATCTAAAAGGAATTTTTTAAGGCTTTCGCTTTCCATACAGTCGTAAACGGTTTTAGCACCTTCCCAAAGCCCTGCACAAACGATATTTGTGTGAGAACCGTTAAGAACCCTAACCTTTCTCTTTTTGTAATATTTAATGTCGTCGGTAACTACAACTTCAATACCGTGAACGCCGTCTTTAATGTATTTAGTAATATTTCCCTTGTTTTCAACAGCCCAAAGTCCGAAAGGTTCGCCAATAGAAACCAATTCGTCCTTTTCGCCGATAAGTTTATTTAAGTATTCAACGTCTTCGGGAGTTTTGGGGTGTCCTGAAACGATTCTGTCAACCAAGGTATTAGAGAAATAACACTTAGTATCAACCCAATTATAGAAATCGTCGCCAAGATTCCAAAGTTTAATGTAACCCTTAACGCACTTTTCAAGTTCGGTAGCGTTGTTGTCAATTAGTTCAACGGGCATAAAGTATAAGCCGTTAAGACCAGCTTTAAAACGTTCCAAAAGGAATTTGGTAAGTTTGCCGGGGAAAGTAATGCCTTCAAAATCATCAAATTTATCAGTGTCGTGAAAACAAATACCTGCTTCGGTAGTGTTTGAAACAACGATTTTAACGTCTTTATCAGTTGCAAGTGCCATATACTTGTCGAAATCTACAAATGGGTCAATAGCATCTTTTACTGAATTAATTTCGTGAACGTTTTCTACTACTTTTCCGTTTTCTACACCACGAAGAACGATATGATATCGATTGTTTTGTTTCTTGAACTTATCAAGATTACCAAACGAAATAGGCTTAACCATATATACTCCGTAGTCTGCCCCTTCATTATTTAAACAATTAAAATAATGGTCTACGAACGTTCTTAAAAAATTACCTTCGCCAAATTGTACGATTTTAATCATAAATAATTTCTCCTTTTGGATTTGTTCCATTGCAAAATAATATTATTGTTAAAATAATTATACTTAAAGACTTTTCCTACTACTATTAATTTAGTAACGGTTTCGCTTTTTACTCAAAAGCAAAAAGTAGTCTTTTTAGTGATTTGTTTTTTCTTTTCTTTATATTACGCACATATATTATAAGATTTTTTTAAATAATAATCAATAGTTTTATACCATTTTTATAAATAAAAAAACAAAAAACCTATGCAAAAATGCATAGGTTTTTAAGTTTTGTTATATCGCTTAGTTTTGTACGGAATTTTTATTTGCCCATTCTATAGCAACGTTAGTAATTGTTTCGCCACTCTTAGTAACAACTACGTTAAAGTAATCGTTTTCGAAAGTATCAATTACTGATTTAGCACTAGTAGTTACTTCAGTATTCCATACTTCTGTATTAATATAAGGATACTGTGCTTGATACATAGTAGTCATATCATCAACATCTTTGAAATGCTTAATCGTTTCATTACTTAGCTTATACGTTGTGCCCGTCATACCAAACTTATCGTTTGCATCTTTTGTTACGTGATTACGTCTGTAAGTTTCATTACCTCCTAATCTCGTTGGAGATACAATTATAACGTTTTCAAAGTTGTTATATGCATCTGCTTTAGCATAAATATTATAAGAACCCGTTGTTGTTTCACTACTAGCGTTTCTAGAAGCAAGAGCAAATAACGCACCATTCGATTTATAATATAGGTTTTTAATTGTAGCCGTTCTTGAAATACTACCAAAAAGCGAAGCATTGGCACTAGATGCACCACTGTGTTCAAAATAAACATTCTCAATTTTTGCAGTAGAGAAGGCTTTAATACCAAGCATATATGAATAAGTCGCAGTTGTAGTGTTCTTTTCGTATTGTTGTTTAATATTTTTGAATGCAACGTTTTTAATAGTTCCATTAACAAAACCAAACAAACCACCACGAACCGTTACTAGGTTGCTTATTGAATAACCACGTCCATCAAACGTACCAGTTAATCCTTTACCCATTGCAGTTTTACCAATTTCGTCGTCTTCCGCTAAAGGCGCACCAGCATTTCCATAAACAAGTCTAGAATGCATTGAACCAGTTGTACTCGCTGTATCCTTATTAATTCCCTCAGCATTAATATCATTACCTAAAACATAATAACCACTAAAAGTCTTTACCTTTTCAAGATCCGATCTAGCAGTGCCGGAAGCTTCAGCTTGATCTTCTGCAGGAATAGTCGTAAATATAGCAAGGTCAGAGGCTTTTCTAATAATCTTAGTGATAGGCATTACGCTAAGTTCTACACCGTAAGTGTCGTTATAAATAACAACCTTATATGACTTACCAGTTGCCACAAACGTTGTGCCATCTTCGTTTTTAAATTCAAGTCTATTTTGAACGTTTTTATCAAGACTAACAATAAAATTTTCTTCTAATGACTTTACAGAATCAATTTCTTTAGAGTCTTCACCAAAAATCAAGCCAAGTTCATCTTGAGTTAATACTCCGTTTTCACTGCCTTCAGCTGAATCTTGTTCTACTTCAATAGTCAATTGTTTTTGAATAATAGGCATAGAAACTTGTACTGTTAGGTTAAATAAAACAATATCATCAATTTTAACAGTTAAAGTAGTATCACCTTCGCCAACTCTTTCAAGAATATATCCTTCCACCAATTTAACTACGCCATTTTCTTCAGGAACGGAATAAGAAATACCTTCAGTAACAATCTCATCAGCACCATTTTTAACTGACAAGCTTACACTTTGTGGGCCAGAAGTACTTAACTGAACTTCATTATTAATGATGCTAGCACCTTCTGCGATAAGAGTATAAGATAAATAATCTTTTACCCATGCAACTTTACCGTTTTGACCAACTTCAAAATAGTCGGAATTAAAATTTCCTAATAAGTCACTGAATTTTGTATAAGACTCCATTAACTTAGTTACGTTGTCATAACGATACAACTTAACTTCTTCACTTGTATTTTTATTTACAGTAAGATCATCCGATCCGTCTTTAAAACTTTCAACGTTTGAATAATCTTTGTTAGCATCATATCTATACCCTTGAGACCACAAATTATTACGATGTGAAATAATTTGTTCGGAAACTACGATTGCATATGAATTATTTAATGTAGTTGTACCACTGTTAAATGCTGTTGAACTATATACACCAGTACTATTATTAAACGTACCATTATAAAGGTGTAAATTGATTTCAAAATAACAACCTTTTAATGATACACCAAATGATGCCCATTTAGCAAGTAACGCACCAGATTTAACAGCATTAGTACCATCATATTTATCAGATTTTACGTAAACGTTTTCTAATACTGCTTCATTTGTCATATAATGTGATATTACACCATTAGCAACTGATTTAGATGAAATATTTACAAATGCAACGTTCTTTATAGT
>JAZNPL010000041.1:0-1946 GCA_045589615.1 Christensenellaceae bacterium | reverse complement strand
CTGTCGTTATGCCTAAATCGAATGAGTTTAGTGAAAACAACTCGTTTTTTTCATCAAGGACAAGGATGTTTTTTGTACTTTTGGTTGATATTTGTCGTGCAATTTCTCTTAAAAGCGTAGTTTTACCCATACCGGGCGGAGATACCACTAATAAATTTACAATGCCTTGTGCAAAAATCGATTTAAACAGAAAATCCGCAATACCAAAAACCTGCCTGGGTACGCGTATGCATAAGGATGTAATGTCTTTAATCGTTAAAATATTACCACGCTCAAACACACACGTACCACAAAGTCCAACCCTTTCGCCCGCGTCACCCGTCAGAAAACCTTGCCTTATATTGTCTTCATAAGCGTAAACAGAATGCTTTGTAAGCCGTAAAATCACTTCTTCAATATCAGACCCGCTGACCAAATAGCTATTTTTAGCCAAAAATTGATAAACACCGTTATAATGGATAAATATTGGTTTATTAACGCGTAGCCTTATTTCGGATAGCTTGTCCATTTGTAAATTGGATACAAGCGCGTAAATCTTTTCTGGTAAAAACCTTAATAATGCACTCACAGTATATTATATTTCGGTATAGCACGAAAAAGACTGAAAATAAAAAAATATGCCACCAAAACGGTGACATATTTTTCAGTTTTAAATTTTTAGTTGATGGATATCATCTTGGAGGATTTTTCTTCTTGTTTAGGTTTGTTGATTACAATCTTTAATAATCCGTCTTGTAAGGAAGCTGAAACGTCTTCATACGCGACCTTATTACCAACGTAGTAGCTACGCTTGATTGTTCCGGAAAATCTTTCCTGCGCGATGAACTTAAATTCATCGCTTTCAGGATCTTTTTTCGCATTAATGATTAAGTAGCCGTTATCAAGCTCAACAGAAACGTCTTCCTTTTTGAAGCCAGGTAGCTCTACACATAAATAATAGGCTTGCTCATTTTCATAAACGTCAGTATTAAGTGCGTTATTACTTCTTGTAAAAGTTGTTGTAGGATAAGCTAAAAAATCAGCCAAAAATTTGTCAAGATAATCAAACTCATTGCGTGGAATTAAATTTTTACTATAAAATCTCATTATTATTACCTCTTAAATAAATTCTTAATAGGGTTTTGTACCCCCTTAAGTGTCTTTATTATACACCATAAAATTAGCACTGTCAAGCGTTGAGTGCTAATTTTATTAAATTATTATTAATTTTTTTAACAAATTTATAATATGTGGCAAGAAAAAAACCGCTTGAATAAATCAAACGGTTTTAAAAAAATTGAATGCGGCAGCTCCTTATCCTCCCGTGCCGTTGCCAGCAAAGTACTTTCAGCGCAATTGAGCTTAACTTCTGTGTTCGGGATGGGAACAGGTGGGTCCTCAACGCTATCGCCACCGCAATGGTTATATAACAGTTATCTCTAACTGATGTATACTCTTTTGTATCTTCCATTGAAGATTCACAACCGCATAGTAATTATATACTTTTTTAACTTTTCCGTCAAGACTTTTTTTAGGCTTTTCTTCCTTCTCGTTTTCTTTTTGTTTGGTACGTTTTCGTTCTAATTCGCTTTAATTCTCATTAACTTTGAGAATAAGCCCTCGACCTATTAGTATCGGTCAGCTCAATACATTACTGCACTTACACCTCCGACCTATCAACCTTGTTGTCTGCAAGGGGTCTTACTACCTTACGATATGGGATATCTTATCTTGAGGCGAGTTTCACGCTTAGATGCTTTCAGCGTTTATCTCATCCGCACTTCGCTACCCTGCTATGCCGTTGGCACGACAACAGGTGCACAATAGGTGCGTTCATCCCGGTCCTCTCGTACTAGGGACAAAGCCTCTCAAATATCCTACGCCCACGATGGATAGGGACCGAACTGTCTCACGACGTTCTGAACCCAGCTCGCGTGCCACTTTAATCGGCGAACAGCCGAACCCTT
>JAZNPL010000040.1:0-14548 GCA_045589615.1 Christensenellaceae bacterium | reverse complement strand
AGATTTTACGTAAACGTTTTCTAATACTGCTTCATTTGTCATATAATGTGATATTACACCATTAGCAACTGATTTAGATGAAATATTTACAAATGCAACGTTCTTTATAGTCCCTGATACAGCACCGAATATACCACCTTGCGGAGCCTCTAGGTTATAAATGGTGTAACCGTTGCCATCAAACGTACCGGTTAAACCTACTTTTAACATTTCTTCTTTTATAGCTGCTGTAGGGGCAGAATTACCATTACCAACGGTATAAGTAAAGTTATTTGTAGGTTGCATATTTTCTTCAGCAAAGTCAATGTTTCCAGCAAGTAGATAATATCCATTAAATGTGCTCAAATTATTGATTGCACTAGTATTAACACCATCGGTTAAAGTAAAGGTTTCAATAAATTCCTCTGCAGTATGAATATATTTAGTTACGTATTTAACGGTATAGATATAAGTACTTGACGTAGACTTAAATTCAACTTTAAAGGTATCTTCTTCTTTTACCCCTTCTGTAATCTCTAATTTGCCACTATTAAATGTATACATAATGGTTTCGTTATCTATAATGTTAATTTCTGTAGCATCTTTAATTCCTTCATAACTAGATAGGTCTTCACCATCACTATCAACGATAATAGTCTTGTCACTATAATCTTTTATTTCCAAAGGAACTGAGATAGTGAATTTGGCTAAAACAATACCTTGGCACATAATAGTTACGTTTGATTCGCCATAAGATTCTGCTTTAATCGTATAAGCATCTTCATCAATTAAAACGTTACCATTGTCGGAGTAAATTTTAAGACTTAAACTATTATCAAACATATCAGTAGCGGTAATTTTAACAGAATCCCCTATACTTAGTTCAATTTTTTCTGCACTAATAGGAGTATCTTCTAGAGAAATAGTAATAGTTGATAGACTTACCCAAGAAATTTTACCATCATCAGTAACTACAAAACCACTACGATTATCAAAACTATCAACAACATCTGCTGTAGTATTAAGACCATTTTCCGTAGCTATTTCATCACCACCACCAAGAGCATATCTCTCCACCATATCATCAAGACTTTGATAACGCTTAGCGGTGGGTGCAAGAGAAATAGTATCTCTTGTGCCTACAGTTGAACCCGAATATAAACCAGAATATCCAGTTACGTCCTTTATATCAAATGACGTAGCTGAAGATGCACCTTGGAAAAGATAAGGTGATACAAATATAGTATTAACAACACTATCAAAGAAATCTTCTTGTCCTCTAGGGTAACCATTATTAGAATTTTCACCATAAAGTTCTTCGGTCAAACCACACATCTTAAAAGGAGAAGTATAAGGACTTTCTATATAACAGTTGATAAGTTTAGCAGTTTTTACAAATTGAGTTACTAAACCAAATCTAACAGTATCAGTAGGATTGTATATAGCAACGTTTTCCATAACTGCAGTTTTAGTCATTCTTGTTGCTAAAAACGCAGAATTACCAAAAAAATCATCAACATACATTACGTGATTAATATTATTGAAAGCTACGTTTTTAACAGTACCATTAATAATACCAAATAGACCACCACGGAAAACTGTCAAATTACTAATCGCATAACCACGTCCGTCAAAAGTACCCGTTAAACCTTTAGTATATGCTAATGGATCCAATGCATCCTCATTAGCACTGAAAGAATGAGCCCAAGATTTAAGTCTAAAAGTAGCAGAACCAACTTTTCCTAAACTGCTAGCATCAATATTGTTTGTTAATGCATAATATCCGCCAAACGTATTTAAATCAGTAAGCAAACTATTATATTGATTTCTACTAGCACTGGTATGAACGGTCGCTTCATTCTCAACTAGCGTGAAATAATTTACCAAATCTTCAGCAGTGGAAATAGTAGTTGCAACTAAAATTTCCGCACAGTAAACGTTACCACTACCACAAAATGCGGTCAAATAATAAGCACCTTCAGCTTTACTACTTAAATCTAAGGTTACTACACCGTTTTCTCTATCAACAGCTTCTAAGTTTTCAGTGTTTAATACAAACTGAATGTTTTCCTCTTCATTAAATACATCGCCAAAATCAACGGTATTGTCTTTATACTCATCATTATTTGTAGAGTACAAAGTTTGACCATCAATTTTTTTATAAATTGAACCATCCTTAACAATATAACCTTTTAAGTTTTCAGCAACTTCTTCACTAAAGTTACCTGATGCGATGTTATATGCGATAGAGTTACGTAAAGAACAAACAGCATTTGCAAATCCGTTATTATTTGCATATTCGTATGAATCTTGATTACCAATAGTAATCTTAACGTATGACCTTGCAATAAGTTCGGTTGCATAAGCACTATAGTCTTGCATATCTTCATAACGAATAGCAGAGTACATTACGTAACTGTCATTATCTTGACTTAATTTTTCAACAACATTGTCGTTTACGATATTTGAAACGTAAATCTTTTCGCCGTTTTTATTGGTAATGCCATCAATATACCACTTGCCATCTTCAAAAACTATACCACCATCGCCAAAGTATAAATTGTCTCTGTATTTATCGGGTGCAATTAAAGTACCAAATTCAAACGTTGCACCTTCACTAGCGAGACTATCGTAATAAGCCTTGTTAATAGTAGTTTCCCATCTAAGACCTGCATAGTCTTTACCTGTTTCTTCTGCTTGACCTAAGTATCCTGATTTTACATCGTCCAATACTTGAAAAATTTCAGAAGTGCTTTCTTCAGCTTTTACCGGATTATTATTTGCAAACATTACTGCAGATAACGACGTGAAAAGCAATGCGAATATACTTAAAGTTGCTATAAGTTTATTTCTAATTTTACTCATTTCAACCTCCTATATATTCAACCACGAGTTATTAAACTTGTCAGAAATTATTTCACTGTTTCCAAATTTATGCGTAAGCAATGATGCACAAATCACGTCTGCTTCGGATAAGTTAATAATTTCGATTTCTGGATTATGATATTCCTTCTTTACCATATCCTACCTCCATGAAAAAAAATTAGTCCTTATGCGTAGTCCTTCCTTTGTTTATTTTTTTAGAATTATAGGCATAATAACACCAATAATCCTATTTTTTCATAATTATTATACTATGTTATTCTTATTATGTCAATATTTTTTTTAAAATAATTTTATTATTTATTCTATAATTTTTTTCTTTTCCTCGCTTTCCTATATTTTATATATACTTTATATATTATATATAATGTTTATAAAAAAAGCACAAACTATTTAAATGTTTATGCTTTTTTACTAATTCTATTTTCTTTTTATTATCTCAATGCTTCTTCGATAGCAACTGCACAAGCAACGGTCATACCAACCATTGGGTTGTTACCAGCACCAATAAGTCCCATCATTTCTACGTGGGCAGGTACTGAACTACTACCAGCAAATTGAGCGTCGCTATGCATTCTTCCCATAGTGTCGGTCATACCATAACTTGCAGGACCTGCAGCCATATTGTCTGGGTGAAGAGTTCTACCAGTACCACCACCTGATGCTACTGAGAAGTAGTTTTTACCGTTTTCGATTGCCCATTTCTTATACGTTCCAGCAACTGGGTGTTGAAATCTAGTTGGGTTGGTTGAGTTTCCCGTAATTGAAACGCCTACGTTTTCAAGTTTCATAATTGCAACGCCTTCGGGTACGTTATCTGCACCGTAACATTTTACGTTTGCTCTCGCTCCGTTACTGAATGCTTTTTGTTCTAACACCTTTACTTCTTCGGTATAGGGGTCAAATTCGGTTTCTACGTACGTAAAGCCGTTTATTCTTGAAATGATATACGCTGCGTCTTTGCCTAAACCATTAAGTATTACTCTTAAGGGTTGTTTTCTTACTTTATTTGCGTTCAATGCGATTTTGATTGCACCTTCTGCTGCTGCAAACGATTCGTGGCCTGCCAAGAAACAGAAACATTCGGTTTCTTCTGACAATAACATTTTACCTAAGTTACCGTGGCCTAAACCTACTTTTCTATTTTCTGCTACTGAGCCGGGAATACAAAATGATTGTAAACCGATACCGATATTTGCTGCTGCGGTTGCGGCACTCTTATCGCCTGTTCTTTCTGCTTCCTTTAATGCGATTGCTGAGCCTACGGTGTATGCCCATTTTGCGTTTTCAAAGCAGATTGGTTGGGTTTCTTGCGTGATAGTATAGGGAGAAATGCCGTATTTATCACATATTTCTTTACATTCGTCTATTGATGCGATGCCGTATTCTTTTAGCGTTGCTAAAATTTTGGCTTCACGTCTTTCATATCCTTCAAAATGTGCCATTTGCGTTTTTCTCCTTATTCTTTTCTTGGGTCGATATATTTTACCGCACCATCTTCGGCTTTAAATCTTCCGTATGTGCCTTTTGACTTTTCGTATGCTTCGTTAGGCTCCATACCTTTCTTGATAAAATCGGTCATTTTGCCTAATGATACGAATTCGTAGCCGATTACTTCGTCATTTTCGTCTAGTGCCATTTTTGTGCAATAGCCTTCGGTCATTTCTAGGTATCTTACGCCTTTTGCTTTGGTTCCGTACATCGTTCCTACCATTGAACGTGCACCTTTACCTAAGTCTTCCATCCCTGCACCGATTACTAATCCGCCTTCTGAGAATGCTGATTGTGAACGGCCGTATACGATTTGTAAGAACAATTCTCTCATTGCTGTATTGATTGCGTCACATACTAAGTCGGTATTTAACGCTTCAAGTAGCGTTTTACCAGGTAGTATTTCGGCTGCCATTGCTGCCGAGTGTGTCATTCCTGAACAACCAATCGTTTCTACGAGTGCTTCTTCAATGATTCCGTCTTTCACGTTTAATGAAAGTTTACACGCACCTTGTTGGGGTGCACACCAGCCTACGCCGTGCGTATATGCGGAAATGTCTTTAATTTCCTTTGCTTGTACCCATTTTCCTTCTTCAGGTATGGGTGCTGGACCGTGTTTTGGGCCTTTGCAAACGCAGGTCATTTCTTTTACTTCAGTTGAATACTGCATTTATATTTATCCTCCATTGTTTTCTTCTTTATTTTATCCCTAAAAGTATATCATAACAGTACGTTTTTTTCAATCGTTTTTTGCATTTATTATTACTTTTTTGTTCTCTTTCTCCCTTTTTTTCTCTAGGCTTCTCTTATAATAAAACAAATACTGCTGATAATATCCCGATTTTTCGCCAAATTCTTCCACTAGCCACTTGGATATCTTTTTTCTATCCGTTAGTTTTCCGTTAAAGTTTTCTTTATACAGTTTCTCTATCCACGTATCTACAGGAAATGCATCGCCCCTATGATAGCCGAACAGCGTTACGCAGTCTGCTACCTTTTCACCAACTCCGTATATCTTTATCAGTTCTTTCCTTATTTCTTCTGTCTCTAAAGTTTTTAACCGATTTGCATCAAACCCGTTTACTATTTCTTCAGCCAATTTTTTAACGTATCCTGCTCGATAGCCTAGCCCTATACTCTTAAAAAATTCTATATCCTTATTTGCCATTGCTTTTATTGTTGGAAATGCACAGTACTCTTTGCCGTAAAACTTTTTCCTTTCGCCTAGTGCATAGCACAACTTTTCTATTATGCTTTTTATCCTTGGTATATTGTTGTTTTGAGATATTATAAAAGAAAACAAAGTTTCTTCTATATCTTGATTTAATATCCTTATTCCTTTACCTATTTTTGCCGAAGTTCTTAATACTTCATAATTACTTTCCTGTGCCGAAGCAACAATACTTTCATAATTATTTGCCAAATCAAAATAATTATTAAAATATTCCCTATCATCTACGTTACATTCTATAATAGTGTTGTCATTTTCATTGTAGCAATATGCACATTTATCTTTTGTATAAACCAAATATCCTTTTTCGTGTGGATAAAACCTAAATACTTGTCCACATTCTAGGGTGTCTTTGATATTAAAATAGGTATTGTTAAATATTATCTTTTCCATATTTCTCTATAAAAAAATCGGGTTGATACACACAACCCGAATTTTGTTAGTACTATTTTGCGTAAACGCTTACCTTTTTATCTTTTCTACCTAATCTTTCATACTTAACTACACCGTCGATCAAAGCGAATAGAGTATCGTCGCTTCCGATACCAACGTTGTTGCCCGGATGAATCTTAGTGCCACGTTGACGTACTAAAATGCTACCTGCTAAAACTTCTTGACCATCATTTCTCTTGATACCAAGTCTTTTAGCGTTTGAATCTCTACCGTTCTTCGTGCTACCGCCACCTTTGTGGTGAGCAAATAATTTAATAAAAAACATATATCTTCCTCCTCACCTTATTTCGCAGCAATTTCAAGAATCTTAACGGAAGTAAAAGGTTGTCTATGACCTTGTTTCTTTCTTTCATTCTTCTTTGCCTTGTATTTGAACACAACAATCTTTTTACCTTTGCCTTGTTCTACTACTTCGCCTACTGCCTTAAAAGCCTTCGCTTCCTCAGCAACCTTGACACCGTTTTCGTCTGCTAGCATTAATACTTCAAACTCAACTTTGTCGCCTACGTTCGCTTGAAGTTTTTCAAACTTAATAGTTGAACCAACTTCTGCTTTGTACTGTTTGTTACCGTTTGCAACAATTGCGTACATCTTTTATACCTCCATCTAACCAGTCTCGCCGAAATTTATTTTGGGGTGGTTTTTACACGCTTAAAAAAACCCCTTTCGTGCGGCTCATTGGATATTTTACATTATTAAACTGGTTTTGTCAAACAATTTCGTATATTTTTTTCAATTTTGGAAATCTTATTTTTATAAGACTTTTAAGGAGATTATTAATTTATGGAAGCATCTAATTTTAACGGAAAAGCAATTAACGACGTTTATAGAAACGCTCATCTTGCTCTTCAAAGTATTTCGGATATTTTACCATCCGTTGAAGACGACGAATTAAAAAAAGAACTTAGAGAACAGTACGAAGGTTACGAAAAAATTATTGGCGAAATCTCTACCTATATGGCTGAAAAAGGCGTTGAACCTAAGGACGTTAATTTTTTCAAAAAGGCTATGATGTACGGTAGCATTAAGATGAAAACCGCTATGAATAATAGCAGAAATCAAATAGCCGATATGATGATTAAAGGCACGGTTATGGGCGTTTCAGAACTCACTGCAATGAAGAACGAAAATACTAACCTTGACCAAGACGTTTTAAACTTCGTTGAAAAACTTCTTGCATTAGAAGAAGAATACGAACAAAGATTAAAGAAATTCTTATAAAGAAAGGGCTTTTAGCCCTTTCTTAATTTTTATAGTCTATTGTTATTGTTCCGTCGTCGTTATAGATTACGGTTTGTTTGTCTTTTTCTAAACTGTCTTTATGATTTAGATATTCTTTCACACTACTAAAAACAGGCTTAAATTTTTCAATGATATACTTCGCTTTTTTTGCATTATCACTTAATAGATTACGTATTAATTTATACTCTATTTTAGCAGAATTTACACACGTATTATATGCATCTATTATTTTATAATCTATACCGTGTTCAGTTCCACTTGAGCCGTTAGCATAAAAATGAATTGATGGGAAAAGTACGCTTACGTCCCCCATATCCGTTGAAGATGACAACCATTTATCATTATAATTATAAACGTCTAAGCCGTAAAGTTCTTCACAAGATTCTTCAAACACTTTACGTAAATTTTCATCTTCGTATAATGGTGAACTGCCTGCAATGTCAACTATATGAGCCGTGGCTCCATTTGCCGCAATAGATGATGAGATAGCCCTATTTATTGAATCGTTGATTTCCTTTAAAGCAATAGAATTTGACGCCCTAACGTATCCTTCTATCTTTACTTCTTCTGGAACTGCGTTAACCGCTTCACCACCTTTCGTTATAATAAAATGCGCCCTAGCATAATCACTTTCCATAAAGGTTTCTCTTATTGAATTTATAGAAGTTATTGCCATTGTTGCAGCATTTAATGCATTTATTCCGTTCCAAGGGCAACCGCCTGCATGCGCAGACTTTCCTTTTATGGTTACAAATTTTTTTACGTTCCCATTATGCCCCTTAGTAAGATAAAATTTTTGATTTTCTTTTACTTTACCTACGTGCATCATAAAAGCAATGTCAACGTCGTCAAAATAACCTCTTGATATAAATTCGGGTTTACCCGTAGTATACTTTATTATGCCTTTTTTAATTAATTCTTTTCTATAACCGATTTCTATGCCTTCTTCAGCAGGAACAAGGCATAGTTTAATTCTACCGCAAAGACCATCTAAAGCACCTTCTTGTTTTAGTGCAAATGCAAGACCTAGCATCGCAGCACATTGTGCGTGATGCCCGCAATTATGAACAGCCCCCGTCTCTTTATCGTGTTCGGGATGCTGAAAATTAATTAATGAATCAAGTTCTGCTAATACTAAAACAGTAGGTCCAGGCTTTCCTGTGTCAACCACAGTGTAAAAACCGGTTATTCCATCAGCCAAGTTAAGTTTATAGCCCATTTTTTCGAACTCATCAGCCATAAACTGGTTAGTTTTAAATTCCTTAAAACCAGGTTCGGGATTATTCCACAACCACCTTTCTGCGTTTAATATATAGTCTTTGTTTTGTTCAATTAATTCGTAAATTTTCTTCATCAACTACTCCTAGTTGTTTTCCAACCTTATCATACCATCAATAAAACTTAACTTTGTATTATAAGGTTTTGAAAGCCTAACTAAATCATCAAAGATTTCCTTTGCTTCTTCCCCTTTAGCGTAATAAGGCAAGCCGTTAAGTTTGCCTTCTCTATCAAAGCCTGCAACAACAGGCATCATTTCTATAGAACTAACTTTATTGTCAACAATTTCAATTTTAGGTATTACAGTCATAAAATTTTTCTTATCGGCTTGTAAACCCAACTTACCCCCTTTAGAACGTGCCATCAATCCTTCCATTGCAGGAGCGTTAATATCGCATCCGTATTTTTGCATAAAATCAGCAGGTAACAAGGGAACTCGCATACCTTGATAAATAAAGTCGCCTAGCGAATAGAAAATAGGATATCCTTTATACATTTCTATTGCCCTCAACTGATGAGTACCACTACCAATAACGGCACAAACACCTGCGTCAATACAAGCGTGAGCAAGTTCTTCTAAAAATTCAGGAACTTCTTCATGTTTATCTGTTTTAATGTCGTGGCAATGAATTAAAATAATAACGTAATCGTATTTTTCTTTTGCTTTTTTAATGTTTTCTACTATTCTAGCAAGATCTTTTGCGTTACATTCAGTTCCTTTTTTAGACCCATCAGAGCAAAAAGACAAACCACCAAAATTATATAGTCCCTCTTTATCGGGAAGAACAAATCCACCTTTAATGCTTAAATTTCTATATCCGTTTACGTGTGATACTTTTGCAATTTCAATGAGTTGCTTTTCCATTTCGGGCGTTATTTGATAGTATCTAGACATTCCTAGATAATTTACTCCCGGTCTGCCCTTAAGTGTTTTCGTTTCATACCCTGCTTTTGAAGCAACTTCAAACGTAGTAGTAACTGCAAAAATCGCTACCTTTTTACCATCGACGTCAATAACCGCGGGTGCACTTGCCTCGTCAATATTTCTACCTGTACCTGAGTGTGCTAAGCCTCTTTTATCAAGTTCGTCAATAGTTGATAATAAGCCGTGGTACGAATAGTCCATACAGTGATTGTTTGCGTTGCCATAATAATTGAAACCATACTTGCACAAGTCGTCAAAAACTTCGGGTTCAGTATTAAGCCATGTTCCACCACTGTAAGCATTAGGAAAATCTCCAAACCTAGAAATATTTGTTTCAAGGTTAGAAATTCTTACGTCGCATTGACCAATATATTCTGAAATCTCTTTTAAATCATTATTATATTCTTTTGGAATATCCGCAACAAACAATGCATCTCCCGTTGCGGAAATAGTTAATTTATCTTTCATTTGAAATACCCTTTTAAAAATTATTTTGCAGTTCTTTCATCGTAAGCACGGCGAACGGCTGAAATCATTTCTTCAGCAAGTGCTAAAGGATTTTCTGCCTTTGCTATAGCCGATGAACAACCTGATGCCGAAGCGCCCGCTTTAATAATATTGTAGCAATCTTGCCCTTTTGAAATTCCTGCTGATGGGAAAGGTTTAATATCGGGGTTAATTTCTCTAATAACCTTGATAACTTCATCAACGTATTCTTTATCTGCGGGTTTTCCCGTTCCGATAAGTTCAGAAGGTTCCGCAACTAAGATGTTTGGACCTAGTTTTGCTATTGCCTTTACTTCTTCAATTGAATCAGCACAAACCATAGTTGCTAAACCTAGTTCGTCTGCTCTTTTGATAGCATTTTCTATTTCTTCGATAGTGAGTTTTCTTTCTGCGTGGTTAAGCATAACGCCAACTGCACCAGCAGACTTTACTGCTTCTGGTAAAGTTCTACCCATACCTCTACCGACAGGTATACTGTCCATATGTTGGCTATACACGTGTACGTATTTAGAATTTACGTGCTTTGCAACGTTGTAAATTTCAGTATCTGGAATATCTAATACTACGTTAACTTTATATTTTTTTGCAAGTTTTTCTAAGCCCTTAGCCATTTTAACTAAGGTTTCGCCATACATATAGCACTTTGGTCCATATTCAAAAAAAGGCTCGCTGATCTTATAATTTTTATACATATTTATCTCCAATATTCTTATTTCTTATTTAGTCTTTCGCCAACTGCACCACCAGGATGAATTAGTGCGAATTGTTCGTTTTTAAAACCCGTTTCTTCAATTAAAGCCGTTTGCAATGCGTGGAATATCATACATAGCGCAGTCGTTGAAGTCGTCCCTTGAGAATTGTATTTATCTGTTTCTCTGTTTACGAATTGTTTTAATACTACGTCGGCAGAAAGAGCAAGAGGACTTTCCATGTTTTCGGTAATTGAAATAATTTTCACACCTTTCGCCTTGCAAATATCAATAATAGGTAAAAGTTCTTTTGTCTTTCCACCACGAGAAGCAAAAATCATTACGTCCCCTTCTTGCAAATAGCCAGTTGCACCGTGAACTGCTTCAGCAGGTGAAATAAATCTTGCAGGTCTTTCTATACAGCAAAGTAAATGTGCCATGTGTTGACAAATAATGCCCGAATGTCCACAACCACAAGTACCTATTCTTACTGCATTTTTCAATAATTCTACTGCTTTTGCAAATTTTTCTTCATCAAAGTAGTCTAGCATTTGATTGATACATTGACTTTCAATCAAATACGCTTGTTTTACAGCATCTAATGTTTCTTTCTTCATAAATATCACCTTTTAATTAAAAAGTTTATTAACTATATCGATTGGTGTTGCACCTACGATATAGTCTTCTATTCCGTTTAATGATTGCACCACTTCTTTTTTGTCAAACGGTACGCCGTTTAATCTTTTTTCTAATTCTATAATAGGTTTTTTTGAAAAGAAATCGCCTGAAATCTTGACATTTTCTATTTTTCCTAAAACAACGTCGAAATTAAAGTTTACTATACCAAAATCAAACTTTTCTTCAAAAGTTATTTTCCCTTTTGGAGATTGACCAACGTTCCAATCAAAAGTAGAATATTTCTCATCTTTTAACTGATTTATTCTATCTAAATCGGAATTAGAAAAACAATATTCTTCAGCAATTTTACTAAACTTTTCAATTAAACCTTTCTTGAAAGTATTAACGTCCATTTTCTTAGGAAGCCACTCTATAATATTTGTAACTCTCGCCCTTATAGACTTTATACCTTTGCTTTCAGTTTTTAGTTTGTTTGGTTTTAGTGCACCTGACAAAACACTTACGTCAGTGTCAAATAGCAAAGTGCCGTGATGCATTATTCTATCTTTGTAAACGGTTTGAGCATTGCCCGAAATTTTTAGTCCGTTTACCGTTATATCGTTTCGCCCCGAAAATTCCGCCTTTACACCTAATTCGTTTAAATATTCGATTATAGGTGCAGTAAATTTTTTATAATTATCTTCATTTTCATTATATGGTGCTATAACGGTATAACAAAGATTATTTAAGTCGTGATAAACTGCCCCTCCACCCGTCAAACGCCTAACAACTTTTATGCCTTTATCCTCAACATAACTAAGATTAACTTCGGCTAACGTGTTTTGGTTTGTACCAATGATAACCGAGGGTTCGTTTATCCAAAAATAATAGTAAAACCCGTCTTTTTCTTTTAATAAATATTCTTCAGAAGCAATATTAAAATACGGATTATTATTGTCGTGTGTAATTAAATAATACTTTTCCATAAGTAATATTAAAGCACAGGAAGCAAAAACCGCCTCCCGTGCAAAATATTTTTTTTATACGCCTTTCTTTGCTTTTCTAATGGTTTCAGCATCAGAAGTATTGATAGTTGAAACGTGTCCTTTAAGCGGTAAAATCTTATCGTTAATATTATCGATAATCCATTCTGCTTGTGGGAAGAATTCAGCGTCGAATTCGTATGGAGGAGTAATCCAGTTTTGAGCACCACATACAACTGCGGGAGCGTCAAGATAATCGAAGCAAAGTTCTGAAATATTTCTTGCGAAATCGTTAAGGATACTACCTCTTGCACATGCGTCGGAAGCAAGGATAATTCTACCGGTTTTCTTAACAGATTCAACAACCTTTTCGTAATTAAATGGAACGATACTTCTTGCATCGATAACTTCTGCTTCTACACCGTATTTTTCAGAAAGAATCTTTGCAGCATCCATTGCTCTATATAAGGTTGCACCGATAGTTAAAATTGTTATATCGCTACCAACTCTCTTAATATCGGGTTCGCCAAGAGGAATTTCATAATATCCTTCTGGTACGCCACCTTGATGGAATTCTTCACCCTTGTCGTAAATTCTTTGGCTTTCAAAGAAGATAACGGGGTCAGTTCCGTTTAATGCTGCGTTCATAAGACCTTTTGCGTCATATGGAGTTACAGGGAAGCAAACTTTAAGACCTGGAACGTGTGCAGGAAGTGCTACCCAGTCTTGAGAGTGTTGTGCACCGTATTTACTACCAACTGATACACGTAAAACTACTGGCATCTTCAAAATACCTGAACTCATTGCTTGCCACTTAGCAAGTTGGTTAAAGATTTCGTCGCCTGCTCTACCCATAAAGTCAGCATACATAAGTTCAACGATTACTCTACCACCGCAAAGACCGTAACCTACTGCTGAAGAAACGATTGCTGCTTCTGAAATTGGAGAGTTGAACAACCTGTGGTAAGGAAGTGCTTCGGTAAGTCCTTTATAAACTGCGAACGCACCACCCCAGTCACGAACGTCTTCACCATAAGAAGTAAGAGTGGTATCTTTATAGTATCTATCGATGATTGCTTCAAATAAGCCGTCACGAATATTATATCTTTTTAAGTTAGAAACAGGATTACCCTTTTCGTCGAAAGCAAAACGAGTTTTACCTGCGATTTGTTTAACTCTGGGGTTTTCTTCCATAGGCATCTTAACGTCCTTGCCTACTTCTACCTTACGGTCAGACATAGATTCAACCGCACCGTTAGAGAACATAAGGTCTTCAACGTAGTATGGGTCTTTCTTGAAATCGTGATAAGGAGATTCAACAGGGTCAGATGCAAGTTTGCAAAGTTTAAGCATTCTTTCGCTAATGCTACCAAGAATTTCATCAAACTTAGCGTCTTTTTCAATCTTAGCGTCAACGAGTGCCTTTCTATAAGTAACGATTGGGTCATATTCTTTCCAAGCAGCAACTTCTTCGGGAGTTCTGTAACTCATAGAGTCTGATGGAGAGTGTCCACCGAAACGATAGGTTACAACGTCCATCATTGCAGGACCTTTGCCTTCTAGAAGAAGTGATTTCTTTCTCTTCATTGCGTCGATAACTGCTAATGGATTGAAGCCGTCAACACGTTCAACGTGAAGTTGAGAAGGAGTAATACCAGCACCAAGACGTGCCAAGAAATCGTAGGCCATAGTTTCGCCACGGGTTTGTCCACCCATACCGTAACTGTTGTTGAAGAAGTTAAATAAGATAGGAAGTCCGCCTTCTTTTTCCCAAAGTTGTCTAAATTGGTCCATAGAAGCGAAGTTCATTGATTCATAAACAACACCACAACCAACCGAACCGTCACCGATATTTGAAATAACGATACCGGGCTTGTCGTTGATTTTCTTATAAAGTGCAGCACCTAACGCTACGGGAGCAGCACCACCAACGATTGCGTTGTTTGGATAAATACCAAATGGTAAGAAGAATACGTGCATTGAACCGCCCATACCTCTATGGAAGCCCGTTCTTCTTGCGAAAATTTCACTCATGAAACCATATAATAAGAAGTCAACTGCTAAATCTTTAACGTTGCCAGTCTTATTAATTTTTTCAACGGGAGCAAGTGTTTCGCCACCCATAAAGTCTTTCATAATTTGATATAACTTATCATCTGGAAGTTTGTGAATAGAAGCAAGACCTCTTGCTAAAACTTCGCTGTGGCTACGGTGTGAGCCGAAAGTCATATCGTCTAAATCCAAGATGTATGCTTGACCAACAGCAGCC
>JAZNPL010000039.1:0-22186 GCA_045589615.1 Christensenellaceae bacterium | reverse complement strand
TTTTCGTTTTCCTCCTTGTTATTTTTTAGTCATTATTTAGCCTCGCAGAGCCCACACTTTGCAAGGCAAAGTATAGTGGGCTACACTTTACTGATTTTCTTAAAGTTTTGCTTGCCGTTTGCTTAACGCTCACGGCGGGTGATAATGATGATAATTTTTCATTTTGGTTTCCTCCTAAATTTAATAAAGCCCTACAATAGGTAGCCGTCGATAACGGCAAAAACTTAACCTTTTGATATAATTTTTCCTTATAAAAGGGCGCAAAAAAGTCGCTGATAAAAACTACCACCGACCTAAAGGGACAAAAAATCCGTACGAATCAAAACACGCTCAAAGCGTTTCTACCTCGCACGGATTTAATATCCGAATATGAAGTTGTAAGAGTGCAGTACTAAAAATTTGTACCACAAAATAGACCTATCGCCAAACCCGTTTTTTAACGTTGGCGCGCCTACTTGAAAAAGTGGTCAGCCTTTCCAAGCCTTTCACCAAGTATTAGCGAAAGGACGGCACATTGTCGTAAAAAATTGCACGACAATAAAACCCTAAATAAGCCGTTTTGTTTCCCTTTATGTAAAACGACTTCGGGTAAACGTGAGAAGCTATCCCACAAGCGTACGAAAATGCACGCTTACAAAGCCTGCTACCCCGAGCAAGCCAAATCAAGGGGTAGAAACCCCTTAATTATATATACCCACACAAAGCATATTCCAAACATATGTTCGTGTTTGTGGTTCTATTTTATCATAACTTTTTAATAAAGTCAATAGTCAGGTGTACACGTTCTTGTACACCTGACTATTTTTTTAATTTTTATTTAGATTTATACACCAATAGTCGCTTTTACAAATTTTTCAAAATTATCTGTTTCAGCTTTAAGACTCATTCTCATAGACTCTGTAATGCAACATAATCCAAATGTCTTGCTTGAAGCATAATATTCATTTGTGTACATCTTTTTAGAATCACCACATAATAAAGCGACATAATTACATTCACATTCATATATAGGATTGGGAATTTCTAAAACAATACCTTTTCCCGAATACATATGAATTGGCATATCATAAAATTCTTGTGGAATCCTAATTCCTTTTGCCTTTTGTGTTATATCAAGAGCTTGCTTAACAAACTCACGTGCTTTTTCTTCGTTTTCAGAAACCGCTTCAAAGTTTGTTGTCGCTGTAAAATACAAGCCTTTTAACCCAAAGAATACCGACTGATAATTTGGTGAAGTCGATATCGAACTTTGATTCTTTGAAATTTGTTTAAATAGATTAGCAACATCATCATTTTTCTTTTTTCCAAACAACTTATCAAATAAACCCATAATTTTTCTCCTTTATTATTTTATTTTTTATTCCAATCTTTATCATTATAGGGAGTATTATCAAAACCTTGATTTTCAAGTTTTTTAACCATTTTATCAAGAGTTCCTTTCCACATTTTCTTAAACCATTCAGTTTTCCCAAACCATTTAACAATAGTAGGGCTGACTGCATAATACAAGCGAATAAAAGCTCTTCCGTACCAAGTCTTTGCGAGTTTGTAATCGCGATAACGGCGCAAAGTCCAAACTTCAGGACAATCGTACGAACCGTATACACAAGTTGCAACGTAACAACCACCTGAACTACGATAAACAGGTCTTTGCGACGCAGCCCTTTTCGCCGTTTCTATTTGATTATTCAAATTAGAGAGCGTTGAACGCAATCCTGTCAAATCAGATTTATCTTTTTTCAATTGTTCCGTAGCAACGTCTAATTCAGAGAATACAGAAATTAACCCGTTTATTATTGTAAGCATTACATCTATTATGGTAATACTATTTTTTAATTTATCAGGTAATTGCTGCACCACTTGATAACGAGCTATATAAGTATCATAGGGATTTGATTGATTTAAACTATTAAGCAATCGTCCAATGACTTCTTGTGTACTGTTTACAATGTCAATAACTCTATTACGAATATTATGAACAAAAGAACTGCTTTCTTCATCTTCTCCGCCGTGATATTGCATATTTACTTGTAATGGTTGCGCTAATTTATCCCATTCTTTTAACTCTTTAACAAATTGATTTGCTTTTTCGGTCACAAAATATGATAAAACACCATCATTATTAAATCTATCGCAATGTCGTTCTACTTCGTCAAAAGATTCTCTACACTCATCTTCTTTGTCTTGCAAAGATTCTTCAATCTTTAATCTATAATGTTCGATTAAATCATCAATAAAATAACTTTGATAATCTTCGATTTTTACAATAGCATTAAAAATAGATACCAATGATTTCTCTGAAATACCATCAAAATAAGTAGCACCTAATGAAACGTATTCATTATTTAATTCTTCGATTATGCTAGTTAAATCAGTTTCTTCTATTGAAGGAAAATCACTAATTAAACGAGAGTCGTTAATTTGCTCAAACAACTCATCTGCTGCAGCCTCTAAAAATAAACCTGCATCTACAATAATTTGAGCAGTTTCTGACACGTTTGGACGTTCGGAAAATTCATTCTTTACAAGTGAAACGTAATTCCCCAATGATTCATCTGCAAAATAAGCAACCTCGTGAACTATCCTTTTTTTGGGATTGGAAAGTTCAGCATATGCTAACTCAATTTCCGTTGTATCATCAGCTAATAACTGTTGTTCTTCAAATAATTCTTGCAATCTCTCATTATCGTCATTTGGTGTTGCACCAAGTATTTCAAAAGCATTTTTCATTAGCAAAAACCAATTCTCCTTCTAACTTCTTCTTTAGGTAGCATTTCTATTGCTTTATTAAGCGATTCATTCGTTATATAGTCACTTCCGCTTTGTCCACTTAACAATCCTGCCTCTTTAACAATAAATGCAACGTCCGCAAGGGTTTTTCCGTTTAACTTTTCTGATAGAACTTTCAAATCAACTGTTTCTTCCAACGCTATTTTTTTAGTAACGTTTGAAAGAAGAGCGTAAATTTCGTCTTGCGAAGGTAAACCAACTTCAATATGATGGTCAAAACGACCTCTTCGTAAAATTGCAGGGTCGATTTTGCTGTACATATTCGTCATTGCAATAATTAAAACTTTATTGTTCTGCGCCGCTTGTATTTGCCGTAAAAATTCTGCGACCTCTTCGAAGTGATGTCCGCTTGTGCCCGAATCTTCTCTATTGGATAGATAACTCTCCATTTCATCTATTACAACAACGGACGGTGCGGCATTGATTGCACTTTCAAATATCCCTGAAATACGTTTTGCGGTATCGTGGATATAAGGAGAAGCAATAGATGCTGAATTTATTTCAAATTTTGGCAATCCTAAATAGTCCACAAGTTTGTCAACGGCGTATGTTTTACCACAACCGGGTGGACCATATAAAATAACAGAAGACGGGAAGTCTATCCCTAAGCGACTATATCGTTCAGGTTCGTTTAATATGTTTATAATGTGCTCGTTAAAGAATTTTTCAAGTTCAGGTCGTCCTGCTAAACTAAACTTTTCCGATTGTTTTTCTTTTTCTGCGACTTGAACGCTATCTTTTTCTTTAATTTCAATGCCAACTATTTTAGCAACTTCGATATACGCTTCCTTATCAAGAAATAATGTATCTAAATTACCATCACTAAAATGTCTTATTCGACCTGCCGATAAATATGTTCCGAGAAGTGCATCATCGGATATGGTTTCAGAAGTATAAGTAGGCAATATGTATCCGTATTCTTCTATATAAATACCATCATATAATGAAATATTTGTAATTTTACGCATTTGCTTTAATGTGAAAGCAAATGTAACCGCTTTTTGCCTATCACACAAAGCATCACCAAATCTAACGGGACTCAATTGAAAGCTCTTATTTATAGTTAAATAATAGTATTCAACGTCATCAATTTTGGTGGTCTTAAACGGATTTACAGAATAAAATAAATTATCACCAATCCATTTATCATATAAATTTTTACGCACAACCAAAAGGGGAGCATTAGAAATAGTACGATAAATTTCGTAATCAACATACTCGTAAACCAATGCTTTAATCCTTATACTTCCTAATTTGTTCCCGTTAATTATCATAGATAATACCTTTATTTCGTTATACCAGAGCCTTTTAACATATCATCAAGTTGAGAACCTTCTCTCTGAATTTTAATTTGGCTCAATCTTGCAACAACGTTTCTTAAACCATTCATATCGTTATTTTGAACGCATTCAAGCCCTTGAGCTACCAACTGTCTATACAATACAGGGTTTGAGAAGTCTTGTGGAGAGTCTACCATTATCTTGAAGATAAGAATAAACACTTCATCGTTGCTTAACATTATCTGCATCAAAATCTTATGTAGTTCTTCTAAATATTTTTCTGCTTTATCGCTATTTGCATCAATCGCTTTTTGTATATTTTCTTGTAAGCTGTGAATTTGTTTAGCTTGTGCAGGTGTGGCATTTTGCTCAAAGGTTGCAAATTGTTCCATCGCATCATCAAGGTCTTTCTGCCATACTGCGGTTTTATTCTCGCGCATATATTTTGCGACTACGCCTTTTCCTTTTTGAGTCAATTCAAATAAAGTTTGTAAGTCTTCTGCGCTTAAATCATCTCTATCTACATATTTTCTTATCTCATCTGCAGACTTGTCTAAATTATCGTTAAAGATATTTTCGTTAAATTCATCCAACTTCCCTAAAACTTCTTGGGCTTCGTCAATAACTTTATCGGAATCACTATCAAAGTCAATTTGACCACTTAAACGGTTATAAAAATTTTCACCACTTAAAGTGATACCAACAGATGGAACTGTGATTTTAATTTCAATATTGCCGCTATCCGTAAAGGTATAGGCGCACTCTATTTCGCTACCAACGGGAATCATACCAAAATCAAAAGAATGTCCATCAATTTTAATATCACCAATAAAGCGATTATATTCTATAGGTTCAACAATTTCACCTTCCCACAACTTAAACGAAATATAGTCAGAGCTTCCTGCCGTTATACGTTTCGCTGTTTTGTATTTTACAACACCGCTTTTCGGCAACAAGTCATCTTTTTTAATTAAGTAATCCAATACAGGCTTATGAGTAATCGCATCTTCTAACTCAACACCAACAGAATGTGCGCAGGGGATTTTTCCGATATTTATAAGCGTTTTTGTTATTATTATGGTGGATTTCTCAATTTTTACTTCTGAGCCATTTTCGTCAAAACATTGAACGGTAAAAGTATTGTCGCCATCATTGTTTAATTCTACAGGAACGATAGAACCACTTGCAAGCGATAATTTACCACTCGTCCAACCTGTATCTACACTTTTGATAATAAATTCCAACTTTTGAGCATTCTTGAAGATAATTGCAATCTTTGCCTTTGAGTCGGACGTTCTTGCATTGTATCTAAACTCCAAATTAAACGAAGAAGACTTAATAACGCCTTTATCTGCCTTTTGTCCTCCTTGAGCTGTTTCAAAGTCAACACTTTCCGCATATATAGCAGCGCCTTCGCTTACCGCTGTCATAGGATTAATGTCCGTACTTGTAGCAATACCTAATTCCATTGAAACACGGTCACGCAATGGTTTGTATTGTGTCGGTCCGCCAATAAAAACAATGTGATTAATATCTTCGGGCTTTAACCCAACATTAGCAATAACTTCCCTTGTTTTTTCAATGGTTTCATCAACTTTCGGAAAAATTAAGTCGTTATATTCTATACGAGATAAGGGAATGTCTAAGTAAATTTCATCACCATTTTCGTCAGTACAACGAGTTTCGCTTTCATCAAGACGCACAATAGCGGTTTCTTTCGCCGAAAGTTCAATTTTGGCTTTTTCGGTTGCCCAAATTGCCATTCTTAAAAGAGTGGCATACTTTTTATTAGCTCTAAAATCATCAGGCAACTTAAAATTCTTATACAACCACGGAATAACGATATTTTCAAATAGCAATTTATCAAAATCACGTCCACCGCAGAAAGCAATGCCGTCATTCGTCAACAAATTAATCTTGCTACCGATACGTTCAGCGATAGAAATATCAAAAGTGCCTCCACCGAAATCGTAAACGACAAACATCCCATTAATATTGTTTTGTTTAGCAACGCTCATTATTGCGGCAACGGGTTCTTGAATCAACGCAACTCTTTTGATTCCCGCGCTGAAAGCTGCTTGTTTCGTCGCATCTTTTTGCATTTGATTAAAAGCGGCGGGAACAGTAATAACAACTCCCGTTTTCTTATCGTTTCTTACATCTTCAGGTAAATAACCAAATAATGTTCTCAAAATTTCTGCGGAACATTCTTCGGGCGACATTTCTATCCCACCAAAGCGAATTTTAGTATTAGAGCCCATTAAACGCTTAAATAATTTTGCGGTATTTTCAGGGTCTCTCGGCTCATTATTGTATGCACTTTGACCATACATTTTACCACCACGTTTATTTATGTAAATTACGCTTGGCGTAACATCGTTTTGTTCGGGGCTTTTCCAAACTCTTGTCGTTTTTCCATCAAAAGAAGTTATAACACTATTCGTTGTGCCTAAATCGATACCTACGTACATAAAAATCTCCTTTAATTGTTTTCTTTTCTTCCTAATATTGCAGTACCTTGCCTTATAACTTTACCATCTACCGTTAGAATTATAGGCTCTATCATTTGTTCAATGTAAAGAACGTCATCCTTTTCAAACTCATCCGCATTTAGTGGAACGATTGGATATCCATCGTCATACAAATCGCCATTTTTATAAACCGCCATTTTTAAGTTGTATTTATTTGCCAACTCTTCTACTTTGTTTGCGTGAAAGTTGTAAGCGGATTCATATCTTTTCCTTTCTTCAAGGAATAATTTGTCCATAATTGATAAGTAAGAACGAGTGAATCTAAAATCTTCAATTAAAAATTCAGCCACAACGCTCAAGTCGTCTATATTTTTATTTGACGAATTCTTTTTAGGGGTAAACATCGAATGTCTCCTTTTGATAAAATAAAAAGTGCGCCAACCGAAGCTGACGCACAAAAAACGCAAACTCCGATTGTCGCTCAACAATTTTACATAGAACAAGCATCTAAACACTTTTCACTAGGTTGGAATTTGCATTTTTATCAAATTCAAATAGTGAAAAGCCAAAAAAAGGGTAAAATACCCCTAATATGAGAAAAAAGCCTGTTCTGGCAGTATTAAAATTGTTGAGCATAATTATTATAACACTATTTTACAAAAAAGTCAATGTAAAGTGGTAGTGTATCAAAAAGTTTACAATAGAGAAAATAGATAAAAGAAAAATCAGACTCCGTAATGGAATCTGATTGTTTCTCCGCTTGAAAGTGCAATTATATAATGTTTATAAAAATCCCTATGGGATAAGCACTTTTTCGTTACCTTTTGTATTTGTAGATTTTATTATTTTACCATAAAATTCTTTGCAAAAAGTAGAAAAAAAATTTTTTTCTAAAAAATAGTAAAAAAAGTTAAAAAACGCCTTAAAAATTCTTGCTTGAATAAAAATATTATGCTAAAATAATATGGCTAAAAAAATCACACCCGATTGCGTGGTGCTTTCGTGTCGGCAAAAAAATTCAAGTGTTGTCGATGTTGCACCAAAATAACACGATAGTCGGGGAGGAAAAACGGAGGAAATTTTTTATGGCAGTTATTACAATGAAGCAACTCCTTGAAACAGGGGTACACTTCGGACACCAAACCAAACGTTGGAATCCGAAAATGAACAAGTACATTTACGGCGAAAGAAATGGTATTCACATCATCAACCTTGAACAAACGGTTGAATTAATTGAAAACGACGTATATCCTTTCGTAGTAGAAATGGCAAAGCAAGGCAAGTCAATTCTTTTCGTAGGTACTAAAAAACAAGCACAAGACGCTATCAAAGAAGAAGCAGAAAGATGTGGACAATACTACATCAATTCTAGATGGCTCGGTGGTACGTTGACCAACTTCAAGACTATTAGATCAAGAGTTGATAGACTCAACAAACTCAACAATATGGAAAAGATGGGCGAATTTGACCTTCTTCCCAAAAAAGAAGTAATCAAACTCAAGGCTGAAAGAGATAAACTTGAAACCAACCTTGGTGGTATTAAAGATATGAGAAGTCTTCCCGGCGTTATGTTTATCGTAGACCCTGATCAAGAAGACATTGCAGTATTAGAAGCAAGAAAACTTAATATTCCTATCGTAGCAATTACCGATACTAACTGCGATCCCGATTTAATCGACCACGTAATTCCCGGTAACGACGATGCAATTCGTGCAGTTAAACTTATCGCATCAGTTATTGCAGACGCAGTAATCGAAGCAAACCAAGGCGAAGAAGTAAACCAAGCAGAAGAAACTGCTGAAGCACCTGCTGAAGAAAAAGCAGAATAATTAAAGGGGGATACAGAATATGTTTTCAGGAAGCGACGTTGTAGCATTACGTCAAAAGACTGGTGCTGGCGTATTAGATTGTAAAAAAGCACTCACCGAAACCAACGGTGATATGGAAAAGGCTATCGACCTATTAAGAGAAAAAGGAATAGCAACCGCTGCTAAGAAATCTTCAAGAATAGCAGCAGAAGGTATCGTTTCTGCAAAAGTTGAAGGCAATACTGCAGTATTAGTAGAAGTTAACTGTGAAACTGACTTCGTTGCAAAGGGAGACCAATATAAAGAGTTCGTTGCAGGCGTTGCAGAATACGTTCTTAAAAACGACGTTAAAGATGCAGAAGCATTAATCGAAGCAAAGAAAGACGAAACTATTGAAGCAACCGCAAAAATCGGCGAAAAGATTTCTATTCGTCGTTTTGAAAAATTCACTACTGAAAACGGTGTAGTAGAAAGTTACATCCACATGGGTGGCAAGGTTGGTGTTTTAGTAGAAGTAGTTGGTTGTACTTGCGACGGTGTTAAGGAACTTGCTCACGACTTAGCACTTCAAATTGCAGCAGCAAAACCTTTATATCTTGTTCCTGCAGAAGTGTCTGCTGAAGTTATTGAACACGAAAAGGAAATCTTGATTGCTCAAATCAAGAACGATCCAAAAATGGCTTCTAAACCTGAACAAATCATTGCTAAAATGGTTGAAGGTAAAGTTGGTAAATACTACGTTGAAAATTGTCTTATGAATCAAGCGTTTGTTAAGGATCCTTCAAAGACTATCGAAACAGTAGTAAAAGAAGCAAGTGCTTCAATGGGTAAAGAACTTACCGTTAAGCGTTTCGTTCGTTTCGAAATGGGCGAAGGCTTAGAAAAGAAGAGCCAAGACTTCGCTGCTGAAGTAGAAGCACAAATGAAAAAATAATCATTTTTAAAAAACAAAACCGATTATCGATTGATAGTCGGTTTTATTTATATAATTTTCGTTTACCATAAATAAAAATATATCTTCTGACTATGGACAAAAAAGGAAAAATATGTTAAAATGTCAGTTGAGTAAAAAAAGGAGCGTTTGTATGCAAAAAGCAAAGTATAAAAGAGTAATTATTAAACTTTCGGGCGAAGCACTTGCCGGTCCTAAAGGAAACGGTATCGATGAAAAGACGTTAGACGTTGTAACTGACCAAATTATAGCCGTTCAAAAACTAGGCGTTGAGATTGGTATAATAGTTGGTGGTGGCAATTTTTGGCGTGGAAGACAAGGCACCGAAATGGATAGGTCAACGGCTGACCACATGGGCATGCTTGCAACCGTAATTAACGCTTTGGCTTTACAAGACGCTTTGGAAAGGAAAAACGTTCAAACGAGAGTTCAAACGGCACTTACCATTACAAGAGTTGCAGAACCTTATATATTAAGAAAGGCATTGTCTCACTTGTCAAAGGGTAGAATAGTAATCTTTGCATGTGGAACGGGCAACCCGTACTTTACAACCGATACTACGGCTTCGTTAAGGGCTGCTGAAATCGGTGCAGAAGTATTGCTTTTAGCAAAGAACGTTGACGGAATTTACGATTCTGACCCAAAGGTTAACCCCAACGCTAAAAAGTATGACGAAGTTTCTTATAAGGAATACATTAATAAAGGTCTAAAGGCAATGGATACTACGGCAATTACTATGTGTATGGAAAATAATATTCCCGTATTGGCGTTCGGGCTATTTGAAGAAAATTCGTTGGTGCGTGCAGTAACGGGCGAAAAGATAGGAACGCTTATTAAGTAAAAAGGAGATTGATTATGGCAATACAAAATGAACAATTTGAAATGATAATGATGGAAACCTTAGAAAGAACCGATAAAACCGTTTCTGTTTTGAATGGTGAATACGTTACTATTAGAGCAGGAAGAGCAAATCCGCATATTCTAGATAAGATTTTAGTAGATTATTACGGAACTCCTACGCCTATTAACCAAGTTGGTAACATTTCGGTTAGTGAAGGTAGGTGTTTAGTTATTGCACCTTGGGATGCAAGTATGCTTAAAGTTATAGAAAAGCAAATTATGGTCGAAAACATCGGTATTACCCCTGCAAACGACGGTAAGGTTATAAGACTTGTTTTCCCTGTATTAACTGAAGAAAGAAGAAAAGAACTTGTAAAACAAGTTAAGAAAATGGCTGAAGATAGCAAAGTAGCAGTTAGAAATATTCGTAGAGACGCTATGGACGGCATTAAGAAAATGAAAAACGAAAAGGCTATTTCTGAAGACGAGTTTGCAGTATGCGAAAAAGACATTGATAAATCAATCAGTGAAACTATCGATAAAATCGACAAACTTTGTGCTGAAAAAGAAAAGGATATAATGAGCGTTTAATGGCTGAAATAATAGACAAAGAAAAACTTCCTAATCATATAGGAATAATAATGGACGGAAACGGTAGATGGGCGAAGATGCGTGGTAAAGAACGTTCTTACGGTCATAAAGTTGGGTCCGAAAACGTAGATAGAATAATATCTTACGCATTTGAAAGAGGGATAAAAGTTATGTCCCTCTATGCTTTTTCTTGCGAAAATTGGCAACGCCCTAAGGCTGAAGTTGATGAACTAATGCGTTTGCTTGACGTTTATATGAAAAAATTCATAAAAAAAGTTTTGAAAAACGACGTTAGACTATCGGTAATGGGCGATATAGAAAAGTTGAGTCCGTCATTGCAAAAGTCTATAAAAAAGGCAATGCAAGATACGGCAGATAAAAAAGGTTTCGTACTTAATATCGGCATAAATTACGGAGGAAGACAAGAAATTGTAAACGCAGTAAATAAACTTGTTAAAGACGGTAAGGATATTACTGTTGATAGCATTTCTGAAAATCTTTATACCGCACCGTTCGGTGAACCTGATATTATAGTTAGAACGGGTGGAGAGTATAGACTTTCTAACTTTATGTTGTTTCAAGGTGCGTATAGTGAACTTTATTTTACCGACGTTTTATGGCCAGATTTTAATGAAAAAGAATTCGATAAGGTTTTGGTTGAATATTCAAAAAGAACTCGTCGTTTCGGTAAGGTTTAATTATGTTAAAAAGAACTATTTCTGGTAGTGTATACGTAGCGTTAATAGTAGGATTCTTTTTATTACGTAACGTAGACGCTAGATTTTTTCAAATATTTATAGCGTTTTTATGTGCAGTTGGTACTTTTGAAGTTGCCCGTGCAGAGAGAAAATTAACGAATAATTTCGTGTTTTTTTCTTCAGTGGCGTTGGGCGTTTTAGGGGTGCCTTTTTATTGTTTGATTAAATACTGTTTTAAGATAAAATTCGCATTGCCTATTATGTTAGGCATTTGCCTTTTTACTTTTATAATTGCATTAATAGTTTGTATCGCAAAAAATAAAAACAAGGAAGAAATTTTCGCTAACGTATTGGCGTATGTGTATCCTATAATTTCCTTGCTTTTAACTTGTGAAATGAACGATTTTGTAGGTGCAAAAGGCTTTATTTCGTTATTGCTTTTATTCGTTATATCTCCGTGTTCTGATACTATGGCGTATCTAACGGGTATGACCTATGGAAAAATTAAAAAGGGTAACGTTAAAAAACTTTGTCCAAACCTTAGTCCCAAAAAGACTGTTGCAGGTGCAATTGGTGGCTTAGTTGGTGGCGGATTATCAGGGCTTATTTGTTATTTTATTTTTAAAGGACAAATTCTTTCGTTAGATCTTAGCCTTCCACTTGTATGGCTTATAGGCATTGGCGTTGTTGGTAGTATTTTAACTCAAGCGGGAGATTTATTTGAAAGTTACGTAAAAAGAAAAGTTAATATTAAAGATATGGGTAAAATTATGCCTGGGCACGGTGGCGTTATGGATAGAATTGACGGCACGCTTTTCCTTGCAGTATTTCTATTCATAGTCTTTATTTTAATTTAAGGTAAAATATGAAAAAGATTGCAATAATAGGAAGTACGGGTTCAATAGGTAAGCAGACGGTTAACGTAGTTATGCAAAATCCGGATAAATTTGAAGTTGTTTCTATTGCCGGCGGTAATAACGTCGGTACTTTTAACGAGCAACTTTCGTTACTAAACCCCAAAGTTGCAACCTTTATTAGTGAAAATGGCGTAGGAATAGAAAAACACACTAATACTGAATTTTATTTTGGTGAAAATTCCTTTACTAACGCTATAATTGAAGAAGCCGATATTATAGTTATTGCATTAGTTGGGTATAAAGGTATTATTGCCGTACTTGACGCTATAAAAAAAGGTAAAAACATTGCACTTGCAAATAAAGAAAGCCTTGTCGTTGGTGGAGATTTAGTTACTAAATTGGCTAAGGAAAAAGGCGTTTCTATTTGTCCAATAGATAGTGAACACTCTGCCATATGGCAAGCACTATCGTTTGATTTTGAAAAGCCTTTTAATAAAATTATATTGACGTGTAGTGGTGGTGCTTTTAGAGATTTTGATAAAGAGAGATTGGCTACAGTTAAGGCGTCTGATGCATTAAAACACCCCAATTGGCTTATGGGTAATAAAATTACGGTAGATTGTGCAACGTTAGTAAATAAAGCGTTTGAAGTTATCGAAGCAAAATGGCTTTATAATACGGCTTTTGACAAGATTGACGTTATAATTCATAGGGAAAGCATCATACACTCTATGGTAGAGTACGTTGACGGCTCGGTCATGGCACAAATGAGTTATCCGTCAATGGAACTTCCAATACAAATCGCCTTAGGGTATCCCGAAAGGTTTAAGTCGTCCTTAAATAGCCTTGATTTTGCGTCAATTTCTAAATTGACCTTTGAAAAACTAGACCGCGAACGTTTTCCATGTTTTGACTTAGTTGTTGAGAGTGGAAAAAAGGGTGTTTGCTATCCCGCAATAGCAAACGGAGCGAACGATTTGGCGGTAAAATTGTTCTTAGAAGATAAGATTTCATTTAATGATATTTATAAGGCTATTTCAAACGCACTAGACGGTGCAAATATGGAATACGATGGTACTTTTGAGTGCTTACAGCGTGCTAACGAATACGCTATAAATTCGGTTAAAAAATTGTTTGGTGAATAATGAACTTTCTATTAATGGCTTCTTTTTCTGAAATTTTTGGATATGTATTATACGTTTTGATTGCAGTATTGGTTTTACTAGCAATGATTACGGTACATGAATTAGGACATTATATTTCCGGAAAGATTTTTGGGTTCGGTATAGAAGAATTTGCAATAGGATTCGGACCTAAATTATACTCAAAAACTAAAAAAGACGGTGAAAAATTTTCCATCAGGCTATTACCCCTAGGTGGATTTTGTGCTTTTAAAGGGGAAGACCAAGAAGATTCTGACCCTACGGCATTTAATAATAAAAAACCGTGGCAAAGACTGATAGTTTTACTATCGGGTGCATTTATGAACTACGTCTTTTCTTTGCTTATTATTACCTTAATGTTCGGTATCTACGGGCACTCTGCATTGGTTGCATATAAAGTTGACCAAACTCCATCTGTCTATGGCGAAGAATATCAATTAAAAGAAAGAGACGTAATATTAAAAGCAAACGGCAAAAACGTTTATATGTTAACCGATTTAATGACGGCAATAGCCGATAAAAAGGCTGGCGACGAAGTTCCGTTTACCATAATTAGAAACAGACAAAAAACCAACGTTACCATTAAACTTAACGCTGATACTAATTTTAAAAACGTTGAAGAAGTAGAAGATTTATGTTCGGCATTAGGTATTATTTACACCATAGATGAAGGCACGGGCGAAATTTTAGATTCGGGGCTTAGAACTACGGGGGTAAAACTTGGCTTTTTCCATACGATAGGTAGAAGTTTTGAGTATTCTTTTAAATTAGCAGGTACTGTTCTAACTGTATTGAGACAACTTATTACAGGTAGTCTTGGTATTGGTTCGGTTGGTGGTACAGTTACTACCATATCAGTAACAGCCGAAGCCATAAAAACGGGTGGACTTTGGTCGCTATTAAATATTGCAAGTTTTATAGGTGTTAACCTTGCAATTTTTAACGTTTTACCTTTCCCTGCTTTAGACGGTTCAAGGGCAGTGTTTACAGTTATAGAGTGGTTTAGGAAAAAACCTGTCAATAGAAGAGTTGAAGGCATTATTCACACGTTTGGTCTAGTTTTACTTCTTGCGTTCGCTCTTTTAGTAGATTTGCAACAATGTTTTTAAAACAAAAATAATAAAAATATAAAAAATTTAATTTTTGCCCTCTTATTTACTTAATTTTTTTTAATTTATGTGTTATAATACTTAAGAAAAAAAGGAAAAGTATCTTGGAGGAAAGTAAAATGGTTATTAAAAACGCATATTTACTTGATTTGCTTAAAAGAATTAAGTTAAGAAATGCTAACGAGCCTGAATACATACAAGCAGTTACCGAAGTTCTTGCTTCGTTAGAGCCAGTTGTAAATAAAAGACAGGATTTAGTTGACGCAGGTGTTTTTGAAAGAATTGTAGAACCAGAAAGACAAATTATTTTTAGAGTACCTTGGATTGATGACAAAGGCAACGTACAGGTTAATAGAGGATTTAGAGTTCAGTTTAATTCTGCGATAGGACCTTACAAAGGTGGTTTAAGATTTCATCCGTCGGTAAACTTAGGTATAATTAAATTTTTAGGTTTTGAACAAATATTTAAGAACAGTTTGACCACCCTTCCAATGGGTGGAGGAAAAGGTGGTTCGGACTTTGACCCAAAGGGAAAGAGCGAAGGTGAGATAATGAGATTTTGCCAAAGCTTTATGACTGAACTAGCAAAACACATAGGTGCTGATTGTGATGTTCCAGCGGGGGATATTGGTGTTGGCGCAAGAGAAATCGGTTATATGTTCGGTCAATATAAGAGAATTAGAGATGAGTGGGTTGGTGTGTTAACAGGTAAAACTTTAACCTACGGTGGCTCTCTTGTTAGAAAAGAAGCAACTGGTTTTGGTCTTTGTTATTTTACCAACGAAATGCTAATGGCAAACAATACTAGTTTTGAAGGAAAAACGGTTATTGTTTCGGGTTCTGGTAACGTTGCAATTTACGCTTGTCAAAAGGCAACCGAATATGGCGCAAAAGTTGTTGCTATGAGTGATAGCAACGGTTATATCTACGATAAAAACGGTATTGACCTTGATGCAGTTAAACAAATCAAAGAAATTGAAAGAAAAAGAATTAAAGAATATCTAAATTACCACGCTGATGCTGAATATCATGAGGGATGTAAAGGTATTTGGACTGTTCCTTGTGATATCGCACTTCCTTGTGCTACTCAAAATGAAATCGACTTTGAAGATGCAAAAGCCTTAGTTAAAAACGGTTGTATCTGTATTTGTGAAGGTTCGAATATGTCTTGTACTCCGGAAGCCATTGAGGTATTTTTTGAAAAAAATGTTCTTTTTGGACCTGCAAAGGCTGCAAACGCAGGTGGCGTTGCAACTAGTGGTCTTGAAATGAGCCAAAATAGTTTAAGACTTTCTTGGTCGTTTGAAGAAGTTGACAAAAGACTTCACGACATTATGAGGAGCATTTTCAAGGCCTGTGACGAAGCAAGTAAAGAATACGGTATGCCCGGTAATTTTATGGTTGGTGCAAATATTGCTGGCTTCTTAAAAGTTGCAGAAGCAATGAAAGCACAAGGCAACGTTTAATACTTAAAATCAATAATAAAACTCTCGTAAATCTTGCGAGAGTTTTTTCGTTTTTCGTTGAGAATTGGCTAAAAATCAGTGCTTTCGGGTGTGATTAGTTTGCACCTTGTTTTTGATATTGCTTCGATAAATTCCTTTTGGGGAGTTTTGTCGGTTATTAAATAATCTACTTCGTCAAACTTAAAGTCGGTACACATAAAGGTTTTTCCAAACTTAGTACTGTCGCAAAGCATAATCACCGTACTAGAATTTTCACGCATACGCTGTTTTAATTTCGCCTGTTCTATACTAGCATCGGTAAAGCCATTTACTGCATCGACACCTGAACAAGAAATTAAGGTAATATCTGCGTGTATTCGCTTAATGAAATCCATAGTGTCAGTACCGATAATTGAGTTTGAGTGGTTCTGAATTTGTCCACCTGCTATGTATATTTTTATGTTGTCCGTTTGTGATAAAAGCAGGGCGTTTCTAATACCAATAGTCGTAACTGAAAGATATTTGAAACCATTAAGTAATGGTATAATGCAACCCGAAGTTGTCGATGAATCAATAAACAAAGAATCGCCATTTTTTATATATTTTACAGCAAGGTTTGCAATCGTTTTTTTCGCTGAAATGTTTTGTTGTTCTCTTATGGCAAATGCCGATTCTTCAGCACTAGATTTAAAGGGCATAGCCCCACCGTGAGAACGCTTTATCATACCTTGCTTTTCCATTGCCCTAAGGTCACGCCTTATCGTTGCACCCGATACGAATAATTCGGATGCAAGTTCTTCTACCGTTGCAGATTTATTTTTGTTCAAAATTTCCAAAATCTCTTCTTGACGCTCTAACGAAAGCATTTTATTCCCCCTTTTTAACTAAAAATTTAGCATACATTGTTCATTTTTGTTTATTTATGTTTATATTTTATCATAAATAAATTCTTTTTGCAAGTTATTTTTTAACGGTTGAAAAGTTTGTATATTATGTTATAATATATCATAGAACAACAAGCGATTTTAAGGAGAGCATAAATGAAAACGAAAGCAGTTAGGCTTTATGGAAAAGAAGATTTAAGATTAGAAGAATTTGAACTTCCCGAAATCAAAGACGACGAAATACTCGCAAGGGTAGTATCAGATAGTATTTGTATGTCTAGTTTTAAAGCAGCAGAACAAGGTGCTGACCACAAGAGAGTACCTAACGACGTTGCTGAAAACCCAATCATTATCGGACATGAATTTTGTGGGGATATCGTAAAAGTAGGTAAGAAGTGGCAAGGAAAATTTAAAGAAGGTAGCAAATTTGGTATTCAACCTGCTATCGACTACAAGCCTGTAATGAACGGTTTAGGTGCACCTGGATATTCTTATAAATATATTGGTGGCGATGCTACTTACGTTATTATTCCCAACGAAGTAATGGAAAAAGATTGTCTTATTCCTTACGAAGGGGAAAGTTACTTTAAGGCTTCACTTGCTGAACCTATGTCCTGTATCATTGCAGGTTATCACGAAAATTATCACAGTGATTATGAAAACCACGCACACAATATGGGTATTAAGGAAGGTGGAGCAGTTGCTATTCTAGCAGGTGTTGGTCCTATGGGCTTAGGTTGTGTAGACTATGGTATTCATTGTGATAGAAAACCGTCGTTAATGGTTGTAACCGATATTGACCAAGCAAGACTTGATAGAGCAGCAACTTTACTAACAGTTGAAGAAGCGGCTAAAAACGGTGTAAAATTAGTTTACGTTAATACTTCAACCATTGAAGACCCCGTTGCATATATGAAAGAACTAAACGGTGGCAAAGGCTACGACGACGTGTTTGTTTACGCACCCGTATCTGCACTTGTTGAACAAGGCGACGCATTGCTTGGCGATGGTGGTTGTCTAAACTTCTTTGCAGGCCCACTTAAGAGTGATTTTTCTGCTAAATTTAATTTCTATGACGTTCACTATGCTTTCCATAGAATAACCGGTACTTCTGGTGGCAATAAGTCAGACTTAAGAGAAGCACTTAAACTTGCAGGGGAGGGAAAAATCAATCCATCAATTATGATTTCACACGTTGGTGGTCTTGACAGCGTAGTTGATACGACGTTAAATCTTCCAAACATTAAGGGTGCTAAGAAACTTGTTTACACCCATATCTCAATGCCAATGACGGCTATTGCAGATTTTGAAGAACTTGGAAAGACTGATAAATTCTTCTACGACCTTTCTGAAATTTGCAAAAAGAATAACGGAATATGGTCTGACGAAGCAGAAAAATACGTTCTTGCAAATGCAAAGAAAATTGATTAATTAGTAAAAAACTTAAAGGAGAATATATATGGCAATTCCAGTATTAATGCCAAAACAAGGTATAACTGTTGAAAGTTGTATTTTAACCAAGTGGAACGTTAAGGTTGGCGACGTAGTAAAGAAAGGCGACGTGCTTTTCTCTTATGAAACCGACAAATCTGCGTTTGACCAAGAAGCCGAAGTTGACGGCGAAGTGCTTGCACTTTTTTGTGAAGAAGGGGACGAAGTACCCGTACTTACCAACGTATGTGTAATTGGTAACAAGGGTGAAGACATTTCTTCTTTTGCTCCTGGTGGTGTAACCGTTCAAGCCGAAGAAGTTAAGACTGAAGCAAAACCTCAAGAAGCACCCGTTAAAGCAAAAGGCGAAAAGCCCGCAACTAGCGAAGGCGTTATGATGCCAAAACAAGGTATAACCGTAGAAAGTTGTATACTAACTAAATGGAACGTTAAGGTTGGCGACGCAGTAAAGAAAGGCGATATTCTTTTCTCTTACGAAACAGACAAATCTTCGTTCGAACAAGAATCTGAATTTGAAGGTGAAGTGCTTGCACTTTTCTGTGAAGAAGGCGATGAAGTTCCTGTACTTACTAACGTTTGCGTAATCGGTAAGAAGGGCGACGACGTTTCGTTCTTTGCTCCAGACGGTGCAGTTGCTAGCGTAGAAGAAGTTAAGGTAGAAACACCTAAGGCTACTGCAGTAGACTCAAAAACTGTAGAAGTAGTTGCTACCGCTACTGTAAATGCTGACGGAAAAGTATTTGCTTCTCCAAGAGCAAAGGCTCTTGCACAAAAATTAGGCGTTGACCTTGCAACTGCAACGGCAACCGGTCCTAACGGCAGAATTATTGAAAGAGACGTTAGAGAAGCAAGCGTTAATCCTAAGGCTACTGCTCCCGTTCAAGAAGTTAAGGCAGAAGCACCTGCATCTAAACTTGAAAACGTTGACGTTAAGGCATTTAAAGACGAAAAGATGTCGAACATCAGAAAGGTTATTGCAAAAAATATGGTTGCATCACTTTCTACGATGGCTCAACTTACTCACAACATTTCTTTCGATTGCACCAATATTATGGCGTTTAGAAAGTATCTTAAAGATAATGCTGAAACCTTAAAACTTCCATCAATCACTATAAACAATATTATAGTATTTGCAGTTTCAAGGGTTATCAAAAAGCATAAGGACTTAAATGCAAACTTAATTAACGGCGACACTATGCGTTACTTTGAACACGCAAACATCGGTATTGCAACCGACACGCCAAGAGGACTTTTAGTTCCTACCTTGTTCGGTGCTGATCTTATGAGTTTGTCTGAAATTGCATCAAAGTCTAAGAAATTATCAACCGACGCTATCGACGGTAAAATTAGTCCCGAATTATTGACGGGTGGAAGTTTCACTATCAGTAACGTAGGAACTATGGGTATTGAAAGTTTCACGCCTGTAGTTAATCCTCCACAAACAGGTATTCTAGGTGTAAATACCTTAGAAACAAGAATTAAACTTGGTAAAAACGGTGAAATCGTGCCTTATACTGCAATGAACTTATCACTTTCTTACGATCATAGGGCTCTTGACGGTGCACCTGCATCAAGATTCTTAAAAGAATTAAAAGATTATCTTGAAAATTTCAGTTTCAATCTTTTGGCTGACAGCAAATGTATTTAAGAAAAAAGGAGAGTAAACATGGAAATTTATGATTTAGTAGTACTTGGTGGTGGTCCCGCAGGCTATCTCGCAGCAGAACGTGCTGGACACGCTGGCTTAAAGACTTTAGTTATTGAAAAGAGAGAGTTTGGTGGCGTTTGCCTTAACGAAGGTTGCGTTCCTAGTAAAACCTTCTTAAACTCTGCAAAGGTTTTCGATTATGCTAACCACTCTGAAAGCTATGGCGTTAAGATTGACGGAAATAAGACAATCGACCAAAAATTCGTAGTTGAAAGAAAGAACGGCGTTGTAAAAATGCTAGTTTCAGGCGTAAAGGCAACGTTAAGAAAAAATAAAGTTACCACTATGAACGCTGAAGCGTTTATCGAAGGAAAGTGTGATGAAGGTTATACCGTTAAAGCAGGCGATAAACAAGTCGTTGCAAAAAGACTTATAATTTCAACGGGTTCTATGCCTGTTGTTCCACCTATCCCCGGCTTAAAAGAAAACATCGAAAGTGGTTTAGTATTAACCAATAGAGAAATCTTAGATTTAGAAGTTATTCCTAAGACTTTAGTAGTTATCGGTGGTGGTGTTATCGGATTAGAAATGGCAAGTTATTTCTCATCTGTAGGCACTAAGGTTACGGTAGTAGAAATGCTTAATAAAATTGCAGGACCTACCGAAGCCGAAATTTCTTCAATTCTACAAAAATCTCTTGAAAGAAAGGGTGTTACTTTCAATCTTGGTTGTAAAGTTACGGCTATCGAAAAAGACGGCGTAGTATTTGAAAGAGATGGAAAGAGCGAAAAGGTTACTGCTGATAAGATTTTATTATCAATCGGCAGACGTGCAGTTACTCAAGGCATTGGTCTTGAAAACATTGGCGTAAACCTTGAAAGAGGTGCAATCGTAACAGACGATTGTATGAGAACTAACGTTGCAAACGTTTATGCAACGGGCGACGTTAACGGTAAGGTTATGCTTGCTCATACTGCTTATAGAGAATCTGAAGTTGCTATCAACAATATCTTAGGTAAAAAAGACAGAATGCGTTATAACGTTATTCCTTCAGTTATTTATACAAACCCTGAAGTTGGTTCAGTAGGCGAAACGGAAGAAAGTGCTAAACAAAAGGGTTATGACGTTAAGGTTGTATCAATTCCTTTGACGTATTCAGGAAGATACATTGCTGAAAACACTACTTTAGACGGCATTTGTAAGTTAGTAGTTAATAACAAGACGAACACTTTAATAGGTGCACATATCATCGGTAGTTACGCAGGCGAATTCATCGTAAGCGTATCGGCAATGATAGACCTTGAAGTAGATATCGAAAACATTAAGAAATTAGTGTTCCCACACCCGACCGTTTGTGAAATCGTTCGTGAAGCGATTTTCCAAATCTAATAAATTATAAAATAAAAATAGGAGATATATAATATGTCTAAACAATTATTCGTTGATCCCGTTGAACTAAGAAAACCGGGTAAAATCACTTTTGAAGACATTCCCGTAAATCAGTATAATAAGACTATTGCTGATGAAAAGAAGAACTTCTCAAAAGACGATTTCGTTAGAATTTTTAACGATATCGCAGTATTAAGAGAGTTTGAAAGCATGATTATGGACATCAAGGTTAAGCAAGAATATCAAGGCTTTAAAACCAACTATCCAGGTCCTGCACACCTTTCTATCGGTCAAGAAGCAGCAGCAGTTGGTCAAGCGTACATCTTAGACCTTGACGATATGACTTTTGGTTCTCACAGAAGTCATAGTGAAGTTTTAGCAAGAGGTCTTGCTTCAATTCACAAACTTCCCGATGACAAACTTTATCAAATCATGAAAGACTTTATGGGTGGTGAAACGCTTGCTCCCGTAGAAAAACTTAATAAATCTGGTAACGTTAAAGACTTGGCAGTTGACTTCCTTCTTTATGGATTTATGAGTGAAATTTTTGCTCGTAGAACCGGTTTCCATAGAGGTATGGGTGGTTCAATGCACGTATTCTTCTTGCCTTTCGGTATTTATCCCAACAACGCAATCGTTGGTGGTGCAGCTCCCGTAGCACTTGGTGCTGCTCTTTATAAGAAGGCAAACGACAAACCCGGTATCGTTATCAGTAACGTTGGTGACGGCGCTGTTGGTTGTGGCGTTGTATATGAAAGTATGAACTTCGCTTCTATGGACCAATTCCATCAATTATGGGAAAAGAAGGG
>JAZNPL010000038.1:0-2421 GCA_045589615.1 Christensenellaceae bacterium | reverse complement strand
AACGTACCGGGGGTTCGAATCCCCCCTGCTCCGAAGTCACTTGAAATCAAGTGTTGACTTCTTGGATTCGAAAACGGAAGAAATTCCGTTATTTTTTTAGGGAGTCATTAACTTTAATGCAATGGAGTGGTGACCGAGAGGCCGAAGGTGGCTCCCTGCTAAGGAGTTATACCCCTAAAGGGTATCGGGGGTTCGAATCCCCCCTGCTCCGAAATCAAGGAGTATTTGAAAGAATCTTAAGTTTAGAAATAAGTTTGGGATTCGAACGGAAAACCACGCCGAGCAAGTGCGAGGAAAAGTAAGCAGGATGCTTACGACAGTGGTTTGAGGCGGGTTGGAGGAGCTAACAGGACGTTAGCGACGGAAACCGAATTCCCCTCTCTCCGAAAAAAAATGAATATAACTGTAGAATCTTGAGTTTGAAAAAACTGGGGATTCCAACGGAAAACCACGCCGAGTTGGTGAAATTTTAAGACCCTTGCGAAATGCTCAGGTCCTATGCAAAGAATACTTTTCAAACCCTGTCAGGTCCGGAAGGAAGCAGCAGTAGATTAGTTATTCTTGTGCCGTAGTGTACCTGGGCTCTTCGGAAGGGTTTTTTATTAAGGGTTTAATACAAATCCTAAAAACGGATGAGCCAAGGCCTTGAGCAAAGCGTGCCTCCTATGATATTTGTCAATACCATGACTCCTGATTCCATGTTTTAACTAGCTACTACAAGAGCTTCTGTTGCTAATTTTTTAATAGATACAGGAGCTCTTTTTTCGTATTGTGTATTATTTTTTAATAAAGAATACATTAACTCTGCTATTTTTCTTGCTATCGCAACAATAGCAACTTTTTTACTTTTGCTTTGAGCTATAGTCATATATAAATATTTCTCTTTAAGAGCACCTCCATTTTTTGCTCTTACATGTGACCATGCCGCAAGAATAAGTAATGATCTCAAATTTGAATTTCCTTTTTTTGTTATATGCCCTAATCTTAAACTTGTACTAGACATATCAAGTCGTGGAACAAGCCCTGTTGCTGCCCCAATTGAAGATACATTCGGATATCTAGAACCATCTCCCAAAAATGCTACAAAAGAAGACGCAAGTTGTTTTCCTACTCCAGGGACTGTAATTAAAGTTTCTATACTTTTATCTCCATCAATTTCTTTATCCAAAAGTTCTTCTACTTCTAATATTTGAGCTTCTATCAGTTCAAGTTTTCTTAAACTTCTTTCTGCTTGTGATAAGAAAATACCTTTAAGTATTCTTATACATTCACTTCGATTTTTGTGTGTAGCTAAATTACTTTTTTTTATTTCTGTAATACCACATTCAACAAAAATTGCATGAACTCTATTTATTTCTTTTGTTCTATCATTTTTTAACTGTCTTAATTCTGTTAAAATTTGTCGTAAGTTTTCTTCATGTTCCGTTGGTAATTCAACTTTTGGTAATTCTTCATTTGTGAACTTTTGAACAAGTCTTGCAAGTTTTAAGGCATCTTCTTTATCATTCTTTTTTACAGAGCGATAAATTAAAGCAATTTGGCTTGGATTTAATAAAACTACTTCAGCTCCAACTTGTTGTATTATTTCTTTTGCCATTACCATTCCTAATGAACAAACTTCTATTGCTATTCTATCTGTAGGAAGAAGTTTTTTATATAATTCTTTTCTTCCCGATGGACAAGTTTTTCCATTTGTGCCTGTCACACTTCCATTGCTTGTTATGAACTTTATTTCAAAAGTTCTTTTTCCTAGGTCAATTCCTACAAATCGTTTCTGTTCCATTTGTTTCCTCTTTATGATAAAATGGAATCAGGAGTAAATGTCTGGTTGTGGTTAGCCGTACTCCTATTCGCAGTCAAGGGGAAATGTCCCCTTGCTGCATTTATGTCATACGACGGTCGGTTTTGATTAATCTTGACCTCGAAGTAAGTGATTACTTTTGTAAAGGCTTCTTCACGGGACGTTAGAACCTTCCGCCGACTCTCTGATTCCGTCAAATCAGAGTACCACTTTTTCCTAAACATTTATATAATGACATCTTGACCACCTGTATTTTTTTCTTGACCTTTTTTACAAAAATTAGTATCTTAAAAATAAAGATTGAACTCAATCTAATTTTACAAAACTTATTTTCTTAATCCCAAGGAGGATTTTATGGCATTAGTAAACGCAACATCAGAAACCTTTGAAAGAGAAGTTTTTAACACAAACGGAACAGTTTTAGTTGATTTTTGGGCAGCTTGGTGTGGACCATGCCAAATGCTCAGTCCAATTCTTCACGAAGTAGCAGAAGAACACCCAGAAATCAAAATCGTAAAAGTAAACGTGGATGAAAACGAAGATTTAGCCATGAAATTTAACGTAATGAGCATCCCAACCCTAATCGTTTACAAAGACGGCCAATCCGTAAACAGAGTAAT
>JAZNPL010000037.1:0-3739 GCA_045589615.1 Christensenellaceae bacterium | reverse complement strand
CTTCACGTTAGACCATGCGTTAACCGCGCCGTCTTTGGCTTTGCTAAACGTATCTTTAAACCAACTGCCCACATTCGAAAATGCGCTTTTAACATTGTTCCAACGTTCGGCAAATTTCTGCTTGACGTTGTTCCATGCGTTATGCGCTTTTTCTTTTGCGTCGTTGAATGTATCTTTGAACCACGAACCAACTTTAGAGAATGCACCCTTGATATTTTCCCAATGCTTCGCAAATTTTTCTTTCGCGTTACTCCATGCGTTCGCCGCGTTTTCTTTCGCGTTGTTGAATTTCTCTTTGAACCAACCGCCAACGTTCGAGAAAACGTTTTTAATGCCGTTCCAAATATTGCTAAACTTTTCTTTAACATTGTTCCACGCGTTAAAAATTGCTTCCTTTGCTTTGGTGAAAACGCCGCTAAACCATTGCCCAACTTCGCTATTTGAGAATACATTTTTAATTGCTGCCCAAATGCCTTTGAAAATATTTACAATACCTTCGACAAGCGAACCCAAAATTTGGGGCAAAGATTTAACAATTCCTAAAACGATTTTGCCAATGCCTACCAAAATTTGGGGCAAGCATTTTAACAATGCTGTCAAAATCATTTCGATTAGTTCGGGCAACATATCGACAATAGATTGAATTATTACGGGAAGCTGTTCGACAATTGCTAACACTAAATTAATAATTCCTTCAAGCAAAAGCGGCAAATTTTCCATCAAAGATTTAACAATTGTGAGAATTAATTTTGGAACATTCTCGACAATCGGTTTCGTAAGTTTGTCGAAATTGTTACATAACATTACGATTAGGTTAACAATTCCTTCAATTAACATCGGCAGGAGATCGATTATTGCTGTCAAAATCATTTCAAGCATCATCGGAAGTTGTTCGATAATAGATTTGACTAGCGATAAAATACCTTCGATTAATACCGGAAGCATATCCAAAAGCATTCGCACCAATTGGGGCATAGCGTCGATTATTGCCTGTAACAAATCTTTTGCGCCCTGTACCAAATGGGGCAAAATTTCGCCTACCAGTTCGGAAATCAAAGATATAAGCTGCGGGGCAAGTTCGGAAACCAATTGTACAATAGCGGTAAGGAAATTTTTTATTACGGGCATTATGTTAGAAGCAAACGTTTTAACGCTTTCCATGAACTTTTTAATCCATGCGTTCATAGAACCTTCTGCGCCTTGCGACATAAACATTACAAGGTTTGCCCACGCCGCCTTCATCGAATTAAGCGAACCGGAAATTGTTTTTTCGGCTTCCTGTGCGGTTGCACCCGTAATACCCATTTCGTATTGTACAACGCTAATAGCATTTACAATGTTCGCGAAAGAATCGCTGCCCGCATCAACCGTTATTCCCAATTTCTTTTGAGCTTCAGTCATTTTGGACGCATCTTCAATCAGACGCGCCATTTCTTCCTTTGTACCACCATAACCCAATTTGCATATGTTATCTGCACCTTCGTTTTTCGCGTTATAAGTGCAGTTCAGACTATCGCATCGCCCCGTCGGGCGTTCTTTCGTTTAGTCGTTCACGCTGTATTTAAACTTGCGCCTTATTGTCCCCGCCGGGAGTTCTAAGTCAATTAGAAAGAATTCGCGTTTTGCCCTTCATTTATACGGCAAACGCCCCCATTATATTAAGGTTATCGAGCATGGTATAGTTTTGTTTTGCAAAACCCTGATAGGCGTTTTGAATCATTCCTATGTCCGTACCCATTTTATTTGCGTTGTCGGACATATCAACAATTGCGCGGTCGGCATATTTAGCCGCTTTTTCGGTATCTCCGCCTAAACTCTGAATTAGACTTGCCGAAAAGCTTGTTACAGTTGCCATATATTCATTCGCCGACAATCCCGCACTTTTGAACGCTTTGCCCGCATTGCTGTAAACTTCTTCAACTGCTGCAAAATCTTTATATAGTGTTTCAATGCCGCCGTAAAGCTGTTCGTGTTCAGCATAAGCTTCGATTGATTTTTTGCCGAGCGCACCAATAGCAACCGTTGCCGCACCAATTGCCGCAACCGCAACCGTACCCGCCTTTTTCAAACCGGACGCAATTTTGCTTCCGGCATTACTAGCGTTATTGCTAACGCCGTCCAAATCCCTGTTAACTTCGTCTACGCCATTTAGCCCAATAGTGCCAAATAGACGGAATAACTCTGTTCCACTCATATATCAGATTCACCCCTTTTTCTTATCGGGAATGAATTCGCGTAAGATTTTAGCTGAATTTTTTACCGTTGTTTCAATCGGTTCAATCGGTTCGGAACTGTTCGCCGTTTCAAGGGATTTCAAAAAATCACCGTAAGAAACGCCGTAAACTTTATGCAAGAAGAATTCCCAATTTTTCTTTTCTGCTTCAAGTTCCCAAACAGTTCCGACGAATTCTGAAAACGTACCGTTCGAAAGCATCGTATCAACAAAAAGAAATGGATTTGCGTATTTAGAAAATAGCAAATCCATAAATTTTATTTCTCCGATTTGAACGCCTTTGAAACAACCCCAATAAAATCCGAAAACTCTTCCTTTTTAATTACTGCAACAATCAGTTCTGTAAAGTCTACCATAGACATTTTTTCAAGCTGTTTTCTATTCAGATCGGTAATGCCTTCAAGGAAAGTATAAATTTCATTTTCGCATTCCGGAAGTTTGGAAACCATGATAGAAACGATATTAAACATAATCATCGTACCAATGGCGGCAACGTCTACTTTTTCGCCTTTGGCTGCCGCCATCATCTTTCTAACTTCTTCGGGGTCAAACGCGGAACGGAATTCGTTAATACCAATCTTAGAAATAATTCTAAACATCGGAAAAATATCTTTGGAAGTAAGAGTTTTAATTTCGTAATTCATTCTTTAAAATCCTTTCTGTTTTAGGCTTCGGGGGTCGGAAAATAAATGTGCCACGGAAGGGTATCAGCTTCCGGGGAAAGATCAGCAACACATTCGAAAGTAAACTTCGGAACGGCTGCTTCTTTGTTTTTACCTTCAAGTTCCAGACCAGAAGTGCAAATTGCATTGTCGAAAACAATAATGATAGGCTTGCCGTCAATAGTCTTGCCGACGTAGCCCATGTTTTCCAGATAGTCGCCTTCGTTGATAATTGCACGGGAAGTAAGTTCGGTATAGCCCGTTGCGGTTTCGGATTCAGCGGAATTAGCGATAACTGCCATGCTGAGAATTTCACCAGTAAGTTCAATGGGATTAATTTCAAGGGTCGCAGTTTCGCCAACCTTAACCATCAGACCTTTAACCTTTACAAGCGCACCGTCTACGGGAACGTCATAAAATTCGGGAACGATAGAAAGTTTAGAACCGCCGGAAGTCGCACAAATAAGGGATTCTTCAAAATTCCATGCGTCGCCGCTAAAAGTCAAACCTCTATGGATAGTGCCCGCGCCAAGCATAATGGTTTTAGGGGTATTTTCTGTAATGCCAGAAGATTTAAATTCAGCACCGATATTTGCCATAATTAATTCACCTTCCATTCTTTAATGTTAAATCTAATTTCAATTCTTTTAAGTTCCGGGTCGCCCGTCGGAACAATCATTGCACCGTCATAAAAAATAGCAAGTCCCGAACCGTTTGTTAATATAGTTGTCAAATTGGAAAATGCTTTTACAATTGTTTCTTTTGCATCTTCCAAATCAAGCCACGAACCACGGGAAAAGCCCACAAGAATAAAAGTTGTTTCCTGCAAACCATCTTCGTTAAT
>JAZNPL010000036.1:0-5178 GCA_045589615.1 Christensenellaceae bacterium | reverse complement strand
AACGCATGGAACAACGTCAAGCAGAAATTTGCCGAACGTTGGAACAATGTTAAAAGCGCATTTTCGAATGTGGGCAGTTGGTTTAAAGATACGTTTAGCAAAGCCAAAGACGGCGCGGTTAACGCATGGTCTAACGTGAAGCAGAAATTCACGGACATTAAAAACAAAATCGTAGACGCGTTTTCTAATATTAAAGAAAAACTTGCCGAGCCTTTCCAGAAAGCGGGCGCAAAAATTAAAGAAGTCGTCGACAAAATTAAAGAATGGTTTGCGAATATCAAAATCAAACTTCCGCATTTCAAGATTGACGGCAAATTTTCCCTTTCCCCGCTTCAAGTTCCGAAACTTAAAATTGATTGGTACGCGAAAGGCGGCGTTCTGAATAAACCCACAGTATTTGGCGTAAACGGAATGTCGCTTATGGCGGGCGGCGAAGCAGGAAAAGAAGCGGTTGCCCCGATTAGCGTATTGCAGTCTTACGTTAAAGATGCGGTTCGTTCTGAGGTTGGAATCTTGGAATCTTATTTAATGCGTCTGGTTGATACAGTCGACGAATATCTTCCCAAAACAGCTAACAAAAATGTTGTTCTGGATTCCGGTGCATTGGTTGGCGCAATGTGCGGAAACATTGATTCCCGAATGGGCGAAATGAACAGAATCAAAGAAAGGTGGGGTTAAATGAAAGGCGTATATTTCGATGAATTTCATAGTTTTGCGGATTTTCGTTTAATCCTATCTTCTAAAAAGATTGAATCCGCCGAACCTAAAACGGTTAAAGTTAGTCTGGAAGGCGCAGACGGTGACATTGATTTAACCGAATATTTCGGTGAACCGAAATATCAAAACCGAACTATCGAATTTAATTTTTCTAGCATTGTTCCGATAAACGAATTTTTGGAGCAGTTTTCAGAAATTAACAACGCGATTCACGGCAAGAAAATGAAAATCGTTATTGAAGATGATCCCGATTTTTATTACATCGGACGTTGTTCCGTTTCCGCTTGGGAATGGAACGGAAGAGTAACCGAATTGACCGTGAAATGTGATTGCGAACCGTACAAATACAAACCATATAAAACGGTTCGAACCGATGTTATTTCCGGGAATGCGGTTGTAAATTACTATAATCTTAGAAAAAGAGTTATTCCGAAATTTACGTTTGACGGCGAAATGAATTTTTCTTTCGAAGGTACAAATTATTCGGTTGGCACAGCAGGAACATACACGTTCCCGTCAATCGAATTTAAATCCGGTGCAAATCGTATAAGTTATGAAGGAAACGGAACTGTTAAGGTTGAATATCAGGAAGGGGGCTTATAATGCGTTATCAGGTATATTCCGACGAATATTTGATTTTCGATAGCGGGCTTGAATCGTATAATATTATAAATCCCCAACTTGATTTGGAACTGAACAAAACCGGAACGTTTTCTTTTACGATTTATCCGAATAACCCGAATATCGAACGATTGCAAAAATTAAAGTCGATTATCACGGTTTATCAAAACGATTATATAATTTTCCGTGGTAGAATCTTAAACGACCAAAAAGGATTTTATAACGAAAGGCAAGTTTCCTGCGAAGGTGAACTTGCCTTTTTGCTCGATAGTATACAGCGACCCTATGATTTCAGCGGTTCGCCGAATGATTTGTTCGCGCAGTTGATTAACGCACATAATGAACAAGTCGACGACAGCAAAAAATTTTTAGTCGGAAATATAACGGTAACTGATCCAAACGATTATATTGCGCGTTCTGATACGCAGTATTTAAACACGCTTGATTCCTTGATGGAAAAGCTTGTTAACCCGTTGGGCGGTTATCTTTTTGTTCGACACGAAACCGACGGAAATTATATTGATTGGGTTAAAGATTTCGATATTCTTTCAAATCAGACTATCGAATTCGGAAAAAATTTGATTGATTTGAACCGAATCACAAAGGGCGAACAAATCGCAACGGCAATTATTCCTTTGGGTGCAAAAATCAACGAAGAAACAGAAGAGCGATTGAGCATAAAAGAAATTAACAACGGCGTTGATTATGTGTTTGACCCCGATGCGGTTGAAATTTACGGATGGATTTTTAAAAGTGTAACATGGGACGACGTAACGGAAGCTTCGAACCTTTTACGAAAAGCAAATGAATATTTGGGAGAATCGAAAAATTTGATTAATTCAATTGAATTAAGCGCAATTGATTTTCCCGCGATTGGCGAAAACCCGTTTAGGCTTGGAACATACGTTTCCGTATTTTCTAGGGCGCATGATTTGGATTCGAAATTTCTTGTTTGTAAACTGAATTTAAATTTAATGTCCCCTAGTTCGAATAAGCTTACCTTAAACGCAACGTATTCGACGTTTACGGAACAGACAACGGCGACAAGCAAAGCGCAAGGCGAAGTTTATAACAAAGTTGTCGGCGCGGTCGATAGCAAAATTAATAACGTGCTTACGGAAGTAGACGAAAGAACTAGTTCAATTGTTGACCAAAGCGCGACGGAAATAGTTTCGTCTATCCGAAAAGATTATTATTTGAAATCCGATGCCGAACGCCTTGTTGAATCCATTAATACGCAGTTTGCACAAACGAACAATTCCTTCGATTTCAAATTTAATCAGTTTTCAACGAATCTTGAAGATATTGCAAACGGCGCAGATGCACGATTTAACGAAATCAATAAATATATTCGATTCGTGGACGGCGATATTATTTTAGGCGAAGCGGGCAACGAATTAATTCTGAGGATTGAAAACGATAAGATTACGTTCTTAGAATCTGGTAAAGAAATAGCATATTGGAAGAATCGAAAATTTTATGCGGAAGATGGCGAATTTTTCAATACTTTGCGTTTGGGAACATTCGGTTTTATTCCCCGCAATAACGGAAATCTTTCGATTAAGAAATTGGGGTGATTGAATGACCGGATATTTTGAAAATGTATTCAGAACGGGTTATTCCCTTCGCGTCGAATGGGTTACGAATTCGCAGGACATAGAAAATAATACTTCCAACGTAACGTTTACCGTTTATTTGATTTCTTCCGGCAGCTATTATCACATTGATTCTACCGCTTCTAAAACTGTAAAACTTTTTGTTAACGGAACACAGTATTCCAAAACGGCGCGAGGGCTTGCGAACCTTGCGGGCGGGCAGAAGAAAGCCTTGTTTTCGAAAACCCTTACGATTCCGCATAACGACGACGGAACGCAGTCTTTGGAAGTTTCCGCGTCTTTCACGCTTGAAGTAACGCTTTCCGGTACATGGTGGGGAACTGTTAAAACCCCGGCAAGCGGAACGGAAACGGTTGTGTTGGCAGATGTTCCGCGCCCTACTACGCCCGTTTTGGAAACGACAGATTTGATTATGGGAACAGCGGCGGTTATTTCCTTGCCCCGAAAATCCGAAGAATTTTTGCATACGTTGAAAATTTCTTTCGGTAACGTTCTGGAAACGTTGGGCGAAGGAATCACAACGTCTTACACATGGAAACCTAGCGTTTCCGAACTTGCCCCGCAAATTCCGAATTCGGTTAGCGGTGCGGCGGTGCTGATTTGCGACACGTATAAAAACGGCGTGGTTATCGGAACACGAAACGTCAATATTACGTTGAGCGTTCCGGAATCTGTTAAGCCTACGTCGGCAATTTCGGCAACAGAAACGGTTTCCGGCGTTGCGTCAAAGTTTAATGCGTTCGTTAAAAACGTTTCTCAAATCGCTATTGACGTTTCCGCAAACGGCGTATATGGCTCTACAATCGCCGCTTATAAGGTGACCCTAGACGGCAAAACCTATAATTCTAACGCCTTTACAAGCGAAAAAATAACGTCTAGCGGCGAATTGATTATTTCTGCAACGGTAACGGATTCCAGAGGGCGAACAAACACGACAACGAAAAATATAACCGTTCTGGACTATGAATTACCGACAATTTCGAAATTCAATATTTATCGTTGTGACGAAAACGGCGAAGATGACCCGGAAGGCAGCAGAGTAAATTTTAATTACGCTTTCAATATTTTTCCGATTGACGGAATGAATGATAAGCAATACGAATTCCGATATAGGGAAACGGGCGCGTCTGAGTGGCTTACACTTGAAACCGGAAGCGTTTATTCGTTCGACGGAAATTATATTTCCGATGCTGTTTTTAATCCTGATCTAACTTATGATGCGGCGTTATTCGTAACAGATTATTTAGCGACTATCGGCGCAACGATAGAAGTTCCTACGGCGTTTACATTGTTGGATTTACGGCATACGGGTAAAGGTTTGGCAATCGGTAAAGTTTCCACAAAGGACGCTTTAGAAATCGCGCTAGACATTGATTTAACCGGGGAGTTTTTGCAGGAAGAAAAACAGACCCCCGAACTTTTAAACGGTTGGACGAATTACGGCGAAGGTTACGAAAATCTTTCTTTCTGGAAAGACAAAATGGGTATCGTTCACGTTTCCGGCTTGATTAAATCCGGGGCGACAGCAGCAGAAACAGTAATTTTTAATTTGCCTACGGGTTATAGACCCGCATACAATGAAAAATTTTTTAGCGTTTCCGTAAACGATATTTGCATTTTTGATATTTGTTCAAACGGCGACGTTATTATTAAATCAAACGTTAAGCCCGGATGGGTTTCCTTTTCCGGTATAACGTTCAAGGGGGAATAAATATGAAAGAATGGATTTGCGCGGCTTGTGGTGCAGCCGGGGCGACGATTTCCGCCCTTGTGGGGGGTTTCGATGCAGCTTTGATTACACTATTAATTTTTATGGGACTTGATTATATTACCGGAATTATTGTTGCGGCAGTATTTCATAAATCTACAAAAACCGAAACGGGCGCGTTGGAATCAAAAGCGGGTTGGAAAGGTCTTTGCCGAAAAGGTATGGTTTTCTTGCTTGTCCTGATTGGCGCAAGGCTTGATTTGGTTATGGGTACTAACGTTATTAGGGACGGTATTTGTTTTGCATTCATTGCAAACGAAACAATTTCTATTATTGAAAACGCGGGCTTGATGGGCTTGCCGATTCCGGCAGCACTTACAAAAGCCGTCGAACTTCTTAAGACAAAATCCGAGAAAGGAACGAAGGAAGAATGAGCGTAAAAATTGGACACGCTTCCGGCAGCGAAAACGGAACGATTAAAGGCAATGCGGGCGACCAAACCGGAAAAGAAGTTTG
>JAZNPL010000035.1:0-59026 GCA_045589615.1 Christensenellaceae bacterium | reverse complement strand
CGTTACTTATATAATATTGTTTATTTTTTGCGATATGCCGTTTGTTTTTTTAATTGGGGTTTTGAAAAAAGTTTTCTAACGCCCAAACTTTCTCATAAGATAAGCTTTCATTTCTTCGTTAGACATTTGTTTTTTCTCTTCTCTTTTCTTGTTTGCGTTAATTCTGCCTTCCTTTCTTTCCCTATCGGTTTTTTGGTTGATGGCGGCTATGCCGTTTGGCATATCGGCAGTTTTCATAGTGAGAGAAATTTTCTTCTTAACAGTGTCAACTCCCAAGACCTTAACCTTAACCAAGTCGCCCACTTTTAAGACGTCTGAAGGGTGCTTAATATATCCGTCGCTTATTTGAGAGATGTGAACGAGTCCGTCTTGATGTACGCCAATGTCCACGAACACGCCAAAGTCGATAACGTTTCTAACCGTGCCGTTGATTTCCATACCTTCTTTTAAGTCGTTTAAATCCATTAAGTCGCTTCTTAAAATTGGCTTTGGCAAACTATCACGGATATCTCTGCCCGGCTTTAAGAGTTCGGCTACGATATCCTTTAAGGTTGGAACACCGATTTCACAACTTTCCGCCGTCTTTTCCCAACTCTTTTGTTCAATTCTCTCTCTAATATCGGTTATCTTGCCATCTGCAACGTCAGAGAGTGAATAGCCCATAAAGTCTAAGAGTTTTTCAACTGCTCCGTAACTTTCAGGGTGAACACCCGTGTTATCCAACACGTTTCCACCGACAATTCTTAAAAACCCTGCGCATTGCAAGAATGCCTTTTCGCCGAGTTTTTTAACCGACAATAACTCTTCTCTTTTCTTGAAAGGTCTTTCTGCCCTATATTTAACAATCTCTTTTGCTATGCCCTTGTTTAAGCCTGCAACGTAAGAGAGTAGGCTTGGAGATGCCGTGTTTAAGTCAACGCCAACGCTGTTAACGCAATTTTCAACCACGCCACCCAAAACTTCTTCAAGTCTATTTTCAGGCATATCGTGTTGATATTGACCGACACCGATTGACTTAACGTCAATTTTAATGAGTTCTGCAAGTGGGTCTTGAAGTCTCCTCGCAATGGAAACTGCGCTCCTTTGCGCTGGTTCAAAGTCTGGGAATTCTTCTGCACCTAACTTGCTTGCACTATATACTGATGCGCCTGCTTCGTTTACAACGGCGTATTGAATATCAAGCCCGTTTTCCTTTATCATATTGGCAACGAAGATTTCCGACTCTTTACTTGCCGTTCCGTTACCGATAGATACGATTGAAACGTTGTGCTTTTTGATAAGTTTAATTAAAATTGCACTCGCTTCTTCTATTCTATTTTGTGGTGGGGTTGGGAACACTTCAGCCGTGTCTAAAACGTTGCCTTCTGCGTCTATAACTGCAATCTTACAACCCGTTCTATACGCTGGGTCAAGCCCCAAAATAGTCTTTCCCTTTAGTGGTGGTTGAAGTAGCAATGGGCGAAGGTTAACTTCAAACATCTTGATTGCCTGTTCGCTTGCCTTTTCGGTGAGTTCGCTTCTAACTTCCCTTTCAAGTGATGGGAAGATTAGCCTTGAATAAGCGTCTGCGCAAGCGTTTTTAACGACGTTTGAACACTCGCCATCACCCTTAACGTATCCACCCGTTATAATTTCAACGAAGGCTTCAGTTTCAACCACAACGTTAACCTTTAAGCACTCTTCCTTTTCGCCACGGTTAATCGCCAAAATTCTATGTGGTGGCATCTTTTCTATCTTTTCGTTATATTCAGCGTACATATCGTACGTCTTAGCATTTTCATTTTCCAAAAGTTTGCAAGTGATTGCGCCCACTTCAAAGATTTTCTTTCTTAAAACCTTTCTAAGTTCTGCATCGTCAGAAACCTTTTCAGCAATAATATCGCTTGCGCCTGCGATTGCACTCTCTATACTGTCAACGCCCTTTTCTTCACTTATAAACTCGGTTGCCTTTGCGTTTAGGTCAGCATTTTTATCTTGCTCTAAAATAAACTCTGCAAGTGGTAAAAGCCCCTTTTCAGTTGCAACAGACGCTCTGGTTTTTCTCTTTTGTTTAAACGGACGGTAAACGTCTTCTGCTTCGGTTAAAGTTTCTGCTCCGGCAAGGGCAACCATTATCTCGTCAGTCATCTTGCCTTGCTCGGTAATTGCATCTGCAATCTCTTGCTTTCTCTTGTCTAAGTTTCTTAAATACTTAAGTCTATCTGCAAACTCTCTTAAAACTTGGTCGTCACAAGAACCGGTCATTTCCTTACGATATCTTGCTATAAAAGGAATGGTGTTTCCTTCGTCGATAAGATTGATAATGTTGTTAGAGTGGTCTGCCCTTAGGTTAAATTCTTTGCTTAATTTTACTGCGTAGTCCATACTATTTCGTTTTTCCTTTTCTTTTTCTAATTTCCTTTATGGTGTTTTCATATCCGTTTGACTTAGGGATATAATAAACCTTATCCTTTAGTTTATTTGGCAAATATTGTTGTTCGACGTATCCACCATAATTATGAGGATATTTATACCCACCTTTTAATTTTTTATCTTCGCTCGAAGCAAATTCGTAATTTTTAAGGTGTGCAGGAATATCGTCGTCTTTAACGTTTAACGCATCTTCCTTTGCCGAATACATTGCCTCTACAACCGAATTAGACTTCTCGGCTTCGCAAACGTAAATTATCGCTTCGGAAAGTGGTATAAGCCCTTCTGGAAGCCCCAACTTTTCAAATGCGAGCAGTGCGTTAGTTGCAACTACGAGCGCATTAGGGTCAGCAAGCCCAACGTCCTCAGCCGAGTGAACGACCAATCTTCTTGCAAGCAAGAGTGGATCGCACCCACCTTGAATAAGCCTTTGCATATAGTATAAGGCTGCGTTTGCATCACTGCCACGAAGACTTTTACAAAATGCCGATAAGATATCATAATACAAGTTTTCATCAAAGGACATTGCCTTTTGTTGAATTGATTCTTCAGCGTCTTTTAAGGTTACCACAATCTTTCCGCCTTGATTTGGATTGGTTGTGAGACACGCAAGTTCAAGTGCGTTATACGCCACTCTCATATCGCCAGCCGATGCCCTTGCAATGTGCTGTATGGCTTCGTCTAAAACTTCTAAATCGTAATTGCCAAGTCCGTTTTCTTTATCTTTAATCGCCTTTCTTAAAGCCTTTTCTATATCGCTCTCTTTTAATCTTTTCAGTTCAAAAACTCTGCATCTTGAAACGATAGCAGGAGTCATCGATGCATAAGGGTTTTCGGTGGTTGAACCGATAAAAATGATATCCCCTTTTTCAATGGCAGGAAGCAAACTGTCGCTTTGAGTTTTGTTAAACCTATGGCACTCGTCTAAAAGAAGATAAGTCTTCTTGCCATACAATTTGGCGGATTGTTGCGCTTCTTCTATAACCTTCTTAACGTCTGCCACACCACTGTTAACGGCGTTTAACTTTACAAAATTATTATCCGTTCCGTTTGCAATGACGTTTGCAAGCGTGGTTTTGCCACAACCTGGTGGACCCCAAAAAATGCAACTGCCAAGCCTATCTAGTTTTATGGCTCGGCGAAGTAGCCCCGTTTCAGAGACTAGATGTTCTTGTCCTAAATATTCAGATAAATTTCTAGCACGCATGCGTTCAGCAAGCGGTGCTTTAGGCTCGTTTTTGTTTTGTAAATCGAACAAATCCATTTTTTTTATTTAGTGTTTTTACCACTTTCCTTTAAAATTGAATTGATTATATTTAGTCCTTTTTCAGGTATTAAATTAGACAAATCTCCCCCTTTTTCCATCACCAAACGAACCTGTGTAGAACTAATTTCTTGCATTCTATCATTTACTGGATAGTATAAGGTGATAAGAGATGGATAACGTCTACTGTTAAACTCTTCCATACGGCTCTCGTATTCAAAATCTTTTCCGTTTCTAATACCACGAACGTTATATATCAAGCCGTTTTTTGCCATAAAATCTACAAGATAACCCTTAAAAAACGTTACCGTTATCCTTTTGTCTTGTTCAAATATAACTCTTATAATTTTTAAACGTTCTTCAAGTGAAAAAAACGGCTTTTTCTCGTCGTTTTCGCCAATGGCTATAACGACTTTTTCAAACGTTTCCAAAGCCTTATTAACAACTTGTAAATGCCCTATTGTAAAAGGGTCAAACGTTCCAGCAAATAAACAGGTTTTCATTATATATCTCTTCTATAAAAATTTAATATCGCTCTACCGTACTTTCTCTCGTCGTATTTAACCAACCCGTCTAAACAAGGGGCTTTTTTTTCACTTTCGTAAACTATGATGCCATCTACGTTTAATTTATCTATGCAACTAGTTAGTAAAAGTTGCTCGTCAATCTTGCCGTACGGTGGGTCTAAAAATATAACGTCGTACTTTGTACGTGTGGTTTTTAGAAAAGTTATAGCGTCTAAATTAGTGATAGAGTATCCGTCAAACGCATTTATTTTTTCTAAATTCTTCTTTGTAAGTAATACGCTTTCCCTTGAAAGGTCGTTAAAATCAACTTTTTTCGCACCACGAGACAATGCTTCTATTCCCATTGCACCCGTTCCACAAAACAAGTCTAAAAAAACACAATCTGGCACTTTGAATTGCAATATGTTGAATAGGCTTTCCCTTGCTTTGTCTGAAGTTGGACGAATTTTATCCCCCTTAAAACTCAAAAGCGTTCTACCCTTAAATATTCCACCTACGACTCTCATATTATTTATATATTTGGTTATGAATTTCTTTAATTCGGTCTTGTTGAATTTTTATTTTCGTACCACCTAAATAATATCCAAACCCAGCACCTAATATAGTTATTATCGGCAATACTAGGCATAAATATAGTGAAACTTTTCCCACCGTATAATAAAATATTGGATATATCGTTAACGAACTATAAAAAAATAATTCTCCAAACACTGCCGTAACGCCTAGTATTTCATAAAGTATTACGTGTAAAAGTATTAAAACTACTTGAATTGAGCAAGTTATCGCAGGAATTACAAAACCTTTCCATACGGCGTATTCTTCTTTTAACCTTAAAGGCCTGTCCTCACCAGTTTTTGCAATCTGCCTACGTTCGGCATCGTTTGCAACTAAAACTTTATATGCATCTTGTCCTTCTTTATACGAAATGCTAAGTAGCATTACCACATAAACAAATAAATTTAAAAAAGACATTATCAAAGGAAAGGTATTACCCGCCTCTTCCATATCCATTAAAGTGTACCCCGTCATGATAGTGAATAGCAATATCACAAGATACATTGCACTTTTTTTTATATAATACATCTTTGCCCACCTTTGTCGTTATTCGTTTTTATAATTTTTTACCGCGCGTAGTGTTATTTTAGTCAAAATTTCGTACGTTATAGTTCCGTACTTTTTTGCAAGAACTTCTGCATCTATCATTATGGGATAATATTTATTCCGTCTCTTTTCTTCTACGGCTGTTATATCCATACAGCGATTATTTACCTGTTTTTTAATCTTTCGCCTAGGCAACCCGTCAGCATAACCAAATCTAATAAGTGCTATTTCTCTATTCGTTGGTGTTTTATAATTTCCGTAAAGCACGCCGTCAAACCGTTCTACCTTTCGCCTTAACAAAACGGGCGAAAACACTTTCATCGCAGGCAAAACTTTTATCTTGTCGGTCTTAAAAGGTTTATAACCGTAAAGCAATAGACCTATTCTGACCATATCAAAGTATTTTCCTTGTAAAAATCCTCCGCTGGCGGAAATATGACATACTGCATTTTCATTATAAACCTTTACAAGCTTATTTGCAAGTAAAAATTTATCCGTTGCACACTTAACTCTATTTTTATCTTGTGGATTAGCATAATGTGAATACAAACCGTCTATTACTATTCGCTTACTGTGCTTTGCACAACTCAGCCCTTTATTTAGCGTAAACAAATCGTCAAAGCCTAATCTATTCATTCCCGTGTTGTACTTAAAATGAACTTTTACGACAGCGTTTTGTTTTTGTGCTTCCTTTATTATTAACTTAACGTCCTTTATACGTTGTACGGTTAACGTTAAATTATAGTATACGGCAATCTCTAAATCGCTTTCAAAACAAGGCGAAAGCACTAGTATATCCTTATCTATACCTGCAAGCCGAAGTTTTACGCCTTCTTCTACCAATGCAACGGCAAAGCAATCGACGATATTATATAACGCATTTGAAACGCGTTCTGCTCCGTGTCCGTAAGCGTCCGCCTTAACTACTGCACAAAACTTAACGCCCTTAGGCAATTTTCTTTTTACCGCAATAGCGTTCCTTTTAATTTTCCCCAAATCAATAACAGCTGAATTATACATACTTATAAATAATATGCTGTTTTTCGATTTTAAGTTAAAAAAACACTGAATAAAGATGGTACTATAAGGGAAATTTAATTAACACAAAAGTGTAGCCCACTATACTTAGCAATTAGCAAATATAGTGGGCTTTTTTTATCCACAAAAGTTTAATGTTAACACTGTTATATTTTTAACCTATACCACAAATCCGTAAAGATTTATTTAATTGTTGCAATTCCTTACAAGAAAAGCGACAATCGATGTTTTCTTATATTTTATTTTGATATACTTTTTAAAAAATCGCTTTTTCTATCACGCCACCACCTAGGCACTTTTCTCCGTCGTAAAATACAGCAAACTGCCCTTCGGTAATAGCACGTTGTTTTTCCTTAAAATCAACCCTAGTTCCGTCCTCTAAAATGTTAACGGTACATTCTTGTTCGGGTTGGCGATATCTAAACTTAGCCGTGCAAGTGAAAACCTTTTCCTTTGGAACGCAAGGTATCCAATTACACTCTTTCATATATAGACCTTTGCTATATAGCCTATCTTCTTGACCGTGAGCAACGTATAATATATTGTTTTTCAAGTCCTTTTCAATGACAAACCATCTTGAACCGTCGTCGCCCTTTTGTCCACCTATGCCTAGCCCTTTTCGTTGACCTATGGTGTAATACATAAGACCTAAGTGTTCGCCTAAAACCACGCCGTCGTAAGTCATTATCTTGCCTTTTTTGTTAGGGATATAGGTTTGTAAAAAGTTTCTAAAGTTTCTTTCACCAATAAAGCAAATGCCTGTGGAATCTTTTTTCTTTGCAGTAGCCAATCCGTTTTCAACAGCAATTTTACGTACTTCGTCTTTATTGAGTTTTCCTAGTGGAAACAAAACCTTGTCTAGTTGCGTTTGCGATAATTGATTTAAAAAGTAGGTTTGGTCTTTGCCTTGATCTTTGGCTTTTAATAGGTAATGGGTATCGCCGTCGTGCAAAATATCGCAATAATGCCCCGTAGCAATAAAGTCTGCACCCAATTTAAACGCTTCCTGCTTAAACTCTTTGAACTTAATTTCACGGTTACATAAAACGTCGGGGTTAGGTGTTCTTCCTGCATTGTATTCTTCTAAAAAGTAGGAGAAAACTCTGTCTAAATATTCTTTAGCAAAATTAACCGAATAGTAAGGAATACCAATTTTATTCGCCACACGGCGAACGTCAGCAAAGTCTTCTTCGCCCGTACAAGCACCACACTCGTCCTTTTCTTCCCAGTTGTTCATAAAAAGCCCGATTACGTTGTAGCCTTGTTGCTTTAATAATAATGCTGCGACGGAACTATCTACTCCGCCACTCATTCCCACTACTACTGTTTTTGCCATACTTATCTCCTTTTACGTTATTATAATAACACAAAAATTTGAAAATCGCAATTATTTAAATAATTTCCGTTGATTTGTACTGTTTTTTGTGATAATATATATAATAAGTATTAAAATACGAAAAATATTTGTTTTTTTAGGAGGATATTATGCCATCAGATGGCTCTGTTCCGTTGCAAACGTTACTACTTTCGGGAAATTTTATCCCTAACTTCAATATTGGTTTGTTTATAGCAATACTAGTATTGATACTTTTTTCAGGCTTCTTCTCATCTACTGAAACGGCGTATTCTTGTGCAAATAGAATAAAGTTGCGTACGCTTGCTTCTAGTGGAAACAAGAGAGCGAAAAAAGTTTTAGACCTTGCCGAAACAAACTATGATAGATTTATCAGTAGCGTTCTTATTGGGAACAATATTGTAAACTTATCCGCATCAACGCTAGCGACTTTGTTTTTTGCAACCTTGATAGCGTCGGAAAGTGTTGCCGCAGTAGTTTCTACGGCTTCAATCACGATAGCAGTATTAATTTTTGGTGAAATTACACCAAAATTCATTGCTAAAACTTTTCCCGAAAAATTATCAATGGCGTATTATCCGTTAATAAAACTTTTCTATTATATCTTCTTCCCACTAAACCTTATATTTAGTGGCTGGAAATGGATTTTATCAAAAGTATTTAGGCTAAAAAATACCGAAATCGTTACTGAAGAAGAAATTCTTACGGTAATTGAAGAAGCGGAAGAAGACGGCACTATCCGTCAAGAAGAAACCAAACTTATCCGTTCAGTAATAGAATTTGACGATCTTGAAGTTGGCGACATACTCGTTCCTAGGGTAAACGTCGTTGCGGTTGAAGTTTCAGATTCCATGGAAGAAATCCGTAAGGTTTTCAAAAAAGAAGGTTATTCACGTATCCCCGTTTATAAGGACAGTATTGATACTATTATTGGTACTATCCACCAAAAAGACTTCTTTGAAGCGTTCTTGGCTAAGAAAAACGATATAGACGGAATTTTGCAAAACGCATTTTACACTACCGAACACGTAAAGATTTCTAATCTTTTAAGGCAGTTGCAAAAAAATAAAGTACACATTGCAGTAGTTCTTGACGAATACGGTGGAACGCTAGGCATTGTTACCTTAGAAGATATCTTAGAAGAATTGGTTGGCGAAATTTGGGACGAACACGACGAAGAAACCAATTATCAAAAGCAGATAAGCGACGACACTTACGTGTTTGACGGCAAAACCCCCGTTGACGATTTCTTTGAATTCTTTGAAATGAAAGACGAAAGTGAAAAGTTTGACGCAAACACTCTTTCGGGTTGGATAATAGAACTCTTAGGCGAAATACCAAGAGTAGGTACTAAATTAGAACACCTAAACCTAGAAATAGAAGTACAAAAAGCAACCGTAAAAAGAATTTTAGCCGTAAAGGTAAAAGTAAACCAAATACAAACTGAAGAAGAATAATTTTAATTTACCGTCGATAAATACTTCGACGGTAAAATTTTACACCCGTAGCCCAATTGGATAGAGCATCGCCCTCCGACGGCGAAGGTTATGAGTTCAACTCTCATCGGGTGTACCAAGTATAGAAAAAATACCAAGCAACGCTTGGTATTTTTTATCTATAATAATTTTTTTAAATGTTTTCCTATAATCTCTATGGGAAGCCCAACGACGTTGTTGTAACTTCCATTAATTTTTTTAACTAAATCAAACCCGTCTTGAATTCCATACGCCCCAGCCTTGTCCATTGGCGAGCCCGTGTTGACGTATTTTTCTATCAGTTCGTCCGAAAGTTCGTTAAATACCACGTCTGTTACGCAAAAGTCGGTTAAAACACAATCTTTTGAAACTATTGAATAGCCCGTAAAAACTTGATGCGTTTTATTGGATAAACTCTTTAGCATTTTTATAGCGTCTTGTTTATCCTTTGGTTTTCCCAAAACCACCCCGTTAAGTGAAACTACGGTATCAGCACCTAAAACCACTAAATTATTATCGTTTAGTCTATTAAAGACTTCGCTTGCCTTGCCTAACGCAAACGCCGTAACGATTTTTTCGGGGCTAGTTTCATTGGTTGTTTCTAAAAAGTTGCTAGAACAAATATCGAATTCAAAGCCGTAATCGGTTAAAAATTGTTTACGCCTAGGCGAATTACTTGCTAAAACTAGTTTCAATTTACTACCTATCTTCTCTAAAATAGTTAAGCCCTAGTGAAGCCGGTGGTTGATTTTCCTTACTATCCAAAATACTAGTTACAATCAATACCACAACGGTAACAACGTAAGGAAGAAGTTTTATAAGTTCTTGAACAGCAAGCGATGGTAAACCTGTAATCTTAAATCCTAAAATATACAAACCACCAAAAACAATAGAGCCTAGTATGCACAAATCTGGTTTCCACATAGAGAAGATAACTAAAGCAATAGCAAGCCAACCAAATGCTTGAATAGTTAGTGTATTATCAAATGTTCCTCTATTATACTCCATAACATAAAGAAGTCCACCCAAGCCAGCAATTGCAGAGCCTATTAATATTGCAGAATATTTGTAGGCACTTACATTTATACCTGCAGCATCTGCTGTTGCAGGGTTTTCACCCACAGCACGAAGATTAAGACCAACTTTTGTCTTTTTTAATATTATAGCAGAAACAATGGCAATTATAATTGCAAAATAAAACAAGAAACCATAAGAAAGAAATAGTTCACCAAACCAACCTAAATTCTCAGCAAATGGAAGAGGGGTTCTAATTATTTTACTAGCCTTTGAAAAACGCATAGTATCTACAAAATTATCCATAAAAAATTGAGCAAAACCAGCACCAAAAGTGGTTAATGCTAAGCCTACTACGTTTTGATTAACTCTAAATGTAACTGTTAAAAAAGCGTATATTAAACCACCAATAGCCGAAAACAATACAGCAAAGAAAATAGGAATCAAAATTAACAATATCCATTGCATTCCACCAGCCATATTAGTACAAATAGAAACGCCAAAACAACCACCGGCTGTACCTAAACACATAATACCAGGAATCCCAAGATTTAAGTGCCCTGATTTTTCCGTTATAATCTCCCCAACAGAACCAAGTAGAAATATTACACCCATGCTTAAAGCACCAACTAAAATACCTATCATACCTTATTCCTCCTGGTTAAACTTCTTTAGTTTCTTTTTCCGTTCTAACGGCTTTCTTTTTGTTAAAAGTAATTTTATAAGTGGTAAAGAAAACACAACCTATGATAAATAAATACATCATACCAACAATTAAATTACCAACAGCATCGTTAGTAACACCAAAGTTTTGGTTAACTCTACCAAGTCCATACGTTAAAAACATTATGCCAAATGAAGATGCAATGGTAAACAATGGGTTCATATTGCCAACCCATACGGCAATAATTGCTGTAAAGCCCATATTGTTTGCCGATGTAGTAGAAACGTTATGATTTAATGCACCAGCCAACAACAATCCTATAACACCACACAATGCACCAGAAAGAGCAAGCGTTCTAATAATAACTTTCTTTACGTTAATACCAACGTATCTTGCCGTATTTTCACTATCACCAACTACTGAAATTTCAAAGCCCTGCTTAGTATATTTCATATAAATGGTAACGAAAACCGCAAGCAACGCAACAACAATAATAGTTAAAACTGCATCGTTTCCAAGGGTAGGAAGATTACCTTCAGCGATAGGGTCTAACGTACCAGAAGAATTAGTACCGCCCCACTCTTTAATAGCAAAAGCAACCAATCCCGTTGCAATATAGTTCATCATAAGAGTAAACAAACTTTCGTTTGTATTAAAAAACGCTTTAAATATTGCTGGGATAACAGCCCAAATCACGCTTGAAAGAATTGCCACAACACTCATAATAACCCAAAGCAAAACGTCTGGAATTTTACCACCCAAGTAAAACATACACGCCGTTGTAGTAAGTGCCCCAATTAATACTTGTCCATTACCACCCAAGTTCCAAAACTTCATTTTAAATGCTGGAATTAGTGCCAACCCAACACCAAGAAGTAGAGCCGTTCCCTTTAGAAGTTCCCAAATTCTAGTAGTTGGTTGCAAATTTCCTTCAAAAATAAATCTCACAAAGTCTATCGGACTCTTTCCGTATACAATTAAATAGACTAGCCCTCCAAAAACAAGACCTAACAAAATAGCAATAACTCTCGCTAAAATTTGCCTTGCAGTAGAAGTTTCTGTTCTTTTAGAAATATGAAACAAAGGTTCTCTAACCGTTTTTGTATTAACCATTTCCTTTTTCCCCCTTTGCTTCTTTTTGCTCAGCCTGACGTTCTTTAGCCGTTTGCCATTCTTCTTCAGAAAGGTTGCTATCTTTTGCCTTTCCATATTCTTTATTCTTGGTTTCAGAAAGGTCGAGAGAGCCCGTCATCATAAGACCAAGTTCTTCTTTTGTCGTCTTGCTTGCGTGAACGACACCCATTACCTTGCCATGACATAAAACCATAATTTTATCGCAAAGTGCAAGCATAACGTCAAGGTCTTCGCCCACAAAAAGAATTCCCGTACCCTTTTTCTTTTGTTCATTAAGTATATCGTAAATTTGATAAGACGAGTTAATATCAAGCCCACGAACAGGATATGCCGTTACAATTACGTTTGGATTCGCATCAATTTCTCTGCCAACTAAAACTTTTTGAACGTTACCACCAGACAATTTCCTAACGGCTGTTTCCGTAGACGGCGTCACAATACCAAGTTTTTCTATAAGTTCTTTCGCTTTATCTCTAGCCTTATTTCTATCTACAAACGGTTTAGCAAAAAAAGTTTTTACTTTTAACCACGCACCAACTAAAAAAGCTTCCCATCTAGGCATAGAAGATAATTCTTCTTGGTCAATCTTATAAGACTTACTTTCATTGTAATTTTTTAGCATTACGTTGTCCGTAACAGACATTGATGGTGCAAGCCCCATACCTAAACGGTCTTCGGGAATAAAACTCATAGAAATTCCCTTTTCGATTATGGTTTTTGGGGGAAGCCCTACAATGCTTTCTCCCTTATGATAAATTGAACCTACTTCAATTTTTCTTAATCCTGCAATGGCTTCGCAAAGTTCTTTTTGACCACAACCGGTAATTCCTGCAACACCTAAAATTTCTCCACTACGAATGTAGAAATTTACGTTCTTTATAGCACTACTTCCATCATCTGCATTTACACATAAATCTCTAATCTCAAGTAGTGGCTTGTCAAAATTCGTTTCCACCCTTTCGATTTTAAGTTCTACCTTTTTACCAACCATCATTTCGGTTAGTTCTTTTTCGTTTGTATTTTCGGTTGAAACCGCACCTACGTATTCACCTTTTCTAAGAATAACCACTCTATCGCTTATTTCCATAACTTCGTTAAGTTTATGAGTGATAATGATAATCGACTTGCCGTCTTCACGCATTTTTCTTAGAACATCAAATAATCTTTTTATTTCTTGCGGAGTTAAAACTGCTGTTGGCTCATCAAGAATAAGTATGTCCGCACCTCGATAAAGCACCTTTAGAATTTCTAAAGTTTGTTTCTCAGATACTGACATATCGTATGTTTTTTTATCTAAATCTATTTCAAAACCGTATTTAGTACAAATTTCTTGTACTTCACTACGGATTTTTTTCAAATCAAATTTTTGCTTTTGGTCAATGATTAAAGCAATATTTTGTAAAGCAGTAAAAATATCCACCAACTTAAAATGTTGATGAACCATACCTATTTTATAATTAAAGGCATCTTTAGGCGATTGAATATTTACCTTTTCTCCTTTAATTCTAATTTCGCCCTTGTCTGGATAATAAATGCCGTCAAGCATGTTCATAAGGGTAGTTTTACCAGACCCATTTTCGCCAAGTAGAGAAAGAATTTCCCCCTCGTATACGTCAAAAGTTATATTGTTGTTTGCTACAACTTTTCCAAACTGCTTCGTTATTTCACAAAAACTAACGACCGCATTTTTTCCTTCTATTTTAGTCATATTCTTCCTTGTAAAGTTTAAAAGATGAATTATATTTATTAAATCATTTAAAAATATATATCCAAGGGGCGTTTTCGCCCCTTGGGTACAAATTTATTTTTTTCACTATTAGAATTTAGTGTTTAAGTAGTTGATACCATCGATTTGGATATCAAAGTAAGGCGCAGAACGGAATTCAGCATCGCTTTCAGCAAAGTAAGTTACACCGTTAGCATCAGTTTTAATAACGTTAGTATCAGGATTATAGTCGCCGTCAGTATCTGCCATATAAGAAGTTAAATTTTCACCATTAACAGTAAAGGTAGAACAATCAAATACTTTAATTGTTCCGTCCATTAACTTGCTTCTTACGTCGATAAGTTTTTCTAAAGTACCTTTAGCCATAACGTCACCGTTAAGATTAGACATAGCAACCATACAACTATCACCTAAACCACCAGCGAAGTCAGTTGGAATTTCAGCAACTTCTGCATCCGAACCAATTGAAGCAATAATCCATTTGAAATAGTAAGTCCAGTCAATTTTTGAAGAAATGATAAATGTTTCAGGACAAGCTTTGATAGTGCTACCGTTGTAAGAAACGTTAGGAACACCAGCATTTTCACAAGTATTAGGAGCACCCCAAGAGTCTGCGTGTTGAGAAATAAGAGCACAACCTCTGTCGATTAAGGTTTCAGCTGCTTCTCTTTCGCCTGCTTCATCATACCAAGAACCAGTAAATTGAACATCCATAACTACTTTGCTGTATTGAGATTTAACGCCAAGATAGAACGAAGTTAAACCAGATACAACTTCTGCATAAGTAAACGCACCTACATAACCGATTTTAACATTACCTGCTTCATCAAAGTTTTTAGCCTTTAACTTATTGCCTTCTACCATTTCTTTAATCTTCATACCAGCAGCAACACCTGCTAAATATCTACCTTCATAGATTGAAGCAAATGCGTTGTGGTAGTTAGGAAGAACGTTGTCTACGTGTGCAGAAACACCAGTTGCGTGGAAGAATTGAACGTCAGGTCTTTCAGCAGCAGCTTCCTTCATATAAGGGTCATGACCGAAAGAGTTAGCAAAAATTGCTTTGCAACCATTGTCAGCAAGTTCAAGGGCTTTTGTCTTACAAGCAGCACTTTCATCGATGTCTGTTACGATAACCATTTGGCTGTCTTTAAGACCAAACGTTGCACAAGCTGCTTTGAAAGCATCGATAAAGTTTTTATCGTAAGTAGATGTTTCACCATGTAAACAAATCAAGCCGATTTTGAAATCATCGTTAATTTCTAAGTTGTCAAACTGAGAAAAAACCGTGCTTTGTACTGCTGGGAAAACAACTTCATTAGCTTCGTCGCCGTCGCCATCGCCGTTACATGCAACGAGGCCTAAGCATGTAGCAAAAGCCAACATTACACTGAGTAAAAGAGTGATAAGTTTCTTCATATAAAAATCCTCCTAACCCGTATGGGTTTATTTTTTCCTTTTCTGTATTTGACATTAATTACCCTATATTAATTTCTAAAAATAATTTTTCCGTTTTCCGTCATTTCGTCAACGATAGCAAGTGAACAAAGTTTAATGCCCTTAGCCCTAAACTCGTCTCCCGCTTTTTGAAAACCCTTTTCAATAGCAATGGCAACGCCTGTTAGGGTTGCACCTGCTTGATCAACGATTTTCATTAACGCATTAACCGCTTCGCCGTGAGCCAAAAAGTCGTCTATAATCAAAACTTTATCGTCTTTAGTCAAAAATTCTTCAGGAACGATTAGAACGTTGCTTTTTTTATGCGTATAAGAAAAGCAATCGGCACTATAAAGCCCGCCGTCCACGTTCGCCGTCTTTGTCTTTTTAGCAAAAACGACGTTACAATCAAAAAACTGCGCAGTAATGCACGCAAGACCTATGCCCGATGCTTCCACCGTCAAAATCTTGGTTACTTCGCAGTCTCTAAAATGCGAACGGATTTCTTTACCCATTTCCGCAAGCAACTTAACGTCTATTTGATTGTTAAGAAAGGCACCAACCTTTAATACGTTACCAGGCAAAACCTTTCCTTTTTCTATAATTGCCTTTTGTAAAAGTTCCATACTGTTCCTTTATGGTTCTCTAAAAAATGAAAAACGAGCCGGCACAATTCCAGCCCGTTGCCAATACAACCCCTTTTAATCCTTTGCTAAAGTGCATCGTGGCTTAACCGATACCAGCAACAATTTCGACTGTTGTTCTTTCGATTTTTTTCGATACTATTATACCAAATTTTATATGAAGTGTCAATCTTTTATACTCTTTTTAATATTAACTTTTTTTAAGAAGTTGCCACTCTATATCTAGTGGCGAATAACTCTCCAGATATTTTATAAGTTCGTCTTGGTCCGCAAAATATTTTATTAAGTTGTTACATTGTTCGTTGATAAAGCCTTTTGCAACACAATCGTCCATCATTCTTTTTAGCCAATCGTAATATCCATCGGTGTTTAAGATAGCAATCGCCTTATCGTGCCTACCCAATTGCTTTAAGGTTAAAATCTCAAACAATTCGTCGTAAGTGCCTATACCACCGGGGGTAATAATAAAGGCTTCGCACTCGTCTTCCATAAGATTTTTCCTTTCGGTCATATCCTTAGTTACGGTAAACTTATCGCATTTATCGTAAAGCGTTTCCATTTTGCCATCGATAAAAAATTGTGGAACAACCCCGTGAATTTTTCCACCGCCATCCTTAAAGCCCCTTGCCGAAGCACCCATTAGCCCTTCAGAACCACCACCGTAAATCAAGTCGTGTCCACGCTTTGCAAGTTTATATGAAAGGCTATAACCTTCGTCTATATATTTTTTGTCAATTTTTTTACTAGCCCCACCAAATACACATATCAACATAAATCAGTCGTCTATCCTTTTTATTTTTTTATAAGTTTATGTATTAAGTGTATTATATTTTAACCACTTTGTCAATTTTTATTTATTTTTCAAATAAAAATTTGGTAAATTTTCTTTGACCAACTATCAAGACAAAAGGGTCGCCGTCCCCTGCTAAGGGATTGAACCTTGGTTCAAGTCCCTTTCGGACGGCAAAATAAAAAGAACGGGTGTTTCCGTTCTTTTTATTTTATTGGTGCGGATAAAGGGACTTGCTTCTCTCGAGCCTCCCGCAAAACAGTCCACTGGACTGTTTTTTCGCCTATTGGCGAACACGCAACTAAAGTTGCTGGCTCCTAATTCAAGTCCCTTTATGTTACAACTATATCAAATAGAAAAAAAGTGGCAACAATGCCACCTTTTTTCTATTGGTGCGGATAAAGGGACTTGAACCCCCACGGTCGCCCACTAGATCCTAAGTCTAGCGCGTCTGCCAATTCCGCCATATCCGCACTTGCGATATATATTCTACCACAAAAAATTTATTTTTCAAAGCGTTTGCACGCTTTTTTATCCACTTTTTTTAAACAAAAAAGTAAAAACGCAGAGAAAAAGACTCTGCGTTCTTCTTTTGAATTTAATATTAGTCTTTCTTTTCTTTTGCAGATACGTCAACAACTTGCTTGCCGTCGTAATAACCACACTTAGGGCATACTCTGTGAGAAGCCTTTAATTTGTGGCAATGAGGACATTCGCTTAAATTAGGAGTTTCTAACTTCCATTGTGCGAATCTTGTATTAGTTCTCTGTTTAGACGTTTTACTTTTTTGTACAGCCATTGTATTCTACCTTCCCTATTATTTTTTACATTTGCACTCGCCATCATTGAGATTTGCACCACAAGAACAACATAACCCTTTGCAATCTTCCTTACAAAGAAGATTTATCGGTATTTCCGATAGTATGCAATCTTCAACTAGTCTTACGAGATTGATTGTGTCGTTGATTACGGGATAACTGTCATCACCCGTGCCAGCATCTTCCGAAAACTCAGTAATAAAACTTTGTTCCACAGATTCTAGACATCTACTGCACTCTCCAACTAAAGAAAACTTAATTTCTCCGTCAAGATATGCCGAGTGATTATCAGTTATTGTAACACTACCGCTTATTTCAACAGGTAACTTTAACGTTGTGTTTGGAATATCCACAGTAAAGTCTTCCGGCGAGTAAAGAAAAAAGAAATCTTGCGTATCTTTACCACTTCTTTTGATTTTTCGTAAATCTAAAATCATAATTCACCTATTTATAAGCCTAACAAGTATATACTATTTTAACTCGTCTTGTCAACGGTTTTTTATACTTTTTTGAGTTTATAACGCCCTAATCCTACTTGTTTAAGGTAAGATTTTTAGTTTCTCTTGCAATTGAGAGTTCTTCATTGGTGGGCATAACGATAATTTTAACCTTAGAATCTTCGGTGTTTATATAGGTTTCGCCACGAACTTCGTTTTTAGCAAGGTCGAGTTTTGCACCGCAATATTCCATACCTTCCATAACTAAACGTCTAACGAGTGAAGAATTTTCACCGATACCACCCGTGAATACGATAGCGTCTGCACCGTTTAAGGTTGCTAAATAACTACCAACGTACTTTTTAACTCTATAAGCAAGCATTTCTAAAGCGAGAGTTGCCCTTTCGTTACCTTCTTTGCTTGCAGTGGTAAGGTCTCTAATATCACTAGAGAAACCACTAACGCCCATAACACCACACTTTTTGTTTAAGAAGTTTACTACTTCTTCGGGTTTAAGGTTGAGTTTAACTCTCAAATAGTCAACTGCGGCGGGGTCAATATCGCCAGAACGAGTACCCATAATCAAACCTTCAAGGGGTGTGAAGCCCATAGAAGTATCTTGGCACTTGCCGTCTTTTACAGCCGAAATACTAGAACCGTTACCTAAGTGGCAGATAACCATTTTGGCGTTCTTGCCTAGAAGTTTTCCTACTTCTTCGCTAACGAACTTATGTGAAGTACCGTGGAAGCCATACTTTCTAATCTTGTAGGTTTCGTATGCTTCGTAAGGAATAGCGTACATAAACGCCTTAGCAGGCATAGTCGAGTGGAAAGTTGTATCAAAAACAGCAACCATAGGAACACCGGGCATAACTTCCCTACAACTCTTAATGCAAGCGATGTTGCCGGGCATGTGTAAAGGCCCTAATTCAGCGTTCTTTTCACAAATCTTAATAACTTCATCATCAATAACAACAGATTCGTGGAAGTCTTCAGCAGAGTGAAGAACTCTGTGTCCTACTGCACCGATTTCAGAAACGCTACCTAAAGCACCGAGTTCTTTATCGAGCATTGCCTCTAATACTAATTGCATTGCTTCTTTATGAGAAGGCATGTCTTGTTTGATAAGAGTTTCTCTACCGTCAAAAGTCTTTTGAGTTAATTGACCACCTTCGAAAGTAATTCTTTCGCAAAGACCTTTTAAGATAACGCTTTCGTTATCCATATCGATAAGTTGATATTTAAGTGAAGAACTGCCTGCGTTTACTACTAAAACTTTCATTTTTATACCTCTTAAATTATTTTGCTTGAAGAGCAGTTATAGCGATAACTGCCTTAACGTCGTCTGAAGAACAACCTCTAGACAAGTCGTTTATAGGCTTAGCAAAGCCTTGACAAATAGGACCTAATGCAAGATATCCACCAAATCTTTGTGCGATTTTGTAACCAATGTTACCAGCGTTGATATTGGGGAATACGAAAACGTTAGCGTTTCCTGCAACCTTGCTGTCGGGTGCTTTTAACTTACCAACTTCGGGAGCAACTGCTGCGTCGAATTGGAATTCGCCGTCCAAAATAAGGTCGGGAGCACATTCTTTAGCAATAGCCGTTGCTTCTTGCATTTTGGGAACACTCTTAAAGAACTTGTCGTCGTTACCAGAACCCTTGGTTGAGAAAGAAAGCATAGCAACTCTAGGTTCGATACCTGCAATGTTTTTAGCAGTTTCAGCAGAAGAAATAGCAATGTCTGCAAGTTGTTTTGCGTCTGGTTCGATATTGATAGCACAGTCTGCAAATACTGCAACGCCGTCTGGGTTGTATTTATTTTCGCCTTCTGGAGCAATCATAATGAACGAACTTGAAACGGTTGCGATTCCAGGAGCAGTTTTAATAACTTGTAAGCCTGGTCTTAAAGTGTTTGCAGTAGAGTGGCAAGCACCAGAAACCAAACCGTCCACGTCGCCAGCCTTTAACATTAAAGCACCGTACATAGTATAGTCTTTAAGAATAGACGCTTTAGCCGATTCAACGTCAGCATATTCGGGAAGCCCAGTCTTTTTATTGATTTTACCAAGTCTAGATTGGTACAAAATTTCAGCGTACTTAATAGCATTGGGGTCGGTAACAGGGTCAACGATATTGATACCGTTAAGGTCGATTTCGGGATTGTTTTTAGCGATTTCGTCCTTGTTGCCAAGTAACGTTACCTTTGCAAAGCCTTCTTTTACGGTTTCAGAAGCAGCCAAAACTACACGGCTATCTTCGCCTTCAGGAAGAACTATGTTCTTTTGCAATAAACTTGCTTCTTTCATTATGTTTTCCAAGATTTTAGACATAACTAATACTCCTTTTGGTTAAAATACTTTTGTTTTTTTATGATTTAGTGTATAATGATTATCAATCCGTTATATTTTACAACATTTTTACTTAAAAGTAAATGTTTTTTAACTTGTTTTTTAAAAAGAGGTAACGATGAAAGTTTGTGCAGTGATTGCCGAATACAATCCTTTGCATTTAGGGCATCTAAAACAAATTGAATACGTTAAAAACGTGCTTAAAGCCGAAAAAATTATCGTTATAATGAGTGGTAATTTTACTCAGCGTGGCGAACCTGCGATTTTGGATAAGTTTACAAGGTCTAAACTCGCCTTGCTTGCAGGTGCTGACCTAGTGATTGAACTTCCCACCGTTTTTGCGTGCAACAACGCCGAAGTTTTTGCTAAGGGTGCGATAAATATTCTAAACGGACTAAACGTTGTTGACGGAATTTGCTTTGGCGTTGAAAGTGGCTGTGCCGAAGATTATATCGCTCTTGCTTCCTTACTAACTAGCGAAAGTAAAGAATTCAAAAAAGAATTAAAAGCCCAACTTGACACGGGTGTTTCGTTTGCAAAAGCAAGGTTTAACGCCGTTAAAACTTTGTATAAAGAGTTCGACGATAAACTTCTTTCTTCACCAAACAATATTTTGGGACTAGAATACACTAAAGCCATTTTACAATCTAAGAGTTCGATAGAAATTTATCCTTTAATAAGGACGGGCGACCATAACGATGCTACCTTGAAAAAGGGAATTACTAGTGCAACCAGCATTAGAGAAACGATTAAACTAGGTAAAAAATCTAAGGTTAAAAAAAGCGTTCCAAAGTTTGTATATAAAGAATTAAAGCCCTATCCAATTTTGATAGAGCAAATGCTTCTCTCTGCCGTAATTACTGCAGACGCTAAAGAAATGTCCGATATTTTAGATTGTACCGAAGGGCTTGAAAATCGAATTAAAGCATTAATAAAAGATAATCTTTATTATAATACGTTAGTAGAAAAGGTTTCCACCAAGCGTTATACCCTAGCAAGAGTAAGGCGAATTTTGGTAAATAACCTATTAAAGATTTATAATCCGTTAGTAAAGGCTTGTCTAAATGATAAACTTTATGCGAAAATTTTGGCAGTTAAATCGGAAAGCAAATCAATCGTTTCCGAAATTTCTAAAAAAGCCACTATTCCCGTTCTAACTAGAAAAAGCGATTGCGAAACGCTTAAAAAGACTGCACTTGCTTGTTACGAAAAGGACGTTTTAGCAAACGACTTATATAATCTAGCAACGGGCGAAAAACACAACGGACATCAAATGATAATCTTATAAAATTAACACTTAAAAAGAAAAAAACCGATACAATTTATGTATCGGGCTTTTTTATTAATAATACGTTCTACTTCCATAGGTCGTGGCATATTTATTAAATTCTTTACTATTTTCTTCGCTAAAATGCACATCTGTAAAGACTTGCAAGCCTTTCATAGAAAGAACAAGTTCAAAAAAGATAAACCCACCATTTTCGTCTACGTCAATAACTACTGCTGGCACAGAGTCTTCTATAGTCTATCTGTTATCCCCTTTAGAAACCTTAAGCAAATACTTTGCTGTTACTACGTGTCTGCCTGGAGTTACAGGGAAAGAAGCAACGCCTTTTATATTTCCATAATTTATTCCGTCAATCGTAAATTCAATTTTTTCAGGCTCGCAAAAATATAGCCCTACGGAATTGTCCAAACCTGTTCCAATAAAAAGTTTATTAGCCCTTTTTTCTTTTGCCGAAATTTCTAAACGGTCTAACTTACTATCTTCTATACTCTCTAAAATAGTCTTTATCGCTTCTTTTTCTTCTTTTTCAATATTTAGATATTTCTCATACTCTTCTTTTTTAACCATTTTAGAGAAAATATAATTTTTAATTTTTTGAATTATAACACCTAAAATAATAGAACCAATAACAAATATAATTCCCTTTCCCGAACTACCATTTTCAAGTTCTGGAAAAGCAAAAAAAGCAATCCCCAAAATTCCTACCAAAAGTCCTAAATAACAACCTTTTGATTGCTTAAATAGATTTTTTTGTTTTTTAATTTCTTCCGAAGAAAAAATCTCTTCTCTTTCTTTTTTATATTTTGCCCTAGTTTCACGTAGTGCTTCTTCTTTTTTCTCTATAATCTCGTTAATTTTCTCAATCTCACTCATTACTTTACTTATCCTTTGTATAAAATTTTTTTTAATAAATATAATTATAGTAACAAATTTTGTTACTGTCAAGTTTTTTGTAACAATTTTTGATACCATTTAATTATGCAGTTTTCTGAAAGGTTAAAAGAATTAAGAAAAGTAAACAATCTTTCTCAATTTGAGTTGGGGAAATTATTAAACATGTCAAAAATGGCAATATCACATTGGGAAAAAGGAAATAGCGAGCCAAGTATTGAACAACTTAAGATAATGGCAACCATTTTTGATGTTTCAGTTGATTATTTGATTGGTTTTGTCGATTAAAATTTAATGATTAAATTAAAAAGCCCGTTTTATACTACAAAACGGGCTTTTTACATAAACTGTATTTTTTAATCCGCAACGATAAATTCGACTTGCGGATTTTTTTCTTTTATCTCTAAAGGCAAATCACCGTCACTTAATACCCAATGTAAAATAAAAGCAGATAAAGATACGACAAATAAAACCGAATAAATAATTAAGAAAAACAACTCGTTTATATTGCTATAAATCGAATAAGCATAAAGAAGTATAAAAGAAATTTCAGCAATTAAAGTCGAAACAAACCAAATCTTTTTTATATCTTTAAGTAGTGCATTTAAAACATATCTAATATTTTTAAAAATCATTTTCTTCTCCTATTTATTCTTTTCGTATTCGCCTACGGCACTTTTTATATCGGTAATTTTTGATTGCTTGCCGTGTTTATCAACTTCTATCTTATTCCTTTCACCGTGAGTTAAACAACCTGCCCCACCAATGCAACCACCGATACAAGCCATACCTTCTATAAAGTTTCCGTCAAGTATGCGTTTTTGTGCTTTAAGTAAAGCAATTCTACACGCTTCTATTCCGTCGCAAGAAACGGCTTTTAGGTCAAAGTTTTCTAAGCCACTTTCCTTTAACCCCTCGGCAACAGCCTCAGATAAACCACAATTTCTTGCAAAAATTCTACCGTAGTATGAAGCATTTTCAAGTTTTTCTTCTTCTAGAGTTGTAATGTCGATATCCTTACTATCGAACAATGCTTGAAGTTCTTCAAAAGTGATTACGCTGTCAACGTAAGGAGCAACGTCGTCTTTTTTGAATTCCATTTTTTTAGCAGTGCAAGGCCCTATAAATACCACTTTACAATTGGGGTCTTTTTCCTTTATCTTTTTAGAAATTGTCGCAAAAGGCGAAAGGGTATGCGAAACGTATTCGGCTAAATCGGGGAACTGTTTTTGCACGTATGAAACAAAGGCTGGACAGCAAGAACTTGTCAAAAATCCCTTTTCGGTAAGTTCTTTTGCTTCGGACAAAGCAACCATATCAGCACCTAACGCCGCTTCGGTTACTTCATTAAAGCCTAGTTCTTTTATGCCTTTTATTACTTGCCCTAGTTTTGCGTAAACGAATTGACTTGATATCGCTGGGGCAACCACTGCGTGAACTTTATACTTAGTGTTGTTTTCGCTCTTTTTTATTAAGTCTATAACGTCAAGTATGTAAGATTTATCGCTTATTGCACCCCAAGGGCATTGATAAACGCACGCACCACAAGAAATGCACTTTTCATCGTTGATTACAGCCGTGTGGTCTTCGCCAGAACTTATAGCCTTAACCTTACAAGCCATTTCGCAAGGGCGTTTATGGTTTCTTATCGCACCGTACGGGCAAACTTTAGCACAAAGCCCACAATCTACACATTTTGTTTTGTCGATATGTGCTTTTAGTTGGTGGTCGAAAGTTATTGCGTTCTTTTTACAAACGTCTTCACAACGGTGTGATAGACAACCTCTGCAATAATCGGTAACTTCATAACCACTCATAGGACACTCGTCACAAGCAATGCCTATAACTTCTATAACGTTCTTGTTTTCGGGGTTTCCACCCATAGCAAGTTTTACCCTTTCCATTACTATTGCTTGTTCTTTATAAATACAGCAACGCATAGTGGGTTCTTTTTTAGTAACAATCATTTTAGGAATATTTACTATGTTTTCAGTAAGCGTGCCTTGCCACGCAAACCTAGCAACTTCCCTTAATACCTTGTACTTTAAATGTTGGACTTTTGTATCGAATTTTTTCATATTAGCACTTCTCTTTATTTATTAAATATATTCTAACACAAGCAGTATTTTTTTTCAATTAATATTTTAGCCTTTTAATACCTTTTTATTTTAAAGGTTTGCTTTTAGGTTTATCGTTTGATATAATAATCGTATTATGACTGCTTGTATAATTATATCGTCAATAACAGCCGTGTTATTGGTACTGACAATTATATTCAAGCCTTACGTAAAGATAGGAAGATTTGGGCTTGGTCTTTATTGGGTGGTTGCACTAGTTGGTGCAATAGCCTTGCTATTATTTAAAACGGTTTCATTAAAAGAAGTTTTGGACTGTTTTTTAGTTAAAGACGGAGTAAACCCCTTAAAAATTTTAATACTTTTTATATCGATGACTTCTATTTCGGTATTTTTAGGGGACGCAGGGTTTTTTGACTTAGTTGCAAAATTTATATTTGAAAAATGCAAGTTAAACCAAAAACAACTATTTTTCATTTTGTATTTTACGGTGGCAGTGCTAACCATTTTTACTTCTAACGATATAATAATTTTAACCCTTACCCCACCCGTTTGCATCTTTGCTAAAAAGGCTAAAATTTCGCCCTTGCCTTTCCTTTTTGGGGAATTTATTGCTGCAAACACATTTTCTTTAGCATTAGTTATAGGCAACCCCACCAATATTTATCTAGCAGAATCGCACGGTGTAACCTTTATATCTTACCTTTTAACAATGTTTATCCCTGCCCTTGTTTCGGGAACGGTTTCGGCGTTTGTAATTTATCTATTGTTTAGAAAATCGCTAAGCGTAAAGATTTCAAGCGAGACGACCTTAGATAGTCATCCCTACGAACACCACGGTAAAAACATAGAACGCATTGAAAAATTTCCACTTATCGTGGCGTTAGTACATTTAATAATTTGTATAATTTTGTTAACTGTATCGGACTTTTTGGAGTTAGAAACCTATCTTATTTGCCTAACGCTTGCAATAAGTCTAATAGTAATAAACCTAGTTTATAGACTTTACACAAAAACGGGCGTGTACAAAATTTTAACTTCCATTAAAAAATTACCGTTCGAACTAATACCTTTCGTTTTATCTATGTTCGTTTTGGTATTATCCTTAAAAACCAACGGACTAACCGAAATTTTTGGTAAACATCTTGCAACAAATAGCAAGACGGATGGAATAGTTTTTGGGTTTGCTTCGGCAGGCTGTGCAAATTTACTAAACAATATCCCGATGAGCGTGCTTTTTTCTGAAATTGTACCGTCGGGCAATCTTTATGCTTTATACGGTGCGATAATCAGTTCTAATATAGGTGCATTTATCACTCCCGTTGGGGCACTTGCTGGGATTATGTGGAACAAAATTCTTAAGTCGTATCAAGTAGATTTACCATTTAGTAAATTCGTGCTTTACGGAACGATAACTGCTATCCCCACTCTTATCTCTGCATTACTTACAATGCTATTATTCGTTTAATTTCAAGGAGAAAAATGACTACACTACTACTAATAGTTATATACGTTTCTTTTATAGGGCTTGGTCTTCCCGACTCCTTGTTCGGTGCTGCTTGGCCGGCTATTTATTCTGATTTAGGGCTTCCTAAAGATTACGCTAACTTTGTTACTATAATAATTTCAATAGGTACGGCGTTATCTAGTTTTTTTAGTGCAAGACTTATAAATAAGTTTGGAACTAAGACGATAACTTTACTTTCTTCGGCTATAATCGCCCTTTCGCTTTTAGGTTTTTCACTTTCTAATAATATTTTAGCGTTGTGCGTTTGGTCTATCCCTGCAGGGTTTGGTGCAGGTGCAATCGACGCAGGGCTAAACAATTATATTGCTCTAAATTACAGTGCTACGCATATGAATTTTCTACACTGTTTTTACGGTGTCGGCGTTGCACTTAGTCCTTACCTATTGTCCCTTGCTTTGTCCTATTCTAACGATTGGAGACTTGGATATAGAATTGTTTTTTATATTCAGTTGGGAATAACCCTTTTATCGTTAATCAGTTTACCGTTATGGAAAAAGGTCAACGCCCAAAAACACATCGTTGAAAAAAAGGGTAAAACCTTAACGCTTTCTCAATTAATAAAAACCCCCGGCGTAGTAATAGGTTGGGTGGTTTATTTTACCACTACTGCTTTAGAATTTACTTGCGGGACTTGGAGTTGCACTTACCTAGTTGAAACGGTTCGTATTAGCGAAGCACAGGCTGCAAGAATTTTCCTATTCTTTTACGTTGGCATGACGGTTGGAAGATTTTTATCGGGCATAGTGTCTAATAGACTTTGTTATAAACAAATTCTAGCAATCGGGTATAGCACGGTTGGTTTAGGAATACTTATATTATTTTTACCCTTGCCCGTACAGTTTAAGGGGGTGGCGTTATTTTTAATAGGACTAGGCAACGGACCTACCTATCCAAACCTAACCTATCAAACGCCAAAATTCTTCGGCGAAGAAGTGTCAATGTCTATGGTGGGTGCACAAATGCTTATGGCAACCTTAGGCATACTGATTATGCCACCAATATTTGGATTTTTGGCAGAAAATATATCTTTTAAGATTTTCCCCTTGTATATTTTGATAATGTTTGTTATTATGGTAGTATCAACTATTATTTTTATAAATAAAATTAAAAGCGAGAAAAATAAATGAAGAAGATAGCACTGTTTGAAAAAGTTTCACTCTCTCAATTTCTAAAAAGTGGAACTACTGAAGAATACTCAAACATCATTTTACCAAAGAGAAGCACTAAAGGAAGTGCCGGCTACGACTTTTTCCTTAATAGTGATTTAACTATTGGTTTAGGTAAAACGGTAACCGTTCCTACGGGAATAAGGGTTAAAATCGACGAGGGTTGGGTGCTTAAAATTTACCCTAGAAGCAGTTTAGGTTTTAGGTATAGACTAACCCTAAATAACACGGTAGGAATTATCGACAGCGATTATTACTACGCCGAAAACGAAGGACATATCTTTATAAAAATGACTAACTGTGGCGACAAGGAAATCGTTTTAGAAAAAGGCAAGGCTTTTGCACAAGGCGTTTTCGTTGAATACGGAATTACCTACGACGACGATTGCGACGGAATAAGAGTCGGTGGTTTTGGTAGCACAGACAAAAAATAATAATTAAATAGTTAAGATAAAATTTAAGGTCGAAAGATATTTCTTTCGACCTTTTTAGGTGTTTTTAATTTTAATTTTACCTAGTTAAAAAGTTTTAATCAATTCTTTTGATTTGTTTTTATAGTTTTCAAAAATTTCAGCATAACAGTCGTTTGTCGAATATTCTTTTTCGGTAGCAACTAAAACGTTAGACGCTTGATTTATAGACTTAAACACACCAACCCCAACGCCTGCAAAAATCGCTGAACCAAGACACGCCGTTTCCTTTTCTCTTAAAGTTTTCACCGTCATGCCCATAACCGAACTTTTAATTTCGCACCAAAGTTTACTGTTTGCACCACCACCCATTGAACGAATTTCTGTAGTAGGTACGTTCATAAATTCTACAAATTCTTTAATGGTAAAGGCAACCGACTCCATAACTGAACGGATAAAATGTCCCTTAGTATGCTTTAATTCCATACCGTAGAACACGCCCTTTACCTTGGGATTGTTTTCGGGCATAACCGCACCGCATAAATGTGGAATACAAATCAAACCTTCGCATCCAGCGGGAACGCTTTGAGCAAGTTCGTTAATTTTGCCGTAATCTAAACCGTCGCAGAAGGTCTTTTTAACCCATTCCATCGTAGCACCGGCGGTAGGAGCCCACATAAGTAAACAGTAAACGCCTTTACTAACGTAATAAACTGAAACTTTCAATCCGTCATAGTAAGGCGGAAATTCTTTTGTCAACGAACATACTGCTAAGGCAGTACCGGTAGTTTCACTAATTATCCCTTCTTTAGTTAAGCCTGCCCCAACGATACCAGCAATCTGGTCCAGTGCAGAAGAAACGACTTTAACGCCGTTATATTCGCCAACCACAACGCCACTTTCAACAAGGGCAGGAAGTTTACTTTCGTCAATGCCCGCAAACTCTAAAAATTCAGGTATGTATTCGCCCGTCTTAATATCCATCGCAAGCGAACTTGAATAAAGCGAGCGTGAAGCGTAAAATTTGCCCGTTAATCTATAAATTATATAGTCTTCCAATAATAAGAACTTGTCGGCTTTTTCAAAAAGGTCGGGTTCGTTTTCCTTAATCCACTTAATTTTTGGTAAAGGGTAGCCTGCGGGAATCTCGGCTTGCCCAGTACGTTCATATACGTACTTTAATCCGAATTTTTCCTGCATTTCGTTTGCTTGTTTTTCCGCCCTGTTGTCAAGCCAAATAATAGCGTTTCTAAGTGAATTTCCGTCTTTGTCTAAGACAATAAGCGTCTCCCCTTGCGTGTCGATTGCAAGTGCATCAATAGAAAAAGAAGCGGATATCTTATCATAAACGCTTTTAAAAACCTCAAAAAACTTTTCGGCGGGGAATTCCACGAATTCCCCAACCGTTATAAGTTCGTATTGAATTGATTCGGTAGCAAGTCTAACTCCTTTTTCATTAAAAAGACAGGCTTTCAGACTCGTTGTACCAAAGTCAACACCAAGAAAATTTTTCATTTTAGAATCTTCTTGTTTGTTGTAAATCGTAATGAACGTCGTAAGCTTTTTCTTCTTCGGTGAATTTTCTTCCGGTATCAATAACCTTGCCATCATTATATTTTCTGTCGTTTACGTCATCAGTAGTACCCATTACGGTAACGTTGATTTGACGATGTCTTGCTCTAACTTGGTCCCAATCGATAAAGTAAACGTGTGCGAATTCACCACCGTCTAATACGCCGTCTTTAATCGTCATTGCTTCGCTTCTACCAAAGAATACTGAACGCAAATGTCCGTCTGTATTAAGAGAAGTGAAATCTCCGGGTTCGTTTACGTATCTACCAAATTGAGAGTGGATAGGACCGGGGTGCATATACGCATTGTTTTCCGAATAGTCGGGGATTAACTTTTGCATAATTTTTAATAGGTCGTGTTGTAAGTATTCTAAGTCGTAAATGTCAACGTCGTGTGAACATTCTTGAACCATAACCGAACAAGTGGTGTGGTGCGATGCGATTGTTACCGTGCCGTTTTTAATGCCAGATTGTTTAACGATATCCATAACTTCTTTAGAGATGTCGTGGAAAGTAGGTCTCCAGCCCTTAGATTGTACTTCTAGTTCTTTTTGAAAAACTTTGAATTCCATAATAAAATTCTCCTTATAAATAATATTTTTAATATACTTTACAGTGTCTGTCTCTCTCGCTTTTTGGCGAAATTAATTTACACTAAATATAATTTTACGTATTTTTCTTTAAAAGTCAAGCATTGTCTTGAAAACTCCATTAATATCCTTCATTTAATCGAGATTTAAGATTTTTAGGAGTCATAAGTTTCCATTTAGAACTAAATTCTATCTCTTTATGCTCGTCTTGTAAAAAATATATTATTTGATTGGTTAGTCTACTTTTACACTCTTCAAAGAACGAATCGGTCAGCATAAATTTGTCTTTGAAATGTTCTAATACATAGCCCGCTTTTTGATATAGGAATACCAAATCGCATGCTTTTAGCGTTTCCAGTAATTTTGTTTCATCTAGAACACGAATTTGGACAAACGTATTTAAGATTTCATCGATTCCACCACCTGCATCAATATCGTCAAGGCAGTCAATAACTGTACGTTTAAGAGACGTTACACTAACTAAGGGATAAGTTTTGCCATATACATATTTTAAAACAAATTTTAACTATTTTAACATAAAACATTATAAAAAATAAAGTGGTTTATGTAAAATTGGTTAATAAAAGTAAATATTATACTTAATTTACTTAAATTTCGAAGAAAAATCGACGCTTTTTGACCGATTTTTGACCTGATAAGAGATTTTTAAGAGAAAAAAAGTAGTCACTCTCAGATAAGAATGACTACTAAAACCTTATTTTTTATTTAATTAAAAATTATTTTCTTGGGTTTTTGATATTTGCTTGTGCGGCTGAGAGTCTAGCAATTGGAACTCTAAATGGCGAACAAGATACGTAATCTAAACCAATTTCGTGGCAGAATTCGATTGACGATGGGTCACCACCGTGTTCACCACAGATACCTACGTGTAAGTTCTTGTTTACAGGTCTAGCAAGTTTGATTGCCATTGACATTAACTTGCCAACACCGTTTTGGTCAAGTTTTGCGAACGGATCGTTTTCAAAAATCTTAGCGTCATAGTAGTCGCTTAAGAACTTACCTGCGTCATCTCTTGAGAAGCCGTAGGTCATTTGAGTTAAGTCGTTAGTACCGAAACAGAAGAAGTCTGCATTTTCTGCAATTTCGTCTGCCGTTACGCACGCTCTAGGAATTTCAATCATAGTACCTACTTCGTAATCAAGTTTAACGCCTGCTTTTGCTATTTCTTCGTCAGCAGTTGCAACAACTACTGCCTTGATATATTTCAATTCTTTAACGTCGCCAACTAGCGGAATCATAATTTCAGGTCTAACAGCCCAATCTTTATGCTTTGCTTGAACGTTGATAGCAGCACGAATAACAGCGGTAGTTTGCATCTTAGCAATTTCAGGATAGGTAACTGCTAAACGACAACCACGGTGTCCCATCATTGGGTTGAATTCGTGGAGAGAAGCGATTAACGCTTTAATGTCTTCAACACTCTTGTTTTGTGCTTTTGCTAAAGTAGCGATATCTTCTTCAGTAGTAGGAACGAATTCGTGAAGTGGTGGGTCTAAGAAACGGATACATACGGGAGTACCCTCTAACGCTTCGTATAACTTTTCAAAGTCGCTTTGTTGATATGGAAGAATTTTAGCAAGTGCGATTTCTCTTTCTTCAGCGGTATCAGAACAAATCATTTCTCTAAATGCAGCAATTCTGTCTGCTTCGAAGAACATGTGTTCGGTACGGCAAAGACCAATACCTTCTGCACCTAATTCTCTTGCCTTTTTAGCGTCTGCAGGGGTGTCTGCGTTAGTTCTAACTTTTAATGTTCTGAATTCATCAGCCCAACCCATAATAGTACCGAAGTTGCCTGAAATTTCAGCGTCAACGGTAGGAATAATTCCGTCGTAGATAGCACCGGTGCTACCATCGATAGAAATGTAATCGCCTTCAACGTAAGTTTTGCCGTTTAAGGTAAACTTCTTGTTTTCTTCGTCCATAGCGATGTCGCCACAGCCTGATACACAACACTTACCCATACCACGAGCAACAACTGCTGCGTGAGAAGTCATACCACCACGAACGGTCAAGATACCTTGAGCGGCTTTCATACCGGTAATGTCTTCAGGAGAAGTTTCTAAACGAACTAGAACTACTTTCTTACCAGCACTCTTCCATGCTTCAGCGTCTTCAGCAGAGAAAACGATTTGACCACAAGCAGCACCAGGAGAAGCACCAAGACCACGTCCCATAGGCGTAGCAACCTTTAATGCTTTAGCGTCGAATTGTGGGTGTAATAAAGTGTCAAGGTTACGTGGGTCAATCATGCTAACTGCTTCAGCCTTAGTCTTATGACCTTCCTTAACCAAGTCAACGGCAATTTGAAGGGCTGCTTGAGCAGTTCTCTTACCGTTTCTAGTTTGAAGCATATAGAGTTTTTCGTTTTCAACGGTGAACTCCATATCTTGCATATCGTGATAGTGATTTTCAAGGATTTCACAAACTTTTTGGAATTGTTCAAACGCAGCGGGGAATTTTTCAGCCATTTGAGCGATAGGCATTGGTGTACGAACACCAGCAACAACGTCTTCGCCTTGTGCATTGGTTAAGAATTCACCCATAAGTTTCTTTTCACCGGTTGCAGGGTCACGAGTAAACGCAACACCAGTACCACAGTTTTCACCCATGTTACCGAAAGCCATTGCTTGAACGTTAACGGCAGTACCCCAAGAATATGGGATATCGTTGTCACGACGGTAAACGTTTGCTCTGGGGTTGTCCCAAGAACGGAAAACTGCTTTTACTGCACCCATAAGTTGTTCTTTGGGGTCTGCAGGGAAATCAGCACCGATTTTTGCTTTATATTCTGCTTTAAATTGATGAGCGAGTTCTTTTAAGTCGTCAGCGGTAAGTTCAACGTCGAGTTTAATACCCTTTTCTTCCTTCATCTTATCAATGAGTTCTTCAAAGTATTTCTTACCAACTTCCATAACTACGTCAGAATACATTTGAATAAATCTTCTGTAGCAGTCCCAAGCCCATCTAGCGTTTCCTGATTTTTTAGCAAGAACTTCAACAACTTCTTCGTTTAAGCCTAAGTTTAAGATGGTGTCCATCATACCTGGCATTGATGCTCTTGCACCAGAACGAACGGATACAAGCAACGGATTTTCTAAATCGCCGAACTTCTTGCCGGTGATTGCTTCGAGCTTTTCTATGTATTCCATAATTTCTGCTCTAATGCTGTCGTTGATTTGTCTGCCGTCTTCGTAGTACTGAGTACATGCTTGAGTAGAGATGGTAAAGCCTTGTGGAACGGGTAAACCAATTTTGGTCATTTCAGCAAGGTTAGCACCTTTACCGCCTAGAAGTTCACGCATTGAAGCGTCGCCTTCGCTAAATAAGTAAACATACTTCATATAATTTTATCTCCTTGAATTGTTTCTCTATATTAATAAGTTTCTATGACCTTTCTATTTTACAACATATTTAATTTTTTTTCAACAATTATGCATAAGTTTTTTTAGTTTAAGCGGTAATTTTTAATAATTCCTTAAGCGAATTAAGTTTTTCTTGCGTTTTATTTATTAAATAAAAATCTAAAAGCCTTAATGCTAAAACACTTCCGTCTTCTGAAATTTCTTCTCCTTTTTCCGCTTGTCTTAACGCCAAATAAGTCAAATAATTTATTTCTCTGCCGTCTTGTTCAAAGCATTCTGCACAGGTAAAGCCACCAGAGTAACAGTCGAAATAAATCTTGCCGTCAATTTCTTGGCCACACTTATAGCAACCCGAAAGGTTTATCGAATACCCCGTTAGTTTTAGGGCTTGTAGCAAGAATTTTACCAACAAACTCTTTGCTTCTTCATCGCCGTACGCTAGATTTTTTAAAGTGTCTAGCGTTAAAACGAACATATCTTTATTGACTATTGATTCAAGTTCAAATCGTCTTACAAACTCTATCACGGCAGTGGCACAATAGTATCTAATTAAATCTACCCTAATGGTGTAAAAACTGTCTATTAGGCTTGCACCGATTACTGTTTTTCCTTTGTTGGTATTAGAGAAAATAAATTCGGCAAAACAAAAAGGCTCGGACGCAAACCTAAGTTTTGCACCTGCCTTTTTTACACCCTTTATTTTAGCGGAAACCGTCCCTTGTTCAAGGGTAAATACTTTTAATATTTTGTCGTTTTCTCCGTAGTTTACACCACCTAAAACTATTCCGCTTAATTTTTCTTCCATTTTCTACTTCTCTATGCTTTTTCTATATAACAAATAGTAGTTTATTTCGCCCGTTTGTTCAAAAAGTTTCCATAGTCTTTCAGACTGTTCTTTTTTGTTCATAGTATTCTCCTTGAACAAAAAGTATGGGCAAAAATAATTTATTTATTCACTCTAAACGTTTCCGTCGCCGTAGCCGTGTTCTTTAAGTAAAAAGGCACTGTTACGCCAATCTTCTTTAACCTTAACGTAAGTAGTTAGAAAAACCTTTCTACCTAAGAATTTTTCCATATCTTGCCTAGCAAACGACGAAACTTCCTTTATTGCCCTACCGCTTTTGCCTATCAAGATTGCCTTGTGGTTTGGCTTTTCGCAAATAATGTCAAGGTTGACTTCGTACGTTCTTCCCCCTTCCATTAAGGCAAATTTATTGATAACAATCGCAACGCCGTGTGGAATTTCTTTGTCGAATTTGAGCAAAATTTTCTCACGCATTATTTCGGCAACCATAAATTTTTCCGAACGGTCTGAGATTATGTCTTGTTCAAAAATCTTTTCCCCGTCGGGAAGTTTAGATTTTATTACTTTTAATAGTTCTTTGACGTTCTTGTTCTTTCTTGCAGATACCGGAACAACGTCTACGCCTAATTCCGATAGATCTTTCATTACCGATAGAAGTAGGCTTTCCGGCATAATGTCGATTTTCGTTAGAACAAGAATAAACGGCTTGCCAAGTTTAGCAAACTTTTCCACTATGTTTTTGTCCTTTTCGCTTATCCCTGCGTGAACGTCTAAAACGAACAATATTAAATCTACGTCTTCGGCACTATCTTGCACCGTTTTTTGCATTACTGAATTTAAAAGGTTGTCCGCCTTATAAAGCCCCGGTGTGTCGATAAAAGCAATTTGTTCAGTCTCTGTCGTCAATACCCCTAAAATTCTATCTCTAGTAGTTTGGGGCTTTGGTGAAACGATAGCAACCTTTTCGCCAACCATAACGTTAACTAAAGTGCTTTTGCCTGCGTTCGCTCTACCTATAACCGCTACGTATCCACTTTTCATCAGTCGTCTTTCCTGCCTAATTTAAGTAAAATTTCTTTTTCTAGTTTTCTCATTTCCGCCTTGTCTGAATCTATTTCGTGGTCGTAGCCAAACAAGTGCAATAATCCGTGAATAATAAGATAATCTCTCTCTTGTTTTTCGGTGTTCCCGTATTCTTTTGCTTGTTCGATAATCTTTTGACTGCACAAAACGATAGAGCCTATAAAAGTATACTTTCCATCTGTATCTAGTGGAAAATCTTTTTGCTTTATAATTTTTCCACGCACGCCGTCGAGCGTTGGAAAAGACAACACGTCGGTAACCTTGTCCACACCCCTTGATTCAGCGTTTAGTTTTTGCATTTCGCTAGCGTCGTGAAATACTATTTCGGCTTTTAAATCGTCCGTTTGGTTAAGAGTTTCATAAACCGCTTGAGCAATTTTTTTAAGGTGTATTCGTTTGTCGAAACTTTCAATCTTTAAAACAGCCATTATTCTTCCTCTTTATCTAGTTCGGCAAGTCCTTCGATTTTCATCTTGGGGTATTTTACTCTGTCGTGATATACCCCCGTCAAAGTATTAGTTATTGTATTAATAATAATGTTCAATTCTTTTAAGGTAATTTCGCACTCGTCAAATTGACCTAGTTTCATTCTGTCGCTAACCGTCTTTTTAACCACTTCGTTAACGTTTTCTCTAGAACGGTCTTTTAGGGTACGAGTAACTGCTTCACTGCTGTCGGCAAGCATAACGATTGCGGCAATCTTGGTTTGAGGCTTAGGCCCTGCGTAGCAGTATTGCAAAATATCCACTTCACCGTCGGTAAACTTTTTAGCCTTGTCGTAAAAATAGATTATGGGCATAGTTCCGTGGTGTTGAATACAAACGTCTGCTATTTCTTGTGGAAGCCTATTCTTCTTAATGAGTTTATAGCCGTCAACCCCGTGTGCTTTAATAATGTTTGCCGAAAGTTCGGGGGTAATGTCGTCGTGAGGGTTAAACCCGTCCGCCTGATTTTCCTTAAAGAATTCCGGACGACGAAGTTTACCAACGTCGTGATAATAAGCACAAGTTCTTGCAAGCAAAGCGTCTTCGCCAATAGCAGTCGCACACGCTTCGGCAATGTTGGACACTATTATAGAGTGGTTAAACGTGCCGGGGGCTTGAAGAATCATTTTTCTAATGAATTTAGATTTGTGGTCGGTTAGTTCTGCGTACTTAAAGCACGAAACCTTAGTAAAAATACCTTCAAAGATAGGAAGCATTAACATAAACAAGGTTACAGCCAAAGGCCCTGAAAACAAGCCGAACGCAAGCGAAGAAAATCTTTCGCCCGATGAACCAAACCATACGAAAGGCAACGCCAAACAAAGTATGCAAGGCAATGAGATTATGAAACTTGTGAGTATAATCTTTAGTCTTGAATAGATATTATTTAAAACGTAAATGGCGATAATACCCGAAGAAAATCCCATAATAAGGAAATAAACTCTTTCGTAAGATTCGGTAAAAGTACCTGAGAACGAATCGAATAGATATGACAAAAGACAAAACACTATGTTTACGAAAACAGCCGTCTTAGTGTCGGTTAAAAACAAAGTCATAATAGCGGCAAATGCTAGTGGACGAATATAGATATTAAGATATTCTCCCGAAGCAAAAACGACAAGTAGTGAAACTTCCAGCATTAAAAAAATCATTTCGGAATTTGTCGCTTCTTTGATAAAATCACTTTGTTCAAATATAAAGTAGAACGCCATAAACATAACGGCAAGTGCTAGCAAAACTGTAAAGTTAATAACTTGACCGGAGTTGCTCATAAATTCGGCAACAGTCATTCTTCCATCGCCGTGAAGACTCCTTAAGTACACCATACCTATAAACATTGCACAAAGCACCAAAATGTTTACTGCGTAAACGACGATATTTAAGACTATGTCCTTTTTCGTCCAAACCTTTAATTTTTCAGATGTTAAAAATTCCATAACGTATCCTTTTATCCTGCAAATAAAACTACTAAACGGCTTAAAACCACTAAGTATTCGTAATTTTCAACCGACTTGTTTACGGTAACCGAATAATCATCGTAATCAAACCCGTAAACCCCTTCGGCAAGGGCAAGAGCAAGGCTTTCTTCCTTGTCGGTATTAGAAGTATAGGTAAAAACCGATTGAGTCCTAATGGAAACCGTTGCAATGACGTTGGTAGTAACGGTAATATCTTTTACGGTAACAAAGCCATCAACAAGTAAATCGCCCGATTTAACTTGGTCGCCCTTATTAACAAGTGCCGTACCACGATAAACCTTAACTTCTTCCACCACCCCGTCAACCGAACTGACAAGATTTTTGGCTGTGCCAGAAAGTGTAGAAGTAGGTGGTTTTTTGCTTGCTAAATTTATTTCTAGCCTATTGCCACTCTTTTTCACTTCTGCAAAAGAAAGTTTATCGCTTGACGCTAAAATTTCGTCTGAAAGGGTGTCTAAGTTTAGGTCGGAAAACCTACTAAATTTTACTATACCCCTTTTATTTAGATAGTTTTCCACTTCTTTTTTATAAACGCTACCCGTCCCCGAAAACTCAAAGGCGAATATAAAGTCGTTAAAAAAAGCGAAAACCAATATAAAGAGTATAGCACCGATTGTAGCACCAACGTTTTTGATAAGCAAAAAAAGTGGATAATCTTTACCTTTTTCGCCTATTCTTTTAACATTATAACACAATTTTTTATTAATTGCAAAAAATTTTTCATTTTGGGCGTATTCAATGCAAAAAGACATCTTTTTCTGCCCGATTTTTTTTACTTCGTAAAGGTTTATCCCCTTTTTCTTGACCGTGTTTATAAATGCGTCAAGATTAAAGCCTTCAACAATATAGCGTGTGTAAAGCGTTAAATTCTTTGCACCGATAAAATCTTTCCCGTTATTGCTAGGTCGTTTCCGTAATATTTTTTTATGCTTAGGTTTTCTCCACAAATTCTAACACACCCCCTTTTAACGCACAGTTCTATTTTATCGGGATAAAAACACCTAACGCTTAAAACGTTTTCAAAATACGCACCTTTATCGTCGAAAAGTACCACCTTAAAACAAGGCGAAAAATCATCTATGTTTAATACGTTTTTAATTTCGTCAATAAATCCCATAATTCTCCTTTCAAATAAATTATGCCGAAAAATTAAAATAAATACTTGTAAAAACTCTCTTTTTAGGTTAAAATTTATTTAAGGAGATTTTTATTATGAAAACAGCGTTGATAACGGGTGCATCTAGTGGTATTGGCAAAAAGTTTGCCGAACTTTTACACACCTATGGTAAATTTGATAAACTTATAGTAATCGCTAGGCGTGAAGATAGACTTTTAGAACTAAAAAACTCTCTGCCCTACGAAATAGACGTTTTTGCTAGAGATTTAAGCAAAACCGAAACATTTTACGAACTAAAGGAAAAACTTGAAAGAGAAAAGGTTGAACTTGATTTGTTGATAAATTGCAGTGGCTTTGGCAAGTTTGAAGCAGTTTTTAAAACTCCTTTAGAAGAAAATCTTAATATGGTTGACTTAAACTGCAAAGCCGTTATGGCTACTTGTCAAATTTGTATTCCCTTTATGAAGGAAAATTCAAAGATAATTAATATTGCGTCGGTTGCAGGTTTTCAACCAATACCTTATATAAACGTTTACGGTGCGACAAAATCGTTCGTGCTACATTTTTCAAGGGCGTTAAATAGAGAACTTAAAAAACGTAAAATAAAAGTTACTGCCGTTTGCCCGTTCTGGACCAAAACCGAATTTTTCAATAGGGCTGTAAAACCCAACGAAGAAACGATTGTAAAAAAATACGTAGCAATGTACACCCCAGAACAAATTGTAAGAAAGGCTTTTAAGGACGTAAAGAAAGGAAAAGACGTAAGTATATACGGTTTCAAAGCAAAAATGCAAGTATTGCTAGTAAAAATGCTACCCCACAAACTTGTAATGAACGTATGGCAAAGCCAACAAAAACTAAAGTAAAATAAAAAAAGAGCCTAGTTCGGCTCTTTTATTTTTGTTAAATTATATTAAATTTAATCGACAACTTGCCGTTAGGCAAATTTCACTTGCGTAAAGCAAATTTCACAAATCCATAAGGATTTATTTCGTTGCCGAAAGACTTTTAGTGTTTCGGCTTAGTACATTCCACCCATTCCGCCTGCGGGCATTTGAGGGGCTGGGGTAGGTTCTTTAATGTCTGCTACAACAGATTCTGTGGTTAAGAATACGCCTGCAACTGACGCTGCGTTTTCTAATGCACTTCTAGTAACCTTAGTTGGGTCGATAATTCCGCTTTCTACCATATCGGTATATTCGTTAGTTAAAGCGTTGAAACCGTAGTTTGCCTTGCCACTCTTTAAAACTTCATTTAAGATTACCGAACCGTCAAGCCCAGCGTTTAATGCGATTTGCTTTAAGGGGGCTTCGATTGCCTTTAACACGATAATTGCACCGGTTTTTTCGTCGCCCGATAAGGTGTCGGCAAACTTTTCGATAGCCTTGATAGTTTGAATAAGTGCGATACCACCACCAGGAACAATACCTTCTTGAACTGCTGCTTTAGTAGCGTTCAACGCGTCTTCGATACGAAGTTTCTTTTCTTTCATTTCAACTTCGGTTGCAGCACCTACGTTGATAACTGCTACGCCACCTGCAAGTTTAGCAAGTCTTTCTTGTAATTTTTCTTTGTCGTAATCAGAAGTAGTAACAGCCATTTGTGCTTTGATTGCTTGTTTTCTAGCATCGATTTGAGCAGGGTCGCCAGCACCGTTGATAATGGTGGTGTTTTCCTTGTCAACCTTTACGCTAGACGCTCTACCAAGCATATCTAAAGTAACGTCTTTGAATTCGTAACCCACTTCGCTTGAAATTACAGTACCACCTGTTAAAATAGCAATGTCTTCAAGCATAGCCTTTCTTCTGTCGCCAAAGCCTGGTGCTTTAACTGCTACACAGTTGAATACGCCTTTAAGTTTGTTAACAACAAGGGCTGCTAAAGCGTCCCCTTCAACTTCTTCGGCAATAATCAATAAACGCATACCTTGTTGAGCGATTGGTTCAACGATAGGTAATATTTCTTGAATAGACGAAATCTTTTTATCGGTAATTAAAATCACGGGTGATTCTAAAACTGCTTCCATTTTATCGGTATCGGTTACCATATACGCAGAAGCATAACCCCTATCGAACTGCATACCTTCAACGGTGGTGAGTTCGGTTTTCATAGTCTTACTTTCTTCGATAGTGATAACGCCGTCTTTACCAACTTTTTCCATTGCTTCTGAAATGAGTTCGCCAACCGTGTTGTCGCCTGCTGAGATTGAAGCAACTTGACAAATAGCGTTTTTGTCTTTAATTGGCTTACTGATACTCTTTAATTGTTCAACAGCAACGTCAACTGCGCCCTTGATACCCTTTTTCAAAATTATGGGGTTTGCACCTGCTGCAACGTTCTTTAAGCCTTCTCTTATCATTGCTTGTGCTAAAACTACTGCAGTAGTCGTTCCGTCGCCAGCCGTGTCGTTGGTCTTTGTAGAAACTTCTCTAACAAGGCTTGCACCCATGTTTTCAAAAGCGTCTTCTAATTCTATTTCTTTTGCAATCGTTACACCGTCGTTAGTAATAAGTGGTGCACCGAATTTTCTTTCTAATACTACGTTTCTTCCCTTAGGTCCTAAAGTGATTTTTACGGTATCGGCAAGCGTGTCAACGCCCTTTTGTAACGCCTTACGTGCTTCTTCACCGTGCTTTAATTGTTTTGCCATTTTATAAAGCCTCCTTTACTATTCTACTATTGCTAAAATGTCGCTTTGACGAATAATCGTCAATTCTTTTCCGTCAATCTTAAATTCGCTTCCTGCGTACTTTGAGTATAATACTTTATCCCCAACTTTTACTTGCATCGTAACTTCCTTGCCGTCGATTATTCCACCAGGCCCTACTGCTACGATTTTTGCCATCTGTTGCTTTTCTTGTGATGCGGTCGGAAGTATAAATCCACTGTTGGTTCTTTCTTCCATTTCCATACTTTCTACCACTACTTTATCAAATAACGGTTTTACTGTCATTTTCTAGTCCTCCTATTTATCAAGTTAGCACTCTTTTCGTTCAAGTGCTAAAATCTATTATATTACGTTAAAAATATTTGTCAAGAAAAAAACGCCGATAGACGAAATTTCTTTGTTGAATTTTAATTTTTTATTTTTGGGACTTATTTTTATAAGAAAAGTCCAAATCACCAATGACTAATGGGGTTTGGTCTTTTCTCAATTCGTCCGCTTCGATTGAGTGAACGGGTTCAAAGTGTTCTGATTCAGTTTTGTAAAATCTCTTGTGCGAACGAAGTATTACAAACAGTATAAGCGAAAGTGCCAAAACTGCGTCCACTATTAAAAGAACTAATAAAAAGTTATTCATAATTAATTTCTTCTTGGTTCGCAAGTAACGTCTATGCCTAAACGTTTTAGCGTTTTGTTATCTACGTGAGATAGAATTACAGTTGAGTGAAGTTGTGCACCCTTTAATTTTGAAAGTTGGTCCATAGCACGCTGTGCGATAGGGTTTGTAACGGCACAAACTGCTAAGCATATCAAAATTTCGTCGGTATGTAATCTTGGGTTTCCACTACCCATATGTTCTACCTTAAGTTTTTGGATAGGTTCTATAATGTTTGGCGAAATAAGGTCAATAGAATCGTCAATATTTGCCAAAGCCTTAAGTGCGTTTAGTAGTACCGCCGCTGAACAACCCAAAAGTTTACCCGTTTTGCCCGTAACGATTTCGCCCGAAGTTAACTGTATTGCACAACAATGTGTGTTTGTTATCGCTTCCTTTTCTAAGACTGCGGGAACGACTGCCCTATCTTTTATGGTAAGGTTCATCTTTTGCATAAGAATTTCAATCTTTGAAACGACTTCCTTACCAACATTGCCCTTTCTAACGTCTAACTGAGCCGAATAATAACGGCGAATAATTTCTTGTTTGCTTGCTTCCCTACAAACTTCATCATTGACGATACAGTGTCCTGCCATATTTACGCCCATATCGGTTGGCGATTTGTATGGACAAGTACCCATAACCTTTGAAAGCATTGCTGAAAGTACGGGATATATTTCCACGTCTCTATTATAGTTTACTGCCATTTCGCCATAAGCGTCGTGATGGAAGGGGTCTAGCATATTAAGGTCGTTGAGGTCTGCCGTAGCCGATTCGTACGCTACGTTTACGGGGTGATTAAGTGAAAGATTCCATACAGGGAAAGTTTCAAACTTCGCATAGCCCGCCTTAACGCCACGCTTGTTTTCGTGATATAATTGAGAAATACAGGTCGCCATTTTACCACTGCCGGGGCCGGGTGCTGTAACGACAATCAAAGGTCTTGTGGTAGCAACGTATTCGTTCTTGCCACAACCTTCTTCGCTAACGATTTTTTCTATTTCGGTGGGATATCCGTCGATTGGATAATGTCTATACACCTTTACGCCCAAAAGTTCAAGACGCTTTTGGAAAGCAATCGCCGACGGCTGTTCAGCAAAACGAGTTAAAACTACGCTTCCTACGTAAAATCCCTTCTCTCTGAACATATCAATATATCTTATAACTTCAACGTCGTAAGTTATGCCAAGGTCAGAACGAAGTTTGTTCTTTTCTATGTCGCAAGCGTTAATAACGATAAGAATTTCGGCTTGGTCTTTTAATTGTGATAGCATTTTAATTTTACTATCAGGTTCAAAACCGGGTAAAACCCTAGATGCGTGATAGTCGTCGAAAAGTTTTCCGCCAAATTCTAGATATAGTTTGTCGCCAAACATTGAAATTCTCTCTAGAATTTTTGCCGATTGCAGTTCTAAATATTTCTTATTGTCAAAACCCACTTTAATCATCTTCTGCAACGAGAACTTAGTCTAAGAGTTCTCCCTCCTGTAATTTTTTAACGAATTTTTTTACGCCGTCTTTTGCTATTTCTTCGGTAACGTCATACTCGTCTAGTAATGCTTTTACTAAGCCGTCTTCATCAGCACCCTTTTCTAACTGTTTCCACAAAAACGCACCTACGTCGTTTAGCGAAATCATTGCGTTGAACTTTTTAGCGTTTTCGCCTAGTGCTATCACTATTGAATTATCCCCTACCGTTCTTAACACGAACCCGTCTTTAATCTTCATAAAATTTACCTTTTTTCATTGTTTCATACGAAAGTTTTGCACTTTCTAGCGAAATATTACACTCTAAATCGTACAACTTAACGTCGCTTAAAATTTTATCGGTTATCTCAAAAAGCACTTCGGCTTTTTTTAAGTCGTTTGGACGCATCGTTTGATTAAATAGCGTCGTTATCATTTGCTTTTCGTCTGCACGACGAATTTTATTCTCTTTGCCTCGGCTTAGTTTACATATCGCCTTTAGAGGAACTTTAATATTTTCGCCAAGTTCGTGCTTGCCTGTCCACGGCGTTCCGTAAATATAAATTTTATCATCAACTAGCCTTATTATCGGCTTATCGTCGTTTATCATTACGGCTTTATCGCCTAAAAGTTCTCTCCAAAGCCTTGTGTGAGTAGATTTTCCCGTGCCACTAGGTGCTGTGAACACATATCCCTCTCCATCAACTGCTATCGCACTGCCGTGAAATACCGTTCCGTTATAATCGGACAATAATTTATCAACTAGTTTTCTATAAAGTGCAGTAGATTCCAATAATGCTTCGGGAAAACCCGGAGCACGCTTATCTTCTTCGGCAATATCGTTTTTGGTTATTTCCAAACAAAAAGACGCAGGCTCTTGTCCAATATATAGATAATCTTTGCAAAGTGTCCCGATATACTCGTATATATGGTTGGTCTCAAACACCACGTCGGCAATTTTATATTTCGGCATTTTATTCCCTTTAATTAGCCTTTTTTACTATATAATATTTTATCAAAGCCAAAATGCTTTGTCAATAATAATTTGCTTTTTATATACTTTTTATGTATAATATATTTACTTTAAGATTTTTGTTTTTTTGTCGATATTCTTGGCAAAAAAAAGGAGTTTTAGTTTGAAAAAATTGGTTAGCCTTACACTTGCACTTTTATTTTCAGTCTTTTGTTTTGGCTGTAACAACAATAATAACTATCTTTCGGCTAGGTATTTTAACACGGACGTGTACGTTCAAGTAAACGGCGAAACACTTTCTAACGATACCAAGTCTCAAATCACTAGTTTTTTATCTAGCCTAGAAAAAGAATTTGCTTTAACCGACTCTAATTCTGCTATTTCACGCTTCAATCAAAGCACGACAACTAGTATCGGTTTATCTGACGACGGGGTAAATATTTTAGAAAAGGCTATCGCTTGCTATAACGCCTTTGATAAAAAGTTTAATCCTGCACTTTATCCACTATCGGTACTCTGGCAATTTTCGCCTAACTACCCCGTGGAAAACTTTACCCCACCATCGCTAGAAGAACTTGATTCGATATCTCCTTTAGCGTTAGATTTTGATAACGTTGTACTAGATAAAGCCCAAAAAACCCTATCTAAACTTAACGATAGCGTAAAGATTGACCTCGGTGGAATAGCAAAGGGCTATGCTTCACAAAAAGTGGGCGAAATACTAAAGGTAAATGGGTATAACAGTGGTTACGTCAGTATTGGAAGCAGTAGTTTATATATACTAAAAGCCGATAGTTTAGGAATTAGACACCCACAAGATAAAAGCAAACTTGCGTTAAACGTTATAACTAAAAACCTTTCTGATTTTAGCGTTTCCACAAGCGGTGGATACGAACGTTATTATGAGTTTGACGGCAAAAGTTACGGGCATATCATTGACGGAAGCACCCTTTATCCCGCCGATACTAACGTGGTTAGTGCAACTGTAATCTTAAAAGACGGTTGCGTTTCGGACGCTCTTTCAACAGCGTTATGCTTGTATTCACATAACCCCTTAAACCCCGAAAATTCGCAACTTGCCGATTTTATTAGAAGTTTACTAAGTAAAGCAGAGTTTAGCAACGCAGAGTTTTACGTGCTTTTTAACGACGGAGAATATAAGCAACTCATAACAAATAAAAATCAGGGCGAAAACTTCACCCTGACCGATATAAATTATCAAGTTGTAAACGTGTAATTTATTTAGATTGGTTATACTTTTCAAAGAGCATATCGTAATTTTCCTTTATGTCTTTTAAAGTATAGCCATATTTTTTTGTAGAAACTTCGTACGTAAAACTTCCGTCGTAACCAACCTTTTCTAAGGCGGATAAAACTTTCATAAAATCAACCGAAAGTTTACCCGGCATTTCGTGGCGCTCGTTAACATAATCCGTATCTGAAATATGTGTGGTTTTAATTAAACTGCCAATCTTTAAAATTGCGTCTTCCGTTTTTTCTTTTAAGAAATGGTTTACGTCTAAGCAAACGTTCATTCCGCCTACCATTTCAGAAAGTTCCAAAACTTCTGCAGAAGTGTTAAGCAAACAAGTTCTTGGCAAGTTTTCTATGCAAAAATGTGCTTTGCAAGAATCTTTTAGTTCTAAATACGACTTTGCAAGTTGTCTTTTTTGAGCGTCTCTATCCTTGTCATCAATAGGTTCACCACTAGAGTGAATTAACACACATTTTGGTGAATATTGGTCTAAAACTTTTAATAACGACTTGATTTTTTCGACAAATTCACGTCTATAATCTTCGTCTAAAGTAGAAAGGGATAAAATCGTTCCACAAGGAAGATGCACGCCGTTAAATTCTAACTTACTATTTTTTATCGCTTCTAGTCCACGAATAACCTTTTCTTCATAGCCGTGAAAAGTATCGTTTCTAAAAGCACCCATAAGCGAAATATCTATGGTATTAAAGCCTAAATCTTCCATTTGACGCATATCTAAAAAAAACTCTTCCGAAATCGGGCAAGTTTGTAATGCATCGCTAATAAAATAGTTAATACTACAACCTACTTTTAATTTATACATATTCGTTTCCTTATAAATTTTTAGTTTATTCTACTCTTTTTTGTTACAAAAGTCAAGCCCCAACAATAAAGTAGGGGCTTGTTTTTATATCGTTTATACTTTCTTTTTTCTTGCAAGTTCAAAATTGTCTTTCTTTCGGTCTTGTAAAGTCTTTTCAGGATTTAATTTATCTTCGTATCGATAGTCTTTGCCAAATTTTTTAATATAGTTGTCAATTACTACGTGTGAAGCAACCTTTTCGGGCGAAGAATTAACCTGCTTTTGATACTTGAAAAAACTTGCACTTTCGGGCATTTCGTCAATATTAACTATCGCTTCGTGCATAGCCGAATTTCTAACGGTGGTTTTAATAATATTTCGAATATAATCCTTGTTTGACTTTAGTTTTAATAACGACGGAAATTCCGCTCCACCAAGGAATAATTGCTCCCACTCTCTGCCCTCGTATTTAAGCAAGGTGTCGGATGCAATTTTCAAGTGCTTTAACTCTTCTTCATAATGCTTTAACCAAATGCTTTTTATATATTCGTCGCTTTCGTCTTGATAACAAGAATAATATAAATAGCACTCGGTATATTCGTGCATAACCCAACACTCAAGCCAAGTCATAGACGGATCCATAAGAGAGCCGTATCCCGTTACGTGTTGTTCTTCTATCATTGCAATTTCGGTGTATAATTTTCTTCCCTCTGCTGAGTGGTAAAACGAACCTAAATTCATATAATAGTTCATTGTTTGCTGTTCCGCAGCAGTGATAATACCCGTATGAAGCCTTGTAATCAATGCGTCTTGCCAACCGTTAATATATCGCCTTACGTCGTCGCAAGGGTGTCGGTGTTCCGAAATGGTTGGCCTTGCAGGCGTAATTTCAGTGTATTTTCCAACCAACTTTTCCGCGTGAACGCCTTCTTCCATATCTAATAAATTTGCATACCTATATAGGTGGTCAAAATCTTCTAGAAGTGCAAAATCAAGTTGTGCTTTTACAAACGGATTAGGCTCTTTTTGTGCCATTTCGGCTGTTAAATCTACTGCTAGTTGTTCGTAGCCAATGGTCGTTTCAAGAATACTTTCGTTTATGGGTTTTAAACTTGCTATTCTTTTTTGTTGTTGCTGTTCTTGTCGTCTTACGTTCGCTATAGTTCGCCTAATGTCGTTGTTTGTACAATGTCGATTAAAGTTGTGCAAAAACCAATTTGATTCAAACTCAGTACCGTTCATTAAAATTACACGGGTTTTGGTGTATGGCGAAACGGCGTTTTTGTCGTACGGCTTAGCACAAATTGACGACCAGTTAGAAAAATTTATCTTGTCGTCTTTTGGTAAATAATGAAATGGGTTCATAATCGTTCTCCTTTTTTTTACGATTATGAACCCATCATTTTGTTTTTATACTGTTTTTATGCTTTTTTCTTTTTGCAAAATTTGCTTATTAAGTAGTACGCATTGATATATACTGCCATAAATATAACGTATAGAACAACGTATAAATTATGTGCCATACCTAAAATTTCTTCAACGTCGTTACCCGCCATAAAATAGAAGGGGTCTGGTTCGATTTTTAACACGAACATTTCTAGCACTACGTAAAGTGCTACGCAAAGAAAACAAATGCCGTCTTTCCAAATGTTTTCGTATTCGAACTTTGCAAAGCCGTAAGTGATAAAGCATACGCAAGCACTTAAAATTACTGCATGGGTTACTATCGAATAAATATTTTCAAATAGAAGTATGCTGTGGTTAAAACCAACGCCTGGATATGCAAAGAAAATTACTGCCGAAATCATACCTAAGATAACCGTGATATTATAAAGAAATTTTTTATCAGCGATTACCGATATAATTATAAGCCAACAAGAAATTGCACAACCGGGTCGTGGAAGCAAGGTGTGTAACACGTCTTGAACGCCTCCAAACCCATTTTTAGTAAAGTTTGCAATTCTTCTTGCAATGCCAAAGATTAGCAGTATGCCAACCATTACCCAAAGCACTATTCTTTTGGTCTTTCTGTCTTTGCTTTTAAGCAATATCGAAGATGCTACGATAAAAGCAATAACCAAAACCAAAACGGTTATATGCAAAAGTCCCCATTGTCCTTTTATTGGTACGCTAGAAACGTTTGCATAGTTACTATGAAACCAATCTAAAAACTTCATAAACTTTCTCCTTTAGTAAAAAATGAGACTAATTTTTATTGTCTTTTCCTTTCGAGTTTTTAAAATAATCAAACACTTTATTCTTAAATTTTATAAAATCATTTTTGAAATTCTTAAAATCAAAAATCATACAAAGCCCGAACGAAATAATCGTCAAATAAACGAACACGGGCACGATAATCCAAAACCACGGCCAATATTTTTCTTGACCTTTAAATTCGCCAACCGGAACGGTTTTAAAAATCTTAGGACAAAGAAAAGCAAACGGCTTTGCCAAAGCGTCCTCCCCCGGTCCCCAAATAAAAGAAGTATTTTGATAACCTATCCCCAAAAAGTCGGCATCTCTTAATGGAACAAAACCTAGTTCACTTTGCAATACTTGATTTAGCATAATGAAAAGCATTAGCAAAAGCACACCGATAGGACAACTTAAAACCCTTTTATAACTAGGTCTATGAAGCCCCAATAAGACCATAAGCAGTGGAACTGCAAACAAGGTCAAATGGTGGAAATAAAACCTAACGACTTCTAAAACGTAAGGATTTTCTATCGTTTTATTAAGTGCTTCTGTGGGATATAAAAGTGCTAAGCCACCACCCAGAAGCCCTATATAAAACATATAGTCTTTGATATACTTGTTCTTAGTTAAAAACAAAAATGGAAAGAAAAATATATTCGCACCACAAATATTTATAAACCAAGAATCTCTAAGCCTTGCCGTTTCGTTTGTCGAATAGGGCGGAATTAAAAGTTTTAGAAAGTGCACGATAAGTGCCAAAAAAAGCAGACTTCCCAAAACGATTTTTTTAGTTTTTTCCGAACGATTTCTCAGTAGAAAGTAACCCCCAACGGTCGCACCCGCCGAAATTACTAACCAAAAGAAATACCAAAAATTAAACATTCTTACTAACATAACTTTTTCCTTAGTTTGTTGCTTTTTAACCTAATAATACGTCTGAAACCAGCATTATACAAAAACCGACTAAAAGAGCAAAGGTTGCACCACGCTGAACGCCGTGAGAGTGTGTTTCGGGAATAATTTCGTCGCTTATGACGTATAGCATAGTTCCACCTGCAAAAGCAAGTGCAAACGGTAAAACTATTTCTGAAATTTGAACTGCAAGATAGCCTATCAACGTTCCAATAACTTCTACAAGCCCCGTCATAGACGCTATTAAAAAGGTTTTCTTTTTAGAAACGCCACTAGCAAGCATTGGTCCGATAATAACCATACCTTCGGGAATATTTTGAAGTGCAATACCCCCGGCAATCATAAACGCTTGTGCGTCGTTACCAGAGCCAAACCCTACGCCCGAAGCAAGCCCTTCGGGAAAATTGTGTATGGCTATTGCCATAACGAAAAGCATAACTTTATCAAGTTTAGTTTTTTTATGGGCTTCGTTGTCAGTTTCAATTAGTTTATGTAAGTGTGGAACGGTTTTATCTAAAATCGTCAAGACTATTGCCCCAACGAAAATTCCACCAACAGTGATTGCAAGCCCCCAATCTCCACCTGCTTCTACGGCGGGAACAATAAGACCAAGCACCGCCGCCGCAAGCATAACGCCCGCAGCAAAGGACAACACTATATCGGAAAATTTATGCGTTAAATTTTTAAAAATAAAACCTATTCCAGCACCGATTACGGTTGCAACACCAACACCAAGTGCCGTTAATATTACCTTTCCCATACTAAAACTCCCATTTCCGTTTTATATATTCTAACACAGAGCAGTATGCTATACCCATAAATTCAAAACGCTCCATATGAAGCGTTTTTAAATAGCAAATATTAAGGTTAAAACAAGTTTAATTCTTATTTTGCCTTAATAATTTCTTGCCCGCCCATAAACGGTCTCAAAACTTCGGGGACGGTAACAGACCCGTCAGCGTTTTGATATTGTTCAATTAAAGCGGGGAAAACACGGCTAGTTGCTAAACCCGAACCGTTCAAAGTATGCAAGAAAGCAGGCTTGCCTGTTTTAGAATCTCTAAACTTAGTATTGTTTCTTCTTGCTTGATAGTCGTTAGCGTTAGAAACCGAACTTACTTCCTTGTAAATGCCCATAGACGGAATCCAAACTTCGATGTCGTAAGTTCTAGCCATAGAAGCCGAACAGTCGCCGGCGGCGAGTTTACTAACTCTAAAGTGAAGCCCTAATTTTTCGATAAGGCTTGCTGCCTTGTTAACTAATTCTTCAAAGGCTTCATTGCTCTTTTCGGGGTGAGCATATTGCACCATTTCAACTTTGTTGAATTGGTGTCCCCTAATCATACCCCTTTCTTCTGCTCTATACGAGCCTGCTTCTTTACGATAGCAAGGCGTATAAGCAAAGAATTTCATAGGAAGTTTACTTTCGTCGATAATTTCGTTAGCGTACATATTAACTAACGCCGTTTCTGCGGTAGGAAGCATAAAGCGATTTTTCTTTCTGTCTTCTTCGCAGTCAAGCCAATAAACTTCGTCGGAAAATTTTGGGAATTGACCTGCACCAAAACCACAATTATATCCTAATTGGTGTGGTGGAAGAATAAATTCGTAGCCATCCTTTAAATGTTCAGAAATAAAGAAGTTTAAAAGTGCCCATTCAAGCCTTGCACCGTCGCCACGATATAACCAATATCCACCGCCTGAAAGCTTTGTGCCCCTTTCGTAGTCGATAATGCCAAGTTTAGTACATAAATCAACGTGGTTTTGCATTTTGAAAGAAAATTCGGGTTTTTCGCCAACCACTTTAATAACTTCGTTTGCTTCCTTTTCACCAGCAACTAAGTCCTCGTCGGGAACGTTTGGCATAACTGCAAGCGAATCAAAAATCTTAGTATCAAGTTCAGACTTTTTAGCGTCTAGTTCGGCAATCTTGTCGCCGAGAGTTCTCATTTCGGCAAAGATGTGTTCAACGGGCTTTCCTTCCTTTTTAAGTTTAGGAATTTCAGCCGAAACCTTGTTTCTTTGTGCCTTTAACGCTTCAACTTCACCGATAATTGCACGTCTTTCTTCGTCCATTTTTAAAATAGGATCAAAATCTGCTTTGTAGCCTTTACGTGCTAAAAGTTCGGCCATTTTTTCTTTGTTTTCTTGGATTTTCCTTAAATCTAACATTTTTTGCTCCAGAAATTATAATTTGTTTTATCTTAAATGACATTATACCTTTTTTTATCCATAAAATCAACGATTTTAAAGGAATTCGAAATTTTGTTTAAAAAAAATGAAAAAATTTAACATTATTTATTTATTTTTAACGCTTTTTCTTGCAAAAACGTCTTGAATCGTGTTAAAATGTTTTAAAAATGAATTTAATTCGTTTCTACCTTGATATTTTTTCACATTTTAAGGAGCAATATATGAAAGATAGATTGTTGCTAATCAAAGAATTTATTGATAAAAACGGCAAAATCACCTTAAAAGAACTTGAAAACGCCTTTCCTAACGTTTCGTCAATGACCTTAAGGCGAGACCTTAACCGTCTAGAAGAAAACAACGCAGTTTTACGTGTTTCGGGTGGGGCTATTTCGGTTGACACCGTTTTGCGTGCCAAAGAAGAAGACTTCTCTGAACGTATTATCTATAATTCGGAAGAAAAACTTGAGATTGCCGACAAGGCAGTTCAAATCGTTGAACCTCACAGTTGTATTTTTATTGACGGTGGCTCTACTACTACCTATTTTGCTAGGGCTCTTCCCGACGATAATTTTTACGTTTTGACTAACGCCTTAGTTATTGCCGAAACCATTATTCGTAAAGAAAAGCCCACCGTTGCAATACTAGGTGGCGACCTTAGAAAGAATAACTTTATCACGGTAGGTCAAACTTGTGCCGACTTTATTGCAAACATCAATATTCAAACTGCAGTAATGACTGCAACAGGTTTTATTAAGGACACGGGTGCGTTTACTTGTGGAAATCAAGCCGAAGCAGAAGTTAAGCGTGTCGTTATTGAAAAAGCCGACCAAGTTATAATGCTTTTGGACAGTTCTAAGGTCAATAAAAAGACTCCTTACACTTTTGCAACCCTAAAAGAAATAGATTGTATGGTGGTTGATTCTAATTTTTCTAAAGAATTAAAAAAAGAACTCATCGAAAAGGGCGTTAAAGTTTATTAATAATTTGTTTTTACTTGATAATCAAGTTAAATAATGGTAAACTTATAAAAAAGGATAAATATGTTTAAGAATTTACGTGCTGATATACGTGCGGCAAAGGCTAACGACCCCGCTGCACGAAGCAAATTTGAAATATGGCTAACTTACTCTGGCATCAAGGCGTTATCGTGGCACCGCTTTGCACACTTTTTGCACAAGATTCATTTAAAACTATTGGCTAGAATAACTAGTCAGTTTGCAAAGTGGCTTACGGGCATAGAAATTCACCCCGCCGCAAAGATAGCAGGTGGCGTGTTCATCGACCACGGCGTTGGCGTGGTTATTGGTGAAACGGCTGAAATTGAAGAAGGCGTTGTTATCTACCAAGGCGTAACGCTCGGTGGTACGGGTAAACAAACGGGTAAACGTCACCCTACCATTAAAAGGGGTGCTATGATTAGTGCAGGTGCAAAGGTTTTAGGTGGCTTCACCGTTGGTGAATATGCTAAAATCGGTGCAGGTGCAGTAGTCTTAAAGGAAGTTCCTCCCTACGCAACCGTCGTAGGCGTTCCGGGGCTTGTCGTTAGGGTTAACGGCGAAAAGGTTACCGACTTAGAACAAGAAAAGAGAGACCCGCTTATGGAAGAAGTTTGCCACCTTAGAGAAATGGTGTTTGAACTTTCGGAAAAGATAAGCAAATTAGAAAAAAAGGACGATTAATTATGAAAATTTATAATACGCTAACGGGCAACAAACAAGAATTCGTACCGATAGAAGAAGGCAAGGTAAAAATGTACGCTTGCGGTATTACCGTATCGGGCGAAGCACATATAGGGCACGCTTACCAAGCGTTGATTTACGATATCATTAGAAAATATCTCGAAAAGAAAGGCTATCAAGTTACCTACGCTAGAAATTATACCGACGTTGACGATAAAATTATCGCTAAGTCTAACCAAACGGGTATTCCTGCCGATAAATACGCTAAGGATATGATTAAAAATATCAATACGCAAATGGCAAGACTAGAAGTTAGCGACCCTAGCGTATGGTTAAAGGCAACCGAAAGTATTGGAGACATTATCAAATTCGTAAAAACCTTAATAGAAAAAGGGCACGCCTACCCCACCGAAAAGGGCGACGTGTATTTTTCTGTTGATAGTTTCCCGTCGTACGGAAAACTTTCACATAGAAATTTAGAAGATGCTATGAACGGCGTTAGGGTTGACAATGACGAAATGAAGAAAAACCCACTCGACTTTGCGTTATGGAAATCGGCAAAAGAGGGCGAACCGTTTTGGAATTCGCCTTGGGGCAAAGGCAGACCGGGTTGGCATATAGAGTGTTCTACTATGAACAAAAAGGCGTTTGGTGAACAAATCGATATACACGGTGGTGGCAGAGATTTAATTTTCCCACACCACGAAAACGAAATTGCTCAAACGGAAGCGTTGACTGGCAAACAGTTTGCTAAATATTGGATTCACAACGGACTAATCAAGGTTAACGGTCAAAAAATGAGTAAATCGCTTGGAAACAGTTTATTCTTAAAAGATTTACTTGATAAATATTCTGCTGAAACGGTTAAGTTTGCGTTGCTTGAAACTAATTATCGTGTAGATATTAACGTTACCGACAACCTATTCCCCGATGCTGAAAAGCACTTGAAAGATTTCTATTCGGTTTATAAACTTGCCGAAGAAAAGGGAATTAAGTTGGAGGGCGAAAACAAGACGATTGACGATGAGTTTAACGCTTGTATGGACGACGACTTTAATACCGCTCTTGCACTAAGCAATCTGTACGGATATTTTAAGTCGGCTAAGGCAAAAATTACTAATAACGATTTATCGGTTGGTGCTGACCTTAACCAAATCAAAAACACCTATTCGCTTTTAGGGTTGTTTACTAAGCATTATTCGGAAGTATTAAAAGAAGAAGCAGTAGAAATTCCCGAAGACGTTAAGGCGATTGCCGAAGAAAGATTTTTGGCAAGACAAAACAAAGATTGGGCTAAGTCTGACGAACTAAGAGAAGTTTTAAGCCAAAAGGGTTATTTAGTTAAGGACGCTAAAGACGGATACACTCTTTCTAAAAAGGCGTAGTATGAGAAAAGTTAAAATTACGGCAATAAGGAAAACTGTGTACGACGACTTAATTAAAGAGTACGAAAACCCTATCGAACACGCTTGCGATATTAAGGTTAATGACGTTTTCCTTTCCATCAACTGCACTAAGCCTGACGGGTTTTGTGAATCGGCTTGGCAGACGATATTGCCGTTTGTAAAAGAATTGTCAAAAGGTCCAACCGATTTTTACGACGGTTGGATGAAAGATAAAAACACAGCAATTATAAGTTGCAACGACGGGTTTAGGCCCGTGAGTTTCCTACTTCAAGGAATAGACGAATAAAGGAGTCAAAAATGATTACTTCTAAAGAATTAAGAGAAAAATGGATTAAGTTTTACGAAAGCAAGGGACACGTTAACATCGGTGCGGTATCGCTAATTGGCGACGGAACGACGGGCGTTATGTTCAACGTTGCGGGTATGCAACCACTTATGCCCTATCTTCTAGGCAAAAAACACCCTATGGGTACGAGACTTTGTAACGTTCAAGGTTGCGTTAGAACAGTTGACATTGATTCTGTTGGCGACGCTACGCACTTCACTTTCTTCGAAATGATGGGCAACTGGTCGCTTGGCGATTACTTTAAAAAGGAAAAAACCGCTTGGACTTTTGAACTTTTAACCGAAGTGTTAGGGTTTGACAAGGAAAAGATTTGTTCTACCGTTTTTGAAGGTAACGACGCTGTTCCTAGAGATGAAGAAACTGCAGAATTACTAAAAAGCCTTGGAATAAGAGAAGAAAATATTTTCTTTTTACCTAAAAAGGATAATTGGTGGGAACTTGAAGGCACGGTAGGTACGCCTTGTGGCCCTGACAACGAGTGGTTCTATCCTAGAACGGACTTAGATAAAGATTCTTCTGACTTTACCACTTCTAACCGTTACGTAGAAATAGGTAACGACGTTTATATGCAATACGAAAAATTAGAAGGTGGCAAGTATAAGGAATTAGCAAACAAGAACGTAGATACCGGGTTTGGTTTAGATAGACTTTTACTTTTCTTAAACGGACTTGACGACGGATATAAGACCGACCTATTTATAGATTCTATTAACTATTTAGAAAAGGTATCAGGAAGAAGTTATGATAGCGACGAGCAAGCAAGAAAGGCAATGCGAATTATCGCCGACCATATGAGAACTTCTGTAATGCTTATCGGCGACGTAAACGGAATTACGCCGTCTAACACGGGTGCAGGTTATATTTTAAGAAGATTATTACGCCGTGCAATAAGATACTGCAAAAACATTGGGCTTGAAACGGTAGAACTTTCAGCCGTTGCAAAAATCTTTATCGAAAAGATTTACGACACTGCTTATCCCCTACTTGTAGAAAAGGAAGATTATATTTTAGAAGAAATTCAAAAGGAATGCAAAAAGTTTGAAGCAACTTTAGCGTCTGGTATGAAAGAGTTTGAAAAGGCGATTATCGGCATGGAAAGAAAGAACGCCTTTATGAGTCAAAAGGACGCTAATTATATTCCCGAAACTGAAATTTCAGGCAAGCAAGCGTTCAGACTTTACGATACTTTCGGCTTCCCCTTAGAGTTAACTGAGGAATTAGCACTAGAAAAGGGCTTGACGGTTGACAAAAATGGTTTTGACGAAGCGTTCCGTCATCACCAAGAAATTTCTAAGGCACAAGCGTCTGCTAAAGGTGGCTTGACCGAAAGAAACGAAGCAACTATCAAATACCACACTGCAACACACGTTATGCTTGCGGGGTTAAGAAAAATGTTCGGCGATAAAACCGAACAAAAAGGCTCTAACATTACCGAAGAAAGATTGCGTTTCGACTTTAACTGCGACCACAAAATGACCGAAGAAGAATTAAAAACGCTTGAAAACTTTGTTAACGACGTAATCTCTAAAAAGATTCCCGTAGTTAAGAGTGAACTTCCCTATAATCAAGCAATAAGTGAAGGTGCATACGGCGTATTCAACCCCACTAGCGACGACGAATTAGTAACCATTTACACAATCGAAGGCGTAGATAAACAAATTTGTGGTGGCCCACACGTTGAAAACACGGGCGACTTAGGAACGTTTAAGATTAAAAAGGAAGAAAGTTCATCGTCAGGCGTTAGAAGAATTAAAGCAGTATTAAGTTAATTTTTCTATTATAAATAATTGACAAAAATAAATTAATGTTATAAAATGTTTAGGCTATATAAAGATAGTCTAAACGAATGCACCATTAGCTCAATTGGAAACTGAAAGATTCGTCAAGTAAGCCCGTCTTCGTATTTCTTCGCTTCGCTCAGGCACAGGCTACGCTCCATCCAATTGATTTAAAACGACTATAAACAATTTAATATAGTAGTAATTTTATACAATTACTACGGCACGCACCATTAGCTCAATTGGATAGAGCGTTGCGCTACGGACGCAAAGGTTAGGGGTTCGAGTCCCTTATGGTGTGCCAGAAAACAGTATCAACTTTTGTTGATACTGTTTTTTGTTTACATATCGTAAGTCTTGACTTGAAGTCTTGGTTCGTCCGTCATATGACGGACTATCTTTGATGGGCTAGGACTTCGTAGCAAAGCGGAGAAGCGTCCCTTATGGTGTGCCTTTTTTTGTATCGAAACGGAGCGAGTCCCTTACGGTATTTTTTCTATAGACTAGGACTTCGTAGCGAAGCGTAGAAGCGTCCCTTACGGTGTACTTGAATTATATAAATTTATAATTTCCTTTTTCTTTTGTTTTGCATATTCATATGCTACTTTTGTTCCACTTTTAGGTTGATAATGTGATAATGCGTTTCGACTTTGTTTTCTTAAAGGTGGTTTGTATTCTGAATTGTAATAAAATATGCAAAAATCACTTGCGTCTATCATTTCTTGATTGCGTTCTACGTAGGACGCTTTTCCTGCATTTATAACTTTATGGGGCATTATTGTATCATCATAACTTTCTAATAGGTAATCTTTGTACCATTGTTGTATGTTTGGGTAATTCGAGCGAACGTAAACCAACTGAATTTTAGGATAAATAATCTTAATTTCCGTTACAATCTTTAAACATAAATCATCAAACATGCTTTTACTACCAAAGAAAAAAACTTCCACACCTTGTTTTTCAATTAGGAAAATAACCGTATTTCTTAATTCTTCACAAAGTTTAGGCGTTTCTTTTGCGTTTCTATGTCCGATAAAACAACAAGTTTTCATATCCCCCCCCCGTTAAAACAAAAAGCCGTTGAAAACAAATATTTTTGTTTCCTACGGCTTTATGCTAGATTAGACTTTAAAAATAAGATGCCGCATACCTTACGGTACACGGCAAATATAGAATATACCTTTCTCGTAAGTTTGCTACAACTCGTTCACTCACACTATTGTTTAACCAACAGATTTTGTAAACACGATAAGAGATATAATCCTACCACGATTATATCTGTTGGTTATTATTTATAAACTTAGTGTGATTTCTCAAAGTATGAGATTTCGAATTGTAGCATACTTATTATAAACGATTTAAAAACCAATGTCAACGAGAAAATACTTAAGGCTATTATGAAAACGCAACTAATTATTTTTAAACTAAGAACACGCTATTCTTCGCAATTTGCGTAGTATAGCGTGTTTTACTTTATAATTTTAATAGTTTTTTTATGTTTTTGCTAAAAATCATTTCTCGTTCTTCACTAGTTAGTGGAATTTTATTAAACCTTTCAAGTTCGTTAGTTGCATCCCACATAGGGAAATCAGTTGCAAAAAAGAACCTTTCTACACCTAACATATCGATTATTTCTTTAGCACGTTCGGTAGTTATAAAAGGCAATGACGAACAAGTGTCAAAATAAACGTTTTTAAGTCCTTTATATAGATATGCGTCATCCCAACAACGATAGCCACCAAAGTGTGCTGAAATAAAAGTCGTTTGGGGATATTTTTTTGCCATTTTCACTAGTCTTTTTGGTTTTGAATATTCAAACCTATCGTCGCCAACGTGTAGTAAAATTGGAAGTTTTCCACTAGCCGACCTATAAAACTTTTCTACGCTTTCGTCGTCGATATAAAACTTTTGGAAATCGGGGTGCAATTTTATCCCCTTAAAGCCGTTTTCTAACGCCCAATCTATTTCGTGCGAAACTTCTTCTTCGGTTAAGTCTTGGTGTAAGGTTATAAACCCTATAAATTCGGGGTGCTTTTCTATTTCACTCTTCAAAAATTCGTTTATAGAACGAACTTGATGTGCCGTGGTTGCCACCGAGTGAACTACGTATCTAGTTATACCTACTCTGCTTCCGTCTTCAATAAGCCTTTCAGTCGTTCCCGCGGGCATTTCCATTTTTATATCGTAAAAAATACCTATCGTATCGGTTGCTTTTTGGGCAATCTTTTCAGGATATATATGTGCGTGTGCGTCAATTATTTCCATTTTTTTATCCTTTTTTAATTAAAAAACGCTGTAGAACGCCGTTTATAACTTGTTTCTGTAAGAAATGAAGTAGAAACAAGTGTGGCTAGGCTCGACCAAGCAAAAGGGTGAAATTGACCGTCTGGTCATTGAAGTCTTTTGCTTAGGGCAGTAAACGACGCCACACGCCGTTTATAGTTTATTTCTTTGGATTTTGCCACTAGTAGTTTTAGGCAATTCGTCTCTAAATACTACTACTCTTGGATATTTGTAGGGGGCAGTATGGTCTTTTACGTACTTTTGAATTTCTTTCTTTAATTCTTCGGTAGGCTCGGTACCTTTTGTCAATACTATACTTGCCTTTACTACTTGACCACGAACTTCGTCGGGTACTGC
>JAZNPL010000034.1:0-5340 GCA_045589615.1 Christensenellaceae bacterium | reverse complement strand
GTTTTTTTTGCGGATATTTTTTTATCTTTGCCGGAACATCTACAAAACTATTTAGATATTCGATGCTAACCACATCGCCGGTATGAAATGCCCGTGTTCTGTCTCCCGTTTTTGTAATACCGCCTACCAATCTAAAACCTTGAAACAAACTTTCAACCTGTGGCTTGTCATATAGCGCAGTTGTATATCTGTTCCAAATCTTCCGGGTCAATTGCCTTTTCAATTCTGCTACTTCCGCAACAATATTTTTATAGCACGGTATAGGTTTATCTAACTGGTAGTATAGGTGTAGCCCTGTTCCACTAAAAACTGTATATGTGGGACGTGGCAATATCTCATTTCCAACTTGAAAAAACAAATCTCTCAAATACTGCTCTTTTGTAATACCATCCAAATCAATCGCAATCGCATATATATATCGTGCGTTCGCTGCGGCTCTGCTTCGTCCTGCGTATGTGATGGGGCTGATTATTATAAAATTATCGCTTTTCAACAATTCATCCAATAGCAACAAATCATCCGTAATCACATATCGCCGCGCATTCATTCCGTTTTCTTCTCTTGGTATCAACTCCACGGCAATAGCGTTATATCGTCCTTCCTCATACTGCCCCCGTTCCTGTAATTCTCCAACCGGAAACACAGCCCTATAAAAATCATACGGCATTACTTCATCAAAATACGTCTCTAAATAATCAATCATAAACTGTCGCATACAAATCCCCTATAACATAACATTTGATATAGACCTAAACATATAATATAAAAGACGTCTTATATTATCAATAGTTTATTTTTGTAATCGGGTTCTAAACTAAACCCCCTAAACCGGGTTGTTCGGTCTGCGCGGCGATAATGCCCTTTATATGCCTTTATGATGCCTTGAAACGCCCTGTATCGCATTTTTTTATTTTTCCCATACTTTTCCCTGTGTCAAAACAAAAACGGCTTATACGGCTTTATAACGGCTTTTTACGGGAAAAACAAAAATGACGGGGCTTTACTCCGTCATTTTGTTGCTTTTTATTTCTTTTCTGCCTTGACGGCTTCTGCTACGGCTTCTTCCTCTGCCTTGGCTTCTTCTGCTTCCTTGGCTTTATCTGCCTTTATTGCTTCGTAGGCTTCGGGGTAATTTTCTCTAAACCACTTTTTCGCATAAACCGTGCCGCCCTTTCTCTGTCTTCCGGTTCTTGCGATTGTAATCATAGTTTCTTTTGCGCTTATATATGCGCTTCTTCCTTCGGTATCTTCTGCTTCTTCAAAATATTTGAGAATATCCGCATCTTTTACTGCCAATTGGCGAGTTTCTTCAAACTTTGCCTTTTGTTTCGGTGATTGTTGTCTGCGTTCCACCAATCTATAACCGCTTGAAATATACTGTTGAACGATAATTTTTTCAAGTTCTGTCAAAGTGCCGGAGATTGAAACCGTCTTTGTCTTTTCATTGACTTTGAAATTTGCCTTTGCCATAGTTTTATATTCCTTTCCGCACCAAAATGTTATATAAATTATATTCCAATAGACAAATCAAATCAATATAAAAAGCGCGGCGAGTATATTCGCCGCGTTCCTTTTATCCTTGTAATTTCACCATTTCAACATATTTTTTCAATGTGTTTCTGCTGATACCGTGCTTCTTCATCAAATCTACTTGTTTTATGCTACGGTCTGTAAGGTATGCTTTGATATCGTTTTCTAATTCTTCCGTCATTTTTTCCATTATCCCGGGCTTTCGTCCCGGTTTTTTTTCACTCGCGGCAATACCATTTCTAATACGATTTATCAAAATCAATCTTTCTTGTTCTACTCTATCGAGTTCTACAATCAGCAACAATTTCACAGTGCTTTCTAATGACGTTTTAGCAACGAGGTTTTGTGCTTTGGCGATATTCAGCAGTTGTTTGATATACTCTGTGCTTACTGTTGGATTATCAAGAAAAATCAATTCAATTCCTTTTTCTAATAATTCCATATATTTGATATAGCCGTTTTCTGCTTCGCGTGTAAATCTCGAAATATCTTTGAATACGATTGTATCTCCCGGCTGTAATAGTTTTTCTAATCTCTGCCATTCTTTGCGTTCTGTAAAGTTTTTACCGCTAACATCCTCTTGGAACTCTGCTACATATTCAATGCCGCATTCTTCTGCGAACTTTTTCAAAGCACTTGATTGTCTATTATATTTTTGCTTGCCGCGTTCCTCTTTTGTTGAAATTCGCTTATAACTGAAATAGTTCGCCATTGTTATTCCCCTTTGTTTATTCTGTCAAGATATCTTATACAATCTTGACACTTTTATAATACGTCAAGAAAACCTATTTGTCAATATATCTTGACACTTTTTTCCTATTCTTTTTTCGTTTATGTTTCATTGACACTTTTATGAGTATGTATGGAAATGATTATATATTTGGAGCGGAGCGACAAATATATAATCATTTCCCACTATTATCTCTTTCTTTATATTTTATAAAGTCTTTTTGTCCCTTACTCCAAGGTCATTTTGTCCTTTGTTGTTTTTTCAATAATTTTTCTATTGTATCGGATTTTATATGTATGTGTCTTTCTTTGCCGCCTTTCACATTTTTTGTATCTCGCGTAATTATATTTCTATTTTCAAGCGTTCCTAATGTTCGTGATATAGTTTTTTCACTAACTCCAAACATTTTCGCCATTTGTTCGTTTGTCATATAGAAATCGCCTGTATTTCTTTCATATTCCATTATTTGTGCGATTATCAATATTTCAATAGGTGCTAACCCAAGCAAAAATAAATCCTTATTTATCTATAAAAACTTATTCGTCATTCTTTTTTTTCTATTCTTCTCTGTGCTTCTTATGTAATTCGATATGTTCTGCTTTAGTTAGCCAAATTAGATTTTCGAATCTGTTATCATCTCTTATGAAGTTTATATGATGAACTTCTTTTTTAGGGTCATATCCTTCACAAAAATGCTATGCTACTAACCGCGATATCCTCATTGTTTTCTATTGGTATTTTCCTTTTTCTATCGGTTTTTCACTCAATTTTATTATCAAATAACCTTTTTCATTTTTATATGGTTTCATTATTTTTTCTTTTCCTATTAGGCTTTTTACCTGTCCAGTATTACTAACCATATACCGGTTATTTATTTGTTTCCATTGTATTGGCAAGATAAATCCATCTCCATTCATTCAATATTTTTTAGTATTTCTATCAATGTCTATTCGACTAACATCTATACATCATCTTTTATCTGCTTTTCTATTAGGTCATCGCGGCGCGTTATCAATGTTTTTTGTTTTATATAATTTTCCTGTGCGTTGTTTCCGTTCAACTGATAATAAGCCCATTCCGGCAATTTTCCCGTAATATATAAATATTCTGCTTTATCCATTCCGTTCAACCTCGTTTATTATTTCAATCAATCGATTTCTTTTATTTACACCAAGAGTGTAATATCCATTCATCCAATTGTATAAACCCTATCTCGATATACCTAATTTTTCAGTAATATCATAATAGTTTCGTATTTTTCCCAATGCTTTCAGCATTTTTATTTTTTTTATTAGGTCTTTGTCTTTCATAAAATCACCTTTCACATTATTTTTTTCTATAAATACGGCAAAACAAATAACCCCACCGCGTTTATCTATCTACGGTAGGGTTTTTGTGTTATTTATCTTGCCATTATTATATAGCGTTTCTTTCTAATACTTTTTCCTGAAAAGTCCAAACTTTTTCGTTTGTCCGTTCGCTATACCGGGGCATATTTTTAGGACAAAAATGTATTTTTTATTATTTCCCCGTGTGTCGTGGTCTCTGCTATTATGAAATGGTTTTTCATTTTCACAGTAAAAATATCATTTGCCATTTCTTATTTTATTCAGTTCTTCATCAATCGCCGCGATTTTTTTTGAAAACCGCTTTATTGCTTGTTGTGCTAATCGTTTTTGAAAAATCAGTTCTTCTTCTCTTGTTTTCCACCGTATATCGTGCCCACCTCTATATATGTGTGTTGGCTCGATATATTCATCTAAAATATAGTCATTCATCATTTTTACCTTTGAAAAGTCGTTTTAGAATACTTGGTCTCGTTTCCTTTTCTTTTGCGGCACTCAATGCCTTTGTATTTATCGCCGCGAGTTGTTGCTGTTGATTTATAATTTGGTTCGCTTCTGCTACTCTTTCCAATAGATTAGATATTTGTGCGGTCTGCGCGGCGATAATTTCATCTTTTTTATCTATCTGCCGCCGCGCCTCTCGTAATTGTTCCTCTAAAATATCTAACAATCTTTTCATACCATCTGCCGTATTTTTCGATTGTTCCGGCTTCGCTTCTGCTTTTGGTATATTGGGACTATTATATAATACATCAAGCGCGGCGCGGCGAATATACTTTACACCTTCAACCGTTTTTATATAGGGTTGAATGGGGTTGTTTGGTTTTCGTATTTTTTTATATATACTTTGAGGCGAAACCCCAGCAAGTTCAGCAAATTGTTTGATTGTTATGTAGTCATTTTCCATAATAAACCCCATTTATAAACCCGATTGAATATTGAACTTATTATAAACCCGGTTGTGTTATGGTTCAATACCACGCGGCGCGGCAATTTCCCAATATTTTTTTATTGTTGGCATTGAAAGCCCCGTATCTTCCGCACATTCTTTTTTTGTGCCTGTTGGGTTTTCACTTCGCCACTCAATTACAACATAATCCTTTTTAGGTCTGCCGTCCGGTGCTTTGAGCCTGCCGGCTTTCTTCAAAATACGCTTTCGGTCTCGTGCTAACTCTAAATGAAGATTCTGCGGCAAATAATTTCTTTTGTTTTTCTCTATTGGTATATTGGTTAGGTTTACAATGCTGTCTATTGGAAAAGTTATATAATTATCGTTATACATTTCCAACGCACTCAAAACATCCTCTCGCGTAAATCTGTTTGTATCATCATCGGTCAATAAATCAAATGGTAATACCAAATCAAATGCGGTCTGCTCTAATTCTTCGCGGCTTATTCCTGCTTTCTTCGCATATATAGCCAAAACCATAATACAAAAATATCGATGTCCTACTGTCGCACCACTTTCAATTTGTCGCACCCACCAATCAAATAAACCTCTATGTGTAGTCCAAGTGCCGCGCGGCTTTTGTTCTACAACTCTTTTTTGATACCACTCTGGGTATCGTTCTTTCGCTTCTTCTAATGTCAAATGTTTTTTTTGCGGATATTTTTTTATCTTTGCCGGAACATCTACAAAACTATTTAGATATTCGATGCTAACCACATCGCCGGTATGAAATGCCCGTGTTCTGTCTCCCGTTTTTGTAATACCGCCTACCAATCTAAAACCTT
>JAZNPL010000033.1:0-14140 GCA_045589615.1 Christensenellaceae bacterium | reverse complement strand
AAGACCGCTTGGCCTCCGACTTATTATGACGCAGAGAGAGAATAATAGTGGACTAGGTAAATAAAAGGAGGGTCCTCTAAATTGATTTCCTTCCCTTTAAGCCTGCGCGGCGTATGAGCGCGTATTGAATAGGTGATGATAACTACTTCCTAGGTTTAAGCAACTCAAGATTCTTTTGAAACGTTTTAAATGTTATTAGATCTTTATACAAGTATGACCTAGTATCAAATTGGACCATTACTGTATCTCTTACCTTAGCAATAAAGGTTTCATCAATGTAAGGTCTCATGGCAATTACGTTTACTTTTTCGCCATTGTACTTAGCAATTACGCAGCTATCCCACACAGTAAACCAAGAATCTTCTCTGTTATAGAATTTTATAACATGAGTGGGTCTGATGAGTCTTCTTTTTGCAACAAGACTTTCATCTGTTCTGCCTTTATTAGTAAACGTGCTTGCGTTTGGCATTAAAATATCAGCAACTGTGCCTTTTCGCCTGTTTAAGTAAGTTTCTGTTGGTTCTATATAATCTATGACTGCTCTCTTCTTTTTGAGCTTAAAACGGCCAAAATGCTCAGGGAGAAAATTAAAAGCGCAAAGTATGTCAGAAGCTTCTTCTAAATAGTTACCTATACAAAGAACTCTTAAACGCTGTTTAGTGCTTCTGACTAGGTTCTCAAGTTGATTAGCAAAAGCATAAACAATATCAAAACTATTTCTTTCATCTTGTTCTCTGTTCATTTCGTCTAAACAAATGTTGTAATACATATTTGGCTCGTTTAAAAAGTCTTTATCAAACAAAGCGCTACCTTTATCAGAATAATAAGTAGAAAGAGCTAAGACTCTTGCCATGAGGACTTTTCTTCTAATCCTTCCTAATGAATCTCTTTCAAGTACTTCATAAACACCATCTCCAAGAGTTGTAAGGTCTAAGGCATACTTTCTTCTTATATCTGCATCTACTAATTTTTCAGCGTTATTTTTTAATAATTTCTCTTGCGATTTGTCAGTTAATCTAAGCCAGAAAAACGGTCTTTTAAACTTTCTCCATTGACGGACGAAAAAATCAACAGCAGCATAAGATTTTCCTGCTTCTCTTCCTCCTATCATAAAATAGAAAAGAGCCCAACTATTACCTAAAAGCGACCGAATGGAATACCATTCAGCCGCGATTTTTTGTTCTCTTCTTCTTAATTTTCTTACATGATTTACGGCCATACCCAGCCTCCACTATTTTAACTGTCATAACTTTATTTGGTTCAGGAGGAAGTTTGTACCACTTTTTGCCTCCTCCTTTAACTTCGTAAAAATTTTCTTTCATATTATGGGCTCCCAAAAAATGTTTGTGATATTTCATGCCTTACGGCGTCCTTATGTGTTACGGTTCTCTTTAATTTTTTGCTCCATTTTTCAATCAAGGCTTCTTTTTCTTCTTTATTTGCGCTAAATAATTTATCTCTTTCTGCGCTGATTATATTCCATAAACCTAAATCTTTTTTAACAAACTCACCTTGTCTAATTCTGGCTATAGCTGTGTTGATGTTTTTATAGCTAAAGTTTAGGCTTTCTTTTTCTTCTGGAGTAAAAGTCTTCATGTAATCAAAAATGGCGTACGCTTGTTCTTCAGATAATTCGTAAACCTGATCAGAAATAATTTTTGCATTGATATTACCTAAAGTAGTTCTTTCGCCCTTTTCAATTTCTTTAAGACGATCATTTCTTTCTTCAGTAAAAATTTCTTTATATTGTCTATAATTCAAAGGAATAGCGTCATAAGGAGTTAAACCCTGAGATATCATTTTATCTACTCTGGCATTAAAGCTTTTTCTATAGGCATTGTATCTTCTGACAAACCTTTTCGCAGTTCCTGACCATTTTCTACGTTTAGCCATCTATTGATACTCCTTCCTCTTCACTAAAGTTAAATAAATGAGGTTCGGCTTCTTTTTCGTAAATGCTTCCCCAAGACCAACTTCCTTTTATTTCGTTAGGTACTCCCCTAACAACAGCGTTATATTCGCCCTTTTCGATAAATTCATAAGAACCCGCGGAACGTGCTCTGAATTTACAATTAGTGTGATCGTTATGCCATTGACCAAGCCCCGTACCTTCGCCTTCGCCATGGAATACAGGGCCTTTATACCAAATGCCATCTGTATTATATGATATAACAATTCTCCCCTTTTTTTCTAAAATTTCAGACAGAGCCCTTATTCTATCATTATTATCTTTGATGGCGTCTTTAGAAAGATGAGCCCATCTGGCTTTGCAGCCAGAGATTGACTGCATAAAGCCGATTGAGAAATTAAGAATATTTTTAAATTCTTCATTTTCTTCGCGTTTAGCGTATATCATTTCTAATACGTTTCTAAATTCTGGGTGCGTATTAGCTAAGCCGCCTGCGTATGAGCTATGGTAGTCTATATGATTCACTTTTTCAAAGGTGTAATCATAGTATAAATTTCTAGCCGCGCCTATTAGAGGCTTTTCGATATCCTTCTTCATTTCTTCGCCGTTTTCTATAGCATAAGACTCTAAATCTATTCCGTTTTTCTTTAAGATCCTTTTGAAAGCCGTAAAAGCTTTACGCCCGCTCATTTTGTTAGGAAGTTTAGTTCTAAACTGAACTCGCCAAGCACAGCCTTCCATAAGAACTGTTAATTCGACACAAACTTTATTTATTTTGATATCCCATGCTGGCCTTTTTCTATGGGGCCCGCATTTAATACCACCAGAAGAAGTTCTTTCAAGCTTATACAAGTCTAAATTCTTTAGCCAAAAATAGATGGTATTAAACTTTTTTGCTCCTTCTTTAGTCATATCAAACACAGTTACTGGTATTAAAAGGTAATTGATTTTTGCGGAGCTCTGAGTATGTTTTAGTTTTTTGAACTCCTTTAAATTCATTTTTTTACCTCTTCTACTGGCTGTAAATCATCGTCGAAAGCCTGTTCTAAGTCTAAATGCGATTCATCTTGTGAATTAGGTCTTCCAATAAGATAAAACTTAGTAATGTCTCCTCTTCTTTTACGATCTTCTTCAGACCAAGTTTCAGTGCTAGTTTCAATTCTTCCGACAACCTTATATATAAAACCGGTACTTTTATAAAAAACTTTTTCGCCAATCTTATAATTAAAGAAAGCAACATTACTTATATTTTTCATGACAATACCTCTTTTAAAATCTTAATCTCCATTGTGTTTAAATCATATCGATGGAATGGTGCAATGTGCCTATTATATCTTTCTAAGTCAAAATCAACTTCTAACAACCAATCAACATTAACTCTTTTATCTTTAATAATCTCTAATGCTTTGAGTTTGTTTTGCATATCACTAAACATTTCATACTTTATATGAACGTAATGTGTATCTTGAATAATAGGGCTTTTAAGTGCATTTTCAATAATGTCTAATTTTTCATCGCTAAACAACAAAGAACGATTAGAAATATCACGTCTTAATTCTTTTAACACTTCTAATTCTTTATCCATAATTAGAATGGTAAGTCCTCCTCTTCTTTTTTCTTTAATTGATCAATAATCTTTCTAGCTTCCGCTGCAGTAAGATCTATGTCGTGAACTTCGTGTTTAGTAAGTTTTTTAAATTCTTCGTCAGTAATACCCAAACGAACTGTTAAGCCTTTAATATAGCTAAGTTGAGCTATAGTTGCTTGCCCAGAGCTAGGGTTTTTTTCAATTTTCTTACTTACTTCCTTTTTATCAGAAGGTACTGTTTTACTAGAATCATCTAAAGTCGTAATTTCTTTAGAGGCTTCAGCGTCTGGATCATCTGAGTATTGCAGTCTAAAACCTTTTAGATACGCGTATTTAACAGCGGCCGTATAAGCTTTACCTATTGCTTTATCTCCGTTATCAACTCCCATGCCAATACCAGAAAAATAGACCTGTTCATCTCCTTTGCAGATAATAACATTTACTTCAACTGTTGCCACGAAAACTAATTGCTGAATAGAAGCACCAGAAGAATCAGAACCAACGTTAATTTTTTCAATTCGTAAATCTTGTTTTACTATATGGCCTATAGGCGCTATTTCGTATTGTTTAAAAAGAGGATTTAACGTCTCTAAAATTGAGCTCTCTGATATAGCTCTATAATTTTTACCAAACTTAATTAAATCTGGTTTAAGTTGATTTTTTGCTTTTCCTGAAATTTCATTTATTACTTGTATTAGATTCATAAAATAATTACTTCTCCTTCATATTTCTAATAATGCTGCGCTCCAAAAGTAGATCCTATTTCTCCCCAGAAAGCTTGTTCAGACATTCCTAATTTTTGCCTCATTCTTTCAGGAGCAGGATTATCTTTTCTGCGATAAGAACTAGACATAATTTGAAAAAATCTCTGTTTAGTTATACCTAATTCCTTTTTATAAAATTCTTTAAGCGAACCGTATTGATAAAGGATAACTCTTCTGACGTGTTCCCTATCAATCTTGTAAATATTTGTTGTTTTCATCACAACACCTCCTGCAATTATTATAAAAAACTATTGACCAAAAGACAAGGCATAAATAATATTTTTGCAATTAAAATATTAGACACTGTATAATAATAACGAGAGCTTGCCTCTCTAGCAGTGGTTACAGCATATATTGGCTAGAATCTGGAGGACGGAGTCAGCGCGAAGAGTGGCCGTTCACAGACAGTGTATGAACAGCTGGTTAGTCTATGTCGTAGTGCCCTCAAGCTATCTGAATAAAGAAGGAGTAATTATTATGTCAGAAGAAAAACAACAACAACAACAACAAAATCCCGCGCCTGCAGATGATGAACCCAAGACCGCTGAAGGTTACGCTGCAGCAATTAAAAACCTCAAAGCTAACACTGTCTCAAAACAAGATTATGAGAAAGTCGTCGAAGAAAACAAAGTTCTAACAAAAGCTTTAGCTGGAGAGGGGCCGGCGCCTGAAAACGTTCAGAACAAAGGCAAAAAGACCGACATTGATGAATTACGTAAAAAATTCTTAAATGCCGGCGAAACTAATTTAACTAATGCTGAAACTGTTCAAACAGCGTTAGAACTTAGACAAGCGTTATTAGACGCAGGCGAGCCTGATCCATTTTTGCCCCAAGGTATTAAATTAAATCCTACTCCGCAAGATATAGAAAAAGCTCAATCAGTCGCTGACGGTCTTAGAGCAATGTTAGATTCCGCAACAGATGAGAATGGCTATATTGATACAGAATTGTTTAATGCACAATTACGTAGAGGTATAGCGGAAGATTCTCCTGTTATAACAGCAAGACTTAAAGCTGCAGCCGCCGCAGCTAAACAACGCAAACACAGATAATTTCAGGAGGAAATTTTTATGCCAGCATTTTCTGGTCAACTTAACGCAAACGAAATTTTTGCGGCACTTTACAACATGATTATCTCTCAGGAGGTACGTGCTGATAACGTCGCTGGTACTTTCTCTTCTTTAGTTGACAAAGCTAGAGTTGATGGTTCTATGTACGGCGATACAAAGCTTTACTATTCTCCAGACGTTCTTAAATCTAGAGACTGGTTAGGCGATAATGAAGCAGCTAACTTATTAAATATCAATAGACCTGCTGCTCCACAAGTTCAAGCTATTGAACTAGACGTCTTTAGACAAATTGATATTACAGTGGATAATTATTTATCTAAACGTGCATGGATTGACGAAGGCGCTTTTGCTTCTTTCAATTCCGTCATGTTAGGAATGATTAGAACCACTAAGCGTGTTTATGACGCAACTATTTATAACGCCTATATCGGTACAGCTGTTTCTTTAGCAGCTAAAGGCGTTGTTACAGTAACACCAACAACTGGTACTGATACAACCTCTGCTGACATTGAAGGCGCTAACAGAATCTATGCAGAAACAGTCGCACAAAAGCTCGCTGATTTATTCGTTGAATTACGCGACGTCTCTCGCGATTTCAATGATTATGGCCAGTTAAAGTCTTACACCTTAGACGATCTTGTCGTTGTATGGAATTCTGCAAAGGTTAATAAAATTAAGAAAGTTGATTTACCAACTATGTTCCATAAAGAAGGCCTTGTTGATAAATTTGAAGAAGAAATTCTTCCATCAAGATATTTCGGAACTGTTATTACAGCTACAAACGTTTCTACTTACTCTGCTTCTACACCAACAACCGGTAAACCTTTAACAACTTCTACTGGCGTTTACGTGCCTGGCACAAACAACGCAAACGGAAGAGTTTACTCTCTTGTTGAAAAAGAAGTTACAGTTAGTGGTACTTCTTATCACGTTTTCGCTGGAGATGAAATTCCAGCTAATGCTACAGTTCTTGCAACTGGTGGTAACTTCGATTATGGCGAAGTTGCTATCAATGACGCTAAAATCATCTGCAAGGTTATGCACAAGAGAAGCGTGCCTTTTATGAGTGCGTTTGAAGTCGGTACTTCTTTCTTCAACGGACGTTCTCTTACAGAGAACCACTACTTAACATGGGGCCATAATACTTTAGAGTATTTAAAGAGCTATCCGTTTATCGTAGTGAAAGAAAATTAGTCATAAAGCTGCAGAGGCTTTTTGATATTACTTCTTCAGGAGGTGCTACCTCTACCGGCGTTCGGTCGGCAAGTAGTGCCTCCGTTTCTGGAGGAATTATGGCAGATACTATTTACAGAGTTTGTTTGCTCAGAAAATACAATAATTATTTCAATAGAATTATTAAGGGCTTCAGTACTTTCTCTGAATATTTAGAGGAGATAGATGATGAAGACTTATTTTTATACGACAAAGCTATAAACTTCAGCTTTGAAGATAATGTTTCTACTGAGCTAATTATTAATGATTGTCCTTTTGCGGCAGATTATTTGCTATTATTAGAACAAGTCGGAACTGCTTTAAAAATTAATTCACGTTGGTTTGTGATGGAAGAAATTTATACCAGAAACAAACAACGCAAATATTCTTTAAGAAGAGACGTTATTTTTGATTTTAAAGAACAAATAGCGAACTCTCCTGCTTTTATTCAAAAAGCTATGTTAGAAAATTCAGATCCTTTTATTTTTAATTCAGAAGGAATGAGTTTTAATCAAATAAAACGCGAAGAAACTTTATTAAAAGATAAAACAAAATCTGCGTGGATTGTCGGATATATTGCCAAAAACGCCGCGCCTTCAGATATAACAATTACAACTACAAGTTCAGACTTTAAGCCTACATATATTGCTGATATAGCAACGGAAATGGGTATAACAGAAGCTGACTTAGCTGCATTATTAAATTTTGATGATTTGCAGAACCAACCAGCCTTATTTACTTACGACATAGGATTTAATTATTATACAGTAGATGATAGAGCTTATTACAGTTCTGAGATTTTATATAATGAAGATTTTAGTAAAAATTTAGCAAAAGACGTAAGCGTTAAACCACTCGGAATTGATGAAGACGAGCTTTTCGTCAATGACGGTATTCAAACATATGTTTTATGTGGAAAAACTTTAGACATAGTAGGTGCTTCCATAGAAACACATAAGGCAAGCCTTATTTCAAGTTTATCAACAATTTTCGCAAGAACTTATCTACCAAAAAAATCTTTAGAAATACTAAGAAAATACGAAGGAACAAATACAGTAATATTCTATAATGGAGAATATTATAGGCTTAATATTGTTGTTGAAAATTCTTCTGAAGGAACAAATACAGGCTATAAAACCTATACAACGTGGTCCGCTGTCAAAACAATAATAGAAGACGCAGCTTCTAATTTGCCTTCTAACGTTGGTTTAAATACTGGCGGTAAAATAGCTTTGTTTACAAACAGTGTAAGAACGTTTTTAATGATGGAAAAAGTTTCTGTAGAAGAAGGAATTATTCCTAGTATTACAACTAAAATATCTTCTTCTAGAAACAAAGTAATAAGTCAGAACTTCGACATGTTTGCAATCCCTTTTGGATCAGTTCTTATTAGAGCTTCAGGAGGAAATTATAGAACAAACAGTTTAAACGCCATTAATATAGCTTCGGCTATTGCAGCAGAATTGAATAGCGCTTGTTACGATATACAGCTTTTACCTTATTGCCCAATATTAGAATTAATGGAATCAGGAGGAGCTATAGACGTTAGAAACGCTTCTGAAAATGCTGATTTTAACTATATAAATAATTCTTCAGGTAAAATAAGAGATTCAGAATATGCTCATTGTACAGGACAAGCAGACGCTGGCTCAGGAACTGGATATGCTGCTGTTGCCAGTGTTACTGTTAATATAGCGTCTTCTGATATCGTGGACGTAGGATATACAAGAGGGGCCGGCGCTAGCTTTGAAAATGCAACAGTTACTAAAACTGTAATTGACGCAAGTCATACTAGATTAGATTTCTGGGCTGAAGTTAGTAATATTGCTGCCGGCAATTCTATAACTTTATATATCTGGTGGGAAATTGTAGGCACCGTCCATGAATCAATTATTTTATGGAGCAAAAATAACTCTTTTTCAGTTGTTTTAAATTATGCACTTACAAATAGAGATGAAACTAAAATTGAAAGTGAGTGTAATAGATATAGACTTGTTTCTCCAAATTATCAGGGCGCTTTTGATTTTAATGTCGCTAAAAACGGAGGATCAGTTGAACATTTTATAGCTGATTGTACTTATAGGCCATATACTCCTTATATTAAAGTTGCTCCAGAGTTTAATTATCTTTATGGAACTAATTTCGGAGACTGTAGAGGCTTAATTTGTGGAGGAGATTATTCTTTGCCTCGTTTTACTAGCGCATGGGAAACTTATGAATTAAATAATAAAAATTATCAAAACATATTTAATAGAGATATCCAGCATTTAGAACTTGAACAAAGCTTAGAAATGAGACAACAACTAATTACCGGAGGTCTCGGAATTTTAACTTCTGGCGCAGTCGGTGCCGCAGCTGGAGCTAAAGCAGGTGGTATGGGCGGTGCTATTGCAGGTGCTGCTATAGGTACTTTAGGTTCTGCTGCAGGATACGCTTTAGATATTGATATAATGGGCCAACGTCATAAAGAAGCTAAAGATTATGCTATTGATAAATATAATTATCAACTAGGAAATATTAAGGCTTTGCCATATACTTTAACTAAAGTAAGCGCATTTAATATAAATAGTAAAATATGGCCATTCTTAGAGTTTTACACTTGTACAGATGAAGAAAAAGAAGCTCTAAGAAATAAAATTGAGTTTGAATCAATGACAGTAATGCGTATTGGTTATATTGGAGACTATTTAAAAACTGAACGTCATTATTTAAAATGTGAACTAATTAGAAATGAAGAAATCGCTGAAGACAATCATATATTTGAAGCGATTTATAATGAATTATTGAAAGGAGTATTTATCTAATGGGCCCTATACAAACTGCTTTAGGACAAGCCTTAACTGCTGTTGGAGGCGCCGCCATTGTTGGTAAAAAAGCTGCTGATGAAAGATCTGAAAGACAAATTGCAGAAGAAAAAGAAAAGGAAACGAAAGAAGGAGAAGCCAGAGCAAAAGCTATGGCGGAAGCTCTTTCACAAGCTGTTTCATACAAAATAAGTGAGCCTATTTATTTTGCAAAAAGCGGAGAACCTTTAGCCACTACAAATGAAATGGCTGCGTTAGTTGCTGATACTTCTTTAATGAATTTTAGATCTGCAAAAGATAGAACTCGCAAAGGTATCAAAGCTAGAATGATGAAATTCCAGAAAGAAAAAGCTAATTTCGCTAATTCTAAACCTAAAAAGAAGGAGGAATTTACAACAGATGGGCGCTAAAATTATTAATACAAACGCATATAAACAAGCTGGAGTAGATCCTAAAACTAAAAATCCTTCAAGAGAAGCAGCTTCTATTAAGGAACAATTTAGGAAAATTTTTCGCATTATTGATGAGCAAGACGCAGTTAACCGTTATAAATGGAAAAATATTCCATGTGATTTATCTTCAGAAGAAATTGAGAGACTTATCTACTATAAAGGTCAATTATGCTTTTTCTACTATAAGAAATTAGATAAATTTTTCTTATTACCTTATGCTTTACAAGGAACTATAGATTTTTACGGTAGATACAATAGTGTTCGCCCAGTTCCTTTTGCTAACGGAACTTCTGACGAAAGCAGCGAAGACTATAAAAAGAGTGCAACCCTTTTATCTACTTTAAAATTAAAAGTTATCAAAGAACCATTATTAGAAGAAGAAGTAACTAAAGAAGATATATTTGAAAGTTGTGTTATTTTAAGAGATTATACCAACCAATTAAGTCAGACTAATTTATCTAGACAATCCTTAAATGATTGTTTCACTGATTTAGAATCTGATATTTTACCTTATTTATCTACAGCATTATTAGCGGGCACAGGTGTAAAAGGTGTGCGTGTTAATGACGCTGACGCAGCTGATGAAGCGGAACGTGCTTCTAACCAAATTAAACAATCTGCTTTAGCTGGTAAAATCTTTAACGCCATGATTTCTGCAGTTGAAATGCAAGACTTAGCTGAAGGATCTCCTCTAAAGACAGAAGAATTTTTACTTGCTTTACAAGGAATAGAGAATATCCGTAAAGGTACTTTAGGTATTAAAAACGGAGGCATATTCCAGAAAAAAGCTCATAAACTGGGAGAAGAACAAGAAGCCAACGAAACTGGAGTTGCAACAGTTTTTCAAGATGGCTTGTCAATCCGTCAAAGATTCTGCCTTATTGTTAATTCCGTTTGGGGTACCAATATGTGGTGTGAACCAGCTGAAAGTATGGTAGAAATGGATTTAAACGGAGATGGCGTTATTTACGATCGCGAAACAAACGATAGCGCCCCTGCTGCTTCTAGTGATAACCCTGCTCCAGAAGGAGGCAATTCAGATGAGTAATGTTCCATGGTTTGCGCAACCCTATGATACTTTAACCTTTGCGCAGGTTTGGCCAAAGTATGAAGATTTTAAGAAAGACTATGATGAGCTTATTGTTGGCTTTGCACAAAATTCAACTCCAATAAAAGCTGACTCAGTTCAAACAACTTACTATTTAATGTTTGCAAGGTATGGAAATAATCCTATTGCTAATTCTGACGTTGGTCAGTTTAAAATGAAGATTTTCGCTTCTATTTATGCTTATGGCCCTTTGTGGGAAAAAAAGCAAGAAATTCAAGACAATGTAAGAAAATTAACTGAAGATGAACTTCTTACAGGCGCCAAACAGATTTACAATCATGCTTACAATCCTAACTCAGAGCCTAAAAGTACTGAATTAGAAGAGCTTAACTATATTAATGAACAAAACGTAACTAATAATAAAAAGTCTAAAATGGAAGCTTATAGCATTTTATGGGCTATCCTTCATTCTTCAGCTACAGATGAATACTTAAATAAATTTAAAAAGTGTTTCGCTGTTTTTGTTGATAAAATGCCTGCTCCATTTTATATTGATGATGATGATTTAGAAATTGAGGAGGAAGAATAATGAAAGAATTTCTATTAAAAAACTGGTATTTTATCATCTTAGCTATGCTCGCAATTTTAAGTTTTATAATCTCTTTTGTCTATATTAGAAAAAAGAATAAAAGCGGAAATTTATTAGATACAATCAAAGCGGCTATTTTAGAGAATATTCCTTTTTGGGTTTGTATCTCAGAAGGAATGAACGAAGGCGCTGATAAGAAAAATAATGTAATAAGTTTAGGCTTAGCTTTAGTTCAAAAAATGTTTGGCCGTAAATTAACCGCAGATGAGAGCAATTATTTTGTCGCTTATATAGGAGAACAAATAGAAAAGGTCTTATCCGCTCCTCAAAAAAAACTTGCTGCTGTTGAATCTGAAAAAAAAGTAAGTAAATTTGTTATTAAAAAATAGGAGGCTAATATATGTCTATTGAATTACCTAACAAAAAGATCTCTTTGACTCTTCCAGAACAAGTTGGCAAAAATGCTAAAGATATTGATAATCTTAAAAAAATTATTGATGGATTAGACACTGTAGATAACGTAGTCGTTGTGCCTGATATATCTCATATAATGACTGCTGCAGAGCTTGAATCAGTTAAGCAGCCAGTTTGCTTTATTATTTATAATAATCACATTTATCTTAAACGTAATGAACAATCCGGCTTAGCTTACTTTGACGTAGTTTTTTCTATAATCGCAGGAACTGTAATAACTTTTGAATCTTCCGAAATTCAAGTTAATTTGAGTAATGGCGCTTTAGGAATTGTCAATTCAACAGTGTCAACTTATTCACAAGCTCAGATCGATACTCTAGTTGGCGCCAAAGCAAATGTAACTTATGTAGATTCTCAATTAGCTTTAAAAGCCAATTTATCTGGTGCTAATTTTACAGGCGCAATAACTGCTCCCAGTATAATTGAGGATATGAATGGATATTCTTATACACCTCAAACAGGCAGTTTTACAATGTCAGATAGTTATGTGTCTGCTTGTAAAAATGGCAATAAATTAACACTTGTTGTTGCTGGTGTATTTACTCCATCTACTTCATTTAGTGGATATATTGGTATTGGAGACTTTACTATTCCACAAGATATTGGCGCATTATTAGTACCACTCTCTATTGGTGGGCTAACTTATGTCCTTGATGTCAAGTCAGCAGAAATGTTTAGCTCCATTTCATCTTCTGTCGCTGTCAAATATAGAACAGATAAAGTGAATAATACTAAGCTTACAATATTATTAGATGCTAGTAATGTAGTAGCAAATACTGCGTATGTATTTAGATATGAAGTAACATTCTTATTGAGTGGAAATCTAGCTTCCTAAAAAATAAATTCAAAAGAGCTCTTTAGAGGGCTCTTTTTTTCATTAGTAAATAAAATATTTGTCTTTTGCCATAAAATCGCTTAAAACGGCTTTTTAGTGGCTAGTTTTGGCTACTACCCTTCTTCTAGTTGCCTTATTTTTCATAGCGTCGCTAGGATCGCTCATCATTTCTGCCAATTCTAAAGAAAATAAAGATATTTTTATTAGATCCCATTTCTTTTTAAAACGTTTATTTTGAAATTCTGGACGGCTCACTTTAACACCCCCCTTTTTTATAGTTGTATAAAAAGCCATTGAAAATCTTTATAATTTAGATTTACCCATAATAATTGATTCACTCGCTCATCATAGCCGTAATATTCCCATTCTAAAGAAAGTATATGAGAAATAAAATTCTCTTTGGTGATTTCTTTAGAAGTTTTTAGGCTCTCTTCTAAGCCTCCGCAATGTTTGCGCGTTCCAAATGTCATTTTAACACCCCTCCCTAAATTCTAATTGTGCTATAAATAGGCTCATTGTCTTCATGATCCCAAAGCGTAACCAATCCCGGGCCCACACTGTGCGACTCTTCAAAGGCTAAAGCCTCCCCCAGCGTATCAAAGGCGGCTATTATTCGCCCGTTTATGTCCAAGCTAAAACGCTTTAAATATTCCATTTTAAAACCTCCTAAAAGTTAAAATTTAATATATTCTGTACATATCAACGCGAAGAGAGCCGGCCACTCTCTCCTCTTTGTATGCGTCAAAAGCCGCAATTAATGCGGTTTCTGCTTCTTCTTCTTTGTCTGTTGTATAAATTATTGATGGTTTGCCTTTTTGCGTTGTTAAAACGATTAAAAAGCGGAAATAATCAGGGGCGCCCATTTATTCCACCCCCTCAAATCTCCAATTATAAACAGTGATTATACTGTGATCACTGTGCACGTCATATTCAATAATAAACACGTGGGCGCGTTTCTCGTCGTCGTAAAGGTTCGCGATTGTGTGCGTTGCGCGTTTAATGGCTCGGGCTCTCTCTAAGCGGTTTAAATCTCTGTAACAACATGCAAGCTTTTTAAATACTTGCGCGGGATCTTCACAAGTAAAAACATTTCTAAGGTTCTTATCTGCTCCGGGTCCTCTTTGGGTAATTGTTAAAGTGTAATTTGTTTTCATTTTCTTCTTCTCCTTCTGGCCTATTCTCTAGGCTCTTTTATTATAAAAAACTATTGACCAAAAGACAAGAGAAAAATAATAAAAATAAAAAGATCTTTTTCTGCAGCTGGACCGCCTCAGCCGGATCAGCTGCAGCAGCTGCCCAGAGGGCGGAAAAATTCCCCCTAGGCTAGAGGCCTAGGCATGGGGGGGGGATATACCACATAGGGCAGGCCTTGCCCTATGTGTATATTTATTTCC
>JAZNPL010000032.1:0-1654 GCA_045589615.1 Christensenellaceae bacterium | reverse complement strand
AGAAGATGCGATTAAAGAGTTAGCGTTGTTTTTAATTTCAGCTTCTTCTTTTTTCTTTTTATCTTCTGCTGCGTTTGCTTCAGCTTCTTTAACCATCTTATCAATATCTGCTTCAGATAGGTTAGAAGAATTTGTAATTGTAATTTTCTGTTCTTTACCAGTTGCTTTATCCTTAGCTGAAACATTTACAATACCGTTAGCATCGATATCAAAAGTAACTTCGATTTGAGGAATACCACGCATAGCTGGAGCAATACCTTCAAGTCTAAACATACCTAAAGATTTGTTATCACTAGACATTGGTCTTTCACCTTGAAGAATGTTAATATCTACAGCTGTTTGGTTATTTTCAGCAGTTGAGAAAGTTTCAGATTTAGACGTTGGAATTGTTGTGTTTCTAGGAACAAGCGGAGTCATTACACCGCCTAATGTTTCAATACCAAGTGTTAATGGAGTAACGTCTAAAAGAACGATATTTTTAACTTCACCAGCAAGAACACCAGCTTGAACAGCAGCACCTACTGCAACAACTTCATCTGGGTTAACTGATTGGTTTGGTTCTTTACCTGTATAATCTTTAACCAAATGTTGAACAGCTGGGATACGAGTAGAACCACCAACTAATACAACTTCGTTAATATCACTTTTGTCTAGTCCGGCATCTGATAATGCTTGTTGAACAGGTTTTTTACATCTTTCTAATAAATCGTAAGAAAGTTCTTCAAATTTAGCTCTTGAAAGAGATAATTCTAAGTGTTTTGGACCGTTAGCATCAGCGGTAATATATGGTAAGCTGATAGAAGTTTCTACAACGCTTGAAAGTTCGCATTTAGCTTTTTCAGCAGCTTCTTTGATACGTTGCATAGCTTGTTTATCGTTAGTTAAATCCATTCCTTCTTGTTTTTTGAATTCTTCGCAAATCCAATCGATAATCTTTTTATCAAAGTCATCACCACCAAGTTTTGTGTCACCGGATGTTGATAATACTTCGTGAACACCATCACCGATTTCAAGAATAGAAACGTCGAATGTACCACCACCTAAGTCAAATACTAAAACTTTTTCTGGTTTTTCTTTTTCCATACCATAAGCTAAAGCTGCTGCAGTAGGTTCGTTTACGATACGAAGAACGTCTAAGCCTGCGATTTTACCAGCATCTTTTGTAGCTTGTCTTTGAGCATCGTTGAAATAAGCAGGTACTGTGATAACAGCACTTGTTACTTTTTCGCCTAGATATGCAGAAGCATCATCAGCAAGTTTTCTTAAAATCATAGCTGAAATTTCTTGTGGAGTGTAATCTTTTCCATCAATATTCTTTTTATAATCATCACCCATGTGTCTTTTGATAGATGCGATTGTTTTATCAGGGTTCAAGATTGCTTGACGTTTTGCAAGCTGACCAACTAATCTTTCGCCTGTTTTTGAAAAACCAACGATAGATGGAGTTGTTCTCATGCCTTCTGCGTTAGCAATAACGGTTGGTTTACCACCTTCCATAACTGCTACTACTGAGTTTGTTGTACCTAAGTCAATACCAATTGTCTTTGCCATTTTTTATAATCTCCTTATTTTGAACTTCTTCTTCCAATAATATTAAAACATTATTTTCAACAGATTATTAAACAATAAACAAAAAATTAATAATTCGCTTAAT
>JAZNPL010000031.1:0-132894 GCA_045589615.1 Christensenellaceae bacterium | reverse complement strand
GTTTATAGTTTTTATAGCCGAAAGCAACGTCTTCAAAAACGTTTTCTGCAAAGAGTTGATGTTCGGGATATTGGAAAACCATACCCACCTTTGCTCTTAGAGTTTTAAAGTCGCATTTCTTATCGGTAAGGTCAAAATCTCCAATTTTAATTTCCCCATTGTTTTTCTGGGTTTTTATAAGCCCGTTAAGGTGTTGAACGAAGGTGGATTTTCCACTACCCGTTCTGCCTATAATTCCAAAAAAATCCCCTTCTTCAACTGTGAGAGAAATATTATTTATCGCCCTAACTGCAAGGTCTTTCGCCTTGGGGCTATACGTATAACTTAAATTATTAACTACTATTCGCATAAGCCCTCTGAAAGCTCCTTTAACGAGAGAGGCGCGCCCTTTATATTCACGCCTTTTTCTTTTAATTTTTCTGCAATAAACGCAGGCATAGGAAGTTCTAAGCCGAGTTCTTTAATCTCTTTTGAGTTAGAAAAAATTTCTCTCGGCGTGCCGGAAAGGGCAATTTCACCCTTAGATAAAACCACCACTCTATCGGCGTTTACAACCTCGTCCATATAATGAGTTACCGTTATAACGGTAACGCCTTGTTCACGATTGAGTTTTTTAACTACTTCGAGTATTTCTTTTCTACCGGCAGGATCTAGCATAGCAGTAGATTCGTCTAGTATTAAAACTTTAGGAAGAAGGGCAAGCACACCTGCAATAGCAATTCTTTGCTTTTGCCCCCCCGAAAGGCGAGTAGGCGAAGCTTTTCTAAAACTTTGCATACCAACGGCGTCTAAGGCGAAATCTATTCTTTTAGAAATTTCTTCTCTTTTAACTCCGACGTTTTCAGGTCCGAAAGCCACGTCGTCTTCCACGATAGAAGCAACTAATTGATTGTCGGGGTTTTGAAAAACTACCCCTACACGCTTGCGAATTTCAAAAAGCGATTTTTTGTCGTTAGGTTCAAACCCGTCAACGATTATCTTGCCCGAATCTGGCTTTATTAGACCGTTAAAAAGTTTGGCAAGTGTTGATTTACCACTTCCGTTATGTCCTATTACGGCTACGTATTCTCCTTCTTCTACGCTAAGGTTGATATCGTTTAATACCAAGTTGCTTTTATCGTATGAAAAATTAAGATGTTCGGCTTTGATAATCGACATTTTCTCGTCCTTTTAAAAAGTTTCTCAATTAATGATTTTACCACATACTTGTCAAAATTACAACCAATACGCTTAATAAAATTAAGTAAAAAGAAAATCTTCTTTTCTAGCAAAAAAGTTATTTCTTGCCCTTGACTAAAAGTCTGTAAAATTGTATAATATCTTGAGTGCCTTATATATAAGGTTTTAAGTTTGATAAAAAAACACGGAGGATATAGTATGAAAAAATTAACTATTGACGGCAACACCGCCGCCAGCCACGTTGCCTACGCCTTTTCAGAAGTTGCGGCTATCTACCCGATAACACCTTCTTCGCCTATGGCAGAAGTTGCTGACGAATGGTCAACTGCCGGCAGAACCAACATGTGGGGTCAAAAAATTCACGTTGCTGAATTACAATCTGAAGCAGGTGCTGCAGGTGCTGTTCACGGCTCGCTTTGTGCAGGTGCTTTAACCACTACCTACACCGCTAGCCAAGGCTTGCTTTTAATGATTCCTAATATGTATAAAATCGCAGGCGAATTAATGCCTATGGTAATGCACGTTTCAGCAAGAGCACTCGCTGCACATTCTCTTAACATTTTCGGCGATCACGCTGACGTTATGGCTTGTCGTCAAACGGGCTTTGCTATGCTTTGTGATTCTTCTGTTCAAGAAGTTATGGACCTTGCTTTAGTTGCTCACCTTGCTACCTTAAAGAGTAAAGTTCCTTTCCTTAACTTCTTCGACGGCTTTAGAACTAGCCACGAAGTTGCTAAAATCGACGTTTGGGATGAAGCAGACGATTATAAGGAAATCCGTGATATCTGCGACGAACTCGGTATCGATAAATGCGTTAAGGACTTCAAGTCTCGTGCTTTGAACCCTGAACATCCTATCCAAAAGGGTACTGCTCAAAACGGCGACACCTATTTCCAAAACAGAGAAACTGCTAACTCTTACTACCAAGCAACACCCGCTATCGTTCAAGAAATGATGGACGTTGTTTCGGCTAAATGTGGTAGAAGTTATCACCTTTTCGATTACGTTGGTGCTAAAGACGCTGAATATGTTATCGTTTGTATGGGTTCTGGTTGTGAAACCGTTGAAGAATCTATCAACAAACTCAACGCTATGGGTAAAAAATACGGCTTAGTTAAGGTTAGATTATATAGACCTTTCGCTACCGAAGCGTTCTTAAAGGTATTGCCCGAATCAGTTAAGAAAATCGCAGTTCTAGACAGAACTAAAGAACCTGGTTCTCTTGGCGAACCTTTATATCTTGACGTTTGCTCTGCTTTGTTTGAAAACGGCAAGGGCAATATTAAGGTTGTTGGTGGTAGATACGGCTTAGGTTCTAAAGAATTTACGCCATCAATGGTACTTTCAGTGTTCAAGAACCTTGAACTTGCTGAACCTAAAAACCACTTCACCGTTGGTATTTACGAAGACGTTACTAACAGTTCGTTAGACTTCAGTGAAAAATTCGACGCTGCACCCGCAGGCTCTACTTCTTGTAAGTTCTACGGCTTAGGCTCTGACGGTACGGTTGGTGCTAATAAAAACTCTATCAAGATTATCGGCGACCACACCGACAAGCACGCTCAAGCGTACTTCTTCTACGACTCTAAAAAGTCTGGTGGCATCACCGTTTCTCACTTGCGTTTCGGCGACACGCCTATTCAATCAGAATACTTAATCGATTCTGCTGACTTTGTACAATGTTCTAACCCATCTTATATCACTCGTTACGATATGACTAGCGATATTAAAGAAGGCGGTACTTTCCTTATCAATACCGACGCTACTACCGTTGAAGCATTAGAATCTTTCTTACCTGCTCAAGTTAAGCGTGATATTGCTAACAAAAACATTAACCTTTACGTTATCGACGCTATTAAGATTGCTTCTGGTTTAGGTCTAAAAGGTAGAACTAACACCATACTTCAATCGGCGTTCTTCCGTGTTAACCCACAAATTATGCCCTACGACAAGGCCGTTGAATATATGAAATATATGGCTAAAAAGTCGTTCGGTAGAAAGGGCGATGCAGTCGTTCAAATGAACTACGACGCTATCGATTCTGCTAGTGGCGATAACCTAATCAAAATCGAAGTTCCTGCAAGTTGGAAAAATGCAACTTCTGGTGCTGAAATGGTTAAGGGTAACGCAGACCCCTATTATCAAGAAATCATTAAACCTATCCTTTACTTAAAGGGTGACAATCTTAAATCTTCACAATTCAATGCAGACGGTTCAGTTCCTACCGGTACAACCAAGTTTGAAAAACGTGGCGTTGCCGTTACCGTTCCTCAAATTCTCATTGATAAGTGTATCCAATGTGGTACTTGTTCGTTCGTTTGCCCACACGCTTGTCTAAGACCTGTTCTTGTTAAGACTGGCGACGCTAAACCCGAAACTCTTACTACTAAACCTGCAATCGGCTTACCCGGTTATGAATACAAAATGCAAGTTTCTCCGCTTGACTGTATGGGTTGTGGCGTTTGTGCTACTGTTTGTCCCGTTAAAGACGGCGGTGCTATCAAGATGATTCCGCTCGCTCAATCTTTAGAAGCAAAAGAAGACGAAAACTGGAATTTCGCTATCGACGTTCCTGCTGTTGACACTTCTAAGTTCAAGAAAGAAACCGTTAAGGGTTGTCAATTCTGCACTCCATTATTTGAGTTCTCAGGTGCTTGTGCTGGTTGTGGTGAAACTCCTTACGTTAAGGTTGTAACTCAATTATTTGGTGAAGATATGGTTATTGCAAACGCTACCGGTTGTTCTTCAATCTACGGCGGTTCATCTCCAACATGTCCTTACACCACTAACAAAGAAGGCAAAGGTCCTGCTTGGGCTAACAGTTTGTTTGAAGACAACGCTGAATTCGGTTACGGTATGAACCTTGCTTACAATTCTAGAAGAACTGCATTAAAAGACAAGATTATTGCTCTTGCTAACGTTGATGCAGAAGTTAAACCTTACGCTGACGCTTGGATTGAAGCGTTCGATAATAGAGAAGCATCTAAAAAGGCTTCTAAAGAACTTCTTGCAGTTATCGAAAACAAGACTTCTCCTGAAGCAAAAGCAGTATTAGAAGACAAAGACTGCTTGTCAAAGAAATCTATTTGGATTTTCGGTGGCGACGGTTGGGCTTACGATATCGGTTACGGTGGTCTTGACCACGTTCTAGCAAGTGGCGAAGACGTTAACGTTTTAGTTCTTGATACCGAAGTTTACTCTAACACGGGTGGACAAGCAAGTAAATCAACCAATATCGGTGCTGTTGCTAAGTTCGCTTCGGCTGGTAAGAGAGTTAAGAAGAAAGACCTTGGTATGATTGCTAAGTCTTACGGCTACGTTTACGTTGCTCAATGTGCTATGGGTTCTAACCCCGCTCAATTATTAAAAGCACTTTCTGAAGCAGAAGCATACAACGGTCCATCACTTATCATTGCTTACGCTCCTTGTATCAACCACGGTATCAATATGTCAAAGAGCCAATTAGAAGAAAAGGCTGCAGTTGACTGCGGATACTGGCAATTATATAGATATAACCCCGTTACAGGCGAATTTAGCCTAGATAGCAAAGAACCTACGGGCGATTATCAAGCATTCTTACAAGGCGAAACTAGATATTCTTCACTTGTTAAAACTCAAGGCGAAGAAGTAGCAAACGAACTCTTCAAGCAAACTGAAAAGTACGCTAAAGAAAGACTCGACGGCTACAAGAAGTTAGCAGGCAAAGAATAAGCCGAAAAACAACAAAACTAAAAGCGTGGTTAATTACCACGCTTTTTTTGTCGATAAATACTAAAAAAGAACTTATTTTGTTTCTAAGTTCTTTTATTTTTTAATGATTTTTATTTGATATAGTTTTTGTAGCCGTTGCCGTATTTAACGCACTTTGATACCCTTGATAGTGTTGCCGACGAAATTTCCGTTTCCTTTATAATTTGTTCGTAAGTGTTGCCTTTCATTATCATTTTCGCCGCTTTTACACGTTGTGCCATTGATTCTAGTTCTTTATAAGTGCAAAGGTCGTCAAAGAATTTTTCGCAATCTTCTTGCGTTTTTAAGGTTAAAATTAAATCAAATAATTCTTTTATATCATTTTTTAATTCTTCTGACATTATTCCCCCTCCTTATTATCTACGTTAGAAAGAAAACTCTTTAACTTTTCAGACTTAGGATTGTCAAAAATTTCTTCGGGCGTGCCTGCTTCTTCTATCACGCCATCTGCCATAAAGATTACTTTATCCGAAACGTGTTTTGCAAAGCCCATTTCGTGCGTTACGATTATCATCGTTCTATCTTCTTCTTTTAATGCACGAATAACCTTTAATACTTCGCCCGTTAGTTCGGGGTCTAGTGCAGAAGTGGGTTCGTCAAAGCATAAAATCTTAGGTTTTAACGCTAACGCCCTTGCTATTGCCACACGTTGACACTGACCGCCCGACAATTCACAAGGATACGACTTGATTTTATCCGATAAGCCTATCTTTTCTAATAATGCTAAACCGTCTTTTTCGATTTCTTCTTTTTGTTTATTAATAAATTCTTTAACTAGTGCTTTTCTCTCAAAAAACTTCTTGCCTTGCTTTTTTAGAAACTTTTTATAAGACTTAACCTTGTCTTCTAAAAGCATTTTCGGTGCTAAGGTAATGTTATCTATAACGTTATACTGTGGAAAAAGGTTAAAAGATTGGAAAACAAGCCCAAAATTTAAGCGTTTTTCTCTTAAAACCGATTCGGTCAACTTTTCTTCAGAACTGCTATCGAACAAAACTTCGCCGTCTAAGGTAATTTTGCCTTGGTCAAGTTCGGTTAAAAAGTTAATACAACGAAGCAAGGTGGTTTTACCACTTCCCGAAGAGCCGATTATAGACAACGCTTGACCTTTCTCGATAGAAAAGTTAATGTCTTTCAAAACTTGAAAGCCGTCGCTAAACGTTTTATTAAAATTTTCAATATCTAAATAAGCCATAGTTTATTCCCTATAAAAATTCATTTTCTTTTCAAGGAAAGCAAAAAGTATAGTTAACAAGCCGTTGAAAATCAAATAGAATATTGCCGCATAGAATAACGGCGTTAATACAACGTATGTATTTACTAGCGATTGTGCCGACGTGTATAGTTCTATTACGCCAGCAGTTGACGCTAAAGCCGTGTCCTTAACCAAAGTAATTACTTCGTTACTTACAGGGGCTAACGACTTTTTAATTACTTGGAAAAGAATAACTCTTCTAAAAATTTGTCTTTTGGTCATACCCAAAACTTTTCCTGCTTCGTACTGACCTTTAGGTACGCTTTCAATCGCACCACGAAAGATTTCCGAAAAATAACAAGCGTAGTTTATGATAAATGCTATGCAAGCGTAAATGAAAAGCAAAGTCTTCATTTTAATACCTAAAAAGTAGGTTATATCAGTATTTGCTATACTGAATACGTAGTAAGGTATAAGTATTACGATTAGTATTTGTAATAACAGGGGCGTTCCCCTGATTACCCATACTAATGCCCTACAAAACCATTTTATAGGCACAAATTTCGACCTAGAGCCAAACGAGATTAATAATCCAAGTGGTAAAGATGCAATAAGGGTTATGGCAAACAGCAGAACTGTTTTGCCAAACCCATTAAAAAGCATCTGTATAGTTTGTACAAATTCCATTTTATTTTATTGCGTTTTCCTTTAAGTATTAGTCTTCTAAAGAAATGTAGTAGTTAGCCATAACTGAGTCGATAACGATAACTTCTAAAGTACCGGTCTTAAGTTTATTGAAAGCATCTAATTGAGAATCGCACTTGATATATTCTTTGCCGATTTCTTTTAATGCGATTTGTTTTTCACCTGCAGAACTGTCTTCAGCACCAGTGATTGCGTTTGCCATTGATTCGATAGTGGTGAATTTGTCAGCATTTTTGCTCATAATTACTGCTACTTGTTTGTTGTTAAGATAAGGAATAGAAATGCACATTTCTGCTGAACGTTGTTCAGTAATGGTAAGTCCGTTCCATACTAGGTCGATTGAACCTGCTTCAAGCATTGCTTCTTTTTCGCCCCAGTTGATTTCTAAAAATTCAACTTCTATTTCAGGGTTGATTTTATTAAATACTGCTTTAGCAAGTTCAACGTCATAACCCTTAGTTGGTTGATCGTTTACTACTTCGTATGCAATAGGAGCAAATACGGTGTAACCGATAATTACTTTGCCTTTTGTTACAATGTTGTCCCAACTTGCATCGGTTGCATCAGCCTTGGGGTTAACGGTTGTAGAAGTTACTGCGATTTCACTAGTTAAACCGTAAGTATTAGCAATGGCGTTCATTTCATCACCTGCAAGAGCGATTAACGCATCGTTTACTTTTGAAATTAATGCGTCGTTGCCTTTCTTAGCAGCAATACCGTATTGTTCTTGTATAAGGTCAACACCTGCTACTATCATAGGCTTGTTTGCGGGTTCGTCGCCGTCTCCGTTACAAGCCGTTAGGCCTACAACTGCTGTTAAACTTAAAATTAAAGTTAATAATAGTGTCAATAGTTTTTTCATTTTTATTTTTCTCCTAAAAAATTTTTCTTTACTTTAGCACTTCACTGTGATGAAGTAACTACATTATACTTCATTACGCTAAAGTTGTAAAGCGTTTTACACTACTTTTTTAAAATTTTTTTAAATTTTTTTAAAAAATTTTTTTGGGGGATAATTTTCTATACATTATATATATAAGGATAGTATAAAGTGTGAAAAAAAAGGAAAAAATCTTTATAAAATCAAATTTAAGGAGATAAAAACAATGAATTTTTCTAAAAGTGAGACTTTTATTAACCTTGCAAAAGCGTTTGCAGGGGAGTGTCAAGCAAGAGTTAGATACGAATTTATTGAGTACGGAGCGAGAAACGAAGGGTATTCTCAAATGGCTGAAGTGATTGATAAAATCGTGTATAACGAATTTAATCACGCAAGAATGTTCTACACCAAAATTCAAGACGGAAGCAAAGAACCTATCAACAATATAGATATTTGTGGTGGATATCCATTTAGAGAAAAGTGGACGCTTGTAGAAAATCTTCGCCTTGCTTCGCTTGACGAACAAGGCGAAACGGTACTTTACCCCAAGTTTGCTAAAACTGCTTTGGCGGAAGGTTTCCCAGACGTCGCCGAACTTTTTAACGATATAGCAAAGATCGAAGAAAAGCACAAAAAACTCTTTTTAGAACTTTACGAAGGTCTTAAAAACGGCACGCTTTACTCTAAGGATAAGGAAACAACTTGGAAATGTACGGGCTGTGGCTATACCGTCAAGAGCAAAGAAGCACCAAAAGTTTGCCCCGTTTGTCAAGCAAAACAAGGCGTGTTCGCTATTCCACTTAAAAATCAAATTTAATAAAACAAAAAAAATTAGTCGTTTGTATAAAGCGACTTTTTTTTATTATAAATTGACTATACTTTTTATTTTTGGTATAATTTACTAAGAAAATTTTAGGAGTTTTTATGGAAATTTCAAAGACTGTTTTATACGTAGGCGTTAACGACCATATCACCGATTTATTTGAAGGGCAATACGTTGTTCCTAACGGTATGGCATACAATTCTTACCTTATTTTAGACAAAAAAATAGCCGTTATGGACACGGTTGATATTAGATTTTGCGAAGAGTGGTTAAATAATCTTGAAAAAGCACTTGACGGCAAGACTCCCGATTATTTAATAGTTCAACATATGGAACCCGACCACTCTTCTAGCATAGTAAACTTTATGGAAAAGTTTTCTAATACAACAATAGTTTCTTCAGCAAAGGCTTTTACTATGATGAAAAACTATTTTAAGACTGATTTTAGCGATAGACAAATAGTGGTTGGAGAAAATTCCACCCTTTCGCTTGGAAACCGTACCTTGACTTTCGTTACTGCACCGATGGTGCATTGGCCTGAAGTTATTGTAACTTACGATTCACTAGATAAAATCTTGTTTTCTGCCGATGGCTTTGGCAAGTTTGGTGCGTTAGACGTGGAAGAAGACTGGGCTTGCGAAGCAAGGCGATACTACTTCGGTATTGTAGGAAAATTCGGTGCTAGCGTTCAAATGCTTCTTAAAAAAGCGTCAAACCTTGACATACAAACTATTTGCCCACTTCACGGCCCAATTTTAACCGAAAACCTAGCGTACTACATCAATCTTTACGATATTTGGTCAAGTTATAAACCCGAAGTCAAGGGCGTTTTTATAGCCTACACTTCAGTTTATGGAAACACTAAAAAAGCAGTGGAAATTTTAGCCGAAAAACTTAAGGAAAAAGGAGTTAAGGTTAGTGTTTCCGACTTAGCGAGAGAAGATTTAGCAGAAGCCGTTGAAGATGCTTTTAAGTACGATAAACTAGTGCTTGCAACCACTACTTATAACGGTGGAATTTTCCCATTTATGGACAACTTTATTCACCATTTAACCGAAAGAAATTACCAAAATAGAACGGTTGCCTTTATAGAAAACGGAAGTTGGATGCCGACTGCTACAAAGGTTATGAAAGAGAAGTTTAGTGCTTCAAAAAACCTAACTTTTGTTAGTACCGAAATCAAAATTTTATCTTCACTAAGCAATGAAAATTTACAAGAAATTGATAGTTTAGCAAACGAATTAGTATAGGACTTTTTAAAGAAAGAAAAAACACGCTAAAATAAATTTTTAACGTGTTTTTTTATACGAATTTTCTTGTTTTTTAAAGTCCGTAAACGGTGTTTCCTTTTTTCTTCGCCATACCCACGGTGTTAAAAGTTCCGCCGTAATTTTCCCTTAAGTATGAAAAGGTAACGGTTGAATTATCCACCATATACTTGTTTCTAATATTCATACAAGCAGGTGTATATTTTTCTGAAATCAAAATTTTTTCATCAAGATTATCAAGCATTTCTCTATACTCTTTTTTTTGCAAATTAGAAAATCTTGCGTCTTGATTAAGACAAGGAATACAGCCGATTATTTTTATATCTTTTTCCTTGCGTATTTCTTTTAAAATTTTATAGCAAATGGTATCAAACCCTACGGCACAACCTGTTAAAAAGGTATCGTAACCCCTTTCTATAACGTACAAAAAACCCCTTTTTAACCTTTCTACGTCTAGGTCGTTATTAACTTTTCTATGCCCTGTAACCGAACAAGTTTTTTCTGAGTTTAAGGTTATTTCATTAGGTCTAATCATAGTGGATTTTTCCTTTCTTTACCGTTTCCCCTAGGATATTTTTCGGGGGTGCTTTTTACTTTTTTTAGGGTAATTATCGTCCTTTTTGCACCAAAAAGTTCAAATTCTTGCAAATTTTGTAACCTTGCACCAAGAATTTCAAACGCACGTTTTGCCTCTAAAATTTCCTCTTTTGCGTCCCCTTTATGTGCAATAAATTCGCCACCGACTTTTACGAACGGCAAGCAATATTCACTTAAAGTATTAAGCCTTGCAACAGCCCTTGCGGTACAATAATCAAACTGTTCTCTAAACGCTAAATCCTTTGCTAAAACTTCGGCACGATTGTTGATAACTTGTGCATTACTTAGGTTTAATTCTTTAATAACTTCATTTAAAAAGAGACATTTTTTTCCGGTTGCTTCAAGCAAAAAAACTTGTAAATCACTATTTAAAATCTTGATAGGAATAGCGGGAAATCCACCGCCAGAACCAACGTCAATAAGTTTTCCACCTGTCAACTTTTTCAAGTTTATAACGCTGTCTAAAAAATGTTTTATAAAGACTTCTTTTTTATCAGTGATTGCGGTAATATTAAATTTTTCGTTGTAAAAAGTTAGTAATTCGTAGTATTTTTCAAACTTTTCGTACTGTAAGTCTGAAACGGCTACACCGTTTTCTAAAAAAATATTTTTCATAGTTTTAAGTATAACATAACTTGAAGAATTTAACAATATTTTTAATTTAACTTTATGCTAACTTTTAATAAACAAGATATTAACCATTGATTTCCTTATAAAATAATTAATGAATTTATATATTTCAACATTTTCACAAGACATAAGAAGAATAAGAAGAAATAAATTTTTAAATAAAAAGATAAACAATACAATACTTAAGCGTGTCGCCCTTAGGTGTTCTTAATTTAATTTTTACAAATTTATCAATACCAAAAATAGTAGGCATATTGAAAACAAAAACCCTTGATTTTTATTCGTTTATATTATATAATAATATAGGTATTAATTTAATTAATGGAGAAAAGTAAATATGAAACTAATTTGCGACGGTTTAGATTTATCCGATGCAGTGTTAAAAGTTAGTAAAGCATTAGCAGTAAAATCAACTAATCCCGTGTTAGAAGGTATAAAAATTTCAGCAAAGGGGGATAGTTTAACTTTACTTGCTACCGATTTAGAATTGACTATAGAAAAAACTATTAAAGCCGAAGTATTAATGGAAGGCGAAACGGTAGTCGTTGGTAAATATTTCGTAGATTTTGCTAAAAAACTAGAAAAGGAACAAGTAGAACTTTCAAGACTTTACGATGCTCAGTTACAAATAAAGTATTCTGAATCTGAAAGTGAATTACAAGTATTCCCTGCAGAAAACTATCCTAAAATCGAAAATAGCGAAAACCAAAACTTCTTTGAAATTTCTCAAAAAGAATTTAAAGAACTAGTAGAAAAAACGGTTATTGCTTGTTCAACCGATGATAGCAGACCAATCTTAAAGGGCTGTTTATTTGAAGTAAAGGATAATAAATTGACTTCGGTTGCTCTTGACGGGTTTAGAATGGCAGTGGTAAATAAGCCCGTTACCGCTTCTAGTGATTTTAAGGCGGTTGTTCCTAGTAGAACTTTAACTGAAATTACAAGACTTCTTGATAAAGACGATGAAAAGATTTCAGTTTACGTTTCAAATAACAGTCTATACGTAAAAGTTGAAAACACTACTATTTATTCACGCTTAATAGAAGGTGAATTTGTAAAATATAATCATATTCTACCCACTTCTTTTGAAAATACCGTTACGGTAAACAGAAACGCACTTTTAACTAGTATCGAAAGGGCTTCAATTGTTGCTAGAAACGATAGATTTAACGTTATTCGTTTTGAAATTAAGGAAAACGTTATGACGGTATTAGCAAAATCAGAAGTAGGTAACGTTGTAGAAAACGTTAACGTAAACCTAAACGGAAAAGATATGATTATCGCATTTAACGGCAAATATATCGGCGAATACATTAAGACTATAAGCGACGAATTTATTACCTTAAATCTAAATACCCCAATAGACCCGTGTGTAATTACGGCAGTGGGAAAGGAAGATTTCTTATATTTGGTGTTACCGGTTAGAATAAACGCTTAATAAAGTGGCTAATTTAATTGACAAAAAACAAAAAAATATATACAATATTAAAGATTATTTTAAATACAAACTTAAGGAGTTACAAATATGAAACAGACTTATCAACCCAAAAAGAGACAAAGAAGCAAAGTTCACGGATTTAGAAAGAGAATGAAAACCCGTTCAGGCAGAAACGTATTAAAGCGTCGTCGTAACAAAGGTCGTCATAAACTTTCGGCATAAGGATAAATAATGCCGGATTACAGGTTAAAAAAAGAAAGTGATTTCAACCTGATTTTTAAAAAAGGTAAAAGGGTGTTTTCAAACAGCCTTATCTTAATATACCTTCCGTCAAAAGAAACAAAAGCGGGATACGCTGTAAGTAAAAAACACGGTGGTAGCGTTATTAGAAATAGAATAAAACGCCTTTTAAGAGAATCTTTTAGAAGTTTTACGCCACAAATTCGTAATAACTTCTTTTTTGTTTTTATACCAAAACAATTTGACGAAAAAGTGTCATATAACCTTGAAACGTATAAAAAGGATATGTTATATTTGTTTCGCAAGGCGGAAATCATATAATTTTTTGTGGGAAATAAAATGTTGAAGTTTTTAAGTGTTAAACTTATTCGCTTTTATCAAAAATATATATCTAAAAAGACTTGTGCCTATATTCCCTCTTGTTCGGAATATACTCTAGAAGCAATACTTAAACACGGCTTTTTTGTTGGTGTATTGCTTGGTTCTTGGCGGATTTTAAGATGTAACCCTTGGTGTAAAGGCGGTTTCGACAAAGTTCCCGATAAAAAAAGCGTAATTAAATGGGTTTATTAAAATGGAAATTATAAATTTAATCACTGTCGGCATGCCCGACTCTGCTAACTTTATCGTAAAGATTATTATTTGGCTTGTTAATATGACTTCGTCAGTAGTTGCAGGTATAATTTTGTTTACGGTTTTATTAAAAGTTATTACCTTGCCTTTTGATTTCTTCTCAAGGGCTTCTATGCGTAAAAATTCCTTAAAAATGGAAGAAATGCGTCCGGAATTAGAAAAACTTCAAAAGCAATACGCTAACGATAAAGAATTATATAACCAAAAAATGATGGCTTTATATAAAAAGAACGGCTATTCTATGTTCGGTTCTTGCTTGCCCACCATTTTATCACTAGTTATATTTATCGTTGCTATTAACGGTTTTCAAGAATATTCGTCTTACCAAAACAAAAAGTATTTCCACGATATGTCAGTTGCCTATAATTCGGCAATCTATTCTGAATTTGTAAGTGAAAATATTTCTATAAACGGCTTAGATTACATTACCGTTAACGAAGACGGAAGTATTTCGGTTAAAGACGCTAAAATTTTTGAAGACGCAGGCGTTTTATCTAAAGAAATCGGCACTTCGTCTGAAATTTCCGACGGCGTTAATACTTTAACCATTAAAACTACCGAAGAAACCATTACTAATGCTTCGGGTAACGAAGAAAAAGTTAAGTATTACGACCTTTCTATTAACGGAAACGCTGATTTAGTTTATAGAAGATACTTTGCTGTAAACGACGAAGGGTCTTTGAGTTTTTCTACCTATAATTTCTATGCAACTTCTGAATTAAAGGCACAAATCATAGAAGATAGTAGAGAAAAATCAGCAGAATCATTTAGAAATGCTGACAAAAAATTCTTGTGGGTACAAAACGTTTGGGAAAAAGATAGCCCAATGGAACACCCTGTAAAGAGTAATTTTAATTTGTTTAATAGTTCTTATGGCAATACGGGACTCACTGAATCTAGTTATAACGAATTAACTTTCAATCTTAACGCAGAAAAGAACGATACCGTTAACGGTTACTTTATCTTGGTTATTTTAACCGCTGGTACTTCACTTCTTTTACAACTTATAACTAGCAAGAGTCAAAAGGCACAAATGGAATTACAAACTGTTGACGGACAAGGTGCTCAAAGTCAAAAAATGATGACTTATATGATGCCTATTATGATGGCAGTGTTTGCATTTATGTACACTGCAGCATTCTGTATTTATATCGTATTAAGTTCGATAATAAGTATAGGAACGACCTTTATGATTAACGGAATAATCGATTTAAGATATAAGAACAAAAAGGCACAAGAAAAACCACAAGTAGTGCGTGGCAGAGTTTACGTTCCAAAGGAAGAACCCAAAAAAGAAGAACCTAAGAAAAAGAGCAAGGCTCAAAAAGAAAAGGAAAACGACGGATTTCTTTCGGGAAAGTTTGACAAGAAAAAGAGATAAATAATCGCACAATCGGTGCGTCGGAGGATAAAAATGGAATTTACAGCAAAGACGGTGGAAGAAGCCGTAGAACTAGGCCTTAAAGAGTTAGGCTTAGAAAAAGAACAAGCCGAAATTACTGTAGTTAAAGAAGCAGTTAAAGGACTTTTTGGCAGAGTTAAGGAAAACGCAGTTGTTGAAGTAAGCAAAAAATTATCGGGAAATGAAAAAACCATAGAATTTTTGCAAAAGTTATTTGAATTAATGGACGTAAACGCTAAAGCAGTTTTAGTTAGCGATTTAGATAACACGGTAATAGACGTTATAACCGATGATTCTTCTAAGTTAATCGGCAAAAGGGGTGAAAGTTTAGACGCTATTCAAGCACTTGCTTCTGCATACGCTAACACCTTTAACAAAGACTACAAAAAGGTAGTTGTTAACTGCGAAAACTATAGAGAAAGAAGAGAAGAAACTCTCATTAAACTTGCCCACAAATTAGAAGAAAAGGCAACCGAAATGAGAAGAGAAGTTCAACTTGAACCAATGAACCCTTTTGAAAGAAGAATTATTCACACTGCTTTAGCAGAAAGTGAAACTGTAACCACCCGTAGCGACGGAAAAGACCCCAATCGCTACGTAGTAATCGTTCCTAACAATAAAGACGAGTTTTCAAAGCCATACAACGCAGGCAAAAACGAAAGACAAAATAAAAAGGGTGGCTTTGATAAAAGACGTTCTAACTTTAAGGGTGGAAAAGGACAAAGCAGAAGTGCTTCGTCAAAAGATAGAAAAAAATCGACCATAGTATTTGGTACTTATCTAGGCAACAGTCTAAAGGATAAAAACTAAATAAAAGGAGATACTTTATACTATGAACGAAAAAATATTAAGTAGAGACAATTTCAGTCAAATAGTAACCGACCAAAACACCGTTTTAATAGATTTTTGGGCAACCTGGTGTGGGCCTTGCAAGATGATTGCACCAGAACTTGAAAAACTTGCCGACGAAGAAAACGCAAAGTTTACCGTTGCTAAGTGTAACGTTGACGAAAACGCAGAACTTTGTGCTAAATTCGGGATAGAAGTTATCCCCACTTTGATTTTAATGGTAAACGGCAAGGAAGAAAAGAGATTTTCAGGTTATTTAACTGCCCAAGATATTAAGCAAAAATTCGGATTATAAAATAGACTGAAAGTCCACCGGAAAGGAAATTTCCGATGGACTTTTTGTTTGAATAGTTAGGGATTATTTATTTTTGATTGTACCGTTTTCGATAACTATTCGGTTTACGGGGGTAGCCTTAAAAACCGAACGGTCAAAACCTGTAGCCGTGAAAATCGTTTGAAGATTATCTAGGCTTGCAATAAGTTTTCTTTGCCGTTTCTTATCGAGTTCTGACAATACGTCGTCAAGAATAAGTATGGGATATTCCCCAAAACGAGCCTTAAACGATTCCGTTTCGGCAAGTTTTATAGACAACGCCACTGTTCTCTGTTGGCCTTGAGAACCGTACAAGCGTACGTCAGTACCGTTCAAACTAAACTTTATGTCGTCCCTGTGCGGGCCGATTGAAGTATATCCTAGTCTTAAATCTTTTTGTAAATTCGCCTTTAGGTCCGCAAAGAGAAAGGTCGCAATTTCCTGTTCGTCACCAGAATATCCGCTTTCGGTTTTCATCGTTAAGATTTCCTTACCGTCTGTTAAGAAAGCGTGCTTTTCTTGGGCAATAGGTGTGATTTCCTTTAGGAAATTATTTCTTGCTACTATGATTTTTGAGGCTTCTTTAGAGAGTTGTACGTCCCATACGGGCAACGTCTCTTTTATTATAGATATATCGGGATTTTTAAGCAAGTTGTTGCGTTGAGATAGTATTTTATTGTACCTTGCTAGTGCATAAAAATAGTTCTTCGACATTTGCGACAAAGAAATATTCATAAATCTCCGCCTGTCTTCAGGGCTTTCCTGAACTAGTTTTAATTCTTGCGGATTGAAAAATACCGAGTGAATATTTCCCATTAGTTCGCCTATTTTTAGAACTTGTAAGCCGTTTACGTAAACGTTCTTTTTATCGTTTTTATTAAATTGAATTTTTACCGAAACATCGCCGTATTCCGATAGAGCAACACCCGAAATTTCGGCATGCTCTTCCCCTGCTTTGATTACAAGGCTGTCCTTGTTGGCACGTGGAGAGTAGCCCGTACATAAGAAAAATATTGCTTCCGCACAATTGGTCTTTCCTTGACCGTTGTTGCCCGTTAAAATGTTTATCCCTTTGTCAAAGGTAAACGTTTGGCTTTCATAATTGCGGAAATTTTTTAAGTTTAGTGTTTTGATTACCATAGATTTTTAAAAACTTTTGAAAATTTTGTCATATACACTTTATTTTATTTCAAATTTATTATATAATGTTTTGTACTTTAAGTCAATTATTTAAAAGTTACAGACATTTCCATTGGCGAATTTTCGCCCTAAAAAATATATTATAAGGAGAACTTTCAGATGGAAAGTTACGAGATACTCTGGAAAACCATACTTCCAGAACTAGAAAAAACAGTAAGTTCAATATCGTTTGACACCTACATTTCTACCCTAAAGCCGGTAGATATTGTTGGTGAAAGATTAATACTTTGTACACCCACCAAAATTTTTGCCGACACCGTTAACGAAAAGATGCGTGCTAGAATTCTAGAAGCAGTTAGAAGAAGTAACACGGGTGTTAGCGATTACTTGGTTGTAATTGCAGAAGATAGAGAAGACTACATAAATCAAGTTGACAACGACGAAATTGAAAGAGTTGTTGACCAAGGTATGCCACTTAACCCCAAATTCACCTTTGATTCTTTCGTGGTGGGCGAATCTAACCAACTAATTTTCGCCGCAGCGAAAGCGGTTGCCGAAAACCCCGGTGATGCGTATAACCCACTATTTATTTACGGTGGAACGGGCTTAGGTAAAACGCATATTCTTATGGCTATTGCCAACTACATTAAACTTCATAAACCTACCGTGAACGTTTTATACGCTACTTGCGAACAGTTCACTAACCAACTTATCGACAGTATTAGTCGTGGCAAGGGTACGGGTATGGATTTTAGAAGAAAATACCGTAACGTTGACGTTTTGCTTATTGACGACGTACAGTTCTTGGCTAAAAAGCAAGGTATTCAAACGGAATTCTTCCATACCTTTAACGAACTAGTAATGCAAAACAAACAAATAGTATTATCTTCTGACCGTCCACCTAAGGAAATCGAAGTTTTAGAAGATAGGCTTCGCACCCGTTTTGAAGGCGGTTTGCTTGCAGACGTTCAACCCCCTACGCTTGAAACTAGAATTGCAATTTTAAGAAGAAAATCTGAAGAAAAGAAGTGTTTAGTAGACTTAAAAGTTCTTTCCTACATTGCTGAAATGGACGACGGCGATATTCGTTCACTAATCGGAAAACTTACAAACGTTATTTTCTTTTCTAAACTTCACGAACGCAATATTACCATCGACCTTGTTAAAGAAGCGTTAAGGGAATCAGTTGGCGAACGCAAGGAAGAAATGCAGGTTGAAGACATTATCGATTGCGTTTGCAATTTCTATAAGGTTTCAAAATCTGATATCTTAAGCAAGAAAAAGAATAAAGAATTCGTTGAACCTAGACAAATTTGTATGTATATAATTACCGATATGATGTCAAGTTTACCACTTGGCGTAGTTGGTCAAAAAATGGGTGGTAAAGACCACGCTACCGTCATCTATTCTAGGGATAAGATTGCAGAACAACTAAAAACCGACTCTAAACTTGCTAGAGATATTAACGATATTAAAAAGATGTTATTAAAACAATAGGCTAATTTTATGACTCAATTTTTGGAAGGAAAATACGACGCAGTCGTTATAGGCGCAGGGCACGCTGGTGTAGAATCGGCTTTAGCCCTAGCAAGAACGGGCTTTAGTACTGCTATGCTAACTTTGAACTTAGACAGCATAGCGTTTATGGCGTGCAATCCTTCCATTGGTGGAACGGCTAAAGGTCAAATCGTAAAGGAAATCGACGCTTTAGGTGGCGAAATGGGCATAAATGCCGATAGAACCTTGCTTCAAATAAGAATGCTTAACCGTGGCAAGGGTGCTGCAGTTCAATCACTTCGTGGTCAAGCCGACAAAAACCGTTACCATACCGAAATGAAGCGCGTGCTTGAAAACACTCCAAATTTAAGGATTTTACAAGGCGAAGCCGTTGAGATTTTGGTTGAAGACGGCAAGGTTTCGGGCGTAAAGACTGCGTTCGGTGGTATTTTAGAGTGCAAGACGGTTATCGTTGCAACGGGCGTTTACTTAAACGGAAGCATTATCGCTGGCGAGTGGCGTCAAAATTCTGGGCCGAACGGCTTTCAACCTGCTACCGGCTTAACCCAAAACCTTATTGATTTAGGCTTTACCGTTAGAAGATTTAAGACGGGTACGCCTGCTAGGGTTGATTCTAGAACGATTGATTTTTCTAAACTTGAAATTCAAGAGGGCGAAACGGACGTTTATCCGTTCAGTTATTTATCCGAAAGATTGCCCGTTAAGCAAACCCCTTGCTATTTGACCTATACTAACGAAAAAACCCACGAAATTATAAGAGCAAACTTACACCGTTCACCCTTATATTCGGGTATGATTAAGGGTACGGGGCCTAGATACTGCCCGTCTATTGAAGATAAAGTCGTTAGGTTTGCCGATAAAGAACGCCACCAACTCTTTTTAGAGCCTGAAGGTGGCGACACCAACGAAATTTACGTTCAAGGTTTATCGACTTCGCTACCACACGACGTGCAAAAGGCTATGTATAGAACGGTTAGTGGCTTAGAAAACTGCGAAATTATGCGTTACGCTTACGCTATCGAATACGATTGTATCGATTCGCTTGACCTTTACCCCACTCTAGAATACAAAAAAATATCAGGGCTATACTGTGCAGGGCAAATAAACGGAACAAGTGGCTATGAAGAAGCGGCTGCACAAGGTTTGATTGCAGGCATAAACGCTTCACTTAAAATGCGTGGCGAAGAACCGTTTATTATGACTCGTTCGGACGGGTATATTGGCGTTTTGATTGACGATTTAGTAACAAAAGGCACAAACGAGCCTTACCGTATGATGACTAGCCGTGCCGAATACCGTATAGTTTTAAGACAAGACAACACCGACCTTAGACTTACCGAAAAGGCACTTCGCACAGGTTTGATTTCGGGCGAAAGACTAACAGTTTATAATCATAGAAAGGCAGAGTACGATAAAGCGACCTTGATTATGCAAACCAAAGTTCGCCCAACAGAAAGCGAAAACCTACTAGCACGCCACGGATATTCTAAGGCAAACACAGGGTTAAGTTATGCAGACTTAATTAGACGTGGTATTCCACTTTGTGAAATTATTAGTGAATTTGGTGGGTTTGAAGACATTTCTAAGGAAATTTTAGATACCGTTGAAATAGACGCTAAATACGAAGGGTACTTAATTAAAAGCGAAGAACAAATAGAAAAAGCCAAAAAACTAGAAGAAAAACTTCTGCCTAAAGACATAGATTATCTATCGATTAACGGGCTAAGACTTGAAGCAAGGCAAAAGTTAGATAAAATTCGCCCCGAAAACCTAGGACAAGCAAGCCGAATTTCGGGCGTATCCCCAGCCGACATAACGGTGCTTATGGTTTATCTTAAAAAATAATTATAGATTATAGTTTTTAGGAGAAAAAAATGAAAAAATTTTTAACCATTATTTTGGCGTTTCTTTTAAGCCTTTCGGTCTTTGCAGTAGGTTGCAACGGTAATGAGGACGGCGATGATGGACAAAGCAATCAACTTTCAAGAGAAGAAATTTCTACCATTTATATAGAAGTTGCTATGAAAACTTGGGAAGTTTTCCATTATCAACAGCCTGAAACCAGTGGACTTTCATTGTTTAGTGCAACCGTTCCCGACAAAAAGGTTGAAACGACTATTGCACACGAAGTAGAAAACATTAGACTTAATATGATTACTTTAGGTGGTTTTCTATATGCGTTAGGTTCGCTATATACAAACGAAGCGTTTGTCGTAACCGACGGCTATGCAAATTTTGACGCAACCATAACTATCGGTGGCGAAGAATTTAACCAAAATTATTTAATCAAATCGTCTATTGACCAAGAAAACGGTAAAATTTACTTTCAATCTATTTTGACGGTCGAAGAAATGAGTGAACAATATTCTAACGTTGTAATAGATTATGATTTTACTAACAAAGAAGTCAAGGCGTTTGACTTTATAACGAAAGTTAGTGGTAACGGCTTTGCAACGTATAACAATATGGCGTTTACCGAAGACGGAAAAAACTTGTGGTATGAAACATACGAGTCTGACGAGTTTACGTTAGCAGTAGATACCCTTTCAAGCGAATTTAAATCGGGGAGCGAGGGGATAGAAAAACTAACCACTGATTTTAGCGAAGAAATGCAAATATACTTTGACGTATTAGATTCATTACTTCCCGCATAAAAGAAAAGAACTTACTTTTTTGTAAGTTCTTTTTTAATATTCACAAAGTCCTAAAATATAGTCTGATTTTATATCTAAAAGTTTGCAAAGTTTAGCAAGCGTATCTAATGCGGGAAAAATATCTTTTTTCATATACTTAGATATAGTTTGTGGAGAAACACCTATTTCTTTTGCAATTTGTTTTTGAGATAAACCCGACTGAGATATGCTTTCTCTAAGCCTAATTTGAATAGATTTTAAATCCATTTTTATTTCCCCCAATACTTTGTTATATTCAAAATATCGCATATTATACGATAACTTTATTGACAATCGCACAATAGGCGATTTGTGTTTTTATAAAAAAGCCCTGAATAGGTTGTTAGCCTATTCGGGGCATAATGTTTTAAGTAGGTCTGTAAGCCGAATTCTGTCGTGTACGGTTATTTATCTAGCCTTAACGTCTCCGCTAAGGTCAAGCGATGTTTTAGTAAACCGTTAAAGTGAAACTCCTTATGCTAACGGTTTGTCAATCTTGCTTCGGGTGGGGTTTACATTGCCCCTTTCGTTACCGAAAGGGCGGTGTGCTCTTACCACGCCTTTCCATCCTTACCAAATTGCTTTGGCGGTTTATTTCTGTTGCACTTTCCTTAAAGTCGCCTTCACCGGGATTTCTCCGGCACCCTGTTTCTAAAAAGTTCGGACTTTCCTCATAGACGGTTTCTCTCCGTCTCCGCAACCGTATAACCTACTTAAAGTAGTTATATTTTATATCGTCTTTTAAGTTTTGTCAACGAAAAGTAAAAAAACCTATAAAAATTTATAGGTTTTTTACTTAAGGTTTTAGTTTTTTGCTTTAGAACTCTTAATTATTTGCAGTTCTTAGTGTTTTTTGCGTTCTTAACGTCTTTAGTTTGCTTAGAACTACAATTTTTACTAGTTTTCTTCTTAGTATCTCTCATAACTTCCCCCTTGAGAATATTATGTGCCGAGAAAAAAAGTATATTCATTTATGGATAGATAAAATTTTGGTAATTTTTGGGAGCGAAAAAGGGGCGAACACCTTCGCCCCCTATATGTCTAATATTAAGTTGTAACCTGCTGTCGCTACCGATTTTGGCTAACTTCTTACTACAACTATCTTTTCCTTTTTAAGAACTTTTATTTTTAGCCTATCGGATTATTTAGAGCAGGACTCTAAACTGTTGATTGGTCTTTACCTCCTTTTATAACCTGAATAATTAAAACTGTACATTGGTCCGTCCTCCTATTTTTTATTTAGTATGAAGAACTCTGTTCAACGGTCCAACCTCCTTAAGGTTTTAGTTTTATTTTCACTTATATTTTAATATGGAAAAAACTAATCGTCAATATGTTTTTAAAAAATATTGTCAACTTTATTTTTAAAAAACCCCTTGATTTAAAGTTAATTTTATGAGATAATAATCTTGTTGGGTGGCAAAAAGCCACCTTTTCTTTTTATAAAAAAAATAAAAAACACGCTTTAATTATAGCGTGTTTTCGTGTTTTTTATGGTTTTTTGATTAAAAATCGTTATCTTACGCCAATTCTCGTTGCTTTAGCGTTTCCACTTAGCAAGTCTTTTATAGAATACTTTGGCGAAGCGATAATAACTTTCGTACCAATTTTGATTGCGTCTTTAATATATTCAAGTTTGGCTTTTGCACCGTTTGCACCAACGCGAGAAGCACCGTTACAATAATTTTCGCAAGCGTTAACGTTTTCCAAAACTTCGTAAACGTCTTTACCCGAAATTTCTTCAATCAACGTATCGGGATTGTTGGGTTCTTTATAAATCCCGTCGGCACTAGTATAGATTAAAAGGGTTTTTGCTTTAACTAGACAAGCGATTTGGCTAGCCGTTTCGTCGTTATCAACGCACTCTACCACTTTTTTGTGGTCGGCTTTTAAAGACTGAATTTCAAAACGTCTACTTTCTTCAGTACTAATTGCGTCGTTGTAATTGATTATAGGTATTGCCATTTGGTCCTTACAACGAAGAAGCAAGGCTTTTAAGTGTTCACGCTTATCGGTGTCGTTAAAATGTTGGTGTTCTACCAAGACTTGACGAAGCGAATACTTGCTATCAACGTATTGACGATAGGTTGACATAAGTATCGATTGACCTTGTGCAGAGTAGTCAGTCTTAACGTCTTCAGAAGAGCCCTCAAGTTCCTTGCCAGTTCTTTGAATATAGTCAAGCCTACCCGTTTCGGCAGCACCACTAGTTACCCAGATATATCCGGGCTTGAATTCTTTAGATAAACGTGCAATCAGCGTGTAATCTAGAATATTGCTTTTTTTGTCGATAAGTGCCATCGAGCCTATCTTACCGACTAGTTCAAAATCGTATTTCATAGGTATATTGTATTATATATAGTTTTAATTGTCAAACGCTTATTTAGTTTTTACTAATTCTAAAATGGTTTGTTTGTAGATTTGGTGAAGTTTATCAAAGTTTTCTATTTTTATTCGTTCGTCCGCATTGTGGGCGACGCTATCTTCAAAGGGGAACTGTGGCCCGAACGACACGCCCTTTTTAAACGCCCTTGCAAAGGTAGAGCCACCTAGACTTTGTGGAACTTCGTTTGCGTTCATAACCGTATTATAAGTGTTTATAAGCGTTTGAACAAACCAACCGTCTTTTTCAGCCATCATTGGTGGGTGCGTTTCGGTTATGGAATAATTTAGCCCCGTTTCATCAAGTCTTTTCTTTAACTGTTCCATAGAAAGGGGAGCAGGAAGCCTAATATCGCACTTAATTTTTATTTCGCTATCTGTTTCTTCAACAAGATTGGGTGAAAGTGTGGTTTCGCCTTGTTCACTTTTTAAAGAATTTATCCAATTTAAATCGTCAAAAAGGTAATTATAAACGCTTTCAACCTTTTCGCCACACAACATAAACAGTTGAAACAAGGGTTTTAGTGCGTTTTTGCCAAGATTTGGCGTACTGCCGTGGCAAGAAATTCCAACGCTTTCAATTTTTCCGTCTTTTTCTTGTAGCGAAAGTTTTTCAAGCGTTGATTTTTCAATATCAATAGTAGGCGTAACGCTAGCAAACCCACAAACGGCGTTAATTGCCGTTCCACCCGAAAGGCTACTAAAGTTTTTAAGTTTTGGTATTGAAACAGTAGTGGGATAAACGCCCTTTTCGGCATAGCCTATCGGAAAATTCCCGTCGGGCGAAAAGCCGTATTCGGGAAGAGTGGTTTTTTCTAAAAGATAATCTAAATCTTTCCAACCCGATTCTTCGTTGCAACCTACTATAAGTCTAATCTTTTTATTAAATTTAACGCCATCTTCCTTTAATTCTTTCAAGGCAAAAAGGCAAGAAAGAAGTGGACCTTTGTCATCAGAAATACCCCTACCGTAATAATAACCGTCCTTTTCGGTGAGTGCTAGTGGGTTAACCGACCAGCCCGTGCCTACGGGAACTATATCTAGGTGCCCGATAATGCCAACTTCTTTGCCCATACCGTAAACCACTTCGCCGATATAACCGTCGTAATCTATCGTTTCAAAGCCGAAAGACTTAGCAAGCGATAAAAAATAGTCGTAAGCACGTCGTGTTTCAAGCCCAAATGGAGCGTTCTTTTCAGGCTCGCCTTTAATACTTTTAAAAGATAAAAGGTTATTTAGATGAAATTTAAAATTTTTGTTCATAAAAAATCCTTTAGGTTTTTTTATTAGTATAATAATTTTAACATTTTTGTGTGCAAAAAGCAAAAAAATGAGTGCAAATAACTCAATTACTTTGCTTTTTTTTGTTAAGTATGTTAAAATTTTTCTATGGGTAATTATATGGAAATTCACGCAGGACATCGTGATAGAATGTACGACAAATTGTTGAATTCTCCCGATAGTTTATCCGAACACGAATATTTAGAAGTTTTATTATTTTCTTTTATTCCACGAAAGAACACTAACCCGATTGCACACAAACTTTTAAGAACCTTCGGGAGTCTAAGTGGTGTGTTTAACGCTTCGGCGAAAGAACTTATGACGGTTGACGGTATCGGTAAATCGGTTGCTACAAAAATCGTTGCTGTTGGCAAGATTTTTCAAAGAGTAAAAGATAAAAAGGAAAAGACTTTTACTTGGAGTTCGGTATTAGCACACGGTGGAGAAATGCTTGGTTGGTTTGATTATGATAACTATGAAAAGGTTGTAGTCGTTTTAATCAACGGCAACGATGACGAAATTTTTAAACTTTCTTTCGACGGCTCGACTGAATCTACCGTTGATGCTAGTATTTCGGACATTGTTAACGCCATTGCGTTATACAAGCCTAAGAAAATTGTTGTAGTTCACAATCACCCTAGTGGGAACGTTCAACCCAGCAAGGTTGACGACTATACGACTTATAGATTATACTTTTTGTGTAAACTTCACGGCGTTAAACTAAAAGACCATATAATCGTTTACAAAAACGAAATTTTCAGTTATTCGCTTTCTAATCGTTTGGCAATGATTGAGAAATCTGCTGAACTTAACGATATTATTAAGATTATCAAGGAGTAATTTATGAACAAAGTAAGAACGAGATTTGCACCTAGCCCTACGGGATATTTGCATATTGGTGGCTTAAGAACGGCACTTTACGGCTATTTATATTCTAAGCGTCATGGTGGCGACTTCGTTTTACGTATTGAAGACACCGACACTGCTAGATACGTTGACGGGTCTGTTGAAATCATTTATAACACTATGCGTGATTCGGGCATTATGTATGACGAAGGTCCGGACGTTGGTGGCGATTTTGGTCCGTATATCCAAAGCGAAAGGCGTGATATTTATCTTGAATACGCTAAAAAACTAGTAGAACTTGGTGGTGCTTACTATTGTTTCTGTACACCAGAACGCATTGCTTCCTTAAAAGACGAAGAGGGCAACGTTAGATACGATAAACACTGTCTAAAACTATCTAAAGAAGAAATCGAAGCACGTATTTCGGCTGGCGAACAATACGTTATTCGTCAAAACGTTCCACTAGAAGGAACAGGAAGTTATACCGACCTTGTTTACGGTGAAATCAGCGTTGACTACAAGGATATTGAAGACGGAATTTTGATTAAGAGCGACGGCATGCCCACATATAACTTTGCAAACGTGGTTGACGACCACCTTATGGGCATTACTCACGTTATTCGTGGCACTGAATACCTTTCTTCTACGCCAAAATACAACCTAATGTACGATGCTTTTGGTTGGGAACGCCCCACCTATATTCACTTGCCACCTATTATGAAAGATGCTCAACGCAAACTTTCTAAACGCCACGGCGATGCAAGTTATGAAGATTTCGTTAAAAAGGGCTACGTAAAGGAAGCAATCGTAAACTATATTGCACTTTTGGGTTGGAGCCCTAAAACTAATCAAGAAAAAATGAGTTTATCAGAACTCACCGAAAATTTCTCGCTTGAAGGCATTAATAAATCTCCGTCAATCTTTGACGAAACCAAAATGAAATGGTTATCTGGCGAATATATTAAGACAATGGACGGTGAAGAATTTAAAGCCTTAGCATTACCTTTCTTAAAAGATTGCAATGCTTACGGAAAGTTTGATACCGATAAACTTTTATCACTTGTAAAAGGCAGAGTACAAATCTTTAGCGAAATTGGCGAAAAGTTAGACTTTTTAACCGAGTTTGGTGCTTTTGACCTTGCACTTTTTGAAAATCAAAAACAAAAGGCTAGCATAGAACTTGCAAAAACGCTTCTTCCCGAAATCAAAAAGGCACTAGAAAAAGTTACCGATTGGAACAATTCGACCTTGTTTGAAACCTTAGTAAATCTATCGGTAACGCTAGAAATTAAAAAGCAAGCGGTATTATGGATAAGCCGTATCGCAATCACTGCAAAAGAAGCAACTGCTGGTGGTGCTACTGAAATTGCCGAACTTTTAGGAAAAGAAGAAACTTTAAATCGCTTAGATTTCTCTATTGGTTTACTTAATAAATAATATTTTAATTATAGCAATTTAAAAATTAACTTCCACTTTTAATTTAAGAGTGGAAGTTTTTTTATTTTATTTATTGTGCTTTATCAAATATTTCCCTATTATCTAAGTATTTTAGATATTCTTTTATTCCGTCAATAATTCTTTCGCTCATTTTGTATACTAGGTTAAGCCTAGTAAGGTTAAAAAGTTCAACGTTATTTTGAGAGCGTTTTGCTACTATTCCTATAATTCCACAATCACCAACCGTTCCAAGACGTTTTTTTACGCCAAGCCCCGGTTTTACCCCTTTATTAGAAACCTTAATTAGCCCTACGTCGTTTTCGTCTCCAATAGCAGCGTCTATTGCAATAATAAAACTATCAGGGTGAAATTCTTTTAAATAGGTTTTAATGTATTCTATTTCTTTTGCCGTTACAGGAAAGTTCAATGAACCATAAAAATATACGGGTAATTTTTCTTCCTTTATTTTCGTTCCAATCAACGGCCCTAAACTGTCTCCCAAAATCAAATCACTTCCTATACATATAAAAATTGGTTTTTTATTTAGTTTGTTGCAATTCTTTATTGCTTGTGCTATACCGTTTCCACTAAATTCGTTAAAAACACTAAAAGTATATTCGTTTTCCATTTTTCTTTTCCCTTTATTTTTGTTTATGAAATTATTGACTATATTTTTATTATTTATACTTTTTTAATATTATCCTTGTTAAATTTAAGAAAATGTGGTAAAATCTATTTATAAAAAATAAAACTTTAAAAGCAAACAAATGTTCGTATTATGTTAAATTTATTATCAAACACAAACACGGGTGCAATAATTGACGTTGTGGCGCTAATATTGATTTTGGTGTTTGCGGTAGTTGGCGTAGTACAAGGTTTTACAAAGTCTTTCGTGTCGGCTTTTGGTGGAATTATATCACTTATTCTAGCAGGCTTACTATGTTCAAGTATGGCAAACTTTCTAGAAACTCAGTTCGAGTGGGTTTCTAAACTTGCCGATAAACTTGGTGGGGTTACTAAGGGAATATTCGGAGATATAGTTGACGTACAAGTAGGGGAGGCTAACGAAAACCTTTTATCAGAAGCGGGAATTGCCTTGTGGCTTATAAAGATAATTTTCTCAGTTGAAGGCGACCTATCCCCCACTACTACCATAAATACTATTATTTGTCCGATATTTGCCTACTACGTAATAGCAATTATATCATTTATCATCCTTTATATTTTATTTAGAATTTTATTTATATTATTATCTAAAGTCATCAAAGACTTATACGCATTTAAATTAATTGAAGCAACCGACAGAGTTCTAGGTCTTGCGTTAGGCGTTTTTAGGGGAATACTTATTGTACAAGTCGGTTTATTGGTTATAAACGCCTTACCGATTGGCTTTTTCCAACAAATATCAGCATCATTAGTTAATGCTCCTTTTACAAACTTTATTAATAATATAAATATATTTAACGTTATTATTAATGGATTATCCGAAAGCAATATTTCTGAAATAATTTCAAAGATAGTTTCAAAATAATTTTAACCAACTTAATTAAAAACAGTAAAAGCAGTTAGAAATAACTGCTTTTCTATTTGCGTATGATGTTTTTGCTTAAAAAATCGTTAAAAATTGCCATAAAATCTAGATAAATTTGGGTATAATTTAGTAAAAATTACTTAACACTTGTTTTTCGGTGTTTCACGTGAAACTTTTCGGCAAAAACACTCTGTTTCACGTGAAACATTTTTGCTTTGTCAACTTTTTTACAAGTTTTTTATTTGAGTAATATTTTGTTTGCGTACAACCAAAAATTTTTGTCAATTTTATCGGACTTTTTGAAACTCTATTCTGTCTCAGGCCGTCTAAATGCGATTTTTTAAAAAGTATTTTTTATATCTTTTTTTTCGATTGTTATTAAAATTTTCGATAATTTCCATTTTTATTAAGTAAATTTAATTAATAGTTTTTACTATTCATAATTGTGGCTTATGTGGTTTTAATAATAATTTTTATACTTTTTTATAATTATATTTTTTATATTTATTAAGTGCTAAAACATTGCTTTATTTTTAAAAAAATTATAGGCAAAACTTATTGTTTGCGCCAAAAAGTTGGGTGCATATATAAAATTTATGCGCCTTTGTTGAAAAAAAATTGAAAAACTTTTAAATTTATATTGTATTTTTTGTATGGTTATAGTATAATATATTTCGGTGAATATTTTTTATAATTTTATTTATAATATATTTATTGCCTTTCAAGGTTGATTTAATGTTTATACGTTATAATTTTTTCATTATTACTACTTTAAGGAGACTTTTAAATGAAAAGTAAAAAGATTTGGATAATACTAGCGGTTATAGTTGCACTAATTGCCGCTGTTTCCATAGCAAATTGCTTTACTTCTAAAACTGCCGTTAATTATTCGGAGTTTAAAGAATTAATTGCAATGCAAGAAAACGATGGATTGATTTTAGAATCTGAGGTTGAGGCGGGCAAAACGCCTAACGTTGCTAAAAAGTTCAAAGATTATAACAACTATCAATTAAAACTCTCAGCCGTTGAATTTGACGGTTACGTTGTTAACTTTAACATTTCTTATCTTCATAACGGCAATCCCGCAGGCGTTGTTAGTTTTACTACTAACTATTCAAGGACGGGCGAATCGGTTACCGATTTGGAAGAAAGACTAGAAGATTTAGGTTGTAAGTTTACCTATACCGATCCTAACGCAGGCTCAATTTGGTCGTCGTTATTGCCTATTGGTGGAACGCTTTTAGTTGCGATTTTGTTCTTTGTAATGCTTTCGCAAACTCAAGGTGGCACTAAGAGTGCAATGAATTTTGCAAAGACTAACGCTAGACTTAACCATAATTTAAAGGTTAGATTTTCTGACGTTGCTGGCGCTGAAGAAGAAAAGGCTGAACTTGCAGAAGTGGTGGACTTCCTTAAAAATCCTAAGAAGTTCTCTGAACTTGGTGCAAGAATTCCTAAGGGCGTTCTTTTAGTAGGGCCTCCCGGAACAGGTAAAACCTTATTCGCTAAGGCAGTTGCCGGCGAAGCAGGCGTGCCTTTCTTCTCTATTAGTGGTTCGGACTTTGTGGAAATGTTCGTAGGTGTTGGTGCATCTAGAGTTAGAGATTTATTCGATACTGCTAAAAAGAGTATGCCTTGTATCGTATTCATTGACGAAATAGACGCTGTTGGTCGTCAACGTGGTACGGGTATGGGTGGCGGACACGACGAAAGAGAACAAACGCTTAACCAATTATTAGTTCAAATGGACGGGTTTGAAGCAAACGACGGTATTATCGTTATGGCTGCAACCAACCGTTCTGACATTTTAGACCCCGCACTTTTAAGACCGGGTAGATTTGATAGACAAATTTACGTTAACGTTCCCGATGTTAGGGGTAGAGAAGCCATTTTGAAAGTCCACGCAAGAAATAAGCCACTTGCTACCGACGTTTCATTTAAGACGGTTGCGAGAATGACTAGTGGTTTTTCGGGTGCTGACTTAGAAAATCTATTGAACGAGGCGGCAATTTTGGCTGCCCGTGCTAATAGAAAGTGCATTACTAATACTGACCTTTACGAAGGTATCAACAAAGTATTGATAGGTCCACAAAAGAAGAGTAGAATTGTTACCGACGTTGATAAACGTATTACTGCTTACCACGAAGCAGGACACGCAATTTTGGCAAAACTTTTACCAAACTGCGACCCTGTTCACGAAGTTTCTATTATTCCACGTGGTCAAGCGGCAGGCTACACTATGACTAGACCTGATAGCGACGATAATCATATCACAAAAGCAAAACTTTTAGACGATATAGTTATGACGCTTGGTGGTAGAGTTGCCGAAGAACTTATAATTCAGGATATTTCGGCAGGTGCTTCTGGGGATATTCAAGCAGTAAGTAAACGTGCTAGACTTATGGTTACCGAGTGGGGTATGAGTGATAAGGTTGGCCCAATATCATACGGCTCTGATAGAGAAATATTTATCGGTAGAGATATGGCTTCACACGTTAATTATAGTGAAAAGACTGCTTCGATTATCGACGAAGAAGTTAGCCGTATCGTAAACGAAGGGCTTGAAAAGGCTAGAAAATTACTTTCTGAAAACAAGAAACTTCTTGAAAATATGGCAAGGCTATTGATTGAAAGAGAAACCATTTTTAGTGAAGAAGTTGAAATGCTTATGAAAGGTAAATCGGTAACAGAGATTATGGAATTTATGGATGAAAACGAAAAGAAGTTGCAAGAAAATCCATTTAATCGCAGTGCCGAAAACGTTATTATTAAGGAAAAACCCGAAACGGTTGAAGAAAAAGGTGAAAAACAAGCCGAAACAAAAGAAACTGAAGAAAACAAAACCGACGGGGAAGAAAATAAAGATTAATTTTTTAATAAACCTTTATATAATTAACCTTTTATACAATAAATAGTAAAAAACAATAAAATACAGTAAAAAAACAAAAACAAAAGACAAGAAAAAAAGCACGCCGTTATATGCGGGCGAAAAATAAACAACGAGAGGAACGGTTATGGGAAAAACAGTTGCTTTTTCAAATCAAAAAGGTGGGGTTGGCAAAACGACAACCTGTGTAAACATGTCTGCGTATCTCGCAACGATGGGATACAAGACGTTACTTATCGACCTAGACCCACAAGGTAACGCGACGAGCGGGTTAGGATTTTCAAAGAGTGAAGTTAAAAACTCTGTGTACAACGTAATGATAGACGAAACACCGATAGAAGATTCGGTAATCAAGACGTGTGTAGATAACCTTGATATATTGCCGTCTAGCATAGACTTAGCAGGAGCAGAAGTAGAACTAGTTTACGTTAAAGAACGTGAAAAGGTTTTAAGAAAAGTGCTAGAAAGGGCAAAAAAGACCTACGATTTTATTATGATAGACTGTCCACCGTCGTTAGGGCTTTTGACCATTAACGCATTGGCTTCGGCAGATACGGTTATTATTCCTATTCAAAGTGAATACTACGCATTAGAAGGTTTGAGCCAACTTATGAACACCATAAAACTTGTAATAAAGCACTTAAACCCCGACCTAAAGATTGAAGGGGTAGTATTGACAATGAGTGATAATAGGGCGATAATTTCTAGACAAATTTCAGAAGAAATTCGCAAGTTTTTTGGAAAAAGAGTTTATAAAACGGTTATTCCTAGAAACATTAGGCTAGCAGAAGCACCTAGCCACGGCGTACCTATTTTGATGCACGACACCAAGTGTACTGGTGCAAGGGCGTATTCAGCCTTAGCCGAAGAATTTATTTCGGCTCAGCCCAAAACTAAGAAATAATTTACGGAGCGAAAAAGTATATGAAACCCAATAGAGGATTAGGAAAAGGTTTATCCGCACTTTTTTCTGAAACGGAAGAAGATTACGGAAAGAGTTTGTTGTTTGAAGAAACACCAGTTGAAAAGGGCGAAGGCGTAACGGAAATAGACGTTAGTTCTATTTTTGCTAACCCCAATCAACCAAGAAAAGTGTTTGACGAAACGGCGTTAAAAGAACTTGCAGATTCTATTTCAAAGCACGGCGTAATTATGCCGATTATCGTTAACAAGAGTGGCGATAGATATATGATTATCGCCGGCGAAAGAAGATTTAGGGCGAGCAAGATTGCAGGTCTTTCAAAAGTTCCCGTTATTGTTAAACAATATAACGAACGTCAAATCAAAGAGATTTCACTTATTGAAAACCTACAAAGGGAAGACTTAAACCCGATAGAAGCGGCAACGGCTATGAAATCACTTATGAACGATTACGGTCTAACTCAAGAAGACTTAGCCGATAGAATTGGCAAGTCAAGACCAGCCATTGCAAACACCTTAAGACTTTTATCGCTTTCACCAGAAGTAATGAAAATGGTAGCAAGCGGTGCACTTTCGGCAGGGCATGCTAGGGCAATGATTTCAGTGCCTCAAATCGACCAAATCAAGATAGCAAATTCTGCTGTAAAAGAAGGGCTTTCGGTTAGGGATATCGAAAAGAAAGTAAAAGATTACTTTATGACTCCCGAAGAAAAGGCTAAAAAGAAACAAAAAATGGAGTTGTCGTTAGAATTAAAAGAACTAATTAGCGATATGCAAAGGGTTTTAGGCACTAAAGTTAACGCTATTGGTAACGACAAAAAAGGTAGAATATATATCGATTATTACACTAGAGACGATTTAGATAGACTCAGTGAAATGATAGAATACCTAAAACAAAGAGACTAAAAGGAGATAAGTTATGCTTTACACATGGTTAGGAATTACCGTTGTTGCGCTTATATTAGAATTTATCACTGCCGATATGGTAACCATTTGGTTTGCAGGTGGTGGATTAGTTGCTCTAATATTATCGCTATTTGACGGCGTGTCGCCGTATATTCAAATTCCCGTATTCATTGTGGTTTCGGTTGTTTGCTTGTTGTGTTTTAGAAAAATGGTAATGAAAAAACTCAACGTAAAAACCGCCAATCTCAACGCAGATTCTGTTATTGGCAAGGAATACATACTTTTAACTGCTATCGGCTTTAATCAACCGGGTTCTATTCGTGTAAACGACGTCGTTTGGAGTGCCGTTACCGAAAAAGAAACGGACGAAATAGCCGAAAAGACGGTTGTAAGAATTATTGGGCTTAAAGGCAATAAATATATAGTAGAGGAGGTAAAATAATGCCACCAATTATCACAGTATTAATAGTTTTAGCAGTAGTACTTTTTATAATAGTAATTTCGTCGATTAAAATCGTACGTCAATCGACGGCTATCGTTGTAGAAAGACTAGGTAAATTTCACAAGTTATACACCACGGGCGTGCACTTTATCTTTCCATTTATTGATAAAGTAGTTGGCGGACCTATTTCGTTAAAAGAAAGGGTAGCAGACTTTGCACCACAACCCGTTATTACAAAGGATAATGTTACCATGCAAATCGACACGGTAGTATATTATCAAGTAACGGACGCTAAACTTTTCACGTACGGTGTAGAAGACCCTATTCGTGCTATTGAAAACCTAACGGCAACAACTTTGCGTAACCTTGTAGGTGAACTTGAACTTGACGGAACGCTTACTTCTAGAGATACGGTAAACAGCAAAATGCGTATTATCCTAGACGAAGCAACCGACCCTTGGGGAATTAAGATTAACCGTGTGGAACTTAAAAATATTCTTCCACCAAAAGATATTCAACAAGCGATGGAAAAGCAAATGCGTGCAGAACGTGAACGTCGTGAAAGCATTCTTAAAGCCGAAGGCGAAAAGAGAAGTAATATTTTGGTAGCCGAAGGTGAAAAGGAAGCAATGATACTTCGTGCAGAAGCGAAAAAGGCGGCGGCTATTGCCGAAGCAGAAGGTACTGCAACTGCAATCAAAATGATTAACGAAGCAAACCCCAACGCAGCATACCTAACCCTTAAAGGTTACGATGCGTTAAAGGTTATGGCTGACGGAAATGCTACAAAAATTATTGTTCCTAGCGAAATACAAAACGTTACCGGGCTTTTGGCAAGTTTAAAGGGTGTTGTTGAAGAAGAAACTCCTAAGAAAAAATAATTAAGTTCAGGCGATGCGTTTGCATCGCCTGATTTTACTGATTAAGGTTTACAAAATTATGCTAGACTTTTTACCATTAGACGACAAGGCGTTAATGCTTAAAGATTACTTTGAAAAAAGCGAAATTTCCTTTTGTGATTTATCGGTTGGCGTTAGGTATATGTGGCGGGACGATTATAAAGTCGATTACGCTATCTATAAAGACGTTTTATACCTAAAAGAAACCACCAAAGATTACAAGGACTTTTTCTATTTTCCTATCTCTCTAAACGGACAAACTTCAGGGCTAAATGAACTAGAAAAATACTGTATTGAAAGGGGAACGCCCTTAAATTTTTGCTGTATAGATAATTTAACCGTGGCACACCTTTCTTCCCTTTATCCTTATATAGAAGTATATAACGATAGAGATTGGAACGATTATATTTACGACGCTGAAAAGTTTAAGACTTTTTCGGGCAAGAAATTCGGTGGACAGAGAAATCACGTCAATAAATTTAAAAAGACCTACCCTAATTATACGGTAAAAGTTTTAGAAGAGTCGGACAATCAAAGCGTGTTTAGTATGCTTGAAAAGTTCGATAAAGGGCAAGATTTTTCGCTATGGTCTGCCGAAAGTGAACGCAAAAAGATTAAAGAATTTATAATAAACGCAAAAACCCTTGGACAATCGGGGATAGTCGTTTACGTGGACGGGCAAGTGGTTGGCTTTTCGATTGGCGAAAGGGTTAAAGACACCCTTATAGTTCACGTGGAAAAGGGGCTAAAAGAATACGAAGGTGTTTATCCCTTTATCGCTTCGGAATTTGTTAAGGCGTTTTGGACTAGCGAAGTAAAATATTTAAACCGAGAAGAAGACTGTGGTGATAACGGACTTAGAGTTTCTAAACTTCAGTATAGACCTATAGAGATTAAGCAAAAAAACTTCGTCAAAGTAAAAAAATTATCGGACGAATTTTTAATGCCCAACCAAAAAATCGACAACGAATTATCAGTTGGCGAAATTTTGGCAAAAGACAAAAAAATTTATGCTAAAATCTATCTTGACGAACAATTAAATTCAATGTGGGGTTATGATTTTAGACAAGACTTAGGAACGGCAAAACCCACACCCGAGTATTTTTTTGAGTTTCAAAAATCACTTAAGGATAAAAGGGAAGAGTTTTCGCTTGCTTTAAGGCTTAACGGCAAGATGATTGGCGAACTAGTTTATCATAATTTTGATTTCTACGGTGGTGTAGAGATAGGCTTTAGGGTTAGAAAAGAATTTCAAAATAAAGGCTACGCCTACCGTGGCGTAAAATTTTTAATCGATTATGCTTTTGACACTTTAAAAGCAAAAAAGGTCAAAGCCAAGTGCTATCTTAATAACACGCCGTCAATGAACCTTTTGAAAAAAGTAGGGTTTAGTATGGCAAGCCAAGACCAAACCTATTATTATTTTGAACTAATAAAATAAAACTTATAAAAACGTTTCAATCGCTTGAAGCGTTTTTTCTTTTAGCGAACTTAAATCCCCGTCATTTTGTATAACGATATATTTAGATAAGTCTAGTAAGTCGTAATCAACTTGTGCTGAAATTCTTGATAAAACTTGTTCTCTAGATAGGTTAGAACGGGACATAACTGAATTTATTCTATCGTCGATATTTCGTTTTACCACAATTACGCCGTCAAAACCGTCTTGATAATAGCCTTCAAATAGTAGTGGAACTTCTAAAAAGGATAGAAAAGCACCAACTTTTAAGATTTTTTCCTTTGCTAAACGCAAAATTTCGGGGTGGGTGATGCTCTCTAGTTTTTTACGGTTTTCAAGCGAAGAAAATACTAAGTTCGACAAGGCTTTTCTGTCTATTTTTAGACAAAATATCCCCTTTATTGCCGATGGAAAAAGTTTTTTTAGTTGTTTTTTTACCGTGCGTGAAGAATATACTTCGTTTAGTATTTCGTCGCAAGAAAATACGGGATAGCCTAAACCTTTCAAGATTTCAAGCACGCTCGATTTTCCACTGCCTATTCCACCCGTTACGGCTATGATTTTTTGGTTTTTCATAATCTATTTAGCGTCGTACCAAGTTTTTCCAGAGCCCGTTTCAACAGTTAAGGGAACTGATAGCGATACGGCGTTTTCCATTTCTTCCTTTAGTATTTTTTCTACTCGTTCTTTTTCACTTATAAGTGCGTCTATTATTAATTCGTCATGAACTTGCAAAATCAGTTTTGATTGTAGGTTTTCATCTTTTAAACGGTTATAAACCCCAAGCATTGCTAGTTTTATAATGTCCGCACTACTGCCTTGCAAGGGCATATTCATTGCAGCCCTTTCCCCAAACGAACGCAATGCAAAGTTGGATGCGTTTATTTCACGGATATAACGCCTACGCTTTAAATAAGTTATGGCGTAACCCGTCTTTTTAGCAAATTCTACGTTGTCAGTCATATATTGTTTTACTTCGGGGTATTCTAAAAAGTACGAATTTATATATTCTCTTGCCTCTGCTGGCGAAATTTTAAGGTTTTTGGCTAATCCGTATTCGCTTATGCCGTAAATGATACCAAAGTTTACTGCTTTTGAAGCACTTCGCATTTGCTTTGTTACCTTTTCGATAGGCGTCTTGAACACTTTCGATGCAGTTTCAGAGTGAATATCCTTTCCGTCCTTAAAGGCTTTTACTAACGCAGGGCAACCCGAAAAGGCGGCAAGAAGCCTTAGTTCTATTTGAGAATAATCCGCACCAATCAAGATATGTTCTTCATCTCTCGGCACGAAGAATTTTCTAAGTTCTTTGCCTTCCTCGTCTCTAACCGGTATGTTTTGTAGGTTGGGTTCTTTGCTAGAAAGCCTACCCGTTGAAGTTACCGTTTGATTGAACGAAGTGTGTATAAGCCCCGTTTCCTTTTCGATTAACGGCTTAAAGCCCTCAACGTAGGTTGAAGTTAGTTTTTGAAGTTTTCTGTGTTTTAAAATTAAGGGAATTATAGGGTGCGACGACTCTAGTTTTTCTAGTTCGTCAGCACTAGTAGAATATCCCGTCTTGGTCTTTTTACCCTTGCCAACTTTTAACTTTTCAAAAAGCAGTTCGCCAAGTTGCTTTGGAGAGTTTACGTTTAAGGTTAAATCGTTTGCAAGTTCTCGTATTTGACGCTCTAATTCGGCTAACGTTTCAGCGTACTTCTTGCCCGCAAGGTTAAGGGCGTTTGCGTCAATCTTAAATCCCGATTGCTCCATACTAAACAATACGTCGGATAGTGGAAGTTCTACCTTTTTGTATAGGTCTTCCATTTCTTCAACGCAAAGTTTTTGGTAAAGAGATTGGTAAACTTGATAGATTGCCGTTGCGGGAAGTTTTTCGTCTTTTCCGTACTCAGTTATAACGTCTGAAAGTTTTACAGCCCCACCAGAGTAATCGGCTAGATATTTTACTAGCGATAGGTCGTCGCAAGGACAGGTTAAGGTTATATTTAGGGTAGAAAAAAGCAAATGCTTTAATTCCTTTTTGTCAAAAACAAGTATTGGCGTTTCGCCCGTGAAAATAGATTTAAATTCACTTAAAATATCCGATAAATTAAATCCGTCGTCAAGCAAGGTCTTGTTAATCTTAAAAGAATATTCTTCCTTGCCGTCCGATATATTAAAGGTGTCGTTGAATATGCAAATCGCACTGCCTTTTTTAACTAAACTACTTGCACCTTTAAGAGAATCTTTAATTATAAGCGTCGCTTTTTCTTCTGGCGTTGCTATAGATTCGGTTTTTTCGTCAAAAAGTTCGGTCTTAGAGTATAAAGATTTAAATTCAAGGTTGATAAAGCGTTCTTTTACTTGGCTTTTTAAGGGTAAACTAACTCTCATTTCTTCGGTCCTAAAAGGAATAGGCGAGTTTACGTTAATGGTGGCAAGCGTTTTAGATAGAAATGCAAACTCCTTGCCGTTTTCGATTTTCTCTTTTAGTTTGCCCTTTAGTTCTTCGGTGTGTTCATAAAGGTTTTCTACCGAGCCGTACGTTTGAATTAGGGTAAGGGCAGTCTTTTCGCCAACACCGGGAACGCCGGGAATATTGTCTGAAGAATCGCCCATAAGCCCTTTAAGGTCGATTATTTGTAAGGGGTTTATACCCATTTTTTCGGTAAAGTTAGCGTTGTTATAAATTTCAACGTCGGTAATACCACGGCGAGTAAAATGCACTTCCGTTTGTTCGTCAACAAGTTGAAAAGAGTCCTTGTCGCCCGTGTAAATAAGGGTAGGGATATCAGTGTTTTTGGCAATCGTACCGATAATGTCGTCTGCTTCATACCCCTCAAGTTCAAAGGTTTTTACACCCATAAGGGCAAGAAGTTCTTTTAGTAAGGGAATTTGTGGACGAAGTTCAAAGGGCATAGGTTTTCTAGTGCCTTTATATTCTCCGTACATTTTGTGCCTAAAGGTAGGTGCTTTTAAATCGAAAGCAACCCCAACGTAGTCGGGCTTTTCTTCGGAAAGCATTTTAAAGAACATATTTAAAAAGCCGTAAACGGCATTGGTATAAACGCCGTCTTTAGTAGAAAGCAACGGCATAGCGTAAAACGCACGGTTTATTAAACTGTTTCCGTCAATAAGAATTAACTTTTCCATAAAAAACCCTTTTCAACGCTTGCAATAAATAAAAAATTGTGATATTATCGTATAGCAAGTATATAAGTAATTTTACCAAATATACGAAAAAAATGCAAGTGAATATAAAAAAGAACGCCGCTGTGGTGAAATTGGCAGACGCGCTGGACTCAAAATCCAGTGGTAGCGATACCGTGCCGGTTCAAGTCCGGCCAGCGGCACCATTAAAAAGAGGAGATAGCAAACGCTATTTCCTCTTTTTACGTTACTACCGTAACGAGACTTGAACCTCCGGTTCAATCCCTTAGCAGGGGACGGCAACCCTTTTGTCTTGATAGTTGGTCAAGGGAAGCGAAGCAAGACATTTCCCCTAATAGGGGAATCCCCGGCCAGCGGCACCAAAAACGCTATATCCAACGATATAGCGTTTTTATACAACACGAAGTGTTGGTATGTAATCGCCTAAAAGGCGTATGTAATCATATTAGTTGAGAAAAATTTTTGTCTTCGTGTTGTTTACATACAAGACTAACGTCTTGATTTCATACAGCACATTGTGCTGATTCCATTTCACGGTAAACCGTGATTATTATTAAATAGGTTTATGAAAGAAAATTTAATTTTAAAATATTCAGAAAAATTGGCGATTGAAATTGAAACTCTTTGCAAATCATTGTCAAATATAAAAGGGGTTTCAAACACCTTGTTTCAAATTAGAAAATCTTCATCAAGCGTGTTTGCAAACGTTTCCGAAGCACAATATCCACAAAGTTTAGCAGATATGTTATCTAAATTTAAGATAGCAAGAAAAGAGTGTGTAGAGACTGAAAGTTGGTTAAAACTTTTGTTTTTGGCAGAAAATATAACCGAAGAAACATATAAAAACAACAGAAATCTTTGTGGAAGAATTCGTAGGCTTATAACTTCTTCTTGTATTACAATAGAAAATAAAATAAATCAAAAGCACTGAGTTTAGGACTCGGTGCTTTTCACTTTACTGCCGTAGTGGTTTATTTTTTTTGTGGGGGTTTTGGGGCTTATAGAAAATTCTTTGACGTAGGCTTTGTAAAAGGACGAATAGTCTTTGTAGCCAAATTTTGGATATATTTCGGTGGGTTTTCCCCTTTGTCTAAAAGAATCATTAGGTAAATTTAGTCAAAAAATAGCACACTATACTTCGCAAATCGAAGAAAAGTGTGCTTTTTTGTTTTAAATTTATACATTATATATTAAGTATAGAAAACTATGCGTTAACAGTTTTCTTCAACGCCTAAAAGCTCGGCAATAGTACAACCGTAAAGCGTTGTTAGTTGGATTAGTCTTTCATATTCAGGTCGAGAAACGTCGTTTTCCCAATCGCTTACGTTTGATTGATAAATGCCAAGTTTTTCCGCAACTTCCTTTTGAGACAAACCCGATTCTTGTCTCATTTTTCTAAAATTTTCCCCAAATAACATATGTATAGTTTATCACAAGTGAAAAATAGTTTTATAATTATGTGTATAACACATATAATATTAAAAAATAAAAGTTTTTTATTCAAAAATAGGCGTTTTGAAAGGAAATATTTTTTAAAAAATTAAAAAAATTTTAAAAAACGCCTTAATTTTATTTGACAAATATGTGCATTGCACATATAATTTAGACTCAAATACAATCTAGACTCAACGACAAAACTTGTAACTGAAAAACCGTTTTAATTTTGCATAAAAGGCAAATATTTTTTTAGTTAAAAAGGAGGCTTGTGGTGAGAACGGGAAAAACGAAGAAAATATTTGAAACAATTTTGGACATTTTTGCGTGGCTAACTTTTGGCGTAGCGGTGGTTACGGCGGTTTTGTCATTTTTTTCGTCCTTTTCTAGTGAAAAGAACGGAAAAGAAATTTTTGGCACTAAGATTTTGATAGTAGCAAGTGATTCAATGAGCAAGTCTAAATTAAGTCAAGACGAAAGTATTTATTTTAATTCGGGCGACTTGATTTTAATAAAGACTAATGCCGACGTTTATAGTTTCAAAGAAGGGGATGTTATATCGTATATCTCGTTAAGTCCTGAAAGTTACGGGCAAACCTTGACTCATAAAATTAGAAAAGTTAATTATTCAAAATCGGGAAATCTATTAGGATACACCACTTATGGAATTAATACGGGCGTTGACGACAGTGCGGTAGTAAGTCCTAATATGATTATTGGTGTTTATAATGGAAAAATACCTAAAATAGGCAAATTGTTTTCATATTTAAAAACGCCTGCGGGGTATTATTTGAGTATTTTGACTCCGTCAGTTTTACTAATTATTTATTTTAGTATCAACGTCGGTAAATATTTAGGAAAAAAAGAAGCCTTTGAAGAGTTTAAAAGTCAAGGTGGCGTTAAGAATAGCGTAGAACAAAATAATTTATTGGAAGAAAAAAACGGTATTGTTTCTAAAAGTGAGAAAAATCAAGAAATAATAGCCGATAACGATATAGAAAATCAAGAAAAATCAATAGGAGAAAGAAAAAAATGAAATTAAGAAAGACTAAATCCTTAGTTGCAAGCCTAATAGCAATTATAATTTGTTTTTCAATGCTTTTGGGCACGACTTACGCTTGGTTTACCGACTCAATAGTAAATACTAATAACATTATAAAATCAGGCAACGTTGACGTTGAACTTTATCATAAATCTAATAGTGATACAGATTATAGCGAAGTTGACGGAACCACAAAACTTTTCGTAAATGCTAACGGTGGCGACATTTTATGGGAACCGGGTGCAAAAGCAACCGAAACTTTTAAAATTGAAAACGCAGGAAGCCTTGCATTAAAGTATGCTTTTAGAATTAAAGCAGTATCAAAAACGACCAACGCTAACGCTCAATCGCTTGCTGATATTCTAACTTTAACCGTTACGGGTGGTGAAAACGTTAACCAAACGGCAATTTTTGGTAATGGTATTGACGTAGAAGCAAACTTGGCTTCAGCAGATTTTGACGAATATACCGTTTCTATTTATTGGAATCAAAAAACTCTTGACGAAAACGGCGACGTTATAGAAAACAAGCCCTTTGAAAACTTAAAATTACTATTAGGCATTGAACTTGTAGCGACTCAAGTTGCTTCAGAATTCGATGGCACGGGCAATACTTTTGACGATAACGCTCAATTTCCAAACGTTTCTTCAAACGTTAAGTTTGACGAATTGACAAGTGGCGAAGAAGTTGTTTTAGAAACTAAAGGCGAAAACGCAGTTTCAGCAAAACTTTCTTCTGAACTCGTAGAAGAACTTAAAAATAATGGTATTGATAGTATTTCTTTAGTACATACCGACCCAATCGTTGAAAACGATAAAATCGTTTTTGAATCAATCGAAGTTGTTGATAAAAACGGCAACGTTGTTGATTTAGAAGCACTTAACTTAACTGAAAAAGTAACCGTAACTCTCCCCGCACAAAGTACGATTGCTGAAGGAAGCAAGGTTGCAATTTATCACGAAGGTGAAGAAGTTGCAAACGAAGTAAGCGTTGGCGTGGACGGAGTTATTTCTTATGAAGTAGGTCATTTCTGCAAGGTTGAAGTAAAAGAAATAGCAAAACTTGTTGACAACGATTTATTCTATAAGGTTTCAACTGCAGATGAACTTATTACGGCATTAGAAGCAGGAAATAACGTTATTTTGACTAATGACATTACTATTTCTGCAACCAAAACTAACGGATATGGTAAAACAGGTATCAACGTACTTAACGGACAAACGATTGACGGTAACAATAAAACTTTAAAAGTTAATAACGCAAACGGAACTTGGGATAGTGGTATCAATACAACGGGTGGAATTATTAAAAATATAACCGTTACGGGTTCTTTCCGTGGTGTTTTTATTAACCACAACAGCACTCATAGTGAAAAAGTTGTTCTTGAAAACGTAAAAATCGACGGCACTGTTTATACGATCAGTTGTGATCAAGGCACAAATCAAGGTCTTGAAGCCATTAACTGTACTTTCAATGGTTGGACTAGTTACGCTAAAACTTTAGGCGAAGTTAATTTTGACAATTGTTCTTTTGGCGAAGGTAGTGGATATGCTTTCTGCCGTCCTTACGCTAAAACTGTATTTATTGGTTGTACTTTCTCTGAAGGGTACGTAATTGACGAATCTCAAGCTGAAGTAATCTATCAATAAAGTTAAAAGCAATATTAATCTATAAGGAGACTGACTATGAAAAAAAGAAAATCCTTAGTTGCAAGCCTAATAGCAATTATACTTTGCTTTTCAATGCTTTTAGGTACGACTTACGCTTGGTTTACAGACTCAATAGTAAATACTAATAACATTATAAAATCAGGCAACGTTGACGTAGAACTTTATCATACTAACACTGCAGTTGCCGACGAAGAAGTTAAGGAAAACACTAAACTTTTCGTAAACCAAAACGGTGGCGACATTTTATGGGAGCCAAGTGCAAGTACTACTGAAACTTTTACGATTAAAAACGCAGGAAGTCTTGCATTGAAATATAAATTTAGCGTTAAGGCTCTTGCAAAAACCCTTAACGACAGTCAAAACTCTCTTTTAGACGTTCTTACTTTGACGGCTAATGGAACACCTTTGGCATTTGACGGAGAATTGGAAGGCGAACTCGTTGCAAATGATGACGTTGTGTATGAACTTAAAATTGTTTGGAATTCAACCGATAACGATAACGCATATCGCAATTTGCAAATTTTATTGGGCGTTGAACTTGTAGCAACTCAACTTGCTTCAGAATACGACGGAACGGGCAATGAATTTGATAAGGACTCTCAATTTCCTAATTTATCGACTTACGTAACTATTGATAAGACTTCCAATGAAGAAGTTGTTTTAGAAACTAAGGGCGAAAATGCAGTGTCAGCAAATATTCCTGCAACACTCATCAATGCTCTTCCCGAAAACGTAACAAGTATTTCTTTGGCTCATACCGAACCAATTGAAACAAAAGACGAAAACAACTCGGCAAACAACAGCGTATATTTTAAGGCAATTAAACTTGTTGACCAAGACGGAAAGGTTATAGATTTAGAAAATCTTGGCGTAAATGAAGAAGTTACCGTAACACTTCCCGCACAAAACGTATTTGCAAAAGACGAAACGGTTTCAATTTACCACGACGGTGCATTTATTACAATGGCAACCGTAGGTGCTAATGGTGTTATAACTTATACAACTAGTCATTTTTCTGAAGTAGAAGTTAAACCCGCATCAAAGTGGGACGGAACAATAGATACTTCTTGGTATAACGATACGGACACTGAATTTACACTTGATTCAGCAGAACAAATCGCAGGACTTGCTGAGTTAGTAGATAGTGGAAAGACTTTCGAAGGTAAAACCATTATACTTGATAGCGATTTAGACCTTGGTGTAATTGGCGAAAACGGTGAGTATATTTGTTTCCAACCAATCGGCTCATATAGAAAAAACTTAGAATTTAAAGGCACGTTTGACGGTAACGGACACATTATTAGTAATTTACATCAAAACACTTGGGCACTCGATAACGGATATGAGTACGGAGACCTAGGCTTAGGCTTATTTGGTAAAGTTAGAAATGCTACTATAAAAAATTTAAAGATGGATAAGGCTAGTATTTCAGGCGAATCTGCTATTTGTGGAACGGTTGTTTCTTGTGCTTACGGAGATTGTACTTTTGAAAACATTACAGTTAGCAACACTAAGTGTAACGATTATCAATATTACGCAGGTGGCGTTGTAGGTTGGGCTTCAGGTAATCACGTTTATAAAGGTATCGTTATAGAAGAATCTACCATTATTGGTGGACAATGGGGCGATTTTGGTAATGCAAGCGGTGGTATTATCGGTGGAGCAGGAACAAGTGGAACTTATCATTTTGAAGATTGTACCGTTGCTTGTCGCATTGACGCTGTAAACGACGTTGTATCTGCATATCAATGGTATTGTTATCGTAACTGTGGAATGTTGATTGGCCAAGTTGATAGTTACGTTCAAAACGAAGTAGTAAACGTTGTTGCTGAAAACGTAACTTGTGAAAACGTTACCGTAATTTACGGTGATTGGGCAAACTATACCTACTGTGAATTTGCAGGCACGGGCTATCCTTACGTAAGAGTTCAAGCAGGCGTAAGCGTTGACGCTTACTCAAACGTAAGATACGGTCATCCAACTGATGCTAACGGCAATGTCGTTGTTGACGACAATCACGTTCATAATGACGGCGAAGCACATCACGAACTAATTGTGTTCGATCAACTTTTTGGTGGACCTGCAAATCATCGTTATTGTTATTATGGCGTTGCAACTCACGACGGTGTAGAAGTTATTTATAATAACAAAAAATAAGTAAAAACGGGGAAATTTCCCTATTAAATAACCGATAAGTTTTAATCTTTTTAAGATTAAAATTTACCATACCTACCATGAAAAGCAGTAAAGGCACTTTTAAGTGTCTTTATTGCTTTTAAAAAATAAAAGATTGAAGATTTTTCTTCAATCTTTTAGTTATCTTAATATTCGTCGGTGTAGTTGTCAAAGTAGCCCGATATCCAAATGATTGGAGTTCCTTTGTCGCCTGAGCCTGAAGTTAAGTCGCACAATGAACCGATTAGGTCGGTCAATCTTCTTGGCGTTGTTCCCATTTGTCCAACAACGGAAGAATCTTTTTCGGAAATTCTTTCCTTTATAGCATTTTTAAGTTCTTCGCCCTTAAGGTCAGCAAAGTCGTTGTCGGCAAGATACTTTAACTTTAGTTCGTTGGGCGTACCGTTTAATCCGTCAGTATAAGCGGGGGAAACAACGGGGTCTGCAAGTTCCCAAATCTTACCAACAGGGTCTTTGAACGCACCGTCGCCATAAACCATAACTTGAACTTTTTTGCCTGTTGCCTTAAAGAGATTTTCTTGAATAGCGTCAACGATAGGTTGACAATCTCTTGGGAAAAGTTTAACACTGTCTTCGGTTGCCTTGTTAGAGCCGAGTAGTCCGTAATTTTCGTTATAGCCACTGCCGTTAACGGGTGCACTTAAAATATCGTCTAAGCCGAACACTTTTTCAGCCCCACCGTCTTTTAATAGACGCTTTGTTCTAGCCCTAGTATGAATATCGCAACAAAGAACGTTTTTGGTGTAATCAAGAATAGCCTTTGGGTTGTTTGCTAAAACTATTTCGCACTCAGCACCTTCGGCAGTAATTAAGTCCCTATAATATTGAACGTAATCAACGCCGGTAAAAGTGTGTTTAACAAACCCGAACAATTCTCTATATTTGCTTTCAGAAAGAACGTCGGTATAAGGGTTAACGCCCTTAGCGTCAAGGTCGTCGTAACTGATTAAGTGATTACCAACTTCGTCAGACGGATAAGAAAGCATAATAACAACCTTTTTACAGCCCCTAGCAATACCTTTAAGACAAACCGAAAAACGGTTACGGCTTAAGATTGGGAAAATAATGCCCACGGTTTCGCCACCGAATTTATTTTTAACGTCTAACGCTATATCGTCAATAGACGCATAGTTGCCTTGAGCCCTTGCAACGATTGCTTCGGTCATAGCAATAACGTCTTTATCCCTTAAATCAACATTTTCTGCCTTAGAAGCGTTCAAAATTGTGTCGGTTACTACCTTAACGATATTGTCGCCACTTTTAATAATCGGTGCTCTAACACCACGAGATACGGTACCAAAAAAACGTTCCATAAAATTTCTCCTAGAAATAAATTACATATTTATTATACATACATTTTAAAAATTTTTCAAGAGAAAAAAAGGGGGAAAATATAAGAATTACTTATACCCAGCGTTGACACCATTTTAAAACTATAATATAATACTAAAGCGAACAGGAGAAAAAATGAAAAAAACCTATTTATTTGATTTTGACGGAACTCTAGTTGATTCTATGCCTACTTTTAAAAAAGTAATGCTAAGAATTTTAGACGAAAACAATATATCATACGGCGACGACATTGTAAAGATTATTACCCCATTAGGCTTAAAGGGGACGGCGGAATATTTTATAAGTTTAGGCCTAAATAAATCGGTTGAAGAAATAGGCAAGACTATGTACGAATACTTTTATCACGAATACGCCTATACTATTCCCGCAAAAGAAAACGTCATTGACACCCTAAAAGAACTAAAAGCACAAGGTCATAGCCTAAACGTATTGACGGCAAGCCCACACCTAACTTTAGACGCTTGCCTAAAAAGGCTTGATATGTTTGACCTTTTTGACAACGTTTGGTCGTGCGACGACTTTAATACTAGTAAATCTAACCCCGAAATATACACTGCCGTTGCAAAAAAACTTGGCGTTTCGGTAAACGAAGTGTTATTTTTAGACGATAATTATAACGCTGATAAAACGGCAAAGACGGCGGGTATGAAAGTTTGTGGCGTGTTCGACGAGTCGTCTAGTGCGTACGAAAAGGAAATGAGAGAACTTTGCGATTTTTACGCTAAAGACTTTAGGGAAATACTAAGTATAGAATTTTAAATTTTGGCAATACTTTCTCTAAAACAAAAAAAGGAGAGAGAGTATGGCAAATATGCTAACAACAAAGGAACTTGAAGTAATTCAAGACCTACTAATCTACGAAGAAAACGCTTGTAAAAAAGCGAAAATCTACTCTAAAATTTTAACCAACGTAAAACTAGCGGAAACGTCAAAAAAACTATATGAAAACCACAAAAATCGTTTTGAAACGCTTTTAGCGTTACTTTAAGGGGGGAATATGGCAGACTATAAAGCAGATACCACCTTAAACGAAAGAGATACGCTTTTCGACATACTAATAACCGAAAAAACGCTAGTAAAACTGTACGCTTTTGCAACGACCGAAGCAGTGAGCAAAGGGTTTAGAACGACCTTAAAAACACTTTATTCGCAAAGCGTAGCAGACCAAATGAACGTCTTTATGAACATTACCGAAACGGACTATGCTAGGGTTTGTTCGGCAAACGAAAGCGACTTAAAAACGGCAAAAGACAAATTTTGCAAAATCCAAAAAGAACTTTAATAATTAAAAAAGTTGACAACTAAATTATTAAACGATATAATTTAAGACAAGAAGGTTTTCGGACAACACTTCTATAAAACAACCGAGAAAAAGAGAATTTTACCCCTTTTCTTCGGTTGAAAAGGGGTTTTTTAATGAAAAAAAATTCAACCGTAAAATTGACGATGGCAGGCTTAACTGCTTGTGCTTACGTAGTGCTATCACTAATAACCTTGCCAATAATGGGTGGGGCTATTCAGTTTAGAATTTCAGAAGCCTTGTGCGTTTTGCCCTTAATATTTCCCGAAACGGCGATAGGGTTATTCGTGGGGTGCTTGCTATCCAACCTTTTAGGGGCGTGTGCACCACTAGACGTAATTTTTGGAAGCCTTATAACCTTAATGGCGGGAATTTTGACGGTAATTAGTGGAAAAACCATAATAAATACAAAGTTAAAAATTTTTATCGGTGGGCTTTTTCCCGTAATGTTAAACGCATTTTTACTGCCCGTAATATGGCAGTTCGCATACGGAATTTTAGAATACGCATACCCCTTGCAAGTTCTGTTTTTGATTATTAGCCAAAGCCTTTCGATTTACGGCATAGGAACGATACTTTATTTTAAGATAAATAAATTTAAAAACAAAAATCCCGAAAAATAATTCGGGATTTTCTTTTTAGGGTTTTTGCTTTTTATTAATTTAACGCTCTAAACGGATTGTAGCAAATCCAATAGAAAATCAGCCATAACGCTGAAATTCCGACTAGAGAATAAATTATTCTTGAAACTACCGCACCGGTACCTTGACCGAATACGTACGCCACTACGTTGAAGTCGAATATACCAACTAAAAGCCATACTAACGCACCGATAATTACAAGAGAAAATGCAATAATAGTCGTTATTTTCATAATTTCCCCCTCCTGAGTATATTATAGGCAATGCCCAAAATTTTATACGCAAAGGGAACGAGAAGTCTATAAAAGTGCGTTTTCTAGGATAAGTTTATCAAAATCTACCGTTTCGACAAAATCTTCTTTTAAAAACTTAACGTTATTATATTTCGCATAGTTAAATAAGTGAGTCTTAATTAAAACGGGAGTAGAAACGTCAAGTTCTAAACAGATATCGTGTAGGTATTCGTAAAATAGAGAATAGTCAGTTTGACCTTCTCTTTCGTAAACGCATTGTTTTATTATCTTATTATTTTTAATAATTTTCGCCCAAATTCTTACCATAATTAACCTTAAAACCATTGTAACATAAAAAAGAAGTAAAAATCAAGCCAGCACTTGACAAAAGAAGATAAAAATTTTACAATATTAAAAAACCTTTTAAGGAGAAGATAATGCAAGCATTAAAAGAAAAAATATTATCTTTGCTTATGGAAAACGCAAGATACGACTATGCACAACTTGCTTTTATGGCGGGTGCGGATCAAAAAGACGTAGAATTAGCCGTTAAAGAGTTGGAAAAAGATGGCGTTATCGTTAAGTACGCTACTATTATAGATGCTGAAAAATTAGCAAAACGCAAGGTTCAAGCCTTTATAGAAGTTAAGGTTGCACCACAAAAACTAAGGGGTTTTGACAGTTACGCTGAAGAAATTTATTCTTTTGGCGAAGTAAAAAGCCTTTATCTTATGAGTGGAAGTTTTGACCTAGCCGTTTTCGTTGAAGGGGACTCTTTAGCGGATATTGCTAAGTTTATTTCGGAAAAGTTGAGCATAATCGAAGGTATAACTAGCGTTCAAACTAGTTTTATCCTTAAAAAATACAAGATTGAAGGTCAAGTTACTAAACCTTCTAAAGAAAATGAGAGACAAAAAGTACAAGCGTGAGAGATTTTGTAAGTAAAAAAGCCAAAGAAATTAAGCCGTCAGGCATAAGAAAATTCTTCGATATTGTTGCAAGCAGAAAAGACGTTATTTCGCTAGGCGTTGGCGAACCCGATTTCGTTACGCCCTGGAAGATTAGAGAAGCAGGTGTAAACTGCATTAGAAAGGGATACACTCAATACACGTCGAACAAAGGCTTGCCTGCCTTAAGGAAAGAAATTTCAGGCTATTTAAAAAATAGGTTTTCGGTTGATTTTTCGCCCGAAAATCTTATAGTTACCATTGGGGCTAGTGAAGCGATAGATATAACGCTTCGTGCAACTATCGACGATTTTGACGAAGTTTTAATCCCAGACCCTAGTTACGTTTCGTACGAGCCGTGCGTAACACTTTGTGGTGGTGTGGCAAAACCCGTATCGACAAGTGCAAAAGACGAGTTTAAATTAACCCGTGAAAATCTTGAAAATGCCATAACGAGCAAGACTAAAGCGTTGATTTATTCTTACCCCAACAACCCTACGGGTGCTACGATGAGTGAAGCGGATATTAGAGAAATTATACCCGTAATCTTAAAGCACGACCTTTTAATTATCGCCGACGAAATTTACGGCGAATTAACTTACGGAAAAAAACATTGCTCTATTGCGTCTTTCCCTGAATTAAAGGATAGAGTAGTGCTAATAAGCGGATTTTCTAAGGCGTTTGCTATGACAGGTTGGAGAATAGGATATATGTGTGCCCCAACCGAAATAATAAAGGGAGCGTTAAAGATTCATCAGTATGCAACGATGTGTGCACCGATATTTTCTCAGTACGCTAGTTTAGAAGCACTAGAACAAGGTAGGCTTGACGATTTTGCAGTAGTTGAAGAAATGCGACAAGAATATGATAGGCGTAGAAAATACCTATATAAATCGTTCAACGAAATGGGGCTAAAATGTTTTGAGCCAACTGGTTCGTTTTACGTTTTCCCGTCGGTAGAATCACTTGGTATGACGGGCGAAGAATTTGCAACTAAATTGCTAGAAAAAGCAAACGTAGCCGTAGTTCCAGGTGGGGCTTTCGGCAAGTTTGGCGAAAAACATATTAGGTGTTCTTACGCCTATTCGATGAAAGAATTAGTCGAAGCGATAGAGAGAATTAAAAATTTCGTAAAGGAATTAAAAAACTAGTCAAATGAAAATTTTGATATTCACTGCATCGGCGGGGAACGGACATAATTCGTCGGCGAATAGAATAAAAGAAAAGATTTTAGAGTTAGACTCTACGGCAGAAGTCGTTATTAGCGACGCATACCAAAAGTATGCGCCAAAAATTCAACAGTGGGTTATTAGCAAGGGCTATTTTCTCGCTTGCGAAACCTTTACTAACGCCTACAATTTCTTTTTTGAAATGGAGGGCAAAACCGATTACAGTAAAAAGCGTATCGATAAGAGTTTTTTGCAAAACCAAGCCGTTGTTGCAGGTATGCTAAAAGAAATTTACGACTTTCAGCCGGACGTTATACTATCGACCTACGTATTTTGCACGATAGCGTTAAACAATCTTAAAATGGCGTACGATATACCTGCAAAAATCGTTGCGTTAACCTTAGACTATGACGTTTCACCATATTGGGAATGTTGTGCGTTCGCTACCGACTGTATGTTCTTAACGGACGAAAATATGATTAAAGTCTTTATCGAAAAGGGCTTTAACGAAAATCAACTTGCAGTTTCTGGAATACCGGTATCTGAAAAGTTTTCTATGCCAGCGTCAAAACAAGAATTGCGTCAAGAATTAGGGCTTGATAATGAACTTTTTACGGTTGTAGTTATGAAAGCAAGTTTCTTTCCTTTAAGAGAGTCCGAAATTATTAAAAAACTTGAAAAAATCGACGTAAAACTTCAAGTAATATTTATAAACGGCAATGACAAAAAGGCTATAAAGGCTATCGACCAAGACGTAGCGAAACTAAACGTTAAGCATCGTTACGTTAACATAGGTTTTACCGACGTTATTGATAAATATTTCCTTGCGTCAGACATAGTGTTTGGCAAGGGTGGTGGGCTAACTACTACCGAAGCGGTAAACGCTTCCTTGCCGTCGCTAATTATAGATAAACTTCCCTATCAAGAAAAGCAAAATAGCAACGTCTTAGTGGAAAACGGCTGTGCAATAGTCGTTACACGTAAAAACTTTGCTAAAGAAATAGAAAAATTAGCCTTAGACAAGGAAAAATATCAACGATTAGTTGACGGTACTAAGCGATTTAAAAAACCACAAGCCGTGTCGATAATCGCCAATAAAATTTTGAGTTTCCCAACTGCACAATACCTTAATTCTTTAGACGACGGGGAAAAGGAAATCAATAAAAAGGTCAGCAAGGCGTACGTAGAATACCTAAAAGATTTAAAACTAGAAAAAAAGTTCATAAAAGCCAAAAAATAACAAAAAGAATAGCGTAAAAATTTACGCTATTTTTTGTTTTTTAAGGCGGAATTTTGGCAGTTTTTCTTTAATAAACTTAAAGTCGATAAGTCCAAAACCAAAATATAACGCTACTGAAAATAATGCACTAAGCGAGCCTACCACTAAAAATGTAAAATTGTTTCCAATGACGGGTAGAAGTAGTTTTTCTAGTAATAGTCCAAACAAAAGAGTGGGTAAACAAAGTAGGCAACAAGACGATAGATATTTTAGGTATTTCGGCTTGATTTTGCAGGTTTTATTTATTAGGATAAGATTAAATACCGTAGTTATTCCGTACACGAAAGTAAAGCCTACAAGCAGTGCGTAAACGCCGATAAATTTCGGTAAAAACCACACGGCAAGTAGCATAAAGACCGAACTTATTATAAAGTAGAAAAGCGTTTTATTTTCTAAGCCGATTGAATTGAGAATACTCGTCGTAACGCTACTAAGTCCCATAAATAGCATTAAAAATGCAGAAGCCGTTAAATATTTTCCACACTCGTGGCTATTGAAAATTAAAATGCCTATTTCTTCGCCACAAACGATAAATAGTGGTATAAAAACGCAAGATAGAACGGCGGTAAACTTTATTGCCTTTTCTATATCTAATTTTAGTGCTTTATGGTTGTTTTTATAATAGTTTTCGGCAATTTCAGGCACTAAAACCAAAGTGAACGAACCGATTAAGGTAGTGGGAATAAAGAGTATCGGTATTGCTTGACCAGAAGCCGAGCCGAACGCCGACAAGGCTTGTGCGTTGGTGTAGCCCGCTTGCATTAATCTTAACGGCAACACTATTGAAACCAAAGAAACGGCAAGCGAATTTACCGTTCGCATAGCAGTTATTGGGGTTGCAGACTTGATTAAGGGAAGTAGTTCGCCCTTGGGGTTTACTAGCCGATTTTTTCTTATGAAAAATACTAGTGTTGCAAGTGAAAAAGAAAAGACGTACGATACAAGGACTGCCACCCCTGCGTAAATTGCTCCTTGGTATGCCGACTTAGAAAATAAAATCAGTATGCTTCCAACGAAAATCATACAAATTTCTTCTAAAAGTTCTATTATACTGTATGGTAAAAAATCTTTATTTCCCCAAAACACGCCACGGATAACCCCGTAAACCGAAGTGAAAACTAGACCCGGTAAAACTATTAAAAATACGGGCGTACAGCGTGGGTCTGCAAAAACTAGCGATAGACTATTTCTAAATAGGTATATAATCAAGCAAATTGGTAGGGCAAGAAAAAGCGTAAAGAAAATGCCAGCCGATACTACTTTTTCTACCCGTGCGTTGTCCTTTTCGGCTTTGTATTTTGTCATTAATCTTGAAACGGTGATTGGCGTTCCCGAAGAAATTAGCGTTAAAAGTAATGCAAACACTGATAGTGCAACTTGATAAATACCAATGCCTTCAGAACCTATTGTTCTAGATAAAAAAATTCTATATAAAAACCCTAAAAATTTTTCGCAAACCGAAAAGACGGTTATTACTGCTACGGTCTTAAAAAACCCTTTCAAAATCTCTTGCTCCAATCAAAATAGTTATAAAGTATTCTATTCGACAGAAAATGTAAATATAATATTTTCGTGAAAAAGATTATTTATAGAGTAGAAAAAAAAGATACCATATTAAGCGTTGCCAACGCCTTTAAGGTATCTCCGTTATATCTAATAAAACTAAACCGTCTAAATTGCGAAATTCAAGCGGGCGACTTGCTTCTCATCTGCGATAACGCAACCTATTGCTATCAAGTAAAGCCGTTTGAAACCTTAGAACAAGTCCTAAACAAATTTTGCTTATCAAACAGTGAGTTTGAAAGTCTAAACGGCGAAATTCCATACCTATTTTACGGTCAGATAGTTGCTATTCCAAAAAAGTGAAATAAATCCTTATGGATTTGTGAAATTTGCTTTATGCAAGTGAAATTGCTTCGCAGTGAAATTTGCCTAACGGCAAGTTGTGGATTAAATAATTATAATTTAACAAAAATAAAAGAGCCAAACTTGGCTCTTTTAAGTTTTAAAATTTTCTTACGTAAAGTTCTTTTGCTATTGCATAAAACACGTCTCTTTTATCTAAATAATCACGATATAATTTCTTTTGATTTTCGTCTAAGGTTTCAATCAAATCGTTTTCGGCAAGATACATTTGACTTTGTGCAACCCTAAAATCATAGTCCATTTCGCTTTTTACTTGGTCGGCAACTTTTTTGAAAAGTACACCAACGTCTTCGTTTGTAACTTTTTTCCTCATGTTGTTTCTCCTTTAATAAAAAAATGCGACAACGAGAGTTGCCGCACAAAAACGCAAACTCCGTTGTTGCGAAACAAACCGTTAATAGCACAAGAGCGAACTTGCGATTCTATCCGGTGGAATTTGCAGTTTTATCAAATCCGTAAAGATAGAATGCACAAAAAAAGGTATAAAAATCCCCTAAAATTAAAAAATGTCGCTCATTTTTGCTATTTAGTTTGTTTCGCATAAGTAGTATATCACATATAAAAAATTTTATCAAGCAGTTGTAACTTTTTTCTTCATACTGTTTCTCCTTTAATAAAAAAATGCGACAACGAGAGTTGCCGCACATAAAACGCAAATCCCGTCGTTGTCACACGAACAAAAGCAATGACTAAGCACTCCCGTTGTTGGAATTTGCATTTTTAACAAATTATTTCAACGAGAGTATTTCCATTAAAACAATAAAATATTCCCTAGTTTAGTCTTGCTTTCATATTTAGTTCGTGTGACGTAAGTAGTATATCACATATAAAAAATTTTATCAAGCAGTTTTTTGTAGGCAAAACAAAAACTCGCTTTACAAAAAAGCGAGTTTGATAATCAATTTTACCTTTTATCTATAAACTTTTAAGGTGTTGGACACTACTTTTACTTCAAACGGTATGTCTTCGTAAAGTTCGCCGTCCACGTTGACGGTGTAGTGTTCTACTGGTAGTTCGATTTTGATTTCGGTCATTTTTTCGTGTATCGATTGTGGCAATTCTAAAATCTTGCCTTTCTTTAGTTTTAAGAACGCACCAATGATTTTAATGCGTTTAATTTCCTTAACTGCAAGGAAGTCTAAACTACCGTCAGTTGGGTCAGCGACGGGGCAAATGGGAATACCACCACCGTAGCGATTTCCGTTTGCAATGCAAGCGATAAACGAACGATAATGCGTTTTGTTGCCGTTCATAACGCAGTCGAAATCAGAATATTCAAAATCAAACAAGGTTTTTACTAGGCAAGTGGTGTATTTAAACTTAGTTTTCTTTTTCAACGCTTCGTAGCGTTTCAAAACGTCAACGTCGATACCCATACCGATAACGTTTAGCCCCCTAACGGTTGGCATTTGCATAAAGTCGGTATATTTAGGCGTTCCATCAACGATTAATTTTAATGCTTCAACAGGGTCTAATGGCAAGCCGATAGCAGAAGCGAAGTCGTTACCCGTGCCACAAGGGATGATACCCATATTAACCCTATCGAAATCGGAAAAGCCGTTTATGACTTCGTGAAGCGTACCGTCCCCACCGACAACGATTATGTCGGTTGCACCGTTTTTTATTAACGAAGCAGTCATTTCGGTTGCTTGGTTGGGCATTTTGGTCATATGAATTAGGTAATCGACACCCTTTTCATAAAGATATTTTTCGATTTTCGGGAGTGCTTTTTTAATTTTCTTACCGTCTTTTCCACCGGCAGATGGGTTGACTATAAAATCTAACATAAAAACCTTCGCTTGTAGTGTAGTGCCTTAAGGCGAATATATTATAATACAAATTATGATAAAATTCAAGTTCTCTTGCATTTAAAGTTGACAACTTAATAAAATTTTGTTATTATTTAATGGCTTATGATAAGCGTAATCGTCGAAAATAAGCAAAAAACCTTGCTTGCTTTATGGCAAGCCGAATAAGTGCGGGAGGTAAAAATTATGACTAAATACGAAATGTTGTATATTCTTGACGCTGGTTTAGAAGAAGCAAAGCGTGAAGAAATCATCAAAAAGTTCGAAGATTTGGTTACTGAAAACGGTGGTGTTATTGAAAAGACTGACCGTTGGGGTATGAAGAAATTACAATATCCTATCAACTACAAATCTGAAGGCTACTACGTTTTGATGACTTTTGAAGCAGCAAAGACGCTAGTTGTTGAAATCAAGCGTATTGCTGGTATAACAGACGGTATTATCAGAAGATTGATAACCAAAAGATAAGTAGGAGAAAGAATATGAATAAAGTATTCCTAATAGGAAATTTGACACGTGACCCTGAATTAACGGAAACGCCTAACGGAACGGCAGTATGTAGATTTTCAATCGCCGTTTCAAGAGATTACGCAGGTGCAGACGGCAACCGTGAAACTGATTTTTTCAATATAACGGTATGGCGTGGCAGGGCTGAAAACTGTGGCAAATATTTGAAAAAAGGCAATAAAGTTGCCGTAGTGGGCAGTTTACAAACCCGTTCTTACGAAGATAAGGACGGAATAAAGAGAAACGTTACCGACATCGTTGCTAGCGACGTTGAGTTTTTGACTCCTAAGAGTGCTCAAGTTGACGATGAAGTTTCTACCGTTTCTACCAAGCGTCCACAATTGGAAGCGATTGACGACAATCAACTTCCTTTCTAAAAACGTTTTACACGTTAATAATTTAAGGAGATATTAAAATGGAAGAAAATACTAACGTAACCGTTGAAACAGAAGCAAAGGCTCCTGTTGCCAAAGAGGCTAAGAAGTTCGTTAAAAGAGTTCCTCGCAAAAAAGTATGTGCTTTCTGTCAAGGCAAAATTGACGAAATCGACTATAAAGATATCAATACTTTGAAGAAGTATATTACCGAAGGCGGTAAAATTCTTCCCAGACGTATGACCGGCGTTTGTGCAAAACACCAAAGAGTTTTGGCAAAGGCTATCAAACGTGCTAGGCTCGTTGACTTGTTACCTTTCAAAGGCGAATAAAAAACTTGGTGCATCCTTTAGGATGCACTTTTTATTTTTTGTAGTTTTTTGTCTTATTAAATCGGTTGACATTAAGACTATTTTTGTGATAAAATTATACCGTTAAAAAACAAAGGGAGTTTTTATTACTGACGAGTAAGTATGGTGTACCATAGTGCAATAAAAACTAATATTAAGCCGTGCGTCTGGGCGAAAATTTCTTAAGCGGAAATTTTGCGCCCTTTTTTGTTTTTTTGGAGGTGTTTTTATGAAAAAAGTTGCAATTATTATGGGTAGCGATAGTGATTTACCTATCGTTCAAAAAACCGTTGACGTTTTAAAAGAATTTGGCGTTCCGTTTGAAGCACACGTTTATTCTGCTCACCGCACGCCTGATGAAGCGGGCGAGTTCGCTCAAAAAGCAAAAGAAAACGGTTTCGGTGTTATTATCGGCGTTGCTGGTATGGCTGCACACCTTGCAGGGGCTCTTGCAGCAAGGACAACACTTCCCGTTATTGGTATTCCCGCTAAATCCAATAACGACGGAATGGACGCACTTTTATCAACCGTTCAAATGCCGTCTGGCGTTCCGGTTGCTACCGTTGCTATTAACGGTGGGGCTAACGCAGGGCTTTTGGCTATTCAAATTCTTGCAGTTAGTGATGAAAAACTTTCTGAAAAATTGCAAGCGAAAAAAATTGCAGACGCTAAAAAGGTTCTTGAAAAGGACAAAGCAATCTTAGAACAATTAAGTAAATAATTTATAGGAGATACATTTATGGAAAAGAAACTAGTTTACACAGGAAAAACCAAAAACGTTTTTGCTCTTGCTAACGGCAATTATCTTTTGAAATTCAAAGACGATTGCACCGGAAAAGACGGAGTTTTTGACCCCGGTGAAAATTCGGTTGGTCTTACTATTGACGGCGTTGGCGACGTAAACCTTCGTATGTCTATCTATTTCTTTGAAAAGGTTAATAAAGCAGGTATTAACACTCACTATATTTCTGCTAACCTTGAAGACACTACTATGGAAGTAGTTCCCGCTAAACCTTTCGGTAAAGGCTTAGAAGTTATTTGTCGTTATAAAGCAGTAGGAAGTTTTTACAGAAGATATAGCGACTACATAGAAGAAGGAGCAGACCTTCCCGCATACGTTGAAACCACTTTCAAAAACGACGAAAAGGGTGACCCACTAGTTACTAAAGACGGTCTTATCGACCTTGGCGTTATGACGGCTAAGCAATATGACGACGTTAAGGAAATGACTCAAAAAATTACCAAAATCGTTGCTGACGACCTTAAGGAAAAGGGCTTAGTATTATACGATATTAAATTCGAATTTGGTTATGATAAAGACGGCAACGTTATTTTAATCGACGAAATTGCTTCTGGCAATATGCGTGTTTATAAAGACGGCAAGTACGTTGACCCAATGACCTTATCTAAATTATTTTTCGCTTAAAATTTAAAGGAGTTTTTATGGGTGCATTTTTCGGTGTCGTATCCAAAAAAAGTAGTTTATCCGACGTGTTTTTCGGTACTGACTATCACTCGCATTTAGGTACTAAAAGTGGTGGCATTGCCGTTTTTAATGAAGAAGTGGGGTTGCAGAGAAAAATTCATAATTTAGAACACGCTCCATTTAGAACTAAGTTCGAACACGTTTTTGACGAAATGAAAGGTTGTTCGGCTATCGGCTGTATAAACGATAGCGACCCACAACCACTTTTGATTAGGTCGAAACTCGGCGTTTACGCAGTTGCGATCGTGGGCGTTATTAACAACCTAAATGAACTTGTTGAAAAATATATTTTTGAAAACGGCGGACATTTTGGCGTTGCTTCTGGCGGTACTATAAACAATACCGAACTAGTTGCTTCTTTAATCAACCAAAAACCAACCTTTGAAGAAGGTATAGAGTTTGCTCAATCGCTAATCAAAGGCACGGCTTCGATTATTATTTTGACGGGGGACGGTTCTATCATTGTTGCAAGGGACCGTTTGGGTAGGCTTCCCGTACTCATCGGCAAAAATAGAGACGGACATTGTATTTCGTTTGAATCGTACGCTTATCTAAAACTAGGCTATAAAACGGTAAAGGAATTAGGGCCTGGCGAAACGGTTAAGATTACGCCTACCGATATAGAGATTTTAAGACCTGCTGGAAAGGAAATGAAAATGTGTTCTTTCCTTTGGACGTATTACGGCTATCCTACTTCTTGTTACGAAGGAATAACGGTAGAAACTATGCGTTATAGAAACGGTGAAATACTTGCAAGAAATAAAGAGATGCGTGGCGAAAAACACGACGTTGATTACGTTTGTGGTGTTCCGGACTCTGGTACTCCCCACGCAATAGGTTATGCTAATAAGAGTAAAATTCCATTTGCAAGACCGTATATAAAATACACGCCCACTTGGTCGAGAAGTTTCACGCCTAACAATCAAGTTGATAGAAACAAGATTGCCAAAATGAAACAAATTCCCGTAACCGAACTTATAAAAAACAAAAAATTGCTTTTCTTAGACGATTCTATCGTAAGAGGAACGCAACTAAAAGAAACGGTAGAATTTTTATATGAAAACGGTGCAAAAGCAGTACATATGTGTTCGGCTTGCCCACCTATAATGTTTGGTTGTAAATATCTTGCCTTTTCAAGGGCGACTAGCGATTTAGAGTTAATAACAAGGCGAACAATCGTAGAACTCGAAGGGGAAGAAGGTCTAAAGCACATTGACGAATATAGCGATGCAAAAACCGAAAGGGGCAAGAAAATGAGAAAGGCTATCTGTGATAAATTCGGGTTTGATTCGCTAGAGTTTCAATCTCTTGAAGGTATGCTAGAAGCAATCGGCTTAGAACCCGAAAAGTTATGCACTTATTGTTGGAACGGCAAAGAATAGTTTTTTTTGGAGATAGATTATGAAAAAAAGTTTTTCTGAAAGTTATAAAGAAGCAGGCGTTGATATTACCGCCGGCTACAAAGCAGTTGAATTAATGAAAAAACACATAGCAAGAACGGTTACCGAAGGTAATGCCGACGATATCGGTGGTTTTGGTGGACTTTTCTCGCTTGACCTTACGGGTTATACTAACCCCGTACTCGTATCTGGTACGGACGGCGTTGGTACTAAACTTAAAATGGCGTTTTTAATGGACAAGCACAACACGGTTGGTATCGACTGCGTTGCAATGTGCGTTAACGACGTTATTTGTTGTGGTGCTAAGCCTTTATTCTTTTTAGATTATATCGCTTGCGGTAAAAACGTTCCTGAAAAGATTGCTTCTATCGTAGAAGGCATTGCCGAAGGTTGCGTTCAATCGGGCAGTGCGTTAATCGGTGGCGAAACGGCAGAAATGCCCGGTTTTTACCCTATCGACGAATACGATTTAGCAGGTTTTTCAGTAGGTATCGTAGATAAATCGAAAGTTATCGATAAAAAATCTATGCAAGAAGGGGATATTATTATCGCATTGCCGTCGTCTGGCGTTCACTCTAACGGTTTTTCACTAGTTAGAAAGGTTTTCGATATTGAAAACTGTGATATTAAATTGCCAAGAGAAGAATTAGGCGGTAAATCTTTAGGCGAAGTATTATTAACCCCCACCAAAATTTACGTTAAGCCTATGCTTGCACTATTTGAACAAGTAAAAGTTAAAGGCGTTTCTCACATTACGGGTGGTGGTTTTTACGAAAATATTCCAAGAAGTATTCCCGACGGGCTTGGTGCAGTAGTTGACAAGAGTGCCGTTAAAATTTTACCTATCTTTAAACTTATCCAAAAGGAAGGCAACATTTGCGAAAGAGATATGTTCAACACCTTTAATATGGGCGTTGGTATGAGCGTTATCGTTGCTAAAGAAGACGCTGATAAGGCAATGGAAATTCTTAAAGCAAACGGCGAAAACCCCTATATTATCGGATATATTCAAAAAAGCGAAGATAAAATTATCATTAAATAATTATGAGAGATTTTACACGTAAGACTATTGACGGCGTTCTTGCCGGAATTATGATTATAATCGGTTGTACCGTTTATCTGTCTTGTCTAAACGTTAACAAAATTTACGGTGCATTACTGTTTGCAGTTGCACTAATTACCATTTGTTATAAGGGCTTTTCGCTCTACACGGGCAAGATTGGGTTTATGACGATTAAAAATTTCAAAAAGGAATTTCCGACCTTGAGTTTGGGGCTTTTTGGAAACGTTTTAGCAACCTTTATCTTTGGCCTAATGATAGGCTATTGCTTGCCACAAGTAAAAGAAACTGCTTTTTCTTTAGTTTCTTCTAAACTTCAACAAGCCTTTTTTGAAGCATTTATAAAAGCAATCTTTTGTGGCATTTTAATGTACGTTGCCGTTGCCTTATATAAGGAAAAGAACACTATGCTAGGCGTGGTATTTTGTATTCCCGTTTTTATTCTTTGTGGGTTTGAACACTCCATAGCGAATATGGGCTACTTTGCAATAGCAGGCGTTATAGATTTTAATTCTTTTCTATACATTTGGACGGTAATTTTAGGAAACACGGTGGGTGGACTTTTGTTCCCACTACTAAAAAGCGTTTTCAAGGAGAAAGACAATGGCTGATAAAACCAAGATAGCCGTTTTTGTATCGGGCGGTGGCACTAATCTTCAAGCGTTAATCGATTGTGAGAAAAACGGTCAAATTCCCGACGGAAAAATTACGGTTGTAATTTCTTCAAGTGCTAAAGCCTACGCAATAGAAAGGGCTAAAAACGCAGGGATACCTTGCAAGGTCGTTAATAAAAAGGCGTGTGGCAGTCAAGAAAAGTTTGAAGAAGAAATCATAAAAGTTTTAGACGAATTTGATATAGAGTTAATCGTGCTTGCAGGGTTTTTGAATATTTTAGGCGAAAACTTTACAAGCCGATACAAAAACAGAATAATTAACGTTCACCCGTCGCTAATTCCGTCTTTTTGCGGAAAAGGGTTTTACGGACTTAAAGTTCACGAAGAAGCACTCATCTATGGCGTAAAAGTAACGGGTGCAACCGTGCATTTCGTAAACGAAATTCCAGACGGTGGCGAAATTATAATGCAAAAAGCAGTGGAAATTTTAGACGGCGACACGCCCGAAATTCTACAAAAGAGAGTAATGGAGCAAGCAGAGTGGATAATACTTCCCGCTTCTTGCCAAAAAATTTCTAAATTAATTAGGGAGAGTAAGTAAAATGAATATTTACAAAATTAACGATATTGGCGAACTTATAAAAGACAATTCTTACGTAGGTCGTGGCATAGTAATCGGCAAAACTGCTGACGGAAGCAAGGCTGTTTCGGCTTATTTTATTATGGGTAGAAGCAACAATTCAAGAAACCGTGTGTTTACCGAAAAGAACGGCGAAGTTTTTACAGAGCCTTTTGACGCTTCTAAGGTAGAAGACCCAAGTCTAATAATCTACGCTGCACTTCGTACTTATAAAAATAGTCTAATCGTAACCAACGGCAATCAAACGGACACCATTTACAAAGGCTTAGAAAAGGGTTTAGATTTTAAGGCTTCTTTAGAACAAAGAGAGTTTGAACCCGATGCACCTAACCTTACGCCAAGAATTAGTGGTATTATCAATTTCAAGGACAACGATTTTACTTACGAAATGAGTATTCTAAAATCTGCCGACGAAATTGGCAGTGCTTGTAATAGATACACTTTCTCTTATAAGCCCCTTAACGGTTTAGGACATTTTATTCATACCTACGTATGCGACGGAAATCCTATTCCCACATTCCAAGGCGAACCCGAAAGAGTTAAAATCGACGACGATATCGACGCATTTACCAATAATCTTTGGGAAAATTTAGACAAAGAAAACAAGATTTCACTCTACGTTAGATATACCGACTTAAAGAGTGGAAAAATAGAAAACAGATTAATCAATAAAAACAAATAAGGAAGAATAAAAATGAAAGAATTTCAATTAAAGTACGGCTGTAACCCCAACCAAAAACCATCTAGAATTTATATGGCAGACGGTAGCGAATTACCTATCGAAATCTTAAGTGGTCGCCCCGGCTACATTAACTTTTTAGACGCATTTAACTCGTGGCAATTAGTAAAAGAAATCAAAGAAGCAACGGGTATGTGTGCCGCTGCAAGTTTCAAGCACGTTTCTCCCACTTCTGCTGCGGTAGGAAAAATTCTTCCCGAAAAATTAAAAAAGGCTTGCTTTGTTGACGATATTGTAGGCTTAGACGAGTCTCCACTTGCTTGTGCTTACGCTAGAGCAAGAGGAACGGACAGAATGTCGTCGTTCGGTGATTGGGTTGCTCTTTCTGACGAGTGCGATTTAACCACTGCAAAAATTATTTCAAGAGAAGTTTCTGACGGCGTTATTGCTCCGTCTTACACAAAAGAAGCACTTGAAGTTTTAACCAAAAAGAGAAAGGGTACTTATAACGTAGTTAAAATCGACCCCAACTTCGTTCCCGAAGAAACCGAAAGAAAACAAGTTTTCGGCATCACTTTTGAACAAGGTAGAAACAACTTCAAAATCAATAAGGAACTCTTACAAAACATCGTTACTAAAAATAAAGATTTATCTGACGAAGTTATTACCGATATGATTATTGCTTTAATTACCTTAAAGTACACTCAATCTAACTCAGTATGCTTTGCTAAAGACGGACAAGCAATCGGCGTAGGTGCAGGACAACAATCAAGAATTCACTGTACACGTCTTGCTGCTCAAAAAGCAGACTTATGGCATCTCCGTCAACACGATAAAGTTTTAGGTTTACAATTTGCAGACGGCATAGGAAGACCTGACAAGAACAACGTAATCGACCTCTATTTATCAGACACCGACAGTCAAGAAGTTTTAGGCGACGACGTATGGCAAAAATACTTTGCAGTTCGCCCCGAACCCTTTACTCGTGAAGAAAAGGACGCATACCTTAAAACTATCAAGGGCGTAACCTTAGGAAGCGATGCTTTCTTCCCCTTCTTTGACAACATTGATAGGGCTGCAAAGAGTGGCGTTTCTTACGTAGCAGAACCAGGTGGCTCAGTTAGAGACGACCTAGTTATCGAAGCGGCAAACAAATACGGCATGGTTATGGCGTTTACCGGTATGAGATTATTCCACCACTAAGGAGAAAACAATGAAAATAATGGTAGTTGGCGGTGGCGGTAGAGAACACGCTATCATCAAAAAACTAAAGGAAAGCAAGGGCGTAGAAAAGATTTACGCACTGCCTGGAAACGGTGGCATTTCGGCTGACGCTGAATGCGTTAATATCGGTGCAACCGACTTAGAAAAGGTAGTAGAGTTTGCAGTTAACAATAAAATCGACTACGCAGTAGTTGCACCCGACGACCCGTTGGTTATGGGGACTGTTGACGCTTTGACGGATAAGGGTATTCCTTGTTTTGGACCTAACAAAAACGCAGCGATTATAGAAGGGAGCAAGGCTTTTTCTAAAAACTTAATGAAAAAGTACGGTATTCCTACTGCTGAATATGAAATATTCGACGACGAGAAAAAGGCGTTAGAATATTTAGATACAGCACCAATTCCAACCGTAATTAAGGCTGACGGACTTGCACTAGGCAAGGGGGTTATAATTGCAACCACTTTAGAAGAAGCAAAGTCTGCCGTTCGTTCTATGATGAGCGACAAGGTTTTCGGCAAGAGTGGCGATAAAATAGTTATCGAAGAATTTTTACAAGGCCCAGAAGTTTCGGTGCTTGCATTTACCGATGGCGAAACGCTTGTTCCAATGGTATCTTCTATGGACCACAAGCGTGCACTTGACGGCGATAAAGGCTTAAATACAGGTGGTATGGGAACTATTGCTCCCAACCCCTATTACACCGAAGATATTGCTAAAGAGTGTATGGATAAAATTTTTATGCCTACCGTAAAGGCAATGAACGCTGAAAATAGAACCTTTAAGGGCTGTTTATATTTTGGTTTAATGCTAACTGAAAAAGGACCAAAGGTAATAGAATACAACTGTCGTTTTGGCGACCCCGAAACGCAAGTAGTTTTACCACTATTAAAGTCAGACCTACTTGAAATTATGAAAGCGACGACTTTTGGAAACCTAAAAGACGTTAAGGTAGAGTTTGATAATGGCTCTGCGTGTTGCGTAATAATGGCTTCAAAAGGCTATCCCGAAAAGTACGAAAAGGGCTATGAAATAACTTTTACTGACGGTGTAGAAAAGAACGTTTACGTAGCAGGTGCAAAACTTGAAAACGGAAAACTTTTAACTAACGGTGGTAGAGTTTTAGGCGTAACTGCAATAGGTAAAGACCTAGGCGAAGCAATTAAAAACGCTTACGGGTTAGTAGAAAAAGTAAACTTTAACAATCAATATTATAGAAAAGACATCGGTGCAAAAGCACTAGCAAAAAAGGGAAATTAAATGGTTTACAGAATATTTGTTGAAAAGAAAGTAGGGTTTGACAACGAAGCCAAATCTCTAACTAAGGAAATCAAAGATTTTTTAGGAATAAACAAGGTAGAAAAAGTACGTGTTATAAACCGTTACGACGTAGAAGATATTGAAAAAGAATTATTCGACTACGCAGTAAAGACGGTATTTAGCGAACCACAAATGGACGATGCTTTTTCTTCGCTAGAAAAAGATCAAGCACAAGTTTTCGCAGTAGAATATTTACCCGGTCAGTTTGACCAAAGGGCAGACTCTGCAGCACAATGTATTCAGTTGATTTCGCAAAAGAACAGACCTATCGTTGCAACTGCAAAGGTATATATGGTTTACGGCGAAATTTCAAAGGAAGAACTTGAAGCGATTAAAAAGTTCGTTATAAACCCCGTAGAAAGTAGAGAAGCCGATTTAGGCGAAAAGCAAACCTTAAAAATTCAGCATCAAATCCCTACTGAAGTTAAGGTTTTAGACGGGTTTATCGACCTTGACAAAAACGGGCTTAAAAACTTCGTTAAAGAGTATTCGCTCGCTATGGACGAAGACGATATCGCATTCTGTCAAAGTTATTTTATTAAGGAAAAGAGAAATCCTACGATAACCGAAATTCGTATGATTGACACCTATTGGTCAGACCACTGTAGGCATACCACTTTCTTAACGACGATTGATGAAATTTCTTTTGAAGACAAACTTTTACAAAAGACTTTTGAAGAATATTTATCGGCAAGAAAGGATTTAAATAGAACTAAACCTATAAACCTTATGGATATAGGCACTCTTGCTGGCAAGGTATTAAAAAAGCAAGGATATTTAGACAAACTTGACGAATCGGAAGAAATAAACGCTTGTACCGTCAAGATAGAAGTTATGGTTGACGGCAAGCCCGAAAAATGGCTCTTATTATTTAAGAACGAAACGCACAATCACCCTACCGAAATTGAACCTTTCGGTGGTGCTGCTACTTGTATCGGTGGTGCAATTAGAGACCCACTTTCTGGTAGAAGTTACGTTTACGGTGCAATGCGTGTAACGGGTGCAAGCGACCCCTTAAAGCCTATTGACCAAACCTTAAAGGGCAAACTTCCACAAAGAAAAATCGTAACGACGGCCGCTGCTGGTTATTCTTCTTACGGTAACCAAATTGGTCTTGCGACAGGTCAAGTTGATGAAATTTATCACGACGGATACGTTGCAAAACGTCTAGAAATCGGTGCAGTTATAGCAGGTGCTCCCGAAGAAAACGTTCGTAGAGAACGCCCAATCGGTGGAGACAGAGTTATTCTTATCGGTGGCAGAACGGGTAGAGACGGCTGTGGTGGTGCTACGGGTTCAAGTAAATCACACACCCTAGAATCACTAGTTAGTTGTGGAGCAGAAGTTCAAAAGGGTAACGCTCCAGAAGAAAGAAAACTTCAAAGATTATTTAGAAATAAAGAAGCGTCGATACTAATTAAACGCTGTAACGACTTTGGTGCAGGCGGTGTATCGGTTGCAATAGGCGAACTTGCCGACGGGCTTGAAATTGACCTTAACGCAGTTCCCAAAAAATACGACGGCTTAGACGGTACTGAACTTGCTATTTCCGAATCTCAAGAAAGAATGGCAGTAGTAGTTGAAGAAAAAGACGTTGAAAAGTTTATTAAACTTTGTGAACAAGAAAACTTAGAAGCAACCATAGTTGCTTCAGTTACCGATAATCCACGTCTTACGATGACTTGGAACGGTAAAAAAATCGTAGATATTTCAAGAGAATTCTTAAATTCTAACGGTGCTGAAAAGCATATAAACGCAAAGACCGTTAAGTGTAACGATTACTCTAAAGAAGAAGTAACTGATTTTTCTAAGGGTTATAAAGATTTAGTGGGCGACCTTAACGTATGTTCTAAGCGTGGACTTAGCGAACGTTTTGACTCTACTATCGGTGCCGGTACTGTAACAATGCCTTTCGGTGGTAAAAATCAATTAACACCCTCGCAAGCAATGGTAAACTTAGTTTCGGTAGAGAAAAAGCATACCGATACCGTTTCGTTTATGGCGTGGAGTGGCAATCCCTTCGTAATGGAAAAAAGCCCTTACCACGGTGCGTACCTTGCAGTAGTTGAAAGCGTTAGTAAACTAATTGCTACGGGTGCTGAATTTAAGGACGTATATTTAACTTTCCAAGAATACTTTAAGCGTTTAGGCAAAGACGCAAGCCGTTGGGGCGAACCCGTTTCGGCACTTCTTGGTGCATACAAAGCACAAATAGAATTAAAGTGTGCCGCAATCGGTGGTAAAGATTCTATGAGTGGTACTTTTGAAAACATAGACGTTCCACCAACCCTAGTTTCGTTTGCTGTAACGACGGGCAAGGTTGACGAAGTAGTTACCCCCGAATTTAAGAAAGCAGGAAGCAAAGTAGTAGTATTAAAACCCGAATATGATGAAAACGGCTTGCCCGTAACTAAATCACTTATCGATAACTTTAATACCGTTTATAAATTGGCTTCTACTAAAAAAGCATTGGCAGTTTATTCTATCGGTTTCGGTGGTATTGCTGAAGCGGTATTTAAAATGGCTATCGGTAACGGACTAGGCTTTAAGTACAAGGAAAATATCGACACAAAAGATCTATTTGCTTATAATTATGGTGCGTTCGTTATAGAACTTGATAGCGACGAAAATATCGGATACACCTTAGGTGAAACTATTGCTGAAAAGACGATAGTTAAGGGAAGTGAGAAACTTTGCCTAGACCAACTTTTAGGCGTTTACGAAAACAAACTTGAAAGCATTTTTGCTTGTAATATTACTAATAAAGAAAGCAGTGCTACAACTCTTTCATTTGACAAGGGCAATCAATTAGTTTGTGGCGTTAAGGTTGCAAAACCCAAGGTATTAATTCCAGTATTCCCCGGAACTAACTGTGAATTTGATACTGCGAAAGCCTTTACCGACGCTGGTGCAGAAGCCGAAATATTCGTTATTAAAAACTTAAAAAATGACGACGTAGCACGTTCGGTTGAAGAATTTGCTAAAAAGTGTAGAGAAAGTCAAATCGTGTTTATACCCGGTGGATTCTCTGGTGGTGACGAACCGGACGGTTCTGGTAAATTTATTACGGCGTTCTTTAGAAACGGAGCAATCAAGGAAGAAATTCACTCGCTTCTAAACGATAGAGACGGACTTATGGGTGGTATTTGTAACGGGTTCCAAGCACTTATTAAACTTGGCTTAGTACCTTACGGAAAAATTATTGATACCGACGCTAATTGTCCTACCCTTACTTATAACGACATAGCAAGACACCAATCAAGAATTGTTAGAGTTAGGGTTGCTTCTAATAAATCGCCTTGGCTTACGGCAGTTAACGTAGGCGACGTGTTTAACGTTCCTATTTCTCACGGCGAAGGCAAGTTTATTGCTAGCGACGAATTGATTGAAAAACTTGCTTCAAACGGTCAAATTATGACTCAATACGTTGACTTTGACGACAAAGCAACTATGGATATTCACTTTAACCCCAACGGAAGCCGAAACGCAATCGAAGGTATCTTATCTCCCGACGGTAGAGTTTTCGGCAAGATGGGACACTCTGAAAGAAAGGGTTACGGCTTATATAAAAACGTGCCCGGCGAATACGATATGAAACTGTTTGAATCGGCAGTTAAATATTTCAAATAGGAGATAAAAAATGGCATATTTGTCTGACATTGAAATTGCACAAGCGTGCAAAATGAAACACATTACCGAAATAGCAAAGGATTGTGGCGTTGACCAAAAATATTTAGAACAATACGGCAACTACAAGGCAAAGGTTGACTATAAACTTCTAAACGAAAGCGACCGTAAAAACGGTAAACTTATCTTAGTTACGGCAATTACCCCAACCCCTGCTGGCGAAGGTAAAACCACTACCACCATTGGTCTATCGGACGGCTTGAAAAAAATAGGTAAAAACGTTGTCGTTGCGCTTCGTGAACCGTCTTTAGGACCAGTGTTTGGCGTTAAGGGTGGTGCTGCTGGTGGCGGATACGCTCAAGTAGTGCCTATGGAAGATATAAATCTTCACTTTACGGGCGACTTTCACGCAATTGGGGCGGCAAACAACTTGCTTGCTGCAATGCTTGATAACCATATTCAACAAGGCAACGAACTCAATATCGACCCAAGACGTATCGTTTGGAGACGTTGCGTTGATATGAACGATAGACAACTTCGTTTCGTTATAGACGGTCTTGGTGGAAGTTCTAACGGTGTTCCTAGAGAAGACGGGTTTGATATTACCGTTGCTTCTGAAATTATGGCAGTATTTTGCTTAGCAAATTCTATTACCGACTTAAAGGAAAGACTTTCTAGAATAGTCGTTGCATACACTTACGACGGTAAGCCCGTTACGGCAGGCGAATTAAAGGCAGTTGGTGCTATGGCGGCACTTCTTAAAGATGCGTTAAAGCCAAACCTAGTTCAAACCTTAGAAGGAACGCCTGCGTTCGTTCACGGTGGTCCGTTTGCTAATATTGCACACGGTTGTAACTCTGTAATAGCAACCAAAATGGCAATGAAACTTGGCGATTACTGTGTTACTGAAGCAGGTTTCGGTGCTGACCTTGGTGCTGAAAAATTCCTTGATATTAAGTGTCGTATGGCAGGCTTAAAGCCCGACGCAGTAGTAGTCGTTGCTACCATTAGAGCGTTAAAAATGCACGGTGGTATGGCAAAAACCGAACTTGGCAATGAAAATTTAGAAGCCCTAAAGAAAGGACTTCCTAACTTATTAAGACACGTTTCTAATATAGTAAATGTATATAAACTACCTTGCGTGGTTGCAGTAAATAGATTCCCAACCGATACCGACAAGGAAATCGAAATGGTAATTGAAGAGTGCAAGACGCTTGGTGTAAACATCGTGTTGTCAACCGTATGGGCAGACGGTGGAAAGGGCGGTATGGCTCTTGCTGAAGAAGTGGTTAAACTTTGCGAAAAACCTAACGATTTTTCTTTCTCTTATGAGTTAGATTGTTCTATTGAAGACAAAATCAAAGCAGTAGTTACTAGAGTTTACGGTGGAAAAGACGTTAACTTTACGGCAAGTGCACAAAAAGAAATCAAAAAACTAACGGCGTTAGGGTTTGATAAAATTCCAGTATGTATAGCAAAGACTCAGTACAGTTTTTCAGACGATATGACAAAACTTGGTGCACCCGAAGATTTTACCGTTACGGTTAGAAAGGTCAAAGTTTCAGCAGGCGCAGGGTTCTTGGTTGTTTTAACAGGCGATATTATGACTATGCCCGGGCTTCCTAAAGTTCCCGCAGCCGAAAAAATTGACGTTGATGAAAACGGTGTAATTTCTGGGTTATTCTAAAAAATATAAAGGTTGAAAAAGATTGAAATTTTTCAACCTTTTTCTTTAGAAAAAAATAGTCGATTATAGACGGAAATTGCATTCATTTACTTGACGAAACGTTTACAAATTGATATACTATATAAAAGTTTCAAAACGACTTTTTAAATCGATGCTCAATAGACAAGGTTTAATAGTTTTTATAGGTTGTAGTTAGAACGATGGTCTTGTCTTAGGGCAAGCCTTTTTTTTATGGAGAAGTAGTATGGGTTTCAAAAGAACAACGATAGTAACGGGTAAAAATTATTTAGGTAAATCGCTTGCCGATTTGTCTTTAAAAGTTCCCGCTTCTGCTTCTTCTACTGATAATTTCGTTATTTTTCCCGGTTTCTGTGACGTTCACGTTCATTTGAGAGAGCCGGGGTTTTTTTATAAAGAAACCATAAAAACGGGCACTAACGCTTGTGCTAGGGGTGGCTATACGGCAGTTTGTTCTATGCCTAACCTTAACCCCGTTCCCGATTCGGTGGAAAATATTGGCGTTCAACTTGATATTATCAAGAAAGACGCTTGCATTGCCGTTTATCCGTACGCTTCTATAACTGTTGGGCAGAAAGGCGAAAGGCTTTCCGATATGGACAACCTAAAAGACCTATCGATTTCTTTTTCGGACGACGGTAGGGGCGTTCAAAGCAAAGAACTTATGAAAGAAGCAATGCTTAAGGCTAAATCATTAGGCAAAATCATTACGGCACATTGCGAAGACAATTCTTTACTTTTTGGTGGATATATTCACGACGGAAAGTACGCTAAAGAACACGGGCATAAAGGCATTTGTTCTGCAAGCGAATACAAGCAGATTGAAAGAGACTTAAAACTCGTTGAAGAAACGGGTTGTGCTTACCACGTTTGTCATATTTCTACGAAAGAAAGCGTGGAAGTTATTAGGGACGCTAAGAAAAGTGGAATAAACGTTACTTGCGAAACGGGCCCACACTATTTAGTTTTAGACGACTCCAATTTGAAAGAAGACGGCAAGTTTAAGATGAATCCACCCTTAAGGGACAAAAGCGATAAAGAAGCCTTAATTTTAGGGGTAATTGATGGCACGATTGATATGATTGCAACCGACCACGCACCACACTCTATGGAAGAAAAATCTAAAGGATTATCTGGCAGTGCGTTTGGAATAGTTGGCATTGAAACGGCGTTTCCTATTTGTTATACCTATTTAGTAAAGGAAGGGGTAATAAGTTTAGAAAAGTTAATTGACCTACTTGCAAACAATCCACGAAACCGATTTAATATTAAATACAACGGCTATTCGGTGTGGAATTTAGAGGAAGAATATTTAATAAATCCAAATGAATTTTTGTCTAAGGGCAAAGCAACGCCCTTTGAAAACTACAAGGTTTTCGGACGAAATTATTTGACGGTATATAACGACAAAGCAGTTTACTCTATGTAAAAAGGAAGGATAAAATGGCAAAGAGAAAAGACTTAAAAAAGATACTTATCATTGGTTCTGGCCCTATCGTAATAGGACAAGCGGCAGAGTTTGACTATGCAGGCACGCAAGCGTGTTTAGCATTAAAGGAAGAAGGCTACGAAGTAGTTTTAGTAAACTCTAACCCTGCAACCATAATGACCGACACTTCAATCGCCGACAAAGTGTATATGGAACCACTTACGCTAGAATACGTGGCGAAAATTTTAAGATATGAAAGACCCGACGCAATCGTTCCCGGCATTGGTGGACAAACGGGGCTTAACATTGCAATGCAACTTGAAAAGAAAGGCGTACTAAAAGAGTGCAGAGTTCAACTTTTGGGTACTAGCAGTGCAAGTATCGAACGTGCCGAAGACAGAGAAATGTTTAAGGAAATGTGCGAAAAAATCGGCGAGCCTGTAATTCCGTCTGAAATAACGTACAATCTAGACCAAGCAATCGAATCGGCGAAAAGGATAGGCTATCCCGTAGTATTAAGACCAGCGTTCACGTTAGGTGGAACGGGTGGCGGTTTTGCTTATAACGAAGAAGAACTTATAGAAATTGCAAGAAACGGCTTTGCACTATCTCCCGTTTCTCAAGTACTAGTTGAAAAGAGCGTTAAGGGATACAAGGAAATAGAGTTTGAAGTAATGAGAGACTCTAAGGACAACGCAATTACCATTTGTGGTATGGAAAACGTTGACCCCGTAGGCGTACACACGGGCGACTCTATCGTTGTAGCACCTATCCTTTCGCTAAGTAAAGAAGACCATAAGCGTCTTAACGACAGTGCTATTAAAATTATTAGAGAACTTAAAATCGAAGGTGGTTGTAACGTTCAGTTTGCGTTGAACCCCGAAACCAGCGAATATTATTTAATCGAAGTAAACCCAAGAGTATCGCGTTCTTCGGCACTTGCTTCTAAGGCTAGTGGCTATCCTATCGCAAGGGTTACTGCAAAAATTGCAGTCGGTATGGAATTAAAAGATATCCCCGTTGCTGGTGGAACAGCCGATATAGAACCATCTTTAGACTATATCGTAGCAAAATTCCCAAGATTTCCGTTTGATAAATTCACTTCGGCATCTAATCTATTAGGTACTCAAATGAAAGCGACGGGCGAAGTTATGGGCATTGGCTCTACTTTAGCAGAGTGTATGTTAAAGTCAGTACGTTCATTAGAAATCGGTGCAGACCATTTCCACATTGCTAAGTTTGACGACTTTACTAACGAACAATTAGTAGAATACTTCAAAGATTATAGGGCAGACACTATCTTTTCAGTTGCAGAACTTTTAAGACGTGGCGAAACAGTTGAAAAACTTCACAAATATACGCAAATTACCGAACTATTCCTAGAAACGATTAAAGAAATCGTCGATATGGAAAAGGTTGTAAAGGCAAACGCAAACGACCTTGAAGTCTTAAAACAAGCAAAAGTTTTAGGTTTTTCGGATAAATATATTTCTAAACTTTGGAAAAACAAGGAAAGGGAAATCTACAACTTAAGAAAGGCGAACGGCATTACCCCCGTATTCAAAATGGTAGATACGCTCCACACGGGTTATTACATTGCTTACCTATATTCGACCTATCAAAATCTAGTTAAGAAAGTAGAAAACGAATCAAGATTAACTGATAAAAAGAAATTAGTAGTTTTAGGTGCAGGACCTATTAGAATTGGTCAAGGCGTAGAGTTTGACTATTCTACCGTACACGCAGTACAAACCATAAAGCGTTCTGGATACGAAGCGATTATAATTAACAACAACCCCGAAACGGTTTCAACCGACTACACGACGGCGGACAAGTTGTATTTCGAGCCTTTAACCACCGAAGACGTTATGGCAATACTAGACTACGAACAAGCAGAAGGCGTAGTTGCTTCGCTTGGCGGACAAACGGCAATCAACCTTGCTAAACCCTTATTCGACAGGGGCATAAAAATCGTTGGTACTGACTGCGATGCTATCGACAAGGCTGAAAATAGAGACTTGTTTGAAAAACTTTTAGAAGACTTAAATATTCCACAACCCGAAGGTTGTGCAGTTACTAAGATTGAAGACGGTGTTAAGGCGGCAGAACGCATTGGTTATCCCGTACTAGTTCGTCCAAGTTTCGTGCTTGGCGGTAGGGCAATGCAAATCGTTGCTAACGAAACGCAACTTCGCCACTACTTAAAAACTGCGGTGGAAATCGACGAAGACAAACCCGTTTTAGTTGACAAGTACGTAATTGGTAAGGAAGTAGAAGTAGATGCTATTTGCGACGGAAAGGACGTTTTCGTTCCAGGCGTTATGGAACTAGTTGAAAGAACGGGTATTCACTCGGGCGATAGCATTTCGGTATATCCTACTTTCTCTATTTCAGACAAAGTAAAAGGAACTATTTTACAATACGCAAAAAAACTAGGCTTAGGAATAGGCATTAGGGGTTTATACAATATTCAGTTCATAGTAGATAAGGACGAAAAGGTTTATATCATTGAAGTTAACCCACGTTCTTCTAGAACGGTGCCTTTCTTATCTAAGGCGACGGGCTATTCGCTTGCAGATATAGCAACCGAAGTAATAATGGGCAAAACCCTTAAAGAACAAGGTATATTTAACATTTATCCCGAAGAAAAGAAGCGTTATTACGTAAAAGTTCCTGTATTTTCTTTCAATAAGATTAAGGGGCTTGACGCATACCTTTCACCCGAAATGAAATCTACGGGCGAAGCAATCGGCTATGACGACACCTTAAACCGTGCTCTTTATAAAGCACTTCAAGCATCGGGTATGAAACTACAAAACTACGGTACTGTATTTGCTACCATTGCAGACGTGGATAAAGCCGAAGCATTGCCACTTATTAGAAGATTCTATAACTTAGGCTTCAACATTGAAGCAACGATAGGCACGGCTAAGTTCTTAAAGGAAAACGGCATTAGAACGCACGTTGTTAAAAAGATTAGCGAAGGCAGTGACGAAATTAAAAACGCTATTCGTCAAGGCTATATCGCATACGTTATTAATACTAGCGACGTTGGTTCTATTGGTGCTGAAAGCGACGGCTTCCAAATCCGTAAGTACGCTATTGAAAGCAACGTTTCTATGTTTACTTCGCTTGATACCGTTAGGGTTTTACTTGACGTATTAGAAGAAACTACTTTGACTATTTCAACTATTGACGCATAGGTAAAAAATGAAAAAAGATATTTATACAATGACGTCCAACGAACAGTTGGCAAAAAACGTATATAAAGCGACCTTTTTAGGGGATTGCAAAAGCATTACTGCGTCAGGTCAGTTCGTAAACTTTGTAATTGGCAGTAATTATTTACGCCGTCCAATTTCCGTTTGCGACTATTCTGATAATGAATTTACCGTAATCTACAAGGTTGTAGGAAAAGGCACGGAAGAATTAAGCAAGGCAAAAGTAGGCGATAAGTTCGACGTTTTGGTGGGCTTAGGCAACGGCTATAATTTAGACCTTTCGGGCGATAATCCCTTGCTAATCGGTGGGGGCGTGGGCGTTCCACCAATGTATAACTTAGCAAAAAAACTAATAGCACTCGGCAAAAAAGTAACGGTTATTTTAGGCTTTAACACTTTTGATGAAGTGTTTTACGAAAAGGAATTTATTTCTTTAGGTGCTAAAGTTTTCGTAACCACCGTTGACGGAAGTTACGGTATAAAAGGGTTTGTTACCGACGCTATGGACGTAGATTATTCTTACTTTTACACTTGTGGGCCAGAGCCAATGCTAAAGGCAATCTACAACAAGTCAAAAACAAGTGGACAATTCAGTTTTGAAGAACGTATGGGCTGTGGGTTTGGTGCTTGTATGGGTTGTTCGTGCAAGACGCTTTACGGAAACAAGCGTATTTGTAAAGATGGGCCCGTTCTTGTTAAGGAGGAAATAATATGGGAAAAGTAGATACCAAAGTAAACCTTTTGGGCATAGAACTAGATAACCCCGTTATTCCTGCTAGTGGAACGTTCGGCTACGGCTACGAATTTAGCGAACTTTACGACATTAATATTTTAGGCACTTTCTCTTTTAAGGGAACTACGCTAGACGCAAGGTTTGGTAACCCCACTCCAAGAATAGCCGAAACGGCTTCTGGTATGCTAAACGCAGTAGGGCTTCAAAACCCCGGCGTTGAAAAGGTTATTAGTGAAGAATTGCCTAAACTCAAAAAGGTTTTTAATAAAAAAGTAATGGCTAACGTAAGTGGTTTTTCTATCGACGACTACGTTAAAACTTGTGAAAAACTAGACAAGGAAGAACAAGTTGGTTGGTTAGAAGTAAACGTTTCTTGCCCTAACGTTCACGGTGGTGGAATGAGTTTTGGAACGGACGTAAAGGCTGTTTCAAGCGTTACAAAAGCAGTGAAAAAGGTTACCACAAAACCGGTTATCATTAAACTTTCGCCAAACGTAACGGATATCGTATCGATTGCTAAAGCGTGTGAAGATTCGGGTGCAGACGGTGTTTCGCTTATAAATACGCTATTAGGTATGAGAATAAATCTTGCTAAACGCAAGCCTTTACTTGCAAATGTAACGGGTGGACTATCGGGCCCTGCAGTATTCCCTGTAGCAGTAAGGTGCGTTTACCAAGTGGCTAAATCAGTTAATATTCCCGTTGTTGGTATGGGTGGAATTAGAACGGCAGAAGACGTTATCGAAATGATGCTTGCAGGTGCAACGGCTGTAGAAGTTGGGGCTGAAAACTTAGTTAACCCCTACGCTTGCAAGGACATTATTGAAAATCTTCCTATCGCAATGGAAAAATATAAGATTAATTCCTTAAAGGAAATTATTAAAGGAGCATTATAATGGCAAAAGACGTAATTATAGCGTGTGATTTTGACAGTGCAGAAAAAACGCTAGCATTTTTAGATAAATTTACGGGCAGAAAGCCTTTCGTAAAAATCGGTATGGAACTTTTCTATGCAGAAGGTCCTGCAATCGTAAGAGAAATCAAAAAGCGTGGTCATAAAATATTCTTAGACCTTAAACTTCACGATATTCCAAACACTGTTAAAAAGAGTATGGCAGTTCTTTCTAGGCTTGACGTGGATATGACCAATCTTCACGCTTCGGGTACTTGCAATATGATGAAATCGGCAATCGAAGGGTTAACAAGACCAGACGGAACACGTCCAATACTTATTGCAGTAACACAACTCACTTCAACCGACCAAGAATCAATGGAAAAAGACTTGCTAATCAATAAACCTATTGACGAAGTAGTATTGCACTATGCAAATAACGCTAAGATTTCGGGGCTTGACGGTGTAGTATGTTCACCATTAGAAGCAGGCAAAGTTCACGACGTTTGTGGTAAAGAATTTGTTACCGTAACCCCCGGTGTTCGTTTTGCAGACGGAGATAAGGGCGACCAAAAACGTGTTATGACACCTGCTGAAGCAAGAAAAATCGGTTCTGACTATATCGTTGTAGGCAGACCTATCACTGGTGCTGAAGACCCCGTAGAAGCATACGAAAGATGCGTTAAAGAATTCTTGCAATGCTAAAAACGGTATTTTTCGACCTTGACGGAACGCTTACCGATTCGGCGGACGGAATTATTGCTTCGCTAAAATATGCACTAGATAAGTATGGCATAGAAGAAAAAGACGAAAGCGTGCTAAGAAAATTTCTTGGCCCACCTATTTCGGACAAGGCGTGCGAAATTTACGGGATTTCCAAAAACGACGGAGATTTATTAGTAGAGTATTATAGAGAATTTTTTGTTGAAAAGGGTATGTTTATCAATAAGGTGTACGACGGCGTACCACAAATGCTTGATAAACTTAAAAAGTTAGGCAAAAAGATTGTGCTTGCAACTTCTAAGCCCGAAATTCACGCAATAGAAATTCTTAAAAAATTTGAAATTTATAAATATTTTGACCTTTCGGTTGGGGCGACATTAGACGGTAGCCTTAACAAAAAGGAGGAAGTTATAGCCCTAGCAATCAAGCGTGCAAACGCTTTAAAAATGAGTTCTATTATGGTGGGCGACACCTATTACGACGTCTTAGGTGGAAGGGCAAACGGACTAAAAACGGTTGCCGTTACTTACGGGTATAATTCGGCATTAGAACTTAAAAAAGCCTTGCCCGATTATACGGTTGATACCGTTAGTGAATTAGAAAAATTATTGATGGAGATATAGATTATGGAAAAACTCATTGCAAAAGACTTATTATCGATTAAAGCAGTGTTCTTCCGTCCAGAAGAACCGTTTACCTGGGCAAGTGGAATTAAAAGCCCGGTTTATTGCGACAATAGATTAACGCTTACTGCACCAAAGGTAAGATGCGACGTGGAAAACGGTCTTGCTGAAATTATTAAAACTCATTACCCAGAAGTAGAAGTATTGATGGGAACTTCAACTGCAGGTATTGCACACGCAGCAATAACAGGACACATTATGGGATTACCTATGGGTTACGTTCGTTCGGGTGCTAAAGACCACGGCAGACAAAATCAAATAGAAGGCAAACTTGAAAAAGGTCAAAAGGTAGTAGTTGTTGAAGACTTAATCTCTACTGGCGGAAGCGTTTTAGAAGTAGTACAAGTTTTAAGAGAAGCAGGAGCAGAAGTTTTAGGCGTTGCAAGTATTTTTACCTACGGTATGAAAAAGGGTATCGAACGCTTAGAACAAGCAAACGTTAAAAACGTATCGCTAACAAACTTCGACGTAATCGCTCAAGTTGCAGCTGACGAAGGATATATTAAACCCGAAGACGTTAAAAAACTCATTGCATTTAGAAACAATCCGTCTGACGAAAGTTGGATAAAAGGCTAAGGAGAAACAAATGAGAAACGTTATCGACGTAGTTGACTTAACGAAAAAAGAGATATACGATTTATTAGATACGGCGTTAGACATTATAAAAAAGCCCAAAAAGTATTCTAAAAAATGCAAGGGCAAAAAACTAGCGACCTTATTTTACGAACCGTCAACTAGAACTAGAATTTCTTTTGAATCGGCTATGCTAGAACTAGGAGGCTCGGTAATAGGCTTTTCGGACCCCGGCAGTTCTTCGGTAAGTAAAGGCGAAAGCGTTGCGGACACTTCTAAGGTAATTTCTTGTTACGCTGACATAATAGCAATGCGTTCTTACCAAGAAGGTGCACCGTTAGTTGCTTCTTTAAACGCAAGTATTCCCGTAATCAATGCAGGGGACGGCGGACATTGTCACCCCACTCAAACGCTAACCGATTTATTGACCATTTATAGAGAAAAAGGCACGCTTGACAACTTGACCATTGGTTTTTGTGGCGACTTAAAGTACGGAAGAACAGTACACTCTTTGATAGGTGCGTTGTCAAGATATGAAAACATTAATATAGTATTGATTTCGCCCGAAGAATTAAGACTTCCCGATTACGTTAAGCAAGACGTACTTGATAAGTGCAATATGCGTTATAAGGAAACTTGTGATTTAGAAAAGAGTTTAGATATACTTGACGTTTTATATATGACTAGAATTCAGCAAGAAAGATTTACCGATAAATCGGAATACGAAAGACTAAAAGACAGTTATATTTTGACGGAAGAAAAAATGCAAAGTGCAAAATCGGATATGATAGTTTTACACCCGTTGCCAAGGGTAAACGAAATAAGCGTAAAGGTTGACGCTGATAAGCGTGCGTGTTACTTTAAGCAAGTGGCAAACGGCAAGTACGTTAGAATGGCACTTATTCTAAAATTATTAAAAGATAAAAACTTTATAGAACGTAGGCTAGGCGACGACGTAATTTTTAATAAGCACGTATGCAAAAACCCACGTTGTATAACTCAAACCGAACAAGAATTAGACCAAGCGGTAAGACTTGTCGATAAAGAAAAAGAAATTTACCGTTGCGTTTATTGCGACAAACAAGTATAATAGATAAAAAGGAGATAATTATGGCTAAATTTATTAATGAACCATCACATACTTTTAACGAATATTTATTAATACCAGGATATTCATCTGAAGATTGCATTCCTGCAAACGTAAGTTTAAAAACCCCACTAGTAAAGTTCAAGAAAGGCGAAACTAGTGAAATTATGATGAATATACCAATGGTATCTGCAATAATGCAATCGGTATCGGGCGACAAACTAGCCGTAGCACTTGCAACCGAAGGTGGCGTATCGTTCATTTACGGTTCTCAAAGCATTGCTGACGAAGCGGCAATGGTAAAAAGAGCAAAAAGTTATAAGGCAGGCTTTGTTGTAAGCGATTCTAATATCCGTCCCGACCAAACTTTACAAGACGTTATTGCACTAAAGGAAAAAACGGGGCATTCTACCATAGCAGTAACTGACGACGGAACGTGCAACGGTAAACTTTTAGGTATCGTTACTAGCAGAGATTATCGTGTTAGCAGAATGGCTGGCGACGAAAAGGTTTCTACCTTTATGACCCCGTTTGAAAAACTTATCTATGCTAAAGAAGGTACTACCTTAAAAGAAGCAAACGATATTATTTGGGATAATAAGTTGAACTCACTTCCTATCGTTTCGGAAAGTGGTAAACTATTATATATGGTATTTAGAAAAGACTACGATAGCCACAAACAAAACCCCAACGAATTACTAGACAGTTCAAAAAGATATATCGTAGGTGCAGGTATCAATACTAGAGACTACGCTGAACGTGTTCCCGCATTACTAGAAGCAGGCGTTGACGTTTTATGTATAGACTCTTCTGAAGGTTTTTCGGCTTGGCAAAAAAATACCATTGCTTGGATAAGAAAAAATTACGGCGACAAAGTTAAGGTTGGTGCAGGCAACGTAGTTGACGCAGACGGCTTTAGATTTTTGGCTGATTGTGGTGCAGACTTTATTAAAGTTGGTATCGGCGGTGGCTCTATTTGTATTACTAGAGAAACCAAAGGTATCGGTAGAGGACAAGCAACGGCACTTATCGACGTTTGCAAGGCAAGGGACGAATACTTTAAAGAAACTGGCGTTTATATCCCCGTTTGTTCGGACGGCGGTATCGTTTACGACCACCATATCACTTTAGCACTTGCTATGGGTGCAGACTTCGTTATGCTAGGCAGATATTTTGCTAGATTTGACGAAAGCCCCACGGCTAAAGTTAGCATCGGTGGAACTTACTATAAAGAATATTGGGGCGAAGGCTCGGCAAGGGCAAGAAATTGGCAAAGATACGACCTTGGTGGTGATAAGAAATTATCGTTTGAAGAAGGTGTCGATTCTTACGTTCCTTACGCAGGTAGCCTTAAAGACAACGTTGCAATGTCGCTTTCAAAAGTTAAATCTACAATGTGCAACTGTGGTGCGTTAACTATTCCCGAACTACAACAAAAGGCAGTGCTATCCTTAGTTTCTGCAACAAGTATCGTAGAAGGTGGTGCACACGACGTTATTCAAAAGGAAAAAACCAACACGGTTAAATAGCAGAAGAAAAACGAAAGATAAAAACGCTCTAGAAAACCTAGAGCGTTTAACTTTTTAAAAGTTTTATAGAAGTGCTATCGTAATCGCACAGTAAATTATAAGCGTTATTGCATCGACTAGCGTCGTTATAAAGGGGCTTGCCATTACGGCAGGGTCTAGTTTGATTTTCTTTGCCAGAAGTGGCAACGTGCAACCAATGATTTTTGCAATTACTATGGCAAGCAATAAAACGAAAGAAACGATTAAGGCTATCTGCCAAGTTATATCGTTATAAAGCCTATCAATGAGCATCATTTTAGCAAAGCAAGCAACCGAAACGGTAACGCCTAGAACTAAGGAAGAACGAAGTTCTTTCCACAATACTTTTAGTATGTCTTTTATATCCACTTCTTCAAGGGCAAGGGCACGAATAATGGTAACCGAAGATTGACCACCAGCGTTACCCGCAGTACCCATAAGCATTGGCACGAAAGCGTACATTATTGCCGAAAGTTTTGCTTGGTAAGTAGATAAAATCATACTAGTAAAGGTTGCCGAAATCATAAGTAAAAGTAGCCAAGGCACTCTCGCTTTCCAAATGCTAAACACCGATTGCTTTAGGTAAGGTTTTTCGTTAGGCAACACAGCCGCCATCTTTTGAATATCTTCGGTGGCTTCTTCTTGGATAACGTCCACAGCGTCGTCAACGGTAACGATACCAACAAGACAACCTTCCTTGTCGATAACGGGTAGGGCTAACATATCGTATTGCGAAAGCATTAAAGCAACTTGTTCTTTATCGTCTAAAGTGTTGGCGGTAACTACGTTAGAATCCATCAATTCTTCAACGATATCGTTTTTGTCGGCAAGAAGCAAGTCTTTAGCAGTAACAACGCCTATCAAATGTTTTTTACGGTCGGTAACGTAATAGGTGTAAATACTTTCCTTATCACGCCCCGTTTGTCTAATTTTATCGAACGCCCTTTCAACCGTCATAGAAGCGGACAGTGAAATGTATTCAGGCGTCATAATGCTTCCTGCTGAATCGTCTGGGTATTCTAATAATTCGTTGATTTGTTTACGATTTTCGGGGTCGGAGTTTTTAAGAATTCTCTTAACCACGTTGGCGGGCATTTCTTCAATAATGTCAACCGTATCGTCAAGGAACATATCGTCCACGACTGCTTTAAGTTCTTTATCGGTGAAAGACTTTATTAGTCGTTCTTGAGTATCGCTATCGGTCTCTACGAAAACGTCGCTGGCTAGTTCTTTTGGCAAAAGCCTAAAGAACTTGATTTGTTCTTTGTCGTCTAGGTTTTCTTCTAGATATTCGGCAATGTCAAACGGCTCCATATCGAGTAGCAATATTCTAAGGTCGGCAAATCTTCGACTGCTAAAATACGTTTGTAATCGTTCGTATAAAATTTCCTTATCTTCAGTCATAAAACTTACCTCCCGTTAAAAAAAATAAAACCCACCGAAAAACGGTAGGTCATTAGCAAAAACACCAAAAGTACTGTTACCATGCTGGCTTTAGCACCGTAGGGCAGTGAAACTGCATTGGATTACGCCTTGTTTTCGACGTAGTCTGTTGAAACCATCTCGTAGTGTCTCCACTAGTTTGCGGCAGCAGCCCGTATCCCTATGGTAGCCTTACCTACCGGATAATATTGAGTTCGTTTTTAGTTTACTTTTTTTTCTAATATTTGTCAACGATTTTTTTAAAAATTTTTTTACTCACTAACAACTTCTTCGTAAACAAAAGGAAATTCATTTTGAACAGCCTTAGTAAACGCCTGATATTTGCTTGCGTTTATCACGATTACAGTAAATTTTGCGTCTATTAAATAAAGAACTAGTTTTTGTGTCTTTGAAAAGAGTTTTATCGAGTGCAGTTCTTCTTTTTTGTATAATACTTTAAAAAAACCAAGCCTTAAAACTATTCCTTTTTTATTAACCGTATAACTGCTAAAAAGTGCAATGGCAAAAACCGTAACAATCAATGCAAGGTTAACTAGCACTAAAACCACGTTAAGAATAATTTTTAGCGTTTCAATGGCGTTAATAAGTGCAATTACGTTTAAGGCTATTCCGTACCCACAAAGCAATGTAACGGCAACAAGCAAAAGGATAGATATTGCGTTTAGTCTAAATTTAAATTTCATAGTAAATATATTTTACACCTTTATTAAATATTAATCAAGAGAAAAAGCATTTTTATAATCACTTGCAATTATTTAAGTAATATTGTATAATTATTCCAATAAAACAATGGAGAGACGTTAATGATAAAACTTAAAAAGTACGGCGTATATTATAAAGACGGAAAACTAGTTAAAGCAAATTTTAAAGACGACGTGGCAAGAAAGGGAACTATTGCTTATAGAATACTTTCAGCACACAACACTATAGATTCTTCTGACAAACTAAAGATAAAGTTTGACGAAATTACTTCGCACGACATAACCTACGTAGGCATAATTCAAACTGCAAAGGCTTCGGGGCTAGAAAAATTCCCCTTGCCCTACACTTTAACCAACTGCCACAACTCACTTTGTGCAGTAGGTGGAACGATTAACGAAGACGACCACGTTTTCGGTTTATCCGCAGCGAAAAAATACGGTGGTGCGTTCGTGCCTCCACACCTTGCGGTAATTCATCAATATATGCGTGAAATGCGTGCAACTGCCGGCAGTATGATTTTGGGTTCGGACTCTCATACTAGATACGGTGCGTTAGGTTGTATGGCTGTTGGCGAAGGTGGGCCGGAACTTGTAAAACAATTATTATCTAGAACCTACGACATAGACACGCCCGAAACGGTTGCAGTTTTATTAAAGGGGAAACTTAGAAAAGGCGTTGGCCCGCACGACGTTGCTCTTGCGTTAGTTAAGGCAACCTTTAAGACGGGCTTCGTCAAAAATAGAGTATTAGAATTTATCGGTAGTGGCATTAAAAATCTTTCTATGGATTTTAGAAACGGCATTGACGTTATGACGACCGAAACTACTTGTCTTTCTTCTGTTTGGGAAACTGATGAAACGACTAAAGCCTACTACGTTCAACACGGTAGGGCAGACGGTTATAAAGAATTAAAAGCCGTTGACGGTGCGTACTACGATAGGGCAGTGGTTATCAATCTTTCTAAGGTTGAACCTATGATTGCTCTACCTTTCCACCCGTCTAACGCTTACACTATTAGAGAATTCTTATCACGTCCTTACGAACTCTTAAAAGAGTGCGAAGAAGCAGGTAATAAACTTTTACCGGAAGGCAAAGGAAAATTCGTATTGACCGATAAGATAAGGGACGGAAAAGTTTACGTTGAACAAGGTGTAATAGCAGGCTGTGCTGGTGGTATGTACGAAAATTTAGCCGAAGCGTCTGATATTTTAGGCGATATGCCAATTAATAATAGTGATTTCACTTTAGACGTTTATCCGTCAAGCCAACCGGTATATAAGGGATTAGTTGACAACGGATATATTTCCAAACTAATGATAAACGGTGCAGTAATTAAGACGGCGTTCTGCGGTCCTTGTTTTGGTGCTGGCGACGTTCCACAAAACAACGGTCTATCTATTAGACACACCACTAGAAACTTTGAAAGCCGTGAAGGAAGCAAGCCGGCAAACGGACAACTTTCAGCAGTTGCACTTATGGACGCTAGAAGTATTGCAGCAACGGCACTAAACGGTGGTGCAATTACTTCGGCAATGGATTTAGCGTACAACAAAAAGATAAAAAAATATCGTTTTGACGATAAAATATATAAAGCAAGGGTACATAACGCAGTAGGCAAAGGCGACGACAAGGCAAACCTAGTTTACGGACCTAACATTGCAGACTGGCCAAAAATGGAAGCATTAAAGGACAATCTGTTACTTAAGGTTGTATCAGTTCTTAAAGACCCCGTAACGACTACCGACGAACTTATTCCGTCGGGCGAAACTTCTTCATACCGTTCAAATCCTTTAAAACTAGCAGAGTTTGCGTTGTCTAGAAAAGACCCCAACTACGTTGCAAGGGCAAAGGCTGTTAAGGCTGACGGTTTCCCCACTGATTTAGGTTTAGATGAAAGCGTTACCACTTACGGAAGCGTAGTTTGTTCTATTAAACCTGGCGACGGCTCGGCGAGAGAACAAGCAGCGTCTTGTCAAAGGGTTTTGGGTGGCGTTGCTAACGTTGCCGTAGAATATGCTACTAAGCGTTATAGAAGCAACCTTATAAATTGGGGTATGATACCTTTCTTAGCAAAGAAAAACGACTTTAACGTTGGCGAATATATCTACGTTCCTAACGTTTTAAGTAAACTTTTAGCAGGCGAAACAGAGTTTAAGGCGTTCGTTTTAGGTAACGGCAAAAGGGAAATCGTGTTGACGATAGATCCACTTACCGATTCTGAAAAAGACATTATCGCTAAGGGCTGTTTGATTAATTATTATAAAGGTTAAATATAAAGGATAAAGGAGAAAATTATGAGAAAAATTAAAGTTCAACCGTTAACGAAAGAAGCGTTTGCACCTTTTGGGCAATATTACGATATGGTTAACCCCGACGGATATGCGTTAAAGGGCGAAATACATAGATTTTTCCCCGATAAAATAGTTTCTGCACAAGGGCTTAACGTAGCGTATTCGCCATTGCTTGTTAAAAAACCCGAAAAAATGATTATCAAACAAGCAGAATACCACACGAGAAGTTGCGAAATGCTTTTACCACTTAACGACGATATGATACTTCACGTAGCACCACCGTCGGCAGGCAAACCCGTTCCCGAAGAAACTAAGGCTTTCTTAGTTCCAAAGAACACTTTAGTAAAGATGAACGCTTGCGTATGGCACTTAGCACCATTGCCTAAGTCAGCCGATGAAATCGCCGTTATGGTTATTCTTCCCGAATGTACTTATATCAACGACTGTATCGTAGTTGATTTTAAGGAAGAAGAAAAATTCGAAATTGAATTATAAAAACTATAAAAAAAGTCCGTTTTATTAACGGGCTTTTTTATCTAGAAAACGTTTTCTATTTTTAAGGAAAAGGTTTTGGGGATTTGTTCGGATAGTTCTATTAAGACTTCGACTTTAGAAATTGCGTCTGTCCACTGTTTGTCGTGGACTAATCTCACCGTTTCGGATAGCCATAAATCGACTTCTTTTATTTCGGTGTGGGGGATAAAGACGTGAAGCATTTTCTTTTTGTTTAGCCAATTATCTTGAACGGCATAAACGTCGTCAGTCGTTGCAGTTTGGTCTTCAATTTTGTCGTATAGAACGGTCAAAACTTGATTAAAATCGTTAAATTGCTTGTTTACGTGGTTTATTTCATATAGAGAACCGACAATTAAAAGGCAAGATACTACGGCTATTGAAATTAAAGTTTTTACCATTTGACGTTCTCCTTTAAGGGAAAATCAAAAATTTCGTACTTTTTGTTTTTATATTTAAAATAACTTCTGCCGTTTCCGTCCACCGTTAATACTTCGGTGTTTTTAAGGTTAAAGTTTTTGTTTTGCAAATAGTCTATAACCGTTTGGCGTTCGGTGTTAATTAATTCTAGATTTTTTGGGTTAATCTTGCCGTCGCTTATTAAAAGCAAGGGTAGTGATGGCGAATCGTAAGGTTTTTGGGCTTTTTCTAACGCCGAAAGTTTTCCGTTAGATTCAAAAATTGCGTACTCCACGTCGTCAAGTGAAAAATACCCGCAAGAACGCATTGATTCGATTAGGTCTTCTACGCCCATATTGTTGCGTTTTAGTTCTTTTAGGTCAACCCCTTGTTTATTTATTACTACGCTCGGCTTGCCCGATAAGACTTTTTTGACGGAATCGCCAAAAAGTTCTAATACCGATATGATTTGATGCAGTAAAAATAGACCTAATACTGCCACCACTCCGTATAAAAGTGGAATTGATACGTCTGCCATTGGTATGCACGCTAAATCGGCTATTATTAGGGTTATTATAAATTCAAAAGGTTGCATTTCGCCAATCTGACGCTTGCCCATAAACCGCATTACTACCATTAAGGTTATAAATATTATAAGTGTTCTTATAAAAACTGTAAGCATACGCATATTATGGCAAAACGCACAAAAAAATATACCATAAAGTTGACTTGATAGCCATTTAATGTTAAAATAAAAACATAGAGTAGCAAAAATGCGTCAAGTGTTGCAAAATGGGATGTCGTTTGCAAACGAAAGACAAGTGTCTGCGGTATTTTTTGCGCGTCCGCTATTATCGCCCGTTAGGGTTATTTTATCGGTCTCTCTAAAATTACTTTAGGAGATTTTTTTATGTTCAATTTTCTTGCAACAAAACCGTTTGAGTTTTCCAAAATTTTTGGAAACGTGCTTAAAAATTGGTATTATTACCTTGCTTTAGTAGTGGCAATAGCACTTATTATCGTGTTCGCTTTTAAGAAAAAGCAAAACCGAAATTCGCTTTCAACCACTCAAAAAATAGTATATACCGCTATATTTTCAGCACTTTCTTGCGTGGTAAACTCTCTAACCATTAAGGCTAGTGACGTTTGGCAAATATCTTTCGTTTCGACGATTGGTTTTGTCGCAGGCTATACGCTAGGTGCTGGGCTTGGGTTCGCTTCGGCGTTCATTGGCGATTTAATCGGTGGTATTATTGCTCCCTTTGGTGCTTATAACCCAATTATCGGAATAGGTACGGGGCTTTGGGGTTTTATCCCAGGTGTTATATTTACTTGCTTTAAAGGCAATAATTACGTTAAGACTGTTATATCTTTTGCAATAGGCTTTATTTTGAGTTCTTTTGTGGTAAATACTTTCGGGCTATCGGTTATGTACAGTATAAGTTTTGATAAACTTATGCTCACTCTCCCCGTAAAATTAGCGGTAACCGCTATTAACGCAGTGCTTTGCGTTGGCTTGGTTTCAATTTTGCCTAGGGTTTTGCCAAAAGATAAATTTCATTTATAGGTTTTAAGGGGTTTTATGCTTAATATTTCAAGAAAGAAAATTTCTATTACATTAAATTTTTTTACGGCTGTTTCGGCTTTTTTAGGGGTTATTCTTTCTTGCGTCTATTCGGTAGAAGACGGGTATTTCCCGTGGGTTACAAGGCTGTTTTATTTTACTCAACAGTCTAACGTTTGGATAGGAACTATTTGTTTGATTTTTGGAATTCTATCGGTAATAGGTTTAGCGAAAGGAAAAAATTACTTAAATCAAGGGCTTTGCGTTGTAAAATTGGTTTTTACTGCTTGCATCACCATTACTTGTTTGGTTTTTTGTTGCTTATTAGCACCTTTTGCAGACTTTAACGTTTGGACTTTTTCAAGCATACTAACGCACGTCGTAACGCCCGTGCTTGCTATTTTAGATTACTTTTTATGTGAAGAACAAAAGGTTAAAAATGGCAAACATTGTCTTTTTGTGCTTATTCCACTAACCTATTATTTTCTATTTGCCCTAATAATGTCGGCGTTTGAAGTGGACTTTGGTAGGGGAGATACTTTTCCTTACTTTTTTATGAATTACCACGGCGAAGCAGGGCTTTTTGGGTACGTGCCGGGTGTAATTCCACAGTTTGGTTGCGTGTATTGGCTAATACTGATTTGTGGTATGGGCGTGGGACTAAGTTATCTATATTATAGGCTTCACAAAAACACAAGGGAAATACGAAAATTAAATAAAAAATAACCTTGTCTATTCAGGAAAAAAATAAAAAAAGCACCGTAATCGGTTTCGATTACGGTGCTTTGGTTTTTTGTTTTTATGTTATTTTTTAGGTTTAGCATCGGTATGCTTTTTAATTCTAGTGAAGATAAACCCGATAATTATATACGAATAGAAATTCAAAATACGCCAAGTCATCATAGCGGGGAAGGCAAGACCACCTTCTAGTTGAGTGTTAAACAGCGTATAGAACGAAAAGTCTGCAGCACCCGAATTTCCAGGGGTTGGAATAAAGGTTATCGCTAGCGAAATTATGATGCAAATGGTAACAACTTGAAACCACTCGTAAATATGTGCGGCAGCCCAGTTAAAGTTAAAGAATTTCAAGGTAAAGTAGGCTATTGAAGCGTGTGCAAGCGTTTCGCCAAAACTTAGTATAAAAGTGAATATAAACGCCCACGGGTGCTTTGCAATATTCTTTAGTGACTTTGCATTTTTACAAACTGAACGCATGGTCTTGTAGTTGGTCAACGTTGGGTTTTTAACAAGTTTTAGTTTATTGCCTAAACTCACTGCTATTCTTACAAGCGTGGCAGAAGCCTTTGGAAAAATAGAGAATAATACTACTGCAAGTGGCATAAACAAGCAAAGCGAACATCCAATCAAAGCAAGTGTCGTTATAAGCGCGGGAATATGTCCGTAAAAATGCGAATCGTAATCTAAAAGATTATAATTATATAGTACTAGCGAAAGTATTCCTAAAATTACGAAAGCAATTTGGTTAAGAACGTAGGTTGCGATTGGCAAAGAGTAGGCAACTCCACCCGTAACGCCGTGTTTACTAAGGTGATAAATTTCAAACGGTTGACCACCAACGGCAAGGGGCGTAACGCTGTTGTAGTAATGCCCTAAAACGCCCGTTTCCATACAAGTTTTGAAGTGCCATTTTTTAGTTTGTGCCTTACAAAGTATAGAAAGTTTAGTGCCTTTTAGTAGGTAATTCATAAACAATGCAAAAATTGCACACGGCAAGTAAAACCAAGTAACGCTAAAAGTTTTTAAAAGTTGGTCGAAAGATATTACCGATTTATTAGAGAAAAAATCGTCATAAGCGGTAATTACTAAAACTGCCAATACGAAAACTATAAAGGCAATCGATACAAGATTTTTGTAAAGCCTTTGGCGTTTGTCAATAGTCCTGTCCGTTTCTAAGCCTAGCAGTTTGTTCATAGTCAACTGTTTAACTTGCTTGTCTGCTAAAGGTTTACCCGTGTATTCGTGTGGTTCTTTAGGTAAAACGGGGGTTTCTCTACCACTCTCAAACGTTTCGGTTATGTACGGTTCAGCCGTTTTTTTGTCGAAATCAATCTTTTGTTGAACGTAACTAACTTTCTTTTTCTTCATAAACGGTATTTTACTAAAAAAAAGCAGTGTTGTCAACTAATCGCCCTTAAAGAGTGGTATAACTTGACAACGTGGGTAGTTATTAGTTATAATCTCAGTATGAAAATAGCGTTATTTACAGACAGTTTTTTCCCCGGTATCGGCGGAACGGAAAAGGCGGTTTACCATATCGCAATGGAATTAGCAAAGTCTAATGAAGTTATGGTGGTTGCCCCCGAATATCATAGAATTGACGAGAGAACTTACCCCTTTAAAGTGGTAAGGTTTAAAAGCATAGGCTTTTCTCAAAACGACTTTTGGGCTATGCCTTTTTTTAGCAAAACTGCCAAAAAGGAAATTAAAGATTTTGCCCCCGAAGTCATACATTGCCACACGGTTGGAACGACTGTTTCGTATGCCAATAAATACGCAAAAAAACACGGCGTTCCACTAGTTTATACCGTTCATACTAAGTTTAGATATTGTTATAAAAAGGCACTAAAAATAGGGCTTTTTGCCGAAATTTTGCTAAAATTCGTAATGCGTCGCCCTAAAAAAGCCGACCATCTTTGTTCGGTGGGCAACTGTATGAAAACCGAACTAAAATCTTACGGGTTAACTAGTCCCGTAACGGTAGTTAGAAACGGCTGTAACTTTAAAAAGGAAACCCCTAAACCTAAAGATAGGTCGCTTGGTAAAATCAATCTAATTTTCGTAGGGCTTATGGTTGACTTTAAGCGAGTACCCTTTATTCTAGAAACTGCTAAACGCCTAAAAGAAAAGGGGGTAGAAGTTAATCTAAAACTAGTAGGTGCTGGGGAAGATTTAGAAAAATATAAAAGACAAGTTAAAAAGTTAGGTATTGAAAAGGAAGCAATTTTCACGGGCAGAATTTCCAACCCCGAAATACTTAAACAAGAATACCAAAAGTCCGACTTGCTTATATTTCCGTCGGTGTTCGATACTTGTGCCTTAACCGTTTTAGAAGCAGGTTCGCTAGGCGTTCCGTCGGTCGTGGTAAAAGATTCGGGTGCAAGCGAAGCACTCACCGACGGCGTTACGGGTTTTATTTGCGAAGATGATATAACCGCTTTCGTTGATAAAATTTATTCGTTGGCGTTTGACAAAGAACTGCTTGAAAAGGTAAGTCAAAACACGGGCGACATCTTTAACGATTGGAACGTTTCCGCTAACGAATACTATGAAATTTATAAACAAGAAATTGAAAAGAAAACAAAGAAAAACACGCTTTAATCAAGCGTGTTTTTAAGTTTTAGTTAATGATGTTGGCGGTGATTTTTGCCGTTTCTTCGGGCGAAATTTTTATCGTTACGGGGTATGCTCCAGCAGTTTTGATATTGGTTGATATAATGATTTTTTTCTTGTCGATTTCAAAGCCCATTTCGGCAAGTTTATCGGCAATTTCCTTGTTTGTTACGCTACCGAAAAATTTGCCAGAAGCACCACTTTTTACTTGAATAGTAACTTCTTTACCGTCTAATTTTTCACGAAGTTCTTTGTTTGCTTTAAGTTGTTCTGCTTTGTGAAATGCTTGTGCTTCTTTTTGCAAACGGTTTTCGGTTAGTGCTTGTGTGTCGGCAGGTTTTGCCAAGCCCCTTTTAATCAAAAAGTTTTGTGCATAACCGTCCTTTGCTTCTATAATATCGCCTGCTTTACCAGACCCTTTTACGTCTTTAATGAGTATAACTTTCATATCTGTCTCCGAAAAATGTTCTTTTTATATATTTTAACTCTACACGACTTTTTTGTCAATAGAAAAGGAGAGTATAGTTTTTTCATTAAAGGAAATACTACTTAAAAAAAGGAGTGAACTATGAAAAATTATTGTATTAAATGCGACGTGCAAAAGTGCCGTCATAACGACGGATGCAACTGTCAATTAGACAGCATTAAGGTAACTTGTGGTTGTGGAGAACAATGCACTTGTTGCGACAGTTACGACGAAAAACAAAACTAAAACAAGGTAAAACCTAAGAAAAAACAAAGAAAAAAGGTCGTCAATTTGACGACCTTATTCTTTTTCGATTTCATATATTACTCAAGAAAATGTTCCACCGAGTGGATAGGAGAAAAATCAATTTACAATAATATTTTACCACAAATTGGATATATGTCAATACCAAAATGAAAAAAAGTTTCAAAAAATTTTATTTTTTATCAAAAGATAGCATTTTTGAAAGGATTAGTGGGGGTTAGTAGTAGTATAAAGTTGACAAATAATATTAAATATATTATAATCTCAAGTTAGAAAGTATAAGTGGGAGTGTAACCACTTCTAAATAAAGGAGAAACATTATGGCAGAAGAAGTAATTCTTACAAAAGAAGGTAAAGAGGAACTTGAAAAACGCTTAGAATATTTAAAAGTAACCAAGCGTGCAGAAATCACCGAAAGAATTAAGACGGCAAGAGAATTTGGCGACCTTTCGGAAAACGCTGAATACGATGCTGCTAAAAACGAACAAGCAATGGTAGAAGGCGAAATTCTTGAAATTGAAAATAAACTAAAGTACGCCGTTATCATAAAAGATTCATTAGGTAAGAAAGGCACAGTGTCATTAGGCAATAAAGTAGAATTTATTAATGAAGACACTGGTGAAACTTTTGTGTACGAAATCGTTGGTACTACCGAAGCAGACGTTGAACAAGGCAGAATTTCTAACGAATCGCCTATCGGAAACGCACTTCTTGGCAGAAAGGTAAACGACAGCATTAAGGTTCAAGTACCTGCTGGTATAGTTTCAATCAAAATCAAAAGCGTAAAACAATAAGGAATAGAATAATGGAAGAAAATAAGAACGTTCAAGTTCAAGAAGAACTTGACCTAAGCGAAATTTTGCGTATTAGAAGAAGCAAACTTGAAGCACTTCAATCTGCAGGCAAAAATCCTTACGAAAAGGTTAGATACGACAGAACGGCTTTAAGCCAAGACATAAAGAACAACTACGATAAATACGAAAACCAAGTAGTAGGCATTGCGGGAAGACTTATCTCTAAGCGTATTATGGGTAAAGCGTCTTTCGCCGTTATTTTAGACGGACAAGGCACTATTCAGTCATACCTTTCAATAAACGACTTAGGGGACGATTATCTTGCTTTTAAGGAATACGATATTGGCGACATTATCGGCATTACCGGTTTTGTATTCACAACCCGTACGGGCGAAGTATCGGTACACGCACAAAAAATAGAACTTTTAAGCAAGTCGTTATTACCTTTGCCCGAAAAATTCCACGGACTAAAGGACGAAGACACTAGATATCGTCAAAGAGAAGTTGATTTAATCGCTAACCCCGAAGTTAAGCGTACTTTCGTAATGCGTTCAAAAATACTTTCCGAAATTAGAAATTATCTTGACGGCGTAGGATACCTTGAAGTAGATACCCCCGTTCTTCAACCACTTGAAATCGGCGCTGCTGCAAGACCTTTTAAGACGCATCACAACGCTCTTGATATCGATATGTATCTCCGTATAGAAACCGAACTTTACTTAAAGCGATTAATCGTTGGTGGGTTTGACAAGGTTTACGAAGTTGGTAGAATTTTCCGTAACGAAGGTATGGACAGAAGCCATAACCCCGAATTTACCACCGTTGAAATGTATCAAGCGTACAGCGATTATTTCGATATGATGGACTTAATCGAAAATATGTACCGTGAAATTACCGTTAAAGTATGTGGAACGGACAAAATTACCTACCAAGGCGTAGAAATCGATATGGGCAAGAAGTGGGAAAGACTCACTATGGTTGAAGCCGTTAAAAAATACGCCGGCGTTGATTATAACGATTGGAGTTCAGACGAACAAGCAAGGGCTGTCGCTAAGGAAAAGGGCGTAGAAGTTGAAGAAGGTAATGAAGCAACCAAAGGCCACGTTTTAATTGCGTTCTTTGATGCGTTTGTAGAAGACAAACTGGTTCAACCTACCATAATTTATGATTATCCTGTTGAAAATTCTCCACTTGCAAAGAGAAAGGCTTCTAACCCTGCGTTTACCGAAAGATTTGAATACTTTATCTATGCAAGAGAAATGGGCAATGCGTTCTCAGAACTTAACGACCCGATAGACCAAAGAGAAAGATTTATTAAACAAGTAGAAGCAAAGCGTGCTAAAGGCGGAAACGACGCTAAGGTGGACGAAGATTTCGTAACTGCATTAGAATACGGTATGCCACCTACGGGCGGTCTAGGCTTTGGCGTTGATAGATTAGTTATGCTATTGACCGATTCTGCTTCGATTAGAGACGTAATACTTTTCCCAACGATGAAGCCTATAAAAAAATAAGGTTAATTTGTAATGGATAGTAAAATTACCAAAAAAAGACTCTCAGGTTTTATGGCGTACGAGTGGATAGTAACTTTAATAGTTGCCGTACTCATTATGGGACTATGGGATTTATATTACACGATTGCTAAGGTGGAATTGACACCCGGCCAGCATTTTAAGGTGTATTTGGACACTGGGGTGAACACCGTGTCTGATTTTTTTGAGATTGCCGACAAGGATGTATTGAGTTACGATATTTTGCGTGGCGATTACGAAATGCTGACCGAAGATAAAAATATTCTTATCGAAAGGCTTTCGATTGCAGAAGGAGATATTATTATTACCGACTGCTATAAAAAGGACGAAAATACTCCTTCAAAAGCCGAAAAGTACGTTACGAACAACTTAGAATACCCAATGTATGAGTTTGAACGCTTACTTGGTGATTCTATGAACTATCTTTACGATTTTGTTTTAGACGAATACGCTACGGGCGACAAGACGGTGGCGTTCGATTTTGATAAACTTGATAAAGAGAAAATTGAAGCGGGCTTCATTGCTAGAAACGGCACTGATAATAGGTTTAGAAAGGAAAAAGAAAGGCAACAAGGTTTAGAAAAAGAATACGCTCGTATAAAAAAACTTTGTGATGCCGTTAGTGATTTTCATTATTTAATAAAGGTTTACGACGACCAATCGATTTTCTACACTTATACCTACGAAAACGGACAGTCGTACATTTACGGCTTACGTCTTGAAAACTTGGTTAATGGAGACTATAAACACACCAACTACTACAAGATGAGTCTTGCCGTTAACGAAAACGCAAAAGGCAGTGAAGACGTTGTAGTTATGGTTTTTGATTTTATTGACAAGCAAAGAGATTTACAGTTTGAAACCATTTCGTATCTTACCGATATGGTAAAAAAATTCAGCAATATTGCATTGCCGTCTATGGCTACGTAAAGGATAAAAGAGAAAAAGATGAAAGGTAAATTTATTACGTTCGAGGGGTGCGAGGGTGTTGGGAAATCTCGTCAACTCGAAATGTTAAAGGAATACTTAAAAAACAATAATATAGATTTTTATTTTACTAGAGAACCGGGTGGAACGGGCGTTTCTGAACAGATTAGAAACATTATTCTAGACGGAAAAAACTTTGCAATGGTTGACGAATGCGAAGCGTTGCTTTACGCTGCATCAAGGGTTCAATTAATAAAGGAAGAAATTGCACCAAGGCTAGATGCTGGGCAGTTGGTTTTATGTGATAGATACATTGATTCATCTTTTGCTTACCAAGCGGTAGCAAGGGGGCTAGGTTATGATTTTATCGACAGCATTAACTGCTATGCAACCAAGAATTTTATGCCTGATTATACCGTTTGGTTAGACCTAACGCCAGAGCAAGCCTTTAAGAGAAAGGGTGGCGTAGATAAAAACGATAGATTAGAATTATCGGGTATGAAATTTCATAACGACGTTTATAGGGGCTATAAGGAATTGTCATTAAAATATCCCGAAAGGTTTATCGTTATAGACGCTTCGGGCAGTAAAGAACAAACTCAATCAAAAATTATTTCAGCGTTAAAAGAAAAAGGGATAATATGATAGATTTTCTATCCTTGACCAAAAAAACCGCTGGGTACAAAACGCTAGTAAAAGACAAAGAAGCGGGAAAACTTGCCCACGCATATCTCGTTATTGTAAAAGACGAACGCTTTATGACGGAATATTTGAAAATTTTTGCTTCAATTATTGCTTGCAAGCAAAACGAGCCTTGTTTTTCGTGTAGAACGTGTTCGCTAATACAAGGTGGAATTCACCCCGACGTCTTGCATTATCCCAAGGAAAAAGATAGCGTTACCGCCCAAGAAGCGGTGGAAATCGTAGAACAAACGCACGTTAAACCGATAGAAAGCGAACAAAAGATTTTTCTAATCGAAAATGCTCAAAAAATGAACGTAGCGTCTCAAAATAAACTTTTAAAAACGCTAGAAGAACCACCTAAAAACACTTACATTATTTTAGGTGCAACAAACGAAACCTTGATTTTACCTACCGTAAAATCAAGAACCAAACTAATAAACCTATCGTCATTTACTAAGCAAGCGTTGTTTGACGCATTAAAGGGAGAATATGACGATTTAAATAGACTAGAATCTGCGATTGCGTGTTCCGACCTAACTGTAAACGGCGTTATTGAAAATTATAACGACGAGGGGCTTAAAGAACAAACCGATTTTATTGTTGATTTGTTAGTTAATATGCAATCTAGCAAGGAAGTATTAAAATATTCTGAAAAGTTTAACGAATTAAAGGCAGAACCGATTAAGTTTTTAAGGCTTTTAGAAATAGTTTTTAGAGACTTATTGTGCCGTGAAAACGGCAAGGAAGAATTAATCAAAAATAACGAAATTTCCAAAAAAGTTAAAGATGCGGACGGGTTTTGTAACGGTTCTATAATAGAGATTTTGGAAAAGATATTTACGGCACAAAGGCGGATTGACGCTTCAAATAGGTCGGATATAGTTATAGAGTGGTTGTTCTTTCAAATTTTGGAGGTTAAATATAAATGGCGAAAGTTATAGGTGTAAAATTTAAGAACACCGCTAAAGTATATTATTTTGCACCCGCAAATGACAACGAAGTTTACGAAGAAAAATCGGGCGTAATCGTTGAAACGGCAAAGGGGCTAGAATTCGGCACGGTTGTTTTTGGTGCAAAAGAAGTGGACGATAGTGAAATCGTTCATCCCTTAAAGCCGATTATTAGAAAGGCTACTCAAAAAGACCTTAATAAAATTGAAGAAAACAAGAAAAAAATTCCCGAAGCAATGGAATTCGTAGAACAAAAAATCAAGGAACTAAACCTTGAAATGAAACTCATTGGATGCGAATATTCGTTTGACGGAAAAAAACTAGTTTACTATTTTTCTTCTGACGGTAGAGTTGACTTTAGAGAACTTGTTAAAGTGCTTGCAAGTCATTTCCATATAAGAATTGAATTAAGACAAATAGGAATTAGAGACGAAACCAAACTTCTAGGTGGGATAGCGTCTTGTGGAAGAACTTGCTGTTGTGCAGGTGGCGTGTCGGAATTCGGAAAGGTTACCATAAAAATGGCAAAGAATCAAGGTTTGCACTTAAATCCGTCAAAAATAAGCGGGCTATGTGGTAGGCTTATGTGTTGTTTGGAATATGAAAACGATTACTATGCCGAAGTCTATAAGAAAATGCCTAAAGTTGGTGGAACGGTAAAAACCCCAGATGGCGAAGGGATAGTCGTTTCTAATGATATGCTTAAGTTAATTACCAAAGTAAAGATTTCTAACGACGGGGGAGAAGTATACAAAGATTACCCAGTAGATAGGTTGGAGTTTAAAAATAAGCAGTTGGAAAATCAATCGGAAGAAGTTGACGAAGAAATAGACGACGACGTAAAAAAAATTTTGGATTAGTAGTTTACAAAAGATATCTTTTGTGCTAGAATACATTTGACAAATATAGGAGGGTTGCAAAAATGGCTTACAAAATCAGTGATGCTTGTATTTCTTGCGGTGCTTGTGCAGATACTTGTCCCGTAAGTGCTATTAGCGAGGGCGATACTCAATACAATATTGACCCTGAAACTTGTATGAGCTGTGGTGCTTGTGCTGCAGGTTGCCCCGTAGATGCTATCTCGGAGGAATAATTGAAAACGATAGATTTAAGGTGCAAGACATTGCACCTTAAATTTTAGGCAAAAATATGTATAGTTTAGAAGATTTAGGCGTTTCAAATATCAAAATTTATCAAAAGGACGGGCTTTATAAGTTCACGTCCGATTCTATTTTGCTTGCTAAATTTTCTAAAGTGAAAAAGGGAGACGTTGTCGCCGATTTTTGTTCGGGTAGTGGGATTGTTGGGTTTTACCTTTACGGGCTTAACCCAGATAAAGTTAAGTCGGTTACCTTTTTTGAACTTCAAACGCCACTCTATGAAATGAGTAAGGACAGCATAGAACTTAACGGCTTAACGGATAAATTTTTTGCTAACAACCTTAAAATTCAAGACATAGATAGTTCTTATGCGGGTAAATTTTCGCTTATTACTTGCAACCCACCGTATATGGAAAAGGACAGTGGCTTTACCGATAAAGACCAAAGCATTGCTATTTGCAAAAGCGAGATATACTTACCACTTCAAGATTTAGTTAAGGCTATATCAAAGTGCCTTAAGTTTGGCGGTAGGGTTAATATGGTCAACCGTGCTGATAGGCTTGCTGACGTATTTAGTGAGTTTAAGAAAAATAATATAGAACCGAAAAAACTTCAGTTTGTTTCGGCAAAGGGTAAAAAACCGTATTTATTTATGGTAGAGGGGGTAAAAGGCGGAAAAAGCGGTATTAACGTTTTAGAAAACGCCCAAAATTAGTATGCTATATTTTGTTGCAACGCCAATAGGAAATCTTAAGGACGTATCGCTTCGTGCGTTAGAAGTTTTAAAATCGGTTGACGAAATTGCTTGTGAAGACACTAGGCACTCCATTACCTTTTTAAATGCTTACGAAATTAAAAAACCACTAGTTTCTTACCATAAATTTAACGAAAAGGAATCGGGTGAAAAAATAATTTCTAAACTAAAGCAAGGCAAAAACATTGCCGTTATATCAGACGCAGGCATGCCCGTCGTTTCAGACCCTGGAAACGTGCTAGTAAAAATGCTTATAGAAAACGGGCTTGAATACACGGTAATACCGGGTGCTTCGGCTTTTATTTCGGCATTAGTTTTAAGTGGATTTGATGCAACTAAGTTTTGTTTTTTAGGTTTCTTGCCCGAAAAAAAGATTGATAGAACGGAATTTTTGGAAAAATATAAAGGTTTTGACGGAACGCTTATTTTTTATTCTGCTCCACACGACGTGAAAAAGGATATAGAAACCATTTATCAAGCGTTCGGCAATCGCAACGCTTGTGCGGTTAAGGAAATCACTAAACTTCACGAAAGCGTTATCCATTTTTGCTTGCAAGACGGCTTGCCCAATGAACCTAAAGGGGAATTCGTATTATTGGTTGAAGGAAAGGCTCAACAAAACGAATTAAATTCCCTTTCAGAAGAAGAACATATCAATTTTTATTTAGCACAAGGTCTAGACAAAAAGGAAGCCTTAAAAAAGGTCGCAAAAGATAGGGGCGTTTCTAAGTCGTCGCTTTATAAATATACTATTAATGATTAAACGCCTTAAATCGTTTGACAAATTTTTTGGTTAGTGCTAAAATCATATCAAATTTCGATGAAGTTTTCAGAATTCTAGCGAAAACTGAAAACGGAGAAACTCTGGAGAATCTCGCTTTAGCGAGTGCCGAAGGTGCAAAGGGTATTTCCCCCAATCTCTCAGGCAAAAGGACAGGGCATATTTCATAACGCCAATATCTTTTATTTTCAGAGTTGCTTTTTTGTCGAAAGCAACTTTTTATTTTTTTTAGGAGATGCGTATGCAAAAATTTTTAGACGGTATGTTAAAAGTAGTGGTTACGGTAAACTCTTATTTAGCAGATTATATTCTTATAATCTTGTTAATAGGCGTTGGTATTTTTTATTCGGTGAAAACAAAATTTGTTCAAGTTCGTTGCTTTAAGCAAGGTATGAAACAAGTTTTCGGAAACCTTAAACTAAAGGGCGGAAAACAAAAAGCGGGTATGAGTTCCTTTCAAGCGTTCACCGCAGCAGTTGCCGCTCAAGTAGGAACGGGTAATATCGTCGGTGCTAGTGGTGCTATACTAGCCGGCGGTCCGGGTGCTATATTTTGGATGTGGGTTATCGCCTTTTTCGGTATGGCTACAAACTATTCAGAAGCAGTTTTAGCACAAAAGACTAGACTTCTAAATAAGGACGGAAGCGTCAGCGGTGGTCCTGTTTACTATATTAAAAAAGCCTTCAAGGGTGGATTTGGTAAGTTTTTGGCGGGCTTCTTTGCTATTTCTACTATTATTGCGTTGGGTTTTGTTGGTACTATGGTTCAGTCTAACTCAATCGCAGAAGCCGTAAACGAAGCATCGGGCATTCCCACTTGGGTTGTGGGTATTGTGCTTGTCGTTCTTGCGGGTATAATTTTTATCGGTGGCGTAAGTAGGCTTGCTTCGGTTACCGAAAAATTAGTTCCAATTATGGCTATCGTTTATTTGCTTGGTGGTTTAATCTTTATTTTTGCTAGAGTACAATATTTGCCCGAAGCGTTCGGTATGATTTTTAAGTTCGCTTTCGTGCCTCAAGCAATAATCGGTGGTGGTATTGGCTCTGCTATTAAAATGGCTATCAGTCAAGGTGCAAAGCGTGGACTTTTCTCTAACGAAGCAGGTATGGGTTCTACCCCTCACGCACACGCTCAAGCAAACGTTAAAACTGCTCACGAACAAGGCGTTTCTGCTATGATTGGTGTGTTCTTCGATACTTTTGTGGTGTTAACGATTACTGCTTTAGTGGTTATAACTGCGTTATACGCTGGCGACGGTATGCTTTCTTCACCCGAAAAATTAGAAATCGCACTTGCAGGTGGCGTTAGCAAAAAGAACTTGGTTAAAAACGCAATCGCCGTTGTGTTTGGTGGTGGAAACGTTGGTTTAACTATCGGTGGAATTTTCGTAGCAGTTTGCTTGTTCTTCTTTGCATTTTCAACCATAATAAGTTGGAATTTATTCGGAAAAATTAACTTTAATTACTTGTTCGGCAAAAAGACAACGCTAGTTTATATGATTATTGCTATAGCGTTCGTTTTCTTAGGAACGGTGTTCCAAAACGATTTAGTATGGGAATTAACCGACTTCTTTAACTATTTAATGGTATTCCCGAACGTTCTTGCGATGTTTGCATTATCTAAGATAGTAGTAGAAGAAATCAAAGAAAACGGCAAAAAGAACGTAGGAAAAACTCCAAACGAAGCGTTAAATGACAAAATGCAATAAAAGACATAAAATTGATTGACAAAAAGCGACAAATAATATATAATCTAAAACCGTTGACAAAGGAAGGCCCCTTGGTCAAGCGGTTAAGACACCACCCTTTCACGGTGGTAACATGGGTTCGATTCCCGTAGGGGTCACCAAAAAAATAGAGCACCAAATAGGTGCTCTTATTTTTTTGTTATCTCTATAACACATCGAACCCATCGTTCGGACGCCTTTGATGGGCAACATTAATGGGCTTAGTCCTGCGTAGCATTGGCGGAGCAGTTTCCCGTAGGAGTGCAAAATAAAAAAATGACAGAAAGAGCTGTCATTTTTTTAAAATTCGCTTCTTCCTAATAAATAATCAATGCTAATAGAAAACAATTCAGCAATTTTTATAAGCATATCAAAATCACACTCTCGCTTACCGTTTTCCCAATAAGAAATAAGCCTTACGGAAACATTTAATTTTTCTGCAAGTTGAGAGCGAGTATAACTCTTCTCTACCCTTAATTCATTTAGCCTTTCTGCAAATTTATTATCCATATTACTATATTAGAACAAATTGTTCCAAAATACTTGACCTGGAACAGTTTGTTCCGTATAATACTAATAATAAATTTGTTTTTGGAGGGCATTTTATGGAAAAGACGAAAAAACGTATTGCCGCAACAATTTTGGCGGGAAGCATTGCTTTGTTTGGGGTAGGAGCGGTAGGGTGTTACAATTCTGCCCTTAATAACACTAATCCACCAATTGTAGCTCCAGAAGTAGATGATGGTAGCGCTCAAACTCCAGACTATTCAAAATGTTCACAAATTTTGAAAAATGTTTTAACTGATTTTTATTATTATGAGTTAATTTCTTTAGATAACTCTTATTACGAAACAGCTAATGAATTTTATCACTATCAAAATGCCGCATATAATGCGATTCCTTATGGCTTTTTAGAAGATGAAGGTTTTAATATTGATAAAATTAAGAAGAATAAAGTGGCATCTCAATCAGATATATATTTAGAGGGTAACGATTTATTTATTGAACTTCGAATCGAAAATAAAGCTTCAACAAATTATTTTACAAATTATATTTTGAAATATAGTTTAACCGATCAAGAAATAAACGAGTTGGATATTTTATTTAAATACTTTGGTAGCAGAACTAAAAAAACTTTCTATCAAGCACCTTTCTTTATTCAGGAATTATCTTATTTAAAAACACCCGAAGTTGTAAATAAATCATACATAACCGTTGACGGTATTAAAACTATTGAACAACGTGCTAATGATAATAATTATATATATCCATCAAATACTGCAACATTTTTAAGTGCAACTGTAAATGAAAATGATGTTACCACACATTCTTATCAAATTCATCTAAATTTAGTAAATCCAAATGGTACTCAAGCAAAAGGGACAATGAAAATTGCACAGATTACCTTTACCACATTTGGCAATTTAATTGAAACAATTAATAATACAAAAGTTATTAGAGGAACTAAATTGGGTGCATTGTTATTAAAAGATAAAGATAAAGCCAATATGAAAGCAAGCGTTAAAACTGTTAAATTTTATACTTGCCAAAATGCAGAGTTGATAGATATATCTTATTACAAAACAGATCAAGATCGCTTGTTTGGAAATAATTAACAATAAAAAATCATTTTTTCACATTAAAAATATAGTTGATGGAAATAGGATAAATAAGGTGTTGCAGGGACATCTTCATCCTCGTTTTTGTAGCAAAGAATCTTTTGAATATTTAATCGAACAAATTGTAAAATTATCAAAACATTGAAAATTTTAGACAATCTGACATTATGCTACGGGCGGGAATTGTGAACTTTAATATCAAAAATTTATAAAAATAGGTCGTATTGGTCTACATTTAATTTTATAATAAAAAAAGAGCGTAAAAATTGTTCGTTTTACGCTCAAGTTGGTTCACCAAAGAAAAGAGATAGGTAAACACCTATCTCTTTTTCTTTGCGCTATCCTAAGGATAGCAGAACCCATAGGGTTCGGCTTTGCCATCGTAGAGAAACGCAGATGCTTCCCGCAAATCCCTCGTAAATTAGTGTTTGATTTCTCCTTATTAAGGGGCGGAAAACCATAAGGACACCAAAAGAAACCTAACTCGTGTTCGGATTAGGTTTCTTTTTTGTAAATCTATATATTTGAGTACAGTTTTTAAATAGTTTATTAACGTAAATAAATCGGCTAATTAGTTAAAGGAAAAGAAAAAGAGTACTCTTGATTTTTTTAAGATTTTATTGTATAATTTTAATATAAAGATGAGTGGTGATTAAGTTATGAAATGGAAACATAAGATAAAATACTGGATAATTTCTCTTGCATTTTTTATTATTGCTGTAATTATAGGATATTTAGTTTATGCGTTGTATTTTACTACGGGTTATTTTGATAGCGTTAATAGTGTAGCAACTCTAGCAATAGGGTTAGTATCATTTTTGATTTCAGTTATAGCGTTAATTTTTTCTGTTGTTACGTACGTGTCAATAGATTCTGTAAACGCTTTATCGTCAATGGAAGGTAATATATTATGTAATGAAAACTATAATGCTGAATATGTGTTGCTAGTAAAACAATACAATGATTGCAAAACGCAAACTGAATTAAGAAACAAGCTTATTCAAGACGTTAATAATTTTTTTAAAAATCACAATAAAACGTGTATAGCTTTTACGGACACTTTACAATTTTTAATTGATAGATTGTTGTGGTTTGCATACGTCGATTTGAAAGATTCTGAGTGCAATAACGCTATAAATGAACTCATAAATAGTTTAGAAAAAAGGTATTACGAATTTAATGCAATAAGTAACGGCAATCAATATGTTTTAAGGGAGCATATCAAACTTATAAAAAACGTATTACATTATCAATCAATTACTCACGAAGGGAAGGAGATTGACGCTAACGGGGAAATGCTAAACATTCGCGGAAAAATGTTTATTAATAGCGTTTCCAAAACGATTTATTATAATTATTTAGGGTTAGAATATTATAAAAAAGTAACAAATAAATTAAAAGAAATAACAAAGATTGACGGAGAAGAATATATAAAAAAGAATATGAAAATTATTACAGAATTTCATTATTCTGAAAGCGAGAGATTAGAGATAGAAGGCTACTTAAAAGAAGCCCAAAACGCATTTGATAAAGCTACGTTAAGTAGTGAGGACGATATTTTATGGAAAGGGTATATATCTTTCAACAAAGCACGAGTAAATTTATTAGGTTGTTTGGTTAACAACTGTTTTTCACCAGATAAAAGCTGGGAGCAAGGCATTTTAAAGGCGATTGAAGATAGATATTTCGTTAAGAAAATATTTATAAGCAACACCGAATCTCTTTCATTTTTGGAACTTGAGTTTGCTAAAGAGTACGTTTATGCAAAATCTTTACATTTATCGATTCTTAATTTTATAGAAAAAAATGAAACCAAAAAAGCAGAAAATACTACTAAAGCGAAAAAGTTGCTGGATGAAATAAAAGAACTAAACACCGCTAAAGAAGTTGTTTTTAATCGCACCAATTCTTATCTTAATGATGTTATAAACTTCTAAATAGGAATAAAATGTTTCACATATTAATTCTATAATTAAAAAATCTTCGATTCCCGTAGGGATACCAAAAAAGCACACTCAGGAGAGTGTGTTTTTCTTTTTGCCCCTACTAGGGAACGAACCATCCTATAGATAGATAAAAATTTTTCAAATATGACAAGCAGTTGGCAATTTGTATAGGTATAATCTAAATGAAAACATAAGCAAAAAGGAGATTATTATGGAAAATAGTGTGGTAATTTTTGGTAAAAATGAGTGTTTAGCAACTGCTTATAAAACGGGTGTGGAATATGAAGTAAAACAAACCAAAACACATTGGAAATTGATTAGTAATGGTAGAATTAAAGTGTGTTTTGAGTGGAGTAAAAAAGATTATTTTAGATTTGAAGACTTTATTTCAATGCTTTCTCAAGAAGGATATATCATTGCACTCGCAGATTAGAAAATAAAAAAAACTATCGAATTTCGGTAGCCGTGCTTTTTTCGGTTTGTTTAAACGTCAAGATTATCGTGCTTGTGTTACGTTCGGTCCAAGATTTAAAAAAGTGTAATACAAGAACAAAAAATGTTATTTTTTCACAAAAAAAATAAATTTTAGAAAAAATTTGTGAAAAATTTTCAAAAAATATGAAAAAAGTGGGTTAAAACGCTTTACAAATGGTGTACAAATGTTGTATAGTATCATTGTCGAAAGCAAGTGCTTAGACAAATGAAACAGTTCATCATTTTCCCCCTTATCATATATTATTCAGGAAGCAATGGCAGGTAGTCGTTGCTTTTTGAATTTTAAACCGTATCATTGCTTCCTTCTCCTACGCTGTCGCTACGGAGCACTAGTCCGTCAAGGTAGCATTGTCAAAGCCGTGCAGGAAGCAGTAAACCGTGTTTATTGCTTTTTGAATTTTAAAAGCACTTTTTTGATTTTCCACTCAATAATTGCAACCGTGTTTATACTTTACGAGATGTCGGTTAAAAACCGACGAAACTAACGTTTCTTGTGCAAAGCGTTGCTTTGCACTCTCGAGCGTGCGTCAAAGTTTGAATTGCTTATTTGCAAGCAATAGACAACTCAAACTTTGCCTTTGCTTTTTGAATTTTAAACCTAAAAACAATATATGCTTTGTAATACTTCGTTAACTGTTTCACGTTTTGACTTCGATAACCAAAAGGTTAATCTTATCCAAAACGTTTCACGAGCCTCGTCTTGCTCGCATCTATTGTTTTAGGTCGTTTTTGTAAGAATTGTCCTTTGCTATTGTAATTTTTTTATTTTGTGGTAAAATAAGAAAAAAGGGGTAATTATGGAACAAGTAGTTGTTAGAAATAAAAAATATATCGTTTTAAAGATTTTATCGGCTGTGTTTTACGCTGTTATTACGGCGTTTATGGTTATTTTGTTTATAGATGCCTTGATTGACAGCAAAGAAAATGGGTTTGTGGTACTAGGTTATATATTAATTTTGGTTACCATTGGGCTTTCTTATTTGTTGCCGTTAATACTGTCGGTAATAGGGCTAATACTTTCTTCGGTTGCTAAGGCTAGGGGAGAAAGCAAGATTGGGACTGTGATATATTTTCTTGTTTTCACTTGCTTGCCCGTTGTGAGTTGGTTTGTGTTTTTAATATTGACAAAAGTTTTAGGTAATTAATAATTTAAAATTAAAAACGCCTCGATTAAAGATAATCGGGGCGTTTTCTTATTTTTTGATATTATTTTTCGTTAAGTAATGGGTTAATCTTGCATAATTCTTTACGGAAAGATTTGTTTGCTAAAATAAGTATTCCTGCAACAATTACTAAAGCAATGTCCACGAAAACGTACGAATTATAAATTAGGCTATAAACAAGGAAGTTTGTAGCACCTGCTTCTACTGCGTAAGCACCAAAAGCGAATACACCCGAAAGAGTATGTGCTATATATCTAAATAAGCCGGTGAATACAACGCCTAAACAAAACTTTAGAGTGGGATTGTTATTCATAACGTTAAGGTCGGTTAAAAGGCCTGAGAAAGCAATGGTTGAAAAAGCGATAGGATAATCTAGCAAGAATTGTGCGGGGTGAATTAGCCACGGGTCTTGAACGGCTTGTAAAAGCCCGTAAATCAAACCTACGATTAAGCCTTTTTTCATGCCGTAGCAGTAAGAGAAAAGGCAAATTGGCAAGAAAGAAACTAAGGTAATAGAACCACCTTGTAGCCATGCTGCTTCAAACTTTATAAATGAAAGAGTAAAGGAAAGGGCGAGGCAAATTCCCGCAAAGGAAATGCAACGAGTATCGAAAGTAGTTTTATTGTTCTTGCCTACAATTAATGACGTAACGCTTATGATTAAAACAACTAAGACAGCCGAAACGTATAAACTGCTAGAACTAAACTTACTAGATTCATCGGTATAATAACCGTCGCCAACGATATAATTTTGGTGATAAATTGCCATTAAAATTAAGGTAACGACAATAGCAACTCCACAAACCGTGCCACAAATAATTGCTAGTTTTTTCAAGGCGTTTGGCTTTACCTTTGAAAATACTAATAGTAAAACAAGGGAAACTAGTGCAATCGATAAAGTGGTAATGACGGGTATGAACACTAATTTAATTACGTTTAGGTTAACCCATTTTGCTTCTAGATATGCTAAGTCGAATTTTTTAGATAGTTCTAAAACTAAAAGGGTAATGCCTGCGATTAGTGCGTAAAAGACAAAGGCGATTAGACAAGGTTTTGTAAACTTTGCAAAAAGGCTTTTCTTTACCAAAAAGACGATTAGGCAAGCAACTATTAAAGCGACTGCTAAGCCGATTGTCGCCCATTTGGCGATTGGTTCTGCTACGTCAATAGCGTAAGTGGTTAATAAGTTTAACATAAGTACCTCCTTAATTCGCTATTATATGCAAAAACGCCCCCAACGATTTGGGAGCGTATAAGACTAAAATAATTACTGCGTTTCCTTCAAGCATTACCTTGCGGATTCAAATGGTATAATCTCAGCCAAGAACGGCACCCATAGCGAATTTTTAATTTTGATAAGCAAATTATACTACTCGAAAAAGTTCGTGTCAATAAAAATAAAGCAATATTTTAAAAAAGATTGCCGTAACGCCCTTTATGTGTTAAAATAACAAAAAAGGAGAATGGCATGTCTAAATTTTTTGCGTTTCTAAACAGAATGAAATATATAAAGCGTTGGAGCCTTATGCGTTCTATACGTGAAGAAAATATAATGGAACACAGTCAACAAGTGGCTGTTATTGCACACGCACTTGCTCTTATTGACAACAAAATGTTCGACGGCAAGGTGGACGTTTCTAAAGTTGTACTCTTAGCACAATATCACGAAGTGGGCGAAGTTATAACGGGCGATTTGCCAACCCCAATCAAATATTTTAACCCCGAAATTAAGTCTGCTTATAAAGACCTAGAAAAAAACGCTTGCCAAAAAATATTAGGTATGCTTCCTAGTGAATTGCAAGATGAATATAGTGAATACGTTATGCCCGACGAAACTTCTTACGAATATAAATTGGTAAAATACGCCGATAGGCTTTCTGCCTACCTAAAATGCGTGGAAGAGGTAAAGGCGGGAAATAGCGAGTTTAAAAAGGCTAAAAACGCTATCGGGTTAGAACTTAAAAACTGCAAAAACAAAGCAGTAATTTACTATTTAAAAGAGTTCGCTCCTGCTTTTGAACTAACTCTTGACGAACTAGAATAATTTTTTGTGCAAGTTGCACATAGAATTTGGTTAGATTTCTCAATAAAACTCTTGCAAAAAAGAGTAAATAGTTGTAAAATATAAGGGAAAATAAGGAACTCTAATAAGAGTTAGGAGGAAAATATGTCAAGTTTAAATCTTAAAAACATATACAAAGTATATCCTTCTGGCGTAACGGCCGTTACGGACTTTACTTTGGATATTGAAGACAAGGAATTTATCGTGTTCGTTGGTCCTTCTGGTTGTGGTAAATCTACCACGCTTCGTATGATTGCTGGTCTTGAAGAAATCAGTTCTGGTGAACTTTTAATTGACGGCGTATTTATGAACAACATCACACCTAAGGATAGAAACATTGCAATGGTTTTCCAAAACTACGCATTGTATCCACACATGACCGTTTACGATAATATGGCGTTCGGTCTTAAACTTCGTAAAATGCCTAAGGAAGAAATCGACGTAAGGGTTAAAGAAGCCGCTAGAATTTTAGGTATCGAAATGTATCTTTCTAGAAAGCCAAAGGCTCTTTCAGGTGGTCAAAGACAACGTGTTGCACTAGGCCGTGCTATCGTTCGTGAACCTAAGGTATTCTTACTAGACGAACCATTATCTAACTTGGATGCTAAACTTCGTTCTCAAATGAGAACCGAAATTACTAAACTTCACAATAGACTTGCAACTACTTTCATCTATGTTACTCACGACCAAGTAGAAGCAATGACCATGGGTACAAGAATCGTTGTTATGAAAGACGGTTTTATGCAACAAGTTGACGCTCCTATGAATCTTTACGACCATCCTATCAATGCGTTCGTAGCAGGCTTCATTGGTACGCCTCAAATGAACTTCTTTACTGGTAAACTTACCGGTACTGCTGATAAAGTTTATGCTGAATTCGGCGAAGATAAAATTTTATTGCCTAAAGAAAAAGTTAACCTTATCGTTGACCTTGAAAAGTTCTTAAATACAGGCAGAGAAATCATCGTTGGTATCCGTCCTGAAGATATTCACGACGAAGAAGTATGGATTTCAAACAAAAAGGCTCAAAAAATCAACGTATTAGTAGACGTTGTTGAAGCATTAGGGCCTGAAACCTTACTTTACTGCAAGACCAATGCTCGTCAAAAGATTGCTACTGAAAGCGTTGTGGATGACGTATCAGACCTTACTGCTAAGGTTGACAGCCGTTCTACTTCTCTTGCGGGCACTAAAATTGACATCGCTATAGACATTGATCATATTCACCTTTTTGACAAGGAAACGGAAGTAACTTTACTTGCTAGAGACGAAGAAGATAAAGCAAATATAAAGGCTTTACAAGAAAAACGTGAAAGTGAAGAAAATGCTAAGGCTGAAGCACTTGCTCTAAAGGTTGCTGAAGAAGAAGCAAAGGCTGCTGAACTTCTTGAAAAGAAGAGAGCAAAGGCTGAAAAACTTGCTAAAATCTTCGGAAAAGGCAAAAAGGCAGAAAACGCTGAAGAAGTTGCTGAAGAAACTAAAGACGAAGAATAATTAACTTTGTTAAATTAAAGCCGTACTTAACGTACGGCTTTTTTTATTCAAACTGTTGAATTTTTTTGTGAAAATTGTTATAATAAACTAGTAAAAAGTTTAGGAGAAAAATATGAACGCTGAAATAAAAAGGTTAATTTTAGACATAAAAACTAATACTAAGATTGATTTTAGTTTATTTTCGGAGTCAGGTTTGATTTTAAGCGGGGATGAAAAGCAAGATTTTTCTATTCCTAGTTTTAGTGAAGCTGTTTTTTTCGACCAAGAAAACGATTGTACGTATTTTAAAATCATTTATCAAAACAAAAAATACGTAGGCAAAATTAAGGGTTCTGACCAAAATGCAAGCGCCATTGCTTATTTAATAGCATCGCTTTTTGCTAAAAAGCCTGTTCAAACTACAGAATATACCAAGTCAATCTTTATTAAAGAATTATTAAACGGCGAAACTGATGACGCTGAAACTTCTAAACACATAAAAAACTTTAAAATTTCAACAGCCCCTGTTTGTGCAATGATAATTTATTCTAACGCGGGAAGACTTAACGAAGTTGAAGAAGTACTTTCAAGTTTTTTACAAGATAGTGCAGACGAAATCGTATCGATTGATGATAAGCAGTGCGTTTTAATAAAGTTTATGGACGAAAGTGTTAAAGATTATAGTTCGTTTGACCAATATGCAGAATTTTTAAGGCGTTCTATTTTTGAAGAATACGGTATAAAAGTAGCGATATTCGTTGGCGGGCTTTGTAAATACGTTTCTGAAATAGCCAAGTCGTATCAACAAGCACTTGCCGTTCAACGACTTGCTAAGATAGAAGAACCGGGTGGAATACACTCATTCAAAGATTACATTTTAGAAAAAATCATAGAGGACTTGCCAAAAGATAAAATAGTAGAATATTTAGATTTATTATCTAGTGGCGGAACGTCTGAAATATTTTTCGATCCCGAAATGAACGGAACGGTAGAAGAGTTTTTAGAAAACAATCTAAACGCAAGCGAAACTTCAAGAAAACTGTTTTTGCATAGAAACACTCTTTCGTATAGGCTAGATAAAACCGAAAAGGAAACGGGGCTTGACGTTAGAAAGTTTTCAGACGCTATTGCGTATAGGGTTATATCAATATTATTAAAATCAAAAGGTAAATTATGAGTGAAAACAAAAAAGACGTTACGTTAGCAGAACAAAAAACTAAGCGATTAAATAGAATATTATCGATATTAATAGCAGTCCTATTGACCTTTATTGGTTTTTTAGGTGGATATTTTGCTAGATATTTTTCCAAAACTCAATCGGAAAAGACTATTGAAGAACTAATAAGCATAATTATCGACAAGGCGTACCCCAATGAAGACGGAAAGGAAATAGACGAAAAGGCTGTATTTGAATTCTTTAAGTCTTACTACGACGATGATTATGCTGCGTATTACGACAAGGAAGAATATGAACGCTTAAAAAGAGAAAACAGTGGCAATTATTCGGGGATAGGCGTATCCTTTTACTCGGATAAAGTAGATACGATAGCAAAAGTTTTAAAAAATTCACCTGCACATATTGCAGGTTTTCAAAAAGGGGACGTTTTCCTTTCTATAACAAATTCCGAAGGGACAAAAACTACTTTTGATAAAGAAAACACCGTTTTAGATTATCTTCCTACTGTGAACGAAGGGGAAAGCATAACGGTAGAGATTAATAGAAAAGGCGAAACGCTTCAACTTCAAGTTGAAAAAAGACAATATAACGTTTCGTACGTAGAATATTACGATTCTGAAACCAAAATGTATTTTGCGGATAACGCTTTAGGAAATCTTGAAGCCAAGACGGACGACAATTTAAAGATGTCAGAACTTGACGACTTGACTGCCTATATTACCCTAGACCAATTTGAAGGGCAAGCGGGCGAAGAATTTGGTAAAGCCATTGAGTTTATGGAAGAACGTGGCAGAACGAAACTCATTTTAGAATTGAGAGACAACGGTGGTGGCAGTATGAACGTCTTAGTGAAAATTGCTTCCTATCTAATTTACAATTCGGGCGAAAGAGAGTCTATCGTAGCGTACGCTAAAGCAAAGGATAGAACGAGTTTCTTTTCTACTGCGTCAAACAACTACTATACGGGCATAACCAAAACGGTTGTCATTGCTAACCACAACACTGCTTCTGCTTCCGAATGCTTGATTGGTGCAATGCTTCATTATGGAAAGGCAGGGAAAGACAATAATTTTAGTTTAAACGACGTGGTTTTAACGAAAAACTCTTATGGCGAGGCAAAGACTTTTGGTAAAGGCATTATGCAAACGACCTACGAATTAAAATCGGGAGGAGCGTTTAAACTTACCACTGCCAAAATTTATTGGCCAGATAATAAGACTACGATTCACGGCGAGGGCATAGTACAAGACGTGAACGAACTAAACGCTGTTAGCGATTCAAACGCACTTAGTAGGGCTATTGAAATTGCTACAAATTCGTAAATTACGATAAATATTTATTCAAGGCGTTGACGATTTCTTTGTCGGCAAAACTTGAAACGGGCGTTAGTCCATTAAATGCTCCACCGTTATTCGGTGGGGCGTTTTTGTTTTGAATATTCATAAACATTTCTAAAATTGGTTCTAAAACGCTGGGGTTTAGATTTTGCAGTACACGTTTTAAATCAAAAGAGTTAGCCTTAAATAGTTCAAACAATGGGGCAAGTTTTTCAAACCCCTTGTTTTTTAGAAAATAAGATAGTAAAAATTGTAATATTTCCATTTTGCACCACTATTATATTTATGAAGACTTTTTTTATAACAATATAATATATGTTCTTCATAAAATAAAATTGAGAATAAATAAGGAGAAGCAAAAAATGGAAGATTTTTTCGATTACGCTAATTCGCAAAATTCAAACCCCGAACTAAACCAAGACTTTGTAAATTTAGTCAGTTCTTTATCGGGAAAGTTTGACGGAAAAAACCAAAACGAATTACTAAAAGCCATTTACGAGCAAGCCGAAAAGGGCAAGCGAAACGGCACTTTAACCAACGCCGAAATAGACGGCTTTGCAAAAACGCTTGCACCCTTGCTTGACGATAAAAAGAAAAAAATACTTAATAAAATCGTAGAAGAACTTAAAAAAATCTAAACTTTAATAATATTTAATAGTGATTTTTTAAAGTAATCTATTTCTCTAGTAGTATTTTGTGGGGCAAGGCTAACCCTAACTAAGCCCTCTTGATTAGTGTTTAGTGCATTGTGAATTAAGGGGGCACAGTGCCAACCACCCCGAACTGCAACGTCGTATTCCGAATTGAGTAAATCGCTAACTAAATTTGACGGCTTATCTAAAACTTCAAAAGAAAAAATGCCTACCTTGTTGGGCTTAGAATAAATTTTTATTCCGTCAACTTGGCTTAGTGATGAATATAGCCTTGAAGTATAAGAATAAAGTATTTCCGAAAAGGTAGAAAGGTTATTTTTTACGTACCTAACTCCTTCTAAAAGGCTGGCGATTGCGGGCAGATTAACGGTTCCCGCTTCTAGTCGTTCGGGATAAGAGATTGGCATATCGGTATTAAAAGTTTCAGTACCCGTACCACCAAAAAGTAAGGGTTCTATTTCTAAATCGTCGTTTAATAGTAACGCACCACTGCCCATTATTCCGTAAAGACCTTTATGTCCTGCTAAGGCAACTGCCGATGCGGAAAGTTCTTTCATATCAATAGGAAAATGTCCCGCACCTTGAGCACCGTCTAAAAAATATAGTAGGCGATGCTCTTTTGCTATTTCGCCTATTTCTTTAATAGGTAGAATAAACCCCGTTACGTTAGACGCACAAGTGCAAACTATCATATAGGTTTCTTTACGGATTGCTTTTTTTATTTCAGTAATTAAACCGTTTTCATCTAAACTAGAAACAATCGTCAAGTCTATAAGCCCTTGTTTTTCAAGTCTAAGCAAGGGACGAAGTACTGAATTGTGTTCGTAAACGGTGGTTATAACGTGTCCGTATTTTTTTAGAGTTCCAAATAATAAAAGGTTTAACGCTTCGGTGCAGTTTTTTGTAAAGATTACTCGGTCAGAGGAACAGTTAAATGTTTCGGAAAGCATTGTTCTACAATCGGAAACGATTTTAGCACCCGTAACGGCTAGTCGGTGTCCGCTTCTACCGGGATTGGCTGAAAGAAAGTTTATTACCGTGTTTACTGCTTGAGTTACTGAACTAGGCTTAAAACCACCCGTCGCTGCATTGTCAAAATATATCATCTATTCTCCTGTAACATATTATGAATTTAAATAATACTATATTGTATAGAACTTATATTTTTTTTATGCTAAGGAGAAAACATTATGGAATACCTTTTAATTTCTTTTCGTTCAAGGGCAAGTACGGTGAAAATATCCAATATTTTAACTAAAAACGGACTCTCTAACGAAATAATCAACACCCCAAAAGAAGCACAAATAGGTTGTGGGCTTTCCATTAAGATTTCTAAAAACGCATTTAACTTTGCTAGGCAAATTTTATCTACCACCAAAGAAGGCAAAAACGCACTTTTTTTCTCGGTAAAATCTTTTGGAGGTAAGCGGTTTGTTAAAAATATATAAAAACGCTTGTAAAAAACTTGTCGCTTGTGTTAGAATAATCTTAAAATTATGACAAAAAATAAAGCAAAAGAGATAATAACGCTATTATCGGGTGTCTTTTCGGACAAGCCTGCGTTAAAATTTACTACTCTTTACGAACTATTAGTTGCCGTTATTTTGTCGGCACAGTGTACGGACGAGCGTGTCAATAAGGTTACTGCTTCGCTTTTTAAATTTGCCAATACTCCCCAAAAAATGCTAGACTTAGGGGTGGACGAACTAGAAAAGCATATTTATTCTTGTGGGCTTTACAAGAGTAAGGCAAAAAATATCATTAGTGCGTCAAGTGACATTTTACAAAAGTTTGGTGGAGAAGTGCCAAACACCTTAGAAGATTTACGCACGCTTGCAGGGGTGGGTAGAAAAACTGCTAACGTAGTTTTTAGCGTTGGTTTTAAAGGGGACGCTATCGCAGTTGATACTCACGTTTTTAGGGTTTCAAATAGAATTGGGCTTGCAAAGGCTAACAACGTTTTGTTAACCGAAAAGCAACTAATGAAAATTATAGACAAGAGCGATTGGTCTAGAAGTCATCATTATCTAATTTATTTGGGTAGAAGTTTTTGCAAAGCAAAAACGCCAGATTGTCAAAATTGTCCGATAGCACAATTATGCGAAAAGAAAATTAAAAGGTGAAAAATGTTTATAGATAGAGCAATTATTACGATAAAGGCAGGGGACGGCGGAAACGGAATGACGTCTTTCGTGCACTTTAAGGGGAAAGTTAGTGGTGGTCCTGACGGCGGAGACGGCGGTAAGGGCGGAAACGTAGTGTTTACTGCCGATAAGGGTATGAACAGTCTTTTAGACTACTATTATAAAACAAAATACGTAGCCGAAAACGGTGAAAACGGTGGTGCTAAACAATGCTTTGGTAAGTACGGTAACGACTTAGTGTTAAAAGTTCCACTAGGTACGGTTATTAAGGACAAGCAAACGGGAAATATCATTGCCGATATGTTCTACGACGGGCAAACCATTACCGTTTTAGAAGGTGGAGAAGGTGGTAAAGGCAACGCACGTTTCACTAACGCGCGTAGGCACGCTCCGCACTTTTCGCAAACGGGCGAAAAAACCGAATCAAGACAAGTAGTTTTAGAATTGAAAACCATTGCTGACGTAGGCTTAGTAGGTTTTCCCAACGTAGGAAAATCAACTGTGTTAAGTAAACTAACTAGGGCACGTCCAAAGATAGCAAACTATCACTTCACAACCTTGTCGCCAAACCTTGGCGTATGTGATTATTACGACAATCAGTTTATGATTGCCGATATCCCTGGACTTATTGAAGGTGCAAGCGAAGGAGCAGGGCTTGGTATAGAATTTTTAAAGCATATCGAAAGAACACGTATGCTAGTTCACGTTATAGACGTGTCGGGCTTAGAAGGTAGAGACCCTTATGAAGATTACCTAAAGATTAATGCAGAACTTAAAGGATATAGCAAAAAACTAGGCAAATTGAAACAAATTATCGTTGCAAACAAGGTAGATTGCTATGGTGCTGAAGAAAACTTAAAGGCGTTAAAGGAAAAACTTAAAAGGAAGAAAATAATTTCTATTTCGGCTATAACGGGGCAAGGTTTAGATAAACTTAGAGAAGAAATCTATAAGAATTTGGAAAAAATTCCACCAATTGAACCGATGGAATTTGAACCATTTAAGTATGAAAAACCCGATAAACTAACCTACGAAATCTTAAAAGAAGGCGAAACTTACGTTATCGTTGGCACGCTTGTAGAAGTGTTAAAGAGAAACGTTGTTATGACCGATATGCACTCTGTAGCGTACTTGCACAAAGTGTTAAGAGATAGGGGAATAATAAAAGAGTTACGCCAAATGGGTGCAACCGAAAAATCGACTATTATCATAGCCGGTGAAGAATTTGAATTATTGGATTAAGGAGATAAAATGTTAAGTTCAAAAGAGAGAAGTACGCTTAGAAGTTTGGCTTCTAATTTAGAACCAATAACTCAAGTAGGAAAACTTGGAATAAATGATAGCCTTATCGAAAGCATCGACAAGGCTATAGAAAAAAGAGAACTAGTAAAGGTTACCGTTTTAGAAAATTCTGGTTTAGAGCCTAAAGAAGCAGGCTTTATAATTGCTGAAAAGTTATCAGCAGAATTCGTTTGTGCTACGGGTAGAAAACTAGTGTTCTATCGCAGAAGTTCTAACCCAAAGGTTGAACACATCGTATTTTAAGCGGGGCTAGGATTGTTTTTTCCAAACAATCTTAAATAAAGCGAAAAGCAAAGCATTATTGCACCCACCACTACGTAGTAGGTTTTTATTGGTGCAAAATAACTAAATCCTAAAAAAATCAAGCCGAAAGATAAAAAACTTTTGGCTCTTTTTTTATCCATTAAGTTCTTAAGCAGTTTGGATTTTTCGCCATTTTTGTTAAGTAATTCGTATTTGTTTGGTGGAAGAAGGTCGTGTTTAATAAGTGCATCAAAGAAATCTTTTCCCGACACCAATATAATTTTTCCGTTAAATCTATTAGCAAAATCGACAACGTCCTTAGAAAAATCTTGTGATAAAATCACTGCTTTTTCCTTATTGGTAATTCGATTAAAGTATTTTACAACGTCAGTTTTTGTCAGTTGGTCAAAGCCGAACTTAAAAAACACTATTACCCCCTTTTCTTTTATTGCTATGCCACCACGTTTTCGTTCTAGTGAATAGTTTTCCTTTTTTAATAGTTTTTCGGTAATTTCAAGCCCTTCACTGACGGGCATAAGGTTTAATTGAGTCATTGCGTCGGTAAATTTTTTGTTAGTTAATAAATCTAACCCTTTTTGCTTGCCTATCTTCACTTGATTTTTAAAGGCGAAAAGCCCAAAAATTAAAGCAAAAGTCCCCGAAAAGATTAAAGTTATCGGGTAGGGTAAAAAGGTAGATGAAACAATCAATAATACAAAAAAACTTGCTATGCTTGTAAAAAAAGAATCGGCTACTGCCGTAAAGTAAAAAGATTTCATAATAACTCCCGTTTTTTTTATTCCCTAAATTATTATTAGATATACTATAAAAGTGAAAAAACTTTAAAAAACATTGATTTTATTTTTCAAATATGCAATAATAATCGTATGGAAAAGATAGGCGTACTAGGTGGGAGTTTCAACCCCGTACACAACGAACACGTTAATATTGCTATAAACGCAATTAAGGAATTAGGGCTTGATAAACTAATTATTATGCCTACCTTTGTTCCGCCACATAAAAATACCGTTTTAGCACCACCAGACCATAGACTAAATATGCTAAAAAAAGCGTTTTTTAATATAGACAAGGTGGAGATTAGCGATTACGAAATTAAAAAGGGCGGAACGAGTTATACTTATTTAACCTTAACGCACCTAAAGCAAACCAAAAACTGCGAACTATATTTTATTTTTGGCGAAGATTTACTTGGTGGGTTTAACACTTGGCGACACCCCGAAGAAATTACTAAACTTGCAAACATTGCAGTGTTTAGACGGGAAAATTATTCGGAAGATTTTGATAAAATTCAACAAGATTTTATTAAGGCGTACGGCAAACCTTTTATAAAACTAAACTATTTAGGGAAAAGCGTTTCTTCAACGGCAATAAGGATTTTTGCAATGCTAGGTTTACCACTAGAAAAGTTTGTAAATAAATCGGTTGAAGAATATATCTATCAAAATGATGTCTTTAAAAAGGAAAACTTAAGCGTTTACGTAGATTTTGCGAAAGGGCTTCTTCCCGAAAAGCGTTTAATTCACACGGCATCGGTTATATCTTGTGCATTGATTAAGGCTGAAGAATTGGGGCTAGATAAAGACGACGTGTTTTTAGCAGGGCTACTTCACGACGTGGCAAAATACGTTGATTATAAAACTGTGAAAGGATTTAGTAAACCCTTGGATATGCCAGAGCCCGTCGTTCACGCATTTTTAGGCGAATATATGGCAAGAAATATATTAGGTATAAAAAACGAAGAGGTTTTAGACGCTATAAAATATCACACTTCGGGAAAACCCGAAATGTCGAAACTAGCAAAGTTAATATTCGTAGCCGATATGGTTGAAGACGGTAGGACTTACGACGGCGTGGAAGAACTTAGGCGTTATTATAAAACCAAAAGTATTGACGAGTGCTTTATAGAGTGCTTAAAAGAAGAAACTATACATTTAAAAAACAAAAAACAACCCGTTTACCAATTAACGCTAGACGCTTTTAATTATTACGTAACGGGAAAGGGAGAATAAAAATGGAATCAAAAGAATTTGCAAAAAAAGTTTGTGAAGTATTAATTAACCACAAGGCAGAAGACGTAATAAGCATAAACGTTAAAGAAAGGACGGACGTTGCAGACTATTTCGTTGTAGCAAGTGGTAGGTCTATGACTCATACCCGTGCACTTATCGAACACGTAGAAGAAGAAATCGATAAGATAGGCGTGTTTCCCGTAAGAAAGGAAGGGGTTAGAGAAGGTAGATGGGCAGTTTTAGACTACGGCGACGTAATCGTTCACATTTTCAACGATGAAACTAGATTGTTCTATCACCTTGAAAAACTTTGGGGCGATGAAACCAACGTTGAAAAGCACTAATTTAAAAGGCTAAGAAGACTTTTTAACGTAAATACGGTCAATTTCTTCGGGGTTGATTTCAATGCTTCTAAAAGGAACTACCGTTTTTTTACGCACCGATTTTTTGCGTGGTTTTCGTGGGGCTTTTGGCGTAGGCAAAGGCTCTTCCGTCGGTTTTATAAACCTAATTTTTAAGGCTTTAATTACCGTCTTTACGCCAACCACTATAACCAAGCAAAAAACAAACAGTGAAAGGCTAAAAACTAATCCCAATAAAAAAGAATTTAACATACTTTTCCTTTTTTTCTTTTACTATAACTTAAAAAGGATTAAAGAAATTCAAAATATTTAGCGATTATTAGTTTTTTTTGAAAAAATCTAAAAGTCTTTTTTCAAATTGCTTTACAAAACGCAATACAGAGTTTACAATAATAATAGAAAAAAAATAAATAATCTTTGGGGCGGGGTGTAATTCCCCACCGGCAGTACAGTCTGCGAGCCGAAAGGCAGATACGGTTAAATTCCGTAACCGACGGTTAAAGTCCGGATGAGAAAAGATAAATAACGGTGGCTTATTGTGTTTTGCCACGCTTTTCGCCCCATAAAAGGGGTTTTTTTATATGAAAAATATGACTACTACTAAGAAAATCGTTGGCACTGCAATGTTTGCGACGCTTGCTTTCGTCGTTTCATTTATAGAATTTCCTATATTTCCAGCGGCGGGCTTTTTGAAACTTGATTTTTCGGGCGTGTTTTTATTGCTATCTGGTTTTATTTACGGACCTATTGCAGGCGTTTTGGCTTGCGTCGTAAAAGAACTACTTAGGTTTGTTGTAGGTAGTTCAACGGGTGGCGTTGGGGAAATTGCTAACTTTATTATAAACTTTGGGTTTATTATCGTACCTACGCTAGTTTATAGATTTAAAAAAGGCTTGCCCTTAGTAATTTTAACGCTTACTATCGGTTGCTTTATTCAAACGGGATTGGCACTACTTGTTAATAGATATATTAATTTCCCTTTATATATGGGCGAAGGGGCTAGCCAAGTATTTAAACAACTTTGGGTTTACGTATTGTTTTTTAACCTTATAAAATCTGTATCGGTAAGTTTAGTTACAGTGCTTTTATATAAACGAATTTCGGGATTTATAAAAAGCATTGGCGTTACGACAAAGGAAATAATCACCAAAAATGAAGCCGAAACGTTAGATTTTGCTTATAACTACGCTAAAAAACTTAAAAAGGGCGACGTAGTTTTGCTTAGTGGAGATTTGGGTGCTGGCAAAACGGTTTTCGTTAAAGGTGTATGTAAACGCTTTAATATATCAGACCAAGTTACAAGCCCGACCTACGCATACCTAAACGTTTACGGAGATTTTATTTATCATTACGATTGTTATAGGCTTAGTAGCGGAGAAGACGCTAACTATTTAGGGTTAACCGATTATTTTGGAAAGGACAACGTTTGTTTAATAGAGTGGTCTGAAAACATTTCTTCGGTGCTTCCTAAAAAGGTTAAAAAGGTTACCATAATCAAGATTGACGAAAATACGAGAAAAATAATAGTATGAAATATTTAGCAATAGACACTTGTGGAAGTAATTTAACGCTTGCGCTTCGACAAGGCGAAAAACTGAATACCTATTTTGACGAAAATTGTGGGGTTAGGCACTCTATTGACCTTATGCCACGCATTGAAGAAATTCTATTAAAAGAAAAGGTTTCACTAAAAGACCTTGATTTTATAGCAGTAACGATAGGTGCAGGTTCTTTTACGGGTATAAGAATAGGTGTATCTACGGCGAAAGCCTTGTGCTTTGCTAATTGTTTACCATGCCTTGCGATAACTTCTTTCGACACCATAGCATATAATAAGTGCGAAGGAAAAAATCTAGCCGTAATCAACGCTGGGCACGACGGTTTTTATGTTTGTGGTTATGAAAATATGGAAGTCGTTTTAGAAGCACAATACGTAATGAAAGATAAACTAAAAGAACTTGCTAAAGAGTTTACGCTATTATCTTTTGAAAAGATAGACGGCATAAAATCTAAAGTAGTTTCGGTAAAAGACGGGTTTATAAAAGCGTGCGATGAAAAGTGCAGTTTAAAAACTCTTGACCTTGAAAGTATCGAGCCCTTGTACGTTAGAAAAAGTCAGGCGGAAGAAGGGCGATGAATCTTTTACCCTTAAATGAAAAGGACGTAGTTAGCCTTGTAAAATTTGAAAAGGAAAACTTTAGCGACGGTTGGACGGACGAAATGTTTTATTCGGCGTTTAATACCGGTAGGTTTTTTGGCTTTAAAATAGAAAGCGAAAGTGAAATTGTAGGTTTTATTACCTATTCAATAACGGATGATAGTTCGGACTTAGAAAGCATAGTCGTTAAAGCCGATTTTAGGGGCAAGGGATTAGGCAAACTCTTAATAGAAAACTATCTTAAAAGTGCAAAAGAAAAAGGTGTTAAAAACTTCTTTTTAGAAGTTAGAAAAAGCAATCTTACTGCAATTTCTCTTTACGAAAAGAGTGGATATAAAGTTATTAACGAACGCAAAAAATATTATGCTGACGGAGAGAACGCTTTAGTTCTTAAAAAGGAGATATTATAAGTAAAGAAAGTGGCTACACGAAAGAGAAACCACCTTTGATATTTCTTCACGGGTACTTGTCGGACAAGAGAAGTTTTGCCTATCAGTACCAATTTTTTAGCAGGTATTTTACCGTTTACGCTTTTGATTTTCAAGGGTTTGGCGAAAATAAGGGTATGGAATATCCCTATTCGCTTTCAGATTACGTCAATCAGTTAAAGGCGTTTATCGAAAAGCACGAACTATATAAGCCACACGTAATAGCCCACTCGTTTGGGGGGCGTGTTGCATTAAAAACTGCCTACTCTAGCCCCGACCTTTTAGGAAAATTGGTTTTGACAGGTTCTGCAGGCTTAAAGCCTAAATGGAATTTTATTAAAGCCCTAAAAAAGACGACTTTTAAAATTCTTAAACCCTTTTTATCGGAAAAGGGAAGGCTAAAGTTTTATTCTTCCGACTATCTTGCATTAGATTCGGTTATGCGTCAAAGTTTTATCAAGATAGTAAACGAAAGTTTAGACTATACTTTAAATAGCATTAATAATCAAACTTTTATTATTTTTGGCAAAAATGATAAAGAAACCCCTATATATATGGCAAAACGTTTAAATAAGGGGCTAAAAAATAGTAAAATTTTTATTATAGACGGGGCGGGGCATTTTTGTTTCGTTGATAAACCGTTAATATTTAATACGGAGGTTAGAGAGTTTCTTCTCTCGTAAATTTAATATATGTTTCCGTTATCAGTAGAAAAATTTAGCGAATTATTTTCTAAAGAGCAAGTTTGGCTTTACCTTGGTATAAGTTTTATAAACGCAATGCTTTTATTTTTCGCTTCAATGAAATTTTTATTGGCACTTCAACAGAGTGGATACAAGGGCAATAGATATTTTACTTGGCTTGCAAGCAAAGAAACGCCTTACCTTTCACGATTAATGCTATTGTGTTTATTGGGCTTTTTGTTCTTTTGCGTGCTTAATACTTCCTTTTCGGCAGTTATTACCAACGTTAGCGTATTGTCTTTTTTTGGGTTTCTATCATATATTACCTTTACCCTTTTATACATTAAATCGGAAAGCAGTATAAACGCAAAAGTTCCACTTAAGAAAACCAAGCGACTTGTAAGGCTTTGTATAACATACGTCTTACTATTAACGGCAGTATCGTTCGGGTTTATTACCTTGCTAAACTACTTAGCGTTTTTAATTAAAAGCGAAATGGTTGCACTTTTAAGATTTGCTCTAATTTGCGGTATGCCAATTTTAACGCCGTATATACTTTTTGTTGCACACCTAATTAACGGACCGTTAGAAAACACTATTAAAAAGTATTATTTAAACAAAGCCCGTGAACGCTTAAACAATAGTGAAGTTTTAAAAATAGGTATTACGGGCAGTTTTGGAAAAACTAGCGTAAAGGAAATTTTAACAACCTTGCTATCTCAAAAATATAGAGTACTATCAACCCCACAATCGTATAATACGCCTATGGGTATTGCAATAACTTCTCAAAAACTAGACAGTACTCACGACGTATTTATTGCCGAAATGGGTGCTAGGGCAAAAGGCGATATTAAGGAATTAACTCAACTTGTAAAACCTACTTTTGCAGTGCTTACGGGTATAAATAATCAACATTTAGAAACGTTTGGAAGTTTAGAAAACATTAAGTCAACAAAGTACGAACTCTTTGAAAATTTAGATAAAGACGGAATAGGATTCTTTTCGCTAGACAACGACGGAGCAAAAGAACTTTTTGAAAAGTTTGACAAAACTAAATACGGTGCGGGAATAGAAAATAGCGACAATCTAGTTTGGGCTAGCGATATAGTTATAGATAATCAAGGAACGAGTTTCGTGCTAAACTTTAAGGACGACGAATCGGTAAAATGCCAGACTGTACTACTTGGTAAACACAGTGTAAGTAACATTTGTCTTGCATCGTCAGTTGCGTATAAGGTGGGCTTAACCCCACAAGAAATTGCTTCGGGGATAAACAGAATAACTTCTATCGGGCATAGATTAGAACTAGTGCCGAACAATAAAAACATAGTTATAATAGACGACAGTTACAATTCTAACGTTGACGGGGCAAGTGCCGCTATGGAAGTTTTATCTTGTTTTAAGGGTAGAAAAATCGTTCTAACCCCAGGGCTTGTAGAACTAGGCAAAATGGAAAACGTTTCCAACTTTGAACTTGGTAGAAAAATTGCTTCTACTTGCGATTTAGCGATAGTTATCGGCACGCACAACGCAGAGATGCTTATAAAAGGGCTAAAGGACGGCGGAATGCCCGCTACAAATATTTCTTTTGCAAAAACCCTTAACAAAGGGAACGAATTACTGAATACTATGTTAAAGGAAGGGGACGTGGTTTTATTCCTTAACGACCTACCCGATAATTACAGTTAGAAAAATAAGTAAAACACCAAAGTTGAAAAATAACGGAGGTGTTTTTTTATGCAAAATATTTTAGTTTTTTTCGGTGGCGTTTCGGTAGAACACGATATTTCTATAATAACGGGAACGCTAACGGTCAACACGTTGCGTCGTGGAAAATATAACGCTATCCCCGTTTACGTGGATAGAAAAGGTACGTTTTTAACGGGTGAACAACTTTTGGACGTGGGGAATTATTCTAAACTTGATTATAAAAAGTTAAATCAAGTAGTAGTGCTTCCTAGCGACAACAAAGTTTACCTAAAGAAAAAGAACAAACTCAAAGAACTTTGTGCTATAAAGTGTGCAGTGAACTGTATGCACGGCGAACGCGGGGAAGATGGAAGCCTTTCGGGGTTTCTTAGTTTTACCGACATACCTTTAGCATCGCCTGATATTACGGCTTCGTCTATTTGTATGGATAAGTCGATAACTAAACTCTTTTTGAAAGGCTTAAAAATAAAAACCTTGCCTAGCGTAACGGTAGAAAGTGTTAAAGATTGCCATAAAAAGTGCAAAAAATTAGGGTTTCCGCTGATAGTAAAGCCTTGCAAACTCGGTTCTAGTATAGGCATTAAAAAAGCGTACAATAAAATGGAACTAGAAAATGCAATAGCCTTTGCGTTAAGATACGGCGAAAGAGTTTTGATAGAGCCGTGTATTGAAAACTTTATCGAAATTAATTGTGCTTGCTATAAAGACGAAAAGGGGCAAATTGTTGTTTCAGAGTGTGAACAGCCGATAGGTAAAGATGAAATTCTTACCTTTTCGGATAAATACGAAAGCGGAAGTAGGGTTTTCCCTGCTAATATAGAAAAGGAACTGTCTGACGAAATTAAAAAGACGACCTTAAAAATTTATAGAGAACTAAACGTTTCGGGCATAATTAGAATAGATTACATAATAAAAGGAAAAGAGATTTACTTAAACGAAATAAACACCGTACCCGGTTCGCTTGCATATTATTTATTCACCGACACGCTAGCAGGTTTTGAAAAGATTTTGGAAAAGAATATTTTGCTTGCTTGTTTTAATAAAGCCAAGCAAAACGGACATCAGAAAAATTTTTCCTGTAAAGTTTTAGACGGCGTGGGAATAAAGGGCAATAAAAAGTTGTAATTTATTGTTTGTTATGGTAAAATACAAGAGAATAAAAAGGAGATACTTATGGAAAAGATTAAAATGAAAACCCCGCTCGTTGAAATGGACGGGGATGAAATGACCAGAATATTGTGGCAATGGATAAAGGACATATTGATTTTACCTTTCGTTGATTTAAAGACGGAATATTACGATTTGGGTTTAGAAAAAAGAGATGAAACTGACGACAAAATAACGGTTGACAGTGCAAACGCAACCTTAAAATACGGCGTTGCAGTAAAGTGTGCAACCATAACCCCAAACGCTCAAAGGGTTAGTGAATACAACCTTAAAAAAATGTGGAAAAGTCCTAACGGAACTATAAGGGCAATTTTAGACGGAACGGTTTTCCGTGCACCTATTTTAGTTGACGGAATTACGCCTTATATTCCCACGTGGACTAAGCCGATAGTAATAGCAAGGCACGCATACGGCGATATTTACAAGGCAGTTGACGGAAAGGCAAGTGTAGGCAAAGCCGAACTAGTTTATACCGATAAAGACGGCAATATCGTCAGAGAATTAATACATGATTTTAAGGGCGACGGTGTGGTTTGTGCAATGCACAATACTGATAAATCGATAGAAAGTTTTGCTAAAGCGTGCTTTAATTATGCGTTAGACGTAAAACTTCCCTTGTGGTTTTCAACAAAGGACACCATAAGCAAGGTTTACGACGGAAACTTTAAGGCTATCTTTGAAAAACTTTACAACGAAGAATACAAAGAAAAGTTTGAAAAAGCAGGCATCTATTATATGTACACGTTAATAGACGACGTTGTTGCAAGAATAGTTAGAAGCGAAGGTGGAATAGTTTGGGCGTGCAAGAACTATGACGGCGACGTTATGAGTGATATGGTAGCAACGGCCTACGGCAGTTTGGCAATGATGACAAGCGTGCTTGTTTCTCCATCAGGAAATTACGAATACGAAGCGGCACACGGCACGGTAACTAGACACTTCTATAAATATAGAGCAGGGGAAGAAACTTCTACTAACCCCGTAGCAACTATTTTTGCTTGGAGTGGTGCACTTAGAAAACGTGGCGAACTTGACGAACTTCCCGATTTAGTTGATTTTGCTAATAGACTTGAAAAGGCAACCATAAAGACGATAGAAAGTGGCTATATGACGGGCGATTTAGTAGGATTATTTAAAAAAGACGGCGTAACGCCCGTTAAATTAAACTCTAAAGAATTCTTACAAAAAATTGCAGAAAACATTTAAAAATAATAGCCCCACGCTTAATATAAAAAGCGTGGGGCTAAGTATTTAAAAATTAAAATGCTTCAACTAGTGATTTAACGAAAAGTAAAAATAAAATAATTGCACCAACCCACTCGGCATATTCGTTAAAGGCTTTGCTTAAAAATTTTCCTAACAATAGGGATAGTGAAACCAAAAGAAAGGTGGTAACGCCGATTATTGCACCAGCAATAAATATTGAAAAGGAAAGTTCTATTGCGAGTACCACGCCTATTGCTAAGGCGTCTATGCTAGTCGCTACACCTTGTATTATTAGAGTGCTAAAGGTAAAGGGCTTTTCGGGAGCGGTAGTGCTTATTGAACAAATATCCACTTCCTTTTCTTTATGAAATTCTATAATTTCTTTAATTTTTTCAATAAAGATTTTTAAGGATAGCACTAAAAATATTCCCGCAGAAACAAACTTGGAAATCGGTCCAATTTTATCTGCGAAAATAGAGCCTAAAAAGTAGCCTATAACGGGCATTAGAAATTGAAAAATAGAAAAACATATCGGCATAAACCACTCTTGTTTTCTTGAGAGTGTTTTTTTATACGTTGCACAGTTAGCGACCGTTACTGCACAAGCGTCGATAGCCAAGGTTATTCCGATAAGTATTACTTCAAAAACTTTCATAATTATTTTAAGTATATTAAAAAATATTGATTTTGTCAAAAAAAAATGATAAAATTAAGGCGTATGATAAAAATAACTGAGCAGTGGGACGAACTGTTAGAAAAAGAGTTTAATTCCGAACAATATTTAAATTTAAGAGAGTTTTTAAAATCGGAATATTCTAAATACACCATTTACCCGTCAATGTACGATATTTTCAACAGTATGAAGATGACGGCTTTTGACGATATAAAGGTGGTGATTATCGGGCAAGACCCTTATCACGAAGAAGGTCAAGCAATGGGGCTATCTTTTTCAGTGCCGAAAGGCATAGAAATTCCGCCGTCGCTTAAAAATATCTATAAAGAAATATCTTCCGAAACGGGTTTCGCTATGCCAAACCACGGGGACTTGACCGGTTGGGCAACTCAAGGCGTTCTACTTCTTAACACCGTTTTAACCGTTAGAAAAGGTCAAGCCAACTCACATAAAAACAAGGGTTGGGAAGCCTTTACGGACGGCATTATTAAAAAGATTTCCGAAAAAAAGCAAAACGTAGTATTCTTGCTTTGGGGTGCGAACGCAAGAAGCAAAAAAGCGTTGATTGATACCAAAAAACATTTGGTTTTAGAAACCGTGCACCCAAGCCCACTATCTGCTTATAACGGCTTTTTCGGCTCGGGACATTTCGTTAAGACGAACGAATACCTTAAAGCAAACGGACAACAAACTATTGATTGGAGTAGATTATGAAATACGTAGTAATTTTAGGCGACGGAATGGCTGATTATCCACTTAGCGAACTAAATGGTAAAACCCCTTTAGACGTTGCACAAAAACTTTTTATCGACGAACTTTGCAAAATTTCAAATATAGGGCTAATTAAAACCGTTCCCGACGGTATGAAACCGGGTAGCGACGTTGCTAACCTTTCAGTTTTAGGCTATAATCCTAAGGAAGTATATACGGGTAGGTCGCCCCTAGAAGCAGGCAGTATCGGTATTGATTTATTAGATACCGATATAGCGACACGTGCAAACCTTGTTACCGTGTCAGAAGAGCCTAATTACGCCGATAAGACTATGATTGATTATAGTGCTGGCGAAATTTCTACCGAAGAAGCCAAGGTTTTAATAGATTATCTAGCCGAAAAACTTAACGACGATAAATATAAATTGTATTCGGGCATAAGTTATAGGCATTGTTTCGTTACGGCAAACGGAAAGTTAGCAGGCGATTTAACGCCCCCGCACGATATAACGGGAAAGCCTGTAAAAGGACATCTTCCCACTAGCGAAGTTGGTAAGGTATATTTAGATTTTATGGAAAGGTCGTATGAATTACTAAAAGACCACCCTATAAATATCAAGCGTGTAAAGGACGGAAAAAACCCCGCAAACTCACTTTGGTTTTGGGGCGAAGGCACTAAACCGAAACTACAAAACTTTGAAGAAAAGTTTGGTGTTAAAGGTGGTATCATTTCGGCAGTTGACTTGCTTAAAGGCATTGCAAAACTTTCGGGTATGCAAAGCATAGAAGTAGAAGGTGCAACGGGTAATTACGACACCAACTTTATCGGAAAAGCAAAGGCGTGTGTTGAAGCACTTAAAAAGGGTTTAGATTACGTTTATATTCATATGGAAGCCCCCGACGAGTGTGGGCATCACGGCGATTTAGAACGCAAGGTTTATTCCATAGAACAAATAGACAAGGTCGTTAAATACGTATATACAGAATTAACGCTTAGTGGCGAAGACTTTAAGATTCTCATTTGTCCCGACCATCCAACCCCAATAAAACTAATGACGCACGTATCAGACCCCGTTCCTTTCCTCTTGTATTCTAGTAAAGAAAAGGTGCAAGGCGTAGATAAATATAACGAAACCAATGCAAAAAATTCGGGCGTAATATATACTGGCGAAGAACTAATGCAAAAACTATTAACTTAAACGTTTTAACAAAAAAGGATAACGAAATTTTTTCGTTACCCTTTTTAATTTTTAGTAAACTCTACTATATCTTCAATTTTACAATCTAAAAAAGAACAAATTTTATCAAGAGTTTTCATCTCAATATTTTCGTTTGCTTTGAGTCTGCGAACCGTCTTGCTGTCTATCCCACACTCTTCTCTAAGTCTATAAGTAGAAACACCCTTTTTTTCCATCGTTAAAAACAATCTATCAAATTTAAACATTTTAACTCTCCTAAATATTGACATTAAGTATTATGGGGGTTATAATCTTTTTTATTAAGGGGATATAATCCCCCGTTTTGACAAAAGGAAAATTTTTTGCATAAAACAAGTTTTGCGTACATATTCTTGTATAAAGCAAAAACTAGGAGAGATGGAAATGAACGAAAAACTTCAATATGCAAGTATGTTGGGGATAAACGAAAATACCTGCAATATCGTTTACAAGCCCGTAAAGACTAAACGCAAGAAAACTAAAAAGACTAGCGATGAACAAATCAAAAAGGAATTGGTTGAAAAGGTTAATCTAATTAGTGAAAAGGAAGCGTCTTTAGAAGAAAAGGCAGGAGATGAACAACCGATTGCAGAAGAAACGGCAGTTGAAACAGAACAAGCCGAACAAACTTCTGTAATTTATCAAGCACCTAAAAAGAAGAAAAGATTTAAGTTTTCGGTTGTCGGCGTGCAGTTGACAGTAATTGCCTTGCTTGTTGCCGTTATAGGTTTTACTAGTGCTTTATATCCAAACAGTGGCATTAAAAACTTTATCTCAAGTGTGTTTGGTTCTAAAAACACTACAATAAAAGTTGACGAAAGAACTTTTGACGAGTTTGCTCCCGTATTTACTGCCGACGAACAGTCGGTTTACACTCTTAACGAAGGTATCATTAGCGTTTCGGGTAGGGGAAGCGTATATTCGCCTTGCGACGGAACGGTTTCTTCTCTTTCGGTTGACGAAAACGGTAAATATAACGTTGAAGTTCAGTTTAGCGAAAACTTTAAAGCAGTATTTTCGGGGCTAGATTTTTCTTACGCCGAAATGGGTGGCAAGGTTTATAGCAATATTCCTATGGGCTTTATCAAGACGGCTGGCGAAGTTTGCTTTATCGGTGAAGACGACCAACTAATCACAAGTTACACCTTGGAAAACAACGTCGTTAAATGGGCGGTATAACGGTTAGCGTTCATCCACTGTTTTTTGCCCTTGGCTTCTATTACGCTTTAACGGGTAAAATATTCGTCTTTATAATATATTCGCTGTGTGCCTTGTCTCACGAGTTAGGACATTCAATTGTCGCTCAAAGGCAAGGCTATCGGCTTGGAAAAATTATACTTATGCCTTTCGGGGCAGTGGTAACGGGCAACGTTGACGGCTTAAAGTTTACCGACCAAATAAAAATTGCACTAGCAGGTCCACTTCTTAACCTTTCGGTATGCGTGTTTTTTATTGCAATATGGTGGGTTTTTCCCGAAGCCTATACTTTTACCGAACTCGTCGTTCAAGCAAATCTATCAATGGCATTAGTAAACCTTATTCCCGCATACCCACTAGACGGTGGTAGAGTGCTTAGTGCAACCTTGACTGAATTTATTGGAGAAAAAAAGGCAATAATCGTTTGTAAGGTGCTTGCGGGGATTTTGGGTGGAACGCTTTTTGGGTGCTTTATATATTCGATTTTTAATCAAGTAAACTTTTCATTAATGTTTTTTGCCTTGTTCGTGATAGCAGGTGCATTTGATAAAAAGCGTGGAAACGTTTACGTAAAGTTGTATTCGGGAATATCCGAAGAAAGATTGCTTTGCGGAATGCCCGTAAAGAAAGTTGCACTGTCCGTCAATGCAGACGTTAAAAAGTTAATATCTATTCTAGACGTAAACGCCATAAATGAAGTCTCGTTAATAAAAAACGGGAAAACGGTTAAGGTTTTAGGGGACGACGACCTTAAAAAAATCATCGAAAACACAAGCGTTTATACTAAACTTTCAGAAATAAGTTAAAAAATTAATAAAAAAGTTTAAAAAACTAATCAAAAAAACAAGTCGGCTACGCAATATATAGTGGTCGGCTTTTTATTTTGGTCAAGATGTTTTGTGTCGTGTAAAAAAAGCAAGAAAAAGCGTAAAAACTTTTAAAAAACGCATAAAAAAGTTGACAAGTATTTACAAATTTGATAAAATATACGAGCATCTCGGATTCGGGGTGTTAATTTTTTCATGTTCGGAAGGTGCTAAAATGGCTGCAAAGGGCAATAGAAACAAAATTACTTTGGCTTGTACAGAATGCAAACAGAGAAATTACGATACTTTTAAAAACAAAAAGAACGATACGGAAAGACTTGAAATGCAAAAGTATTGCAAATTCTGCAAAAAGCATACAACTCATAAGGAAGCAAAATAATTATCCTTGTTTTTTACAAGGCGTTTTTTGCTTAAATTTTTCGTAGAGG
>JAZNPL010000030.1:0-8411 GCA_045589615.1 Christensenellaceae bacterium | reverse complement strand
TTTTTGCCTTTTTTTCCACCTTTTAAATAAAATTTTCCACCTTTTAAAGGCGTTTTTCCACCTTTTGCCAAATGCGCTTGGACAAGCCCCAAGCGCATAGGCGTAAAAGTTAGATTTTTTCAAGTGATTTAACCTTTATTGATAAACGGTCGTTTATCAACATTTTTTCGTTCTTTTCCACCTTTTGCCTTATTTAGAATTTTTTTCAGACAAAAGAGCAGATATTTCGGCTACGGTTTCTTTAACCGTATAACGGGTAAATTCGTCAATATAGACGATTGACCCGTCTTTTACTTCGCCGATATAAACGATTTTTTTAACGTTACAAAGAAATTTTTCATCTTTTAACGTGGTTAAGGTAATAAAATTATCCATAACTATACGATTAAATCACTTTCCTTGAAAGGTGAAGACTTAACGAGAGTAATATCATCAACAAAGGGTTTTTGTGTAAACTCATTAAAACCGTAATGAATATCAACTACGTCACCAAGTTTAAAAGCACAATATTTACTGAACTTGTCTTTAGCACGTATAGCACCTGCATTAGTGCTTACTGAAATATCCGAAGACTTCGGATAAAACAAATTGCCGTTCTGCATTTTCGTTGGCATAAGTGCCACAGTCACCCAAGCGACGTCTTCGCTAGTCTCTTTGTCTTTCGACGTTCTCACTGAAATTACTAATGCTCTTTTCATTTTTTACCTCCTATTTGGGATGAAAGAAACCCAACTAAAAATAAATATATTTACAAACCCTTATCGGGAATTGCACAAGGGGAAATGACTACTTATATAGCACCGCCACTCACGGTGCAATATTAAACGGCTATTGCCGATTTAATGCTAATAAAATAGCCCGTCCTTTCTTATATCCAACTTGATCCATATAACCACCTAATAAAACAAAATACGGCTCTCTTTGAATATAACGCCTGCTTTGTTATTATCCATTGAGAGCCGAATTTTCTAAATTTAATCTTTTGCAGGCAGTTATACACATTAAATTTTCTTGTGTAATTTTATTTTAGAATATAAATTTTATTTAAAATGTTTAAAAAAATGCCTAAAAAACTTGACATTACTCTTCATATTTAGTATAATCAATTAGCATCTCGGATTCGGGGTGTTAATTTTTTGATGTTCGGAAGGTGCAAAATGGCAGCGAAAGGCAATAGAAACAAGATAACTTTGGCTTGTACGGAATGTAAACAAAGAAACTACGATACGTTCAAAAACAAGAAGAACGATACCGAAAGATTAGAAATGCAAAAGTATTGCAAATTCTGTAAAAAACATACCGCACATAAGGAAGCGAAATAATTTTAAAATTATATTTTCGCTATTCTATTCTTAAAAAAATAAGAATCAAGGGGCAGAGTAATGAAAAAAGACTCTATAAAGAAAGGTGATTTCGTGGGTACGGAAAAAAACAAGCCTGCTCAAGAAGTCAAAAAAACCAAGAAGAAAGATAAGAAACCCAATTTTTTCCAAAAATTTGGTGCGAAGTGTAAAGACGTATTCTCGGAACTTAAAAAAGTTTCTTGGCCTTCATTTGGCAAGGTTGTAAAGAATACGGGTATCGTTTTGGTAGTAGTATTGGCATTTTTAATCGTCATTACAGCGTTTGACTACGGTTTGATGCAATTGCTTACCTTAATAACCGGTGGCAAGGCTTAATCGGAGGGAATAATGGCTATAGAAGAAGCAAAGTGGTACGTAATTCACACCTATTCTGGGTATGAAGCAATGGTAAAAGACAGTCTTGAAAAGTTGATTGAAAACAACAACTTGCAAGAAAACATCTTTGAAATTCAAATTCCAACCGAAGAAACGCTTGAAGAAAAGGCAAACGGAAAAAAGAAGGTGGTAGAAAGGAAGAAATTCCCTTGCTACGTTTTTCTTAAGATGATATACAGCAACGATATTTGGTATTTAGTTACCAATACAAGGGGCGTTACTGGTTTCGTTGGTCCTCAAGGAAGACCGCTTCCATTGACCGATGAAGAAGTTACCAGAATGGGGCTTGTAAAAGTTGCTATCGAAGTAGATTTCGGCGTAGGCGATTTCGTACAAATCGTGTCAGGTGCTCTAGAATCTTTTGCGGGTAAAGTAGTTTCAATGAACGAAGCAACCCAAAAGGTTATTGTTAACGTGGAAATGTTCGGTAGAGCAACCGACGTAGAAGTAGATTTCGTACAAGTAAAGAAATTTAGTTCGGAAAACATTCAATAATATAATAATATAAAAATAAAAAAGTTACAAACGGCGAAAGTCGTAAGTATAAAAGTGGGAGTTGCGTATAAATTTATGCACTGTCGCAACGTTATTACCACTAAACGGAGGAAATTTTATGGCTAAAAAAGTTACAGCAATCGTAAAACTTCAATTGCCCGCAGGCAAGGCAACACCCGGTCCACCCGTTGGTTCAACTTTAGGTCCACACGGAATCAATATTCCTGGTTTCACTAAAGAATTCAACGCTAAGACTCAAGACCAAGCAGGTTTGATTATCCCTGTAGTAATGACGATTTATCAAGACCGTTCGTTTACGTTCGTTTTGAAAACGCCACCTGCACCCGTTCTTATTAAAAAGGCTTGCAAAATCGATAAAGCAAGTGCTGCTCCTAACAAGAACAAAGTTGCAAAGATAACCAAGGCTCAGGTTGAGGAAATTGCAAAACTCAAAATGCCCGACCTTAATGCAAATACTTTAGAAAGTGCTATGTCTATGATTGCCGGCACTGCTAGAAGTATGGGTATTGAAGTAGTAGATTAGTAGAATATACGTGGGAGGGCTTTATTGCCCGAACGTACCACTGGAGGTAATTTAAATGAAACACGGAAAAAAATATATTGACAGCGTTAAAAATATTGAAGCAAACAAACTTTACGAAGTAGATGAAGCCATTTCTAAGGTTTTAGATACTGCTAAAGCAAAGTTTGATGAAACCATTGAACTTCACGTTCGTTTAGGTGTTGACCCCAAACAAGCAGACCAACAAGTTCGTGGCGTTATCGTTCTTCCTAACGGAACCGGTAAAGACGTAAAAGTTTTAGTACTTGCTAAAGGCGAAAAGGCAGATATTGCTAAAGCAGCAGGTGCAGACTTCGTTGGTGCAGAAGAAATGGTTCAAAAAATTCAAACTGAAAACTGGTTTGATTACGACGTTATCATCACCACTCCCGATATGATGGGCTTGGTAGGACGTATCGGTAAACTTTTAGGACCTAAAGGCTTAATGCCTAACCCTAAGTCTGGTACCGTTACTATGGACGTTGAAAAGGCTATCAAGGATACCAAAGCCGGTAAAGTTGAATACAGACTTGACAAAACCGCTATTATCCACTGTGCTATCGGTAAGAAATCTTTCGGCGTAGAAAAGATTAAAGAAAACTACGAAGCACTTATGGAAGCAATCGTTAAGGCTAAACCCGCAGCAGCAAAAGGTCAATACGTTAAGAGTGTTGCTTTAGCAAGCACTATGGGTCCTGGCGTTAAGATTAATGCGAAATTCTAATTAAAACGTTTGACAAAGTTTGATAAAAGAGTTATAATCACATCGTGAAAACTAAATAGCCCAAGACAGTAGGTGTTTAATTTACGATTTATCGTAAAACCAACCGAGGCGGATTTATCAAGTTGCAAAGACTTTAAATAGTATTTTTGTACCCTTGCGTTCCGTTTCGGAGTGCAAGGGTTTTTTCTATAAAAAGAAGGAGGTAAAACAATGTCTAAAAATCAAGAAGCAAAAAAACTGGTAGTTGAAGAAATTAAAGAAAAGATTCAAGGCGCAAAGTCAGTAGTATTTGTAAAATTCCAAGGCTTAACCGTTGCTCAAGATACTGAACTTAGAAGAGAATTCAGAAAGAACAACGTTGAATATAAAGTTTTGAAGAATACGTTAGTAAGACGTGCGTTTAACGAATTAGGCGTAACTGATTTTGATGAAGACTTAAACGGCCCAACGTCAGTAGCATTCGGTGCAGACGAAACGGGTGCAGCAAAAGTTATCGCAGAAGCAGTTAAAAAGTATGAAAACAAAGTAGAAATTAAGAGTGCTTACGTTGACGGTGGCAAGGTAGACGTAGCAGGTGTTAACGCTCTTGCAAGTATGCCCTCAAAAGAAGAACTTATCGCAAAGATGCTCGGTTCTTTACAAGCACCTATCTCAAATTTCGTTGGTGTATTGTCAGCAATGCCGAGAAGCCTCGTAATTGCTCTCAACGCAATCGCAGAAAAGCAAGCAAACTGATTGCTTAATATCAGTAAAAAATAAAATTAAAAATTAAAAGGTATTATTTGGAGGATAAAAAAATGGCAGACATTCAAAAAATGTTAGAAGAAGTTAAAGGTATGACCGTATTAGAACTTAACGAATTAGTTAAGGCTTTAGAAGAAGAATTTGGCGTAAGCGCTGCTGCTCCCGTAGCAGTTGCTGCTGCTCCTGCTGCTGCAGCTGCAGCTCCCGCTGCTGAAGAAAAGACCGAATTCAAGATGGTAATCAAAGAAATCGGCGACAAGAAAATCGACGTAATCAAAGCAGTTAGAGAATTCACTTCTTTAGGTCTTGGCGAAGCTAAAGCATTAGTAGAAGCTAAGGGCGTAATCAAAGAAAACGCTACCAAAGAAGAAGCAGACAAAATCATCGCTCGTTTCAAGGAAGCTGGCGCTACTGTTGTTGCTGAATAATTTTAACACTTCTTTAACTTATCAGAAAAGTTCAGGATGCCAAACTTGGCATCCTGATTTTTTTATATCTAAACACTTTTAAAAAAATATAAAAGGGCTAACGTTTTCGTTAGCCCTTTGTGTTTATCGGTTATCTTAATTTGTTAAGACGTTTTGTTAGGTTTATAATTTTTCCACTCGAAATACTATCGTTAGCAGAAATACCTATAAGTGCAGAAGTCATACCAGCGAAAGAGTCTGCTTGTTTTCCTAATGGGTCGGGTATGTCTTTTCCGAAAACCATATCTATTAACAATGGGTCAGCACCGTTGTGTCTTCCTGACGTCTTATTAGCAGTAATAAGTTCTTTTTTGTTTTGTTCGTTTCTATATTCAAATACGTATTTATCTTTGTATTCTTCTGGATATTCCTTAAACGCATCATAAACTAGCATACCTTTTTCACCGGTGATAGAGATTCTAAAACCTTCAACGGGTGAAAATAGGTTTAACGAGTATGTTAACAATGCACCCTTTCTATATTTAACGTTTACAACCATATTGTCGTAAATGTCAGAATTAGGCAAGAAACAACACTTATCTCTTACGTAACCGTCTTGAGATTCCGCTTTAAAATACAATTCTTCGTCGAGTTCAGCCGTTTGTGATTCGTACGCTAAGCACTCTTTTTGTTTAGGACAGTCCTTACAACGTGGTGCAAAAGATTTTTTTACGTCGCCAAAATACATTTTGTTGCCGAAAGCCGAAACCAAAGCAGGTTCGTCTTCTAAGAGCCAAGTAACAACGTCAAAGTGGTGGGTAGATTTGTGAACTAGCATACCGCCAGAATTATCCATCATTCTGTGCCAACGCTTAAAGTAGTCGCCACCGTGCCAATGATTTAAACGATAATCGTAGTTTACTGAAAGAACTTTACCGATAGCACCTTCTTTAATGAATTCTTTCATTTTTTCAAAGTTAGGCATAAATCTACAGTTAAAGGTAACGGTAACCTTTTTGCCACTCTTTTTTTCAGCCTTTCTAATTGCTAAGCACTTTTTGTAAGTGGTTGTAATAGGCTTTTCAGTAATTACGTCGTAGCCTTTGTTTAGTGCACGAATTATGTATTCGTGGTGTACTTTATCTATAGTTGCAACGATAACGCCGTCAGGTTTTTCAGTGTCAAGCATAACGTCAAAGTCGTCGTAAATCTTAAAATCATCGCCAACTCTCTTCTTAAATACTTCACATCTAACTCTATTGGGGTCGTAAACGGCTGTTAATACGGAATCAATGTTTTTGTTATCTACCATGTTTTCTACAAACATTGTGTAGCATCTAAAACTTGCACCAACTATAACGTATCGTCTCATTGTTATACCTCTCTTTTTATTGTTAATTATATAATACCACATTAACTTGATTTGTCGCTAAGTATTTCTACATAATATATTGCATTTTTTTATTAATTACATATATTATTTATTGTAGTTTAATAAAATTTTTTGGTTAATATTCTATAACTATTGGTTTAGACGGGTCTATTACTTCAGCGATAAAGGGGAGTTCTCTAAACTTTTCAGCGTAATCTAAGCCGTAGCCAATAACGAAGCCACATTTAAGATCTTCAAATCCCACGTATTTTACCGAAACTTCAACTTCACGCCTTTCTTTTTTATCTAGTAGAGAACAAATAGTTATCGAAGCGGGACCTTTTTTTTGTAAAAGTTCCATAAAATATGCCAAAGTTTTGCCACTGTCAACTATATCTTCCACCAAAATTACGTCTTTATCTTTTATTTCGGCAGTAATGTTTGCAATAAGTTCCATTTCTCCACTTGTAGTGCCGTTTCTATATGAAGATAATCTTGCAAAGTCTATTGTTATTGGCACGGTTATGTTTTTACATAGGTCCACAAAGAAATACACTGCACCTTTCAACATACATATTATAACAGGTTCTTTACCTTCATAATCTTTTGAAATCTCTTTCGCTAGTTCTTTTGTTCTTTGTTCTAGTTCTTGATTGCTGATTAGTACTTTGTAGTTTTTATCCATTGTGTGTTCCTCTTTTATATTATCTTGTAAACGGTTTGTGTTTTTTCGTCCACTCTAACTTTATCCGAAACGGAAAGCCTAAATATTGCCAAAACTTCATTTCCGTCGGCTAGTAAAGGAATTCGGTCTCTTAGTCTTGATGGAATTTTTTTGTCGGTAAAATAATCGTTAAGTTTTTTGCTTCCGCCACCAAACTTTGTAAATACGTCTCCACTTTTTTTGGTGCGAATTACGGCGGTTTTCGGCACTTTGTCTTTATCTACGTATAAACCGGCTTTTAAATTTTTAGGAATTTCGTTTATTTGTTGTATTTCATACTTATTTCCATAAAAATCAAAAGGTTTTTCGCTTACGGGTAATAATAAATCTTCCGTTGCGTCGCTATCGGCAACAAAAAAGAAAATTCTATTGTACTCTTTTACTGCGACCACGCCGTTTAATAGGTTTATTGACTTAGACGTGCTATTTTGCGATAGTTTTACTACGTCGTTTAAGTGAGACTGTTGCCAATCTTTTTCTATGCCTAAAAGTTGTAAAATTGTAATAGTGGCACGCTTTATTAATACGGGTTCTAACGGAAGTCTTAAATAGTACCCGTCAACGCTTGGCTCAATACTCTTTTTTGCAAGATTATCTAAAAATTCCCCGTCTTCCTTAATACTGTTGCTTAATCGCATTATGCTCTTTTCTGCTTGCGGGAATATCTTTTTAATCTCAGGGATAATATTTAAACGAATAAAATTTCTAGTGTATTTGTAGTCGTCGTTTGTGGAATCTTTAACAAAAGGAATATCGTGCTTTTTAACGTATTCGTTGATTTCGCTTTTAGAAACGTCTAAAAGTGGACGGATAATTTTATCGGATAGGTTGTCCGCTATTCCTATTAGACCTTTCAAACCCGTTCCACGAAAAATATTAAATAAAACCGATTCGGCGTTGTCGCTTAAATGATGTGCAGTTGCTATAACGTCGCAAAAGTTTTGTGCAATCGCTTGTTCAAAACAACGATACCTTAAAACTCTACCTGCTTGTTCAACAGCTAGTTTGTTTTCCTTGGCATAGTTTATACAATCAACCGAAAAGGTTAAAAGGGGTAGATTGTTTTTTTCACAGTAATCTTTAACGAATAAACTATCGGCGATAGATTCTTCGCCACGAATACCGTGTTCAACGTTAATTGCACAAACGGAAAAACCATAAAAATCAGCGTTAGAAGATAAAAGGTGCAGAAGAGCCATTGAGTCGCTTCCACCAGACAGAGCAACGCCAACTTTTTTAGATTTTAAATTCATATTTCTAAAATCGATTTGCATACAATACTATTGTATCAAAGTATGAAAAATATTTCAAGGCAAAAACAAATAATAATTAAAAAAACGAGAGAAAAAAGTTGACAAAAAGAAAAGTATGGTATATTATATCTATACAAAACAACAAATCGCGGGGTAGAGCAGCCTGGTAGCTCGTCGGGCTCATAACCCGGAGGTCGTGAGGTTCAAATCCCACCCCCGCAACCAAAAAGAAAACACTCATCAAATGATGGGTGTTTTTCTTTTTGGCTATGGATATGAATTATCACGACCGACGGAGGAGGTCGTGGGGCGATGAGCCGAAACGCGCCCTGTGGGTGAAGAAGTGAGGCGAAGAGGTGGCAGTGGTCGAAATTTTGAGAGCAAAAGCGAG
>JAZNPL010000029.1:0-1519 GCA_045589615.1 Christensenellaceae bacterium | reverse complement strand
AGTATCCTTGCAAGAACCAGTGTATAATGATGGAGCGGAAAGTATTTATGTGATGGATCAAGTAAAAGATACGAAAAACACAGACGAGTTATGGGCAGAAAATATAACGATTGCAGAAGCAATGAAAAAATTGAATAATAGAGAAAAAACAATAGTAAATAAAAGATTTTTTGATGGAAGAACACAAATGGAAGTAGCAGATGAGATAGGGATATCACAAGCACAAGTATCGAGATTAGAAAAAAGTGCAATAGAAAGAATAAAAAAGATGTATAAATAATTAGAATTAAAATATACATTATATTATATTTTCTACAATATAATATAATGTATTTTGTTTTAAGGGAGATTTTTATGGCACAGAATAAAGGGTTGGATTTTAAACATAAGGAAGTTATAAATATAACAGATGGAAAAAGACTTCGGTTTTGTACAAGATGTAACAGCAGATTTAGAGACAGGAACTATTACTTCTATTATAGTGCCTGGTGGTACAAAACTCTTTAATATATTTACAAATGTAAACGATATTGTAATCCCTTGGGAGAAAATAAAGTGTATAGGAGAAGAGATTATATTAGTAGAAATATAAAATTACAAAAAACCGCAAAAAACCAAAAATTTCTATCAAATTTTTGTTGACAAAGGAAACACTTTATGTTATTATTAAAAAGTACCAAGAAACAAACGAAAAAATATTTTAAAAGTACATAATAAATGTTAGAAAATTAGTAATAATTTTTAACTTGAAGAATAAAATATAAGACAGTTATTTACTAGTTTTTTATTATGCTCAAAAAAATAAAATATTTTTTAAAAATGTGTTGACAATTTTGTTTTAAGGTAGTATAATGAAAATCGTCGCTGACAAAAGTCAGCAAAAGTACATTGAAAAGTAAACAATAAAACAACCTTTGAAGAAACCAAGCGGTAATACGAAGTATTACCAACAATAATTAATTAAGAAAAATAAAATGAGTCAAGAACTCTGTTTAGAAAAGATGTTAATGAAAATTAATATACCAAAAACAAGAGAGTTTGATCCTGGCTCAGGATAAACGCTGGCGGCGCACATAAGACATGCAAGTCGAACGGACTTAACCGAAATATTTATATTTTGGAGCGGTTAGTGGCGGACTGGTGAGTAACACGTAAGCAACCTGCCTATCAGAGGGGAATAACAGTGAGAAATCATTGCTAATACCGCATATGCTCACAGTATCGCATGATACAGTGAGGAAAGGAGTAATCCGCTGATAGATGGGCTTGCGTCTGATTAGCTAGTTGGTTAGGTAATGGCTGACCAAGGCAACGATCAGTAGCCGGACTGAGAGGTTAAACGGCCACATTGGGACTGAGATACGGCCCAGACTCCTAGGGGAGGCAGCAGTCGGGAATATTGCGCAATGGAGGAAACTCTGACGCAGTGACGCCGCGTATGGGAAGAAGGTTTTAGGATTGTAAACCATTTTAGACAGGGAAGAACAATGACAGTACCTGTAGAATAAGCTCCGGCTAA
>JAZNPL010000028.1:0-2042 GCA_045589615.1 Christensenellaceae bacterium | reverse complement strand
GTTATTAATAAATTTGAGTTTAGCAAGATCGCCTTTTTGCGAACAGGAAAATCTTTTTTATACCCGATAGTTTTCTCTTTTTTGTTAGGTTTTGAGTAAAAGACTTGCCAGAAGGAAGATTGTGCTTTATGGTTATAAAATATAAGAACCATGAAGTATGAAGAAACTATTATTTTAGAAAAGATAGAAGCGAGTAAAAGGAAGCTATTGGAGTTATTATCACAAAAAGAGCGGGTAGAACAACTTAATGCATGGTTAAAAACTGAATTGACGTATACGTCCAATGGACTAGAAGGAAGCACATTAACGCGACAAGAAACAATTTTAGCGATTGAAGAGCAATTAACTTCTGGGTCCAAACCGATAAAACATTATTGGGAAGCCATTAATCATGCTAAAGCTTTTTCATGGATTTACGAACAAATACGAGCGGGTATTTGTATCAATGAAGCCTTTATTTTAGAAATTCATAAAAAGATTTTAGACGGTATAGATAGTTTAAATGCTGGATTTTATCGTTCTGTACGCGTTCGTATTTTAGGCTCAAGAACCATTTTGCCAAATCCGTTAAAAATTCCAGATTTAATGCAAGAATTTTGTGATTGGTTAGTAAAAACGAAGCAATCACCTATCGAAAAAGCATTGGAAGCTCATTACCGCTTGGTAACCATTCATCCATTCATTGATGGCAATGGTCGCACGGCACGTTTGTTGATGAATGCCATTTTGATGCAGGCTCAATACGCACCGATGATTATACGGCGCTTGGATCGAAAACGTTATTTGTCTTCTATTGAAAAGCGGCAGGTTGATGGACAAGGTGATTATTATCGGCGTTTTATGCTACAAGCCTTGAATCGTTCTCTAAAGATGGTTATTGCCCAATTAGATGAGCCTCAAAGTCATTCAGCTTCGAAAGGATTAACGATTTCTAAATTTGCTCAAAAAGTAAATTTGCCGGTTTCTACCGTTCGCTATTGGGTCAAAATCGGAAAATTAAAGCCAGCTGCTTATTCAGATAGCGGCTACATGTTTTTTTCTCCCGATCAAACGATAGAATTGTAAAGCATATTTACAAAGTAGCATAAAAAACTACAGATGTTGCGTTCATTTAACTAATATTATAAGTTTCCTGAAGTTTAAAACAGTAAAATACTGTTATAAACAGTTATAAATAGGATAATAACAGTTATAAACAGCAAAAAACCTCAAAAACGATTAAGTTTTATGGAGTTAATAACTGTTTAAAACAGTTATTAACAGCAGAAAACCCGTAGCTTAAAATAAAACTTTTGAAGAAAATCATTGAAAAGGGAAAGTAGGTCGGTAGACTTTAAGATAAAGGAAGAAGTATGGAAACCTTGTTAGACCCGAAGTTAGATTTCATTTTTAAGAAAATCTTTGGAACAGAAGAGGGAAAACCGCAGTTGATTTCCTTATTGAATGCCTTGCTCAAGGGACATCCGCATATTCAATCGTTAACCTTGAATAATCCAGAAATCGATAAGATTTTGGAGGATGATAAAAGTAGCCGTCTTGACATCAAAGCTACAAGTGACGATGGAACGCTTTTCGATATTGAGATTCAATGTAAAAAATCTGGTGAAATTCCAGCACGAGCGGTCCATTACATGGCGAATTTGTTTCCACAAGCGATCCATGCTGGTGATAAATATAGCAAAGCAAAGGTTATTAGTATTTGGATTTTAGGCGAGAACGTAACCAAACGCCAAAATGCTATTAACAATGCATACATGACTTTCGATAAGGACGACAAAGATCCCTTCGAGCGTTTAACCGATAGTGCCCGAATTATCTTTGTCGAACTGGAAAAGTTTAATCCGAAAAATGCGGATATGCAAGACCTTCTTACGGGTTGGTTGTCGTTTCTAAAAAACCCAGCCTTTATGGATAATTCCTTCTTTCAAGATATTCACGTAAAGGCCGCTATGGAAACCTTACAATATGTAAGTTCCGATAAAGTCGCACGTCAGATTTATGACGCTCGCCTCAAAACCATCAATGACCGTAACAGTGACATG
>JAZNPL010000027.1:0-10476 GCA_045589615.1 Christensenellaceae bacterium | reverse complement strand
ACGGTTTCAGTAATTTCGGTTTTTTGGTCCATTTCATAGGCCCAACGTTGCACTTCGGTCAAGAACGTCGAAAGTTTCGCTACATAGCCTAGCATTTCTAAAATCTTTTCTTTCATATAAAATACCTTCCTATAATAAATTATGGAAAATATTTTATACTAAAAACCATTAAAATTCTTAATACCAAATTAACTCGTTTTTTAATAATAAAAACGAGTTATTTTTTTATTACTTTTAAATTTTCTTCAGCCAGGATTTTCGCCTGAAGGGAGATTGCATCACGTTGATACATATTTAATTGGCGGAAATGCTTTATAAGTTCTTCTTCCTGAGCATCAAGTCCAGAGTATGAATTATATTCTTTATTAACGCTCTCGAAGTAATCTTCTCGATTTAATAAGAAATCAGTAGTGACATTAAAAAAATCTGCGTACAAACAAGTTACAGTTGCTGTTGGTACAGCTTTTTCATTTTCATAGTCGCAAATCACTGATTGAGAAATTTTTAAGCTTTCCGCAAGCTTTTTTTGGCTTAGGCCTTTTTCTAACCTTAATTCTTTAAATCTATTCATAAAAAAATTATAACAAAAATCGAAAAAACGATTGACAAAAATAGATATGTCGATTATAATCTTTAAAAATCGATATTTCGATTAAGCTTTAACACAATAAAAGAATACCCTTTTAAGTTAAAGGGGGAAAAGAGATTATTTCTTTTTATTAAAGTGAAAGTGAACACCAACGTTTTTGTTATTCGTTGTGTTCCCAAAGTTAGCTTTTATAGTGCTTTTTGTTTTTGAAGAATTTGGTTGCTTCAGTTGGAATTCGGCAACTTTTCTATTATCAATCGCACGTGCTTTCTTTTCTTTTAATTTTTCTTCTCTCTTTTTGCTCATAAAAGAATCTTCAAGTTTTTTATTGATTCTTCGTATTTGTCTTCCAGAACGTTTATACGTTGACTCTGGAGAACTAAAAAATTTAAACATTAGTATAATTACTCCAAGTTAATTTTAATCATTTAATTATAACATTATGGAGTAGTAAAGTCAATTTTTGAAAAAACACTTTGATAAGTGTATAATCTCTCTCTAAAACGTAATTTTTGCTTTTAACGTGTAATAAAGAATACCCTTTAAACTAAAAAAGGCTTGCATACAAATTTGCAAACCTAAAATTTAGGGGGTTGATGAAAAGATTTAATGTTTAAACGTTGTTTATAAATGTAGAAAACAATTCTTTTCGATTTTTAGCTTTTTCAAGTGCTGGATAAAAAAACTTGCAGTAAGTAGCTTTGGCGTTGAATTTATTGCCTTTACGTTTAGCTTTGAATTCCGCAATACGAGTGTTTTTTGATGCGTTTTTCTTAGCTTTGTTGACACTTTTTTTGTAATGGTGCTGATTTATGCCTTCGCAAGTAGTTTTTAGAAGTGCTTTTAAAAGACTCATATACTTTCACCTCCTTTTTATAGATTTTTAATATTATACCATAAATTGGGGTGAGAGTCAAAGTGAGTTTATATTCTGCATTGTGTATTGATGCAACAAACTTAACACCCCAAAACAGCTAAAATTAATACCAGCGTGTAAAAGACGTTTGTATATACTCAGAAAGATAAGGCTTGCGATAGGGGTGTCGCAGGCCTTTCTTTTAAGAGAAAAAGGAGATAAAAATGTTTGAGTTATTACAAGAAAATATTCTTGATTGTGAATGTCGAGTTAGACTGGGCGTTATTTCTAAAGCGAATTTAGGAACTAAGCAAAAGATTTATAAATTACTTAACGATGACAAGGCTCTTCAGAATGCTAAGTTTGGAGAAGTAATGCACGTAATTCTTGACGTTGCTGTAACGGTGGCTGATAAGCCAATTCGAGAACTAGTTTATGGAGACGGAGAACTTACGGCTGAAGCGTACAAGATTATTGGAGAATTTTTTCAAAATTTATAAAGAAGATAGCACGTTTTACGTGTCAGGCGTGCATCGATACCGTTTAGACGTTTACTGGTGAATCTTATTGGTAAACGTCTAGGTGGTAAAAAGGAGAAAGAAAAATGAACTTCATAATAATAACAATTTCTGCAATTTCGGTTTTTATCGCTACCGTTATTTCATCCGAACGTGGTTTTAAAAAAGGCATAGAATTTGAACGAGCTCTTCAATCGCAAAAAATAAGGCTTAAAAAAGCCGAAGAAAAGGAAAGAGAAAAAATCCAAAAGGAGAATAAGACAATGAAAAAAGAATTATACAAAGCAATATCTGAAGAAACGCAAGAATGGGTATTTGGTTTGCCGTGTTACGGTCAAGAAAGGTATGGCCAAGAAAGTGAAATTATCGGAATTGAAACCGAAAACGATTATTTTGATATTATTCCTGAGACGTTATGTCAGGCAACAGGCAAGACGGATAAGTTTGGCGACAATGTGTTTGAAGGAGATATTATTCAATTTATCCACAAGTTGGGCAAGGATACAGTTCGTGAAACAGTAACGGTTTATTACAGCGAACAAAGTGCATCGTTTATGCTAGGTGTTAAAGATTGCTTATTACCGTTCGGTATGTTTAACGTCAACGAAGGGCAGATTATTGGGAACATACACGACGATAAATTATCAATAAAAGAAGGTAACGAAGCAACCGTAGATTAAAGCTAAAATCATCGGCACGTATCAGATAGTTGGGTGTCTTGCAAGTCTTGTTTTTGCTAAAGAAGCACGTTTATAACATATGTAAAACTCCTTAATTTTAATTTTTATTTTTTCCAAACTTAGTTGAAATTTTTTTCCTAACTATCTGATACGTGCTGATGATATTAAAACGTTCATTTTAAAGCAAACGGTCCTCCCTCGGTGTTTTGCAAATGGTTGCCGGGTTTAGTTGTTTTTTCATAACGTTTGCTTTAGTGAAATAGGAGAGAAGGCTCTTACTGGCAAGAACGGGGGCCTTCTCTCAAAAAAAATTACAAGGAGAAGCAATGAAAACAAAGTTTAATCTTACAAGAAAAATATTTTCGTTAATGTTTGCTTTTTTTATCGCTTGTAGCGTTTGTGCTCCATTGTTAAATGTATCTGCTACAACTCATAGTGATGAATTTGAGTTTGATAAAACGGAAATAGAAAAGGACCTTGAGAACGTTGACCTTAAACCTTATAAGCTTGCTGGAAAAACGGACATTATTATGCTTGTTGAAAGGGGTTTTCAAACGGCTGGAGACTATGGCGTTTGGATTTATATTTACAATGCAAGCAAGGCAACACTTAAGGAAACAACTAGAAGCGTAGTAAATATGGCGATACAATATGACGAAAATAATTCGCCTATTAGCTATGAGAACGTCGAAATTGAATTTTGTAGCCATAACATTGATTATTCGGTTTATAAATATCGAATTGTTGACAGCACTGGAGAAATGAGAAAACGAGCTGTTAATCAAAACGTGTTACACGGCGAACGACGTTACGATATTGCTGGAGTTCAATTAACGAAAAGTTCTGACGGAAAAATAACGGACTATCCTATTTCTAAGTCGTATTTTTATTCGGGGGATATGGATAGCAAGGACCTTGTTATAAACGAACTTGAGACGATTGAATTAACAGTTAAGCCGTTATGGTATAGGACCGCATCGAGTTCTACGGGAAAAAATTTTCATCATCAATTGAATGCTGTTTATTTTGGGGTTGATGAAAGTATTTTGCAAAAACACGGAAAACTTCAAAAGGTAAAAGCCGAATGGTACGAGTACAAGACAGAACCTATTATGGTTATTCAAGACGAAGACGTTTACAATGCAGTTTTACCTTATGTGGGGGTTGATATTGGAGAATATACGGACAAAATACCGTACTACTTAGGGGCAGATGTAACAATTATTTACAGTCCGTCAACAGTGGATACGCCCGGTTCTACAGTGTTTAATTACCAATGGGGTTACAATATGCCACAAAACGATAGTTGGTTAGCATCTACGTTTTGGACCGCAAATAATACTATTACCAATTTGCATTATCTATTGCCTACAAACGGTGTGGATTATAAACAATACAAGGTTTCATCAGAGACGTTAAGTAATTACATATTTAGTTATAACAAAACGTCTGAAAAGGGATTTTTGCCAGTTAAAGACGGTTCCGTGAGTGCAGATTTATTTACGAATAGCGTAGATGCCGGAAGAACTAGGGGATACAATCTTGTTGAAATCGATGCAGATGAAAAGTTTGATTTATTAAGTTATGACCAAACGCATAATTTGTGGGAAACAATTTGCGATTATGGACTGATTGACGTTTTATTTGGCAACGTGCCAACGGACGAGAATATTGAAAACGTAGAACCTATTTATCAAGTAAAAGAATCCGATTTGAATAACGCATCTCAAAATTTATTAATTGATGAAGCATTATTGCCGGAATTTAAAAACGATTATAACGTCTATAGTGAGCAAGGAAAGAAAACTTTTATTTTTAGATTTGCTACAACCGATTATTATTCGGCAGAAGTATCTACTATGACAGCAGACGTCGGATATATGGCTCAAGAAACGGTTTTTCTAGATTTTGATATTATCTCGTTAACGTTTAGAAACGACGTTGGAGATACGGTAATTCCGGTTGTTTCAAGCCCTATTGATATTGTGCCGGGTATTGACCCACCACCAACAATTCCAACAGCCTGGTGGATTTATATGGCAATAATAGGCGGTGGTGCCGTTCTTGGTTTTATTTTATCTATTGTATTAAAAGGAGAAGAAAGATAATGTTAGCAACATTTTTTATGTCAATTATTATGGTTGTGTTAAATATCACAATTTCACAATTAAGTAAACAATATGCCTTTTTGGTGCCTTACGTAATGCCAGTAGAAATCGCAATGTGGATAGTAATAGCGATATTTATTATTTTTACGTTAGTAACACTAATAAGACGAAGATAAAGGAGATTTATTTATGAAAAAAACACTTACAAAAATTTTAACTTTAATACTTGCCGTGATAACGGCAACAGCGTTTGTTGGTTGTGCAGAAAATGCAGATACAGCCAAGGAAGAAAACTACACTAATAGGGGATATGTAAATATAACCAATGTAAAATCTAACGGTATTAGTCTATTTGCTTCGGGAACACAAACAACGTCTACTACGGGAAGTTTAACACGTGAGATAGTAGCAATAGTTTATCCTGAAGATGCGGAAAATAAGCTTGTTGATTGGTCCGTTGCTTGGGGGACAGGAGCAAGTAGAATTAACGAAGACGTAAAAAAGTATGTTACCGTTACACCTAGTTTTGACGGTTCTACCATAGCAAATGTAACGTGTCATAAAGCGTTTTTAGGAGATGAAATTTATGTCACTGTAACAACACGTCAAGGCGGATATACTGCTTCAGCTTGCTGTCAATATCAAGGAGCACCCGAAACGTTAACAATTGATATGGCTGGGTTTACTGCTGTAAATGATTCAGGCTGGAATGCAAAAATTTACGAGTTGGCAAAAGGGAGTACCTATTCATTTGACCTTGTATTAAATAATACTATGGGAACGGTAGGCCCTACTTTTGGAAATTATAAAATTTCTATATTGGCGTACGGTGGAATTAATACAACAAAAAATTTTTATGACAAAAGCGGAAACATTACAAGCACTACAAATGAAGAAATTAGTTTAGAAGTAGTTGATGCTTGGGATAATAATGGCTCGGTATGTACAAAGTTTGAACGAACGATTTCTGGAGGAGTAGAGTCGAATGCAGTGCAACTTAGATGCAGTATTGAAAATTGCAAATTAAAAGTTGAGGTATTGGGAGCTCCTTCTGGATTTAGTGCGGAGACAGGGAACCAAACTGGTTCAGCTAAGCAAGAATTTTCAAGTTATATTGAAGGGAAAATTCCATATTGTGCAGTTACAGTAACTGATACGGTAAGTGGTTTATCTCAAACTATAAATCTTCGTCCTTATGCGACGGCTGAAGGTGTTTCCTTAAATAATGGTGACGATATAATCTTTTAACATAGGAGAGAAAAACTATGACTAAAGTAATTAAAGCGTTAGCGGTTATATTTGGAATTGGCCTTTTAGTTGCGATAGGTTATTTTGTAGTTAATAAGGGGTTTGTTAAAGAAGAACCGTTTACGGTCCAACTTAACGGAACCACGCTCGAAGCAGAAAGCAACCTTGAGTTCAACAATAATGTCAAGCAAACGTTTAACATATCAGGAGAAGAAGGCGAAAAGTTTACGTATAAAATAACGCCAAACAAGAACGCAACATTCTCGTTTTATATTGACGACGTAATAGTATCTACTGCGAACATTAAAGACTTAACTAAGGATTTTGAAATTAAAGAATTTGATAGTGCGTTCGTCCTTTCATTTGGAAATAATTTTTCGATGCAGACGTTACTAGAGAATAAGTATCCAGGAAGCGAAATAATTCTCGGAGAAGACTACGATTTTACCGAATATCATTTTACGTTGACAATAGCATCGACTACAAGGGATATGAAGTACGTTGTAAACTTTAAAGTCGCTTCAGATGCACCTGGTGTAGTATTAGATAAAACAATGATAATTTTCTAAAAATCTCTTTTTTTTGTTCCGTATCGTGCCGGGAGATTCTCCCGGCGTTGCCGGTACGGAATATAAAAGAAAAACAAATTCAAAGGAGAATAAAAATGGCAACAGCAACAGCAAAAGTTAATTCCAGGGTTAAACCTGAAAAAACGACAAAAGAAAAGCTTGTAGAAGCTAAAAACAAAATGAACGAGAAAATTCGTTCTGCAAAAGAGAGTTATAAAACCTATAAACAAAATATTAAACAAGCTGAAAAGACAGGATACCGTTCGGGGGCTAGGGACTATAACGACTTGCCAAAAGGGACAGGCGTTAAACGTCACGCAACTAAAGGTTATAGCAATGCTTTTAAGGATAGCATAAAAAGAGACAAGCTTAGTGCGAAATTATCGGGGAAAAAGTAATGGGAATTTTAAAAAAGAAAGCAAAACAAAAGCCGGCGAAAAAATCGCCGGCAAAAACGCATTTAAACAACGTGAGACAGAATAAGTCTAAAAGCACGAAGAATAGTTCGAAGAAAAAGCCTACGGTTGAAGCAAGGGACGAGTTTAGAACTCATAAGAAAAACGGACACCCTTCTTACATATACGCAAAAGTAAATGGAAAATATAAATACATAGGTATTACGCATTCTAAAATTACTAATGGTGTAAAAAATATCGAACTTGAACAAAATCCAAATCCTAATGATAAAGAAAAGGCTTATGCTAGAACAATGGCTAAAAAAGATAAAGTTAAAAAATTTAAAGCTAAACCTTTAGCAGGGTGGAAAATGTCAGAAAGAGATAAGAAAAAAATAAAGCCAATTACAAAGTAGTAAAAGGCAAAAAAAAAGAACGTCTACGGACCTAGTTAACCGTATTTATGGGACACCGAAACTTAATTCGTATATCTCCCAACGTTCTATAAGTATTATATTCTAAAAATTAAGAAAAGTCAACAGTTTTAACAAAAAAATTATGATAACAATGATTAGCGGACCAAATGGCGTAGGAAAGTCTAGTTTAATGAATTTTTTCTTAAACGAGTCGGCATTCGATTATCAAAGAATACGTGCAGGGCAAAAAAAAATAGAAGAAATGAATAAGGTTTTTGGTTGGGATATACCCATACCGGACCATTTAACATATTTGAATGGAGAATCTATTTTTCGAAAAGACGGCTATAGACCACGTATGAACCTTGAATTCAAACCAGATAGGTTCGGAATTCAAACTGAAGCACCTAAAGATATACAATGTCAATTTATACTTCCATATGCGACAATAGGTTGTGATGAAGCTCCGACGTGGTTTGGTTCTCGAGAGTGCTCGATTGAGAATTATCAATTTTCTGCATTCGAAAAACATAGGCATCACGATTTAGATATTTATCTTACAGGAACAAGACAAGTAGCATTGGACCGCCGTATTAGAGAAATTTCAAGAGGAATGCACGTCCGCAAACGTAAAGTTACTTATGGGAAATATGGAATCACAAAAATAGAATGGTTTATTGACTTAATTGACGTTGGTAATATTGATGCGTATATTAACTCGTCTTCAGTTGATAAAAAGCATTATTATTCTAGAGAGAAGATTACGTGTCTATATGACATATTTAAAATATACGATTCTCGGAGCGAGAGTCATTTATATTATGACGGTTTTGATTTAAAAAATATAAAATTAAATTATGGTAGGAGTGCAAATGTTTAATAAAAGAAAAATTATAAAAGAATTAACATATATAAAACAAAAACTAACGATTAAGATGTTAGAAGAGAATTTAGAAGTATTCGAGATTATTATGGATAAAGAAGAAACTCTTGGTTCTCCTGCCTTTAATAAAACTAGGCGTAAACTTGCTAATAATATGACTAAAAGTTTTAAGGCTGTTAACGAGCAAACGGACCGTTCGTTCGGTTTAATGTTGAAACTAGAAAAAGTTCACAAACTGCAAGCAGAACGTCGTAGGAGATTATTTAACTGGTTAAAGTTTAGGTTAGAACTATTAGACGAACGGGAAGAAGAACAATTTAAAGAGAAATACTTTACGCCTTCAGACGAAGAAACTATTGGATATTTATTAAAAAATAATTATTCGATAGAAAGAGATTTTTTTGAAGAAGATGAATTAGAGGTTAGTGAAGAAGTTTCGGAAAAGGAAATTGAAGAAAGTAAGAAAGCGGTATCGAGTGCACAGGCTGAAGATACTACTTTATTAGCCTTAGGCGACAGCGTTGAAGAAACGCTGGAGCCTAAAGAAGGTTTGTTTATGACGAATGAAAGAGAACGGCAGAAAGTCGTTTTAGAAGCACTCTTCGGTAACGAAGATTGCGGAGAAAACGACGTCAAGGAAGAAATAGAAGATTAATTTTCAAAAATTGAAAAAGCAAATCGAACAAAGACGTAGGTCGTGTTCGATTGCTCAATTTTTGAAAATTCTGATAGTGAGTATATATACAAACCGCTTGGATGCGGAGCGTAGCGGAGCAAATTTTTTTACACGTTTGAAAAAATCCCCCAAAAAAAATTTTTACAAGGAGAATTTTCGTGAACGTTTACGCAGTAGCAATAAAAAAATTAAATTTAGGTTTTCGTGTTTTTTTAACTCTTGTAGCTTGTGCGAATGCTCAAGGGGAAATAAATATGCCACCGTCGGAATTATCAAAATATTTAGGCGTTTCACGTCAGACTATTGGTAACCACTTAAGGAACTTAGTCGAAAGTAACGTCTTAAAATATAAGTATAGCGGAAAGGGTATTATAAACCCTGAATTTTACTATATAGGTGCCGAAACGGATAGACCGACGGTATTGTCTCGTTATAGCACGTTTAAATCAGATTTTTAAGGAGAAAACGAAAATGGCAAAAAGGGCAACACCAAAAAAGAACGTTGAATACGTATTTAGATTTAGGAAAGGAGATAAGACGTGTTACGTAACGTTAATATTTGAAGGAATAAACGAAAAAAACCGTTGTGTATTCTACAATAAGCAATCGGGAGCGTTTACGTCTATGTTGCCTGAACGATTTTCATATATACATAGATTCAACCTAGTTAGAGAGACATATATAGAACCAAAGAAAGAAAAACCGCTTGAGCCGAAGAGTGTAAAAGCTGAAGAGCAGGAGATTAAACCTGGAATATCAAGAGAAGATGCGTTTAAGCAAATTATCGTAGACTTAAAATCTTTGTCTCCTGAAGCCGAAAATAGAGTGCTACAAGTCGTAGGGAAGCGTCCTTCAGAATTAGTCGACGAAATAGAAGCTGAGATTAATAGGCCCTTTAGTGCTCGTCTTGAGTTGTTTGACGACGTAGAAAAGGCATTGGCCGTTTGTGGTTAACTAGTAGATAAGGTCATAAACATTAATATTTAAGTAAAAATAATATGCACGTTCCGGACGTGCATATTAAAAAAATTTTTTTAAATAAGGCTCAGCGGAAGTCTATTTTAGCGTGCATAAAAAACGCAAAAAGCGTTTTTTTTTGCGAAACGTTGCGGGTAACCGACCTAAAGGTCGGTAGATTAATTTTTATTTAAAAATCTTTCTTAACTTGTGATTTATCACAAGTAACAACCTTGCGTTAGCAAGGTTTAAGTTAGAGTGTTTAAAGTAATTACTTTTAATGGGCCTACGCTGAAGCTCCAACGTGGTTGAATTAGGCTAAAAAGTGGATAGTGTAAGCATTTTTTTGCGTTTTTGGGAAGTGAATCGGGAATTTTTTAAAATGGCAAATCGCAAGGTGTGGACTATGTTTTTTTAAGTTTAATTTCGTGTTTTTCCAAGGTTCAAATCCCATTTTCTCCGCCAAAAATTGGTCTTTGACCACCGGAAAGGGTGTTTAGAACGTGTAGAAGGTGTCTAAACACTCTTTTTTCATATGGTCCTGACCACTTTTAAGGAAAAATTTTGGGCGTTTTTTACTA
>JAZNPL010000026.1:0-2627 GCA_045589615.1 Christensenellaceae bacterium | reverse complement strand
TTTATATCTTTTTCTTTGGCTTTTTACTTTTCTGTGACCAAGTGATCAAGTGACCAAGTGATCAAGTTTTTACAATGTTATGCTCGATTATAGAGCAGTAAGTTCTTCGATTGGATCACCTTCAATAGTCACGATTGCTTTTTTAGAAGAATCAGTTCTACCAAATTTGTAACCCATTCTTTTTTCGTGTGATGGCATATAAACTGTTTTTACACTTTTAACTTTTCTACCAGGAAAAGCTAATTCTACAGCTTGAGCAATTTCTACTTTTGTAGCATTCATGTCAACTTCAAAAGTATATTTACCCATTGTGGTTGCCTTCACTGATTTTTCAGTAATAATTGGACGTTTAATTACGTCATATAATTTTTCTACATTTGTTCTATCTTTACTCATTATTGCAACCTTTCTGTAATAACATTAACAGCGTTTTCAGTCATAACAACGAAATCTGCTTCTAGTAAATCTTTTACGTTTAAGTTTGTAGGAAGTAACAATTTAACTGAAGGAATGTTACCTGCTGCTAAAACTAAATTTTTATTTTCTTCAGCTTTAGTATCTGCAATTACAAGAATTTTACCTGATAATTCTAGTGATTTTATAATACCAGCCATTAATTTTGTTTTTGGTTCTGTAATTGCTGAGAAATCTTTTACAACAACGATTTGTTCTTCTCTAGCTGAAAGAGCTGATTTAAGAGCTAATTTTCTAGCTTTTTGAGGCATATTGATTTCAAAGCTTCTTGGTTTTGGTCCAAATACAACACCACCACCAACGAACAAAGGTGAACGAAGAGAACCAGCTCTTGCTCTACCTGTACCTTTTTGTTTCCAAGGTTTTTTACCACCACCAGAAACTTCAGCTCTAGTTTTTGCAGAAGCTGAACCTTGTCTTGCATTATTTAATTGTCTTCTTAATGCTAAGTGCATTACGTGTAAGTTAGGTTCTACACCGAAATCTTCTTTAGCTAAAGAAATTTCGCCTAACTTTTGACCATTTGTATTTAATAATTGTTTTGTCATTTTTTTCCTTACTTTCCCTTACCTCTTTCAAATTTCCACTCAGAAATATGTTTTATATGGCAAGTCCTTCTACTTAATTATTAATTCCATTTTGTTCTTGAAGGAACGATTGTTACTAATCTAGCTTCGCAACCTGGAACTGAACCTTTAACTAATACTAAACCGTTCTCTGCATCAACTTTAACAAGTTTAAGTTTAGTAATAGTAACTCTTTCGTTACCCATGTTACCAGCCATTCTTTTACCTTTGATAACACGTGAAGGAGTTGTACCTGCACCGATTGAACCAGGTTCTCTGTGGTTTTTAGAACCGTGAGCCATTGGTCCACGTCCAAAGTTCCATCTTTTTACTGTACCTTGGAAACCTTTACCAATAGATTTACCTGTTACGTCTACTTTTTCAACATTTTCTAATACAGAAAGTTCAACTTTATCGCCTACTTTGTAGTCTTGTGAGTTGTCTACTCTGAATTCTTGAAGATGTCTGTAGTTTGATAAGTTATTTTTCTTGAAGTGACCCAATTGAGCTTTTGTCAAGTGTTTTTCTTTCGCTGCAACTGTACCAACTTGGATAGCATTGTAACCATCTGTTTCAACTGTTTTAACTTGAGTAACAACAGTTTCGTCAACTTTGATAACTGTTACAGGAATAGCCAAACCTTGTTCATCAAAGATTTGAGTCATTCCAACTTTTTTTCCTATTACACCTAGTGTCATATTCTACCTTTCCTGCTTGCCCTACTTGGTGCGAACACATTCCGCCCCATTTCAGGTTTGCATTTTCTCTTGCGAGCGCTACTTTTGCTTACTTGTTCTTTACCTCATTGAAGGACTTTCACCTTCCACCGCCTCTTCGCCTAGAACTTGACTCGGGCGGGTAGTAGATCACATTATCTATGCATAATGCTTATTCAATTTTCAAAGACTGGAATCGTCGCAACTATCTTGCTTCGATATCTACACCAGCCGGTAAATCTAATCTACGTAACTCTTCCATAGTGGCTTGAGTTGGTTCGTAAATATCGATAATGCGTTTGTGTGTTCTCATTTCGAAGTGTTCACGAGATTTTTTATCTACGTGTGGTGAACGCAATACACAATAAATACGTCTTTTTGTAGGTAAAGGAATAGGTCCAGCTACTTTAGCGTCTGTTCTTTTTGCTGTTTCTACGATTTTTTCAGCAGATAAATCAATTAGTTTGTGATCATAAGCTTTCAAACAAACTCTGATTCTGTTTTTCTTTGTGCTAGTTGCCATTTGCATTCCTTTTTCTTTTTTCTATGTACTACTTTTGACAAAGTCTTAAAACCTTGTCATACTTAAAGTTTTCGCTATATATTTCGGTCACTATACTTCAAGCATAATCATCTTAAAACAAACAAAATAGGCTGTCAACCTTGATTTTACATGTTTGTTTAGATTTGTTAACAATGTAATAAATAAAAAAAAGATTGATTTTTCAACCAATCTTTTTTATTCGTTTTTTATAAATTAATCCATGGATTTTGAAACATATTTGGAAACAATTTCTTCTAATTCAGAAACATCTCTTGATGCTTGTCGTAATTCTACCGGTAAGGTATCAAAAGGTTTTACAAAAGCTAT
>JAZNPL010000025.1:0-34020 GCA_045589615.1 Christensenellaceae bacterium | reverse complement strand
TTTAACAGCATTAGTACCATCATATTTATCAGATTTTACGTAAACGTTTTCTAATACTGCTTCATTTGTCATATAATGTGATATTACACCATTAGCAACTGATTTAGATGAAATATTTACAAATGCAACGTTCTTTATAGTTCCTGATACAGCACCGAATATACCACCTTGCGGAGCCTCTAGGTTATAAATGGTGTAACCGTTGCCATCAAACGTACCGGTTAAACCTACTTTTAACATTTCATCTTTTATATCTTTTGTAGGAGCATCATTACCGTTACCAAGAGTATAAGTAAAGTTTTCCGACAATTCATAACCCGTGAAATCTATGTTATTAGCAAGATAATATTCTCCGTCAAATACAGCGAGTTCATCAATAGTAGTTGCAGTTGTCAATTTGCCCCTTGCAAGTGAAAATGCTTTAATAAAATCTTCGGGGGTTTTAATAACGTTAATTAGTTTTACTTCTCTATAAATAACGCCTTCGTTCGTATAAACAATGACGTAATTCTTTTCACTGTTAACTGAAGTAGAAATATCCGTCTTAATAATTAAGTTTTCGCCATCGATTTCATAATCAATTTTAGTTGAATTAAATGCTATTTCATCTATAGTTTTTCCGGCTAATCCGGGGAAAGCAAAAGACTGTGCTTCATTACTACGCAAAATATTATAAGAAATAACGGTTTCGTCCTTTATTGGCTCAACACCACCGATAAACTCTAACACACCTTCGTAATTATCGCTAGAAGAAGTGGTTTGGCCAGAAATAATTGCCATGGTTGCAACAAGACGAGCTGATTGAACTGTTTCAGCACCCGAATAGTTATATTCAACCGAACCGTCATTTAGTTCAATCTTTACGTATGATCTTGCCATTATAGGGAATTTGTAAGCATCAAGCTTAAGCTCTGTAGCAAGAGAATCGTAATCGATAATGCTGTAATATGAAACAACGTCGCTATCTAAAGAAAAACCATCTAAGCTTTGTTTTATAGCTTCACTATCCACTTCAATATTTAAAGCGTTGCTAAGGTTTTCATTTATTTCACCTATGCTATTTACACTACTTGCAGGTGCTACCCAAGTACCAAAAGTAATATATGCATCGGGATATGAGTCTTTTAATCCTTCGTAATATGCTTTGGAAACCTTGGTTTCCCATCTGATGCCCAAATATTCACTAGATGAGGCAATTTCCGTACCACTTTCTAGAGTAAATCCTTCGGGATTATCAGAACTAGAAGCCTTAACGCCGTTCGTTCCACCGTTTGAGAATGCGAGTGCAAGGCTCAAGAAAACGATGGCAATGAACGTTAATATAATACTTGTATTTTTTCTGATTTTATTCATCAAAAAAATCCTCCTGAATGTCTAGATATGTTTCTAGCCCGATAGGTTTTGAAAAATTTTCAAAACCATCGGTGTTCATTGTTTTAAATGCCTTGGCCGGAAAGCCAATCAGCTGGGAAATCTCCAGAACCAGTTAAATCATCAGAAAAGAAAATTAAATAGGTTTTTACTGCGATTTCAAAGGTTTTTCCACGACCACAGTCAACTAATACGGTGAATTCACCTTCGCCGTTTGCGGAAATCTTGTTTCCTACAATCGTGGCTTCTGCACCACCTTCTTCTATCGTTATGCTTATTTTTTCCTCAATGTCTTTTCCCTCAATATTAACAACCAATTCAAAGAAAGTATCGTGCGTAGCACTTATATCTTCCCCTTCTTTATAATATAGTTTAATAACCTCGCCCGCATATTCAGCATCAGCTTTATTTCCTTTTAAGTTTACGTAAACTTTAGCTGAATCAAGAGCTTCTTTAACGTGAATAATAAAGGTTTGAGATGAATGATCTGCACTTACGGTTACTACAACATCGCCCTTAATGCCATTTGCGTTTGCCTTAATTACGTTACCTTCTATTAAAACGATTCCTTCAACGTCGGTTGTTATCTCTGCTTCGCTAGTAAAATCAACGCTGTTTTTAACGTATTCTAATTCTAATTCCGTTCTAAATCCAAAATCGTTATCAAAATACAAATCTATTTCTTTTACGCCTTCGTCGCCGTTAACGTATAAGCTTTCGCCATTTCCCCAGAATACTTTACCTTCTTCCTTAACTAGCCAATTTTTATTTTCCTTGAACTTATCAAGAATTCCTGATATTGCGTTTTTATTTTGCGAAAGTTGTTCAAGATTGTCGAAACGCACAACCGTAGCGTTCTCAATAGTTGTGTACTTAAGAGCTTCTTTTCTCCAAGAAACGTTTAATTCAAGGTTAGTTGCGTTTGCAGTATCCATCGTATAAACGTTCGTATTAGAAGTAGCTTCCGTTCCCAAAGGAATGCTTGTAACCAAAATAACGTTTTGCATTTTTCTATATGGGTTGTTAGATCCCTTAGAAAAACCACCCGAGGAAGTGTTGCGTACTACTCTTGAAGAAATAGGTGAGCAATGCTTTGTTATTTCGTCAGTATTTAATATAACTACTAAATTACTTACAACGATATCTTCACTAACCGCCTTAGATAATACTCCGTAGTTAGTTGAAGTTACTGTAGGAACGTTAATATAAACGTTTTCAATCACTGCCCCATTAAATATTCGAGACGATAATAACGACACGCAAAGTTCTGTTTTATCTTTCGTAACTTTTTCAAGGCTTACGTTCTTAAATGCTACGTTTTTTAAAGTTCCATTTAGTACGCCGAAAATACCTCCGACCGTACCTTTCATATTGTATATAGAATGTCCTTGACCGTCAAACACACCTCTAAAACCAACGGTAGCGATCTTGCCTGAATTTGATTCGTTCTTGGACGTAGTAACATTCATACTAGGTATACTGCTATAATCAACTTCAGACATGTCAATGTCTTTGGTCATTATATAATATCCAGAAAGTGTTCTAACGTTCATTGTAGATGAATCATAATCTTTTCCGTCGGTACTAAAGTTGAACCACAATAAATCTTCGGGACTATCTACAATTTTACCATAAGCTTTAATTTGAATTTTGTATCCGTATAATTTATTATAAACGTTTACGTATTCAGCTGTAGGCTCAATTTTTCCATCTGATTTAATACCTAAAATTGCACCATCATCATTTGCTTCAATTTTAACGTCTCTATCAATAAATTCTGCACCAGAAACCTTAATATTTGCATCGCCGAAAATTGATTCAACGTCAAACAAACCATCTTCTACATCGAATAGATAAATTTCATCAGACTTTTCTTCAAAAATATAAGGATTAACTACAATTTTAATGTTTCTTAGGAAAGCACCGTTTGACCCGTCTGCCCTTCTTTGATAAACGTCTATATATGCAGTACCCATGCTATTAACGGTGATACTATGATTAAGCCAATCGTAGTAGATAACGTCTTTATAATGATTTTCCAATACTACGTTTATAGGAATTGGCTCATCAGAAAGCTTATCTTTAATTACAACGTCAAAGTCAAAAACGTTACTAGTAATAGCACCTTTTTTATCAATAACTACAGCAGTAGTATTAATAGTGTGGAAAGGCTCGCCGTTAACTGTCATACTTAATGAGTTCGTAAGTACTACTTTAATGGTTTTTTCCTTTACAGCAACTCCTCTCCATGTTGCACTAACATAAATTTCCAATTCTCCAATTGATTTAGTAGATTCAAACTTAGTTCCACTTACTGAACCTAAAGATTTGTCCGACAAATCAAATTCAAACTTTGCATCATCAAAAATTTTACCATTAAACGATATTTTAGCAGACATATCAAGTTCATCGCCTAATGGGATAGCAATTTGTTCATATTTATCGTAATCAGCATTGTCAAAAACAATTTCAGGTGCTAACCCCATTAAGTCAACGTTAACCAAACATTTTGTAGTAGAGTCTTGAAATGATGCAGTAACGTAAGCCGAACCAGGTGCGAAACCTGTAACTTCCCCTTCATCGTTAATTAAAACAACATTAGGATTTTCACTAGCAAAAGTTATGTCGGCAGGATTTTGCATTACACCTTCAACAAAAACGTCAAGTCGTCTTGAATCATCGACGGTTAATTTTATTTCGTCTGAACTAAAATAGATATCTAATTTTGAAGTATTAGTTCCTTCTGCGTTGTTACAACCTTTACAATCACAACCTGCAAAAGTTATTGCCATCAGAAAGGACAAAACTAAAAATAATATGCTTGTTAATAAATTTTTTTTCATAATATTCTCCAAACAAAAGAACAGCCTATACTAGCCTATCAATTTTATCGTTCAATTTTGCTCCACCACCCAAACTTATGGTCATTCCATAAGTATCTAAAGTATTATTAAGTCTTTGAACGTATTCTTTGTAAACGTGAGAAGGCAATCCTTGACCATACATATCAACCAACATCCATAATGGAGTAATTGCTTCTGTTTCAATATAACGTATCATCTGATCATACGCTTCTTTATCTGTTGCCTTATATTTTTCAGCCAAGTCTCTTGCTTCATTTATTTGCTTTAACCAGCCAATCATTATTGCTTGAGGATATTCTGCAGTAGTAACAGGAGTAGATTCGTTAATATCAACAGTGAGTTTAGCTGAAATTATCATATAGTAATTTCTCATTTCCCAATATAGATTTTTCATGGTTTCAACAACTTCATCGTAAATATAAACACCCTTGAAATAATCATTTATTATTTGATTAATATCTTGCGAAACGTCCCACTTCATTTTCATATTAATGTGCACGTTAACGTCATAGAATGCAGGAATACCATATTTATGACCAGGAAGTTCATTAAACATGAACATATCGTTCCTAACCGCAACCCAATTGTAATAAGTGCTATTCATATAGTTTGGATAATAAGGATATACTGGGTTTTGATAATTTGCTTGATAATCCCAGAATAAATTGTACGAACTAATAATTGACCAAGCATCAAAAGTATAACAACCACTAGAATTAGGATTTGCTAAAATATCCGTACCAGATAACTTATATGCAAGATAAGTTCCAAGATTATCGCGAAGTACTACTTTATCATCAATAGGAACAATGGTGCCGTCTGCTTCTCGTTTTGTAGGCGGAGTTAACGACCAACCATACGCAAAGAATATTATATGATAATCTTCTCTATACGCATCGTGGAATCTAGCGTCTTCCGGCTTTTGTGTAACCATCCATTCGTCAACGATTCTGCCTACTTCATTAAAGAAAATACACATATCGCCCGAATGTCCACCATACTTTTCAACACCTTCAGAGCAAGTGTCGCAAGCACATTGCTGACCTGTACCGTCTTCTTGAGTAATAGTAATAATGTTTCTAGATGGGTTCGTGTTTACCTTTAAGGATGCTATAATTATTTGTGCAACCCTATTGGTCATTTCTTTCCACTCTTCTTCATCTCCCCTTGCAGTGTAACACCATTGATTACCACGCGTAGAAAACCATTTAGTTTCCTTTTCAGGATAGGTTTCCGGATTCATTATGTCATAAGTATTAGTAGATACGGCAGCAAATTTTGGATCTATAATAGAACCATCTTCACCTTCGGTCCAAGACTTTACAACTTGCATAAATCTATCATATCTTTGTCCAGAAACCCTTTCTCTATTATTAAACATTGTAATGTCGTAGTCAACGCTTTGAGTTTCAATTTGATAACTGTTACCTGCTCTATATTTAAAATCAGGAATATCGGTAACGTTAAAATTACGTAATCTTACGTCAGAAACGTTTCTATCAATATACATAGCATCGATAGAAAAATTTTCAAAATTGAAAAGGATGTTCATAAAATCATAAACGCCGTAAATAACACCTCTTTCAGAACCACCAATAATGAAAACTGTGTCGCCAACGGTAACAATTTTACATCCATCGTAATGAAGAACTTCGTAACCACCCTTTAATTCAGCTTGTTTCAAAAGAGAAGTATTACCGATAGAAATATATTTGTTATTTCTATCGTGAATAAGTCCTTCATCTCTTATAATGGGTAAAGATATATTAGTTGCTTTTTTAAACAAATAAGAAAATTCTTGAACAGCGGTTTTTTCAAAACCGGTTTGATTTAAAGGTACAACTACCTTATATTCACTTGCCCCATCTTTAACAATATATTTATCGGTTTTATCAGCCGTCATAACGTGCGTACCGTTATACTTAGGTATCTGACTAGAACGTTCCTGTTCATTGCCAGAATTATCGCAAGCAAACGCCGAAAGAGACATTGTCAACGAGAGAAAAACCAATAAAATTTTTGTAAATAATTTAGATTTTTTCATTGTTTGCTCCCCCTTAGTTTACGTTAACGTAAAAATAATCTAGACTGCAGTTTCCAGAATCATCAAATATCATATAAGTAATCTTGTGCAAGCCTTTATCTTGGAACTGATACGAGTTCGTGGTTACATTTTTCATAGAAGTATCAGGTCTCATTACAACGATACGAATAGACATTTGACTAGCAGGCGTTACGTTATCACTAGCCTGTATTCCAGGAAACTCGTAGGTTGTATTAAGCTTAACGTTAATAACAGTGTTTTTATCAAGCGTTTGACCTTCCTTCTTGATTTGGAACTTAGGTGCTTCACCATCTCCAACACGAATAGTGTTAGTAATAGAACACTTTTTACCACCTTGATCCTCATATGAGTAAACAACTTCATAATTACCTATCTTTGAAAGCTTAAAAGAATAATAATCTTTCTCAAATTCCCAAGAATTTTCAAAATATAATTCTTTTCCATCAACGTCGGTAACAATTTCAGTAGAACCTTCAGCATTGACATATTCAACTTTTACTTTGAATTTTTTACCATAGAATGGATTCATAACGTCATTTGCAAATGCATTGAAACATTTAGCAACAACACCTAAATCATAAGTGCCACTATATGTTGTATCAACAGAAATATTGCCTTGAAAGTCACTTGCTTGAGAACCAAACGCTTGTTTGTTAATCCTAAAGACGTTAATTCCTGCTTTGTCAGATACTCCCGTAAACGTTAAATGTAAAAGTACTTTGTCTGAAGTAAATTGTTGTCTAGAATTAAGAGTTTTTTTACTAGACACTTCTTCAAAAATACCGTCGCCATAATATTCAACACGGAAACGAGTCGAAGAATTAATAGGTCTTCCAATAGAATCTTCTAAAGAATCGTTAATCTTAACGAAAGAATTGGCATCGTTACCCCTAAAAGAAATAGTGGCAACATTATCTCTATCGTAGTAGTCAATAATTTTAATTTCAAACGTAGCAAATGAAACATATTCTTTAGGTACGTTAAATTCAAATTGGAAAGAAGAAAGACTTAAAACGTTAATAAAATCAACTTTCGTAGTACCTAAATTTACAGGGGAAATCATAATACTAGTTTTTTCTTTTACAGTAGTGATATCTCCAGCAAAATAGTTTTCTTGTAAATATCTTTCCTTAAAAGCAGGCTTGCTAGGATTAAAAGCGTTGTTAATAACTTTAAAAGTATCCGTAACGTATTCAGCCGTTTTATCGTTTGCTGAAAACGAATACTTAAATTGAATAGTCTCATTGGCTTCAATTAATAAGTTGTTCATATCCGCTTTAACGAAATTACCACCGTCATTGCTTACGTAAAAATCTGGCTCGTGATTTACCTTCGTACCTGTATCAAAGGTACAACCTTTAACAGGGTCAAGTGTATATTTCATACCCTTAATAAAATACTCAGGGAAGAATGCACTATCGGCATCAAGAGATACGTTATTTGAACTTACGACGTTAATATCGTAAAATTCGGTGTATGCAACTATTCCATCACCATAACTATAGGTAACTGTATATTTTCCAGCATCTTCAACATAGAAAGTATTTGATTCTGGGTCTATATTATAAATAACACCGTCTTTTTCAAGAGTTATTTCAAGCTTCAAATTTTTAATATTGTTTAAGGTGTCAAAAGAAAAGTCGGGCAATTTATTATGAACTGCATTTTCGTATGAAGAAGGGAATTCACCAAGTATCAAATCAATTGTTTTCTCTTTATCAACACAAGTTAATTCAATAACTTTTTCTTCTTCATTGCCAAAAGCATCAATAGCCCTATAAACAATTGCGTACGAACCTATTTCTTTAGGAGTAAATATTCCATTATAAGTCATACATATATTGTTTTCGTAGCCGTAATTGTAGTAAACGATGGTAGAAATATCGCCTTTAAGGTTAACGTCGTACGCCTTAGCGTCAAAAATCTTAAATGGTTCGTTTTTAGCAATAGCAATACCATCTCTAACAAGTGAATCTTTAATATCAACTTTAATTAACGGTTTTTTAACGTCAGTAACGGAAGCTTTTAAATCTTCTCCCTTTACACCGTCGATTGAATAAATATCATAATTAGTTTGAGCATCGTTATTCAATTCAGAATAAACTGAAAGGATAACTTCACCTGTAGCGAACCCCTTAAACATATTATTATAGTAGATGTTTTTATCGTCCAAGTCAGTAACGTAAAGTAAAGTTTGACCATCAAAAAAAGAAATTACTTTAGATTCGTTATCGTAATAAAGTTTAGCTCCTCTAGCAGTACGGAATCCATCACCAGAATAAGAGCCCCTATTGGAAGAATTTCTAACAATATTATGGCTTACATTATTGATAATAATTTTGCCGGACTCACTTGATCTTAAACCAATGGTATCAATTCCTGGACTAGCAACTGTTGTATAAATTTGATATCTTTCTGCACTAAGTTTATAATAATGCATCCTGATATTGAGATAGTTTTCTGGATCATAGCAGTCGGTAAGACGAACGTAAATATTAGTTGCTTCAGGGTCAACTTCTCTTGTAACTACAGTCCCATCTTCTAGCGTTTTAGTAACTTTGCCAGAACAATTCCAAGGACTGAATTCTAATAATGGCTCTATATCAGTATTATCAGAAAGGTCAATAACCCTATTGTAAGTCCACGTATCTCCGTCTGCCAAAGACAAGTGCAAGCCGGAAGAATTAGGTTTGTGGAATAAACCAACTACTTCGTTGCCATCTTTATCCTTACCCGAAACAGTTTTACCGTCATTGTATTCAACAGTGGTTGTATCATAATTAAATTTCCAAGCATTATTGTAAACCTTGAATTTAACACTTTCATCTTCAATTTTCTTTCCATCAATTACAGTAGAATAAACAATAGTGTATTCCCCCTCAACGGTAAGCATAATAGAATCACTAGTATATATAATTCCATTAGGATAAATAACGTAGTGATCTGAAGCAGGAATTTCTTGTCCATCTACTTTAAAACTTGCAGAAGGCACAAGAAAACTAGAGCCATACTCGTAAGTATCTTTTACTTGTTGCCCTTCGTCTATTAAAATGTCGTAAGCATAAGAGTGATTAGTATTACTAAAGTAAGTAAAACAACCAATCGCAAGCGCAAAGAAAAATGCGCAAGAGCTTATGCAAATTCTAAGAAAATGTTTTCTCATTTTTCCCTCCAAAATATTAACCTTTAATACCGCCTATAGAAACATTGCCCATAAGTTTATCTTTTGCAAAAATAAACAAAGTAACCATAGGAATAGCAAGAATCATAATAGCAGCCATTTGAGCCGAAGTCGAAGAAGGTCTAAACGTTACACCGTTAGGCAACTTCATCGCTTCACTATTATTCGCCATTTTATAAACACCATATGCAAGCGTAGGATGCGTAGGCATATATAATAACGCCGTAGTATATTCATTATACATTGCAACGAACGAAAGAAGTGTAGTCGTTAGAATAAGCTTGCTAGCAAGTGGAACTACAATTGTAATCATAATTCTAAGCTGAGAAGCCCCGTCTATTTCCGCTGCTTCGTTATAAGCATCAGGCAAACCTTCAAAGAATGCGTGGAACGTCAAGAAATAAACACCACCAAAGGTAAACTTAAAGAACAAGAAGCCGTAGTACGTATCGTATAGATGTAATTTACGTATTAATTCAACAGTAGATGACGTACCACCTAAAATTGGCACCATCATCATAAACATAACGATAGCGTAAATAATTTTTGAGAAGAAGTTTTTATACTTAGCACAAAGGTACGACATTACAACCATACATATCGAATTAACAATCGAACCACCTAATGCATAAGCAAAGGTATTTCCGAACATCCCAAAAAATCCAACTGAAACGCCTTCTCGTCCATACATAATACCGTTAACCATATATGTACCAGAGAAAGGATTTTGATTGTTAAAGGCGTCAATAACCATTTTGTATTGCTCAAAAACACTCGTCCACTTTTCTTTTTCAAAAATATTATAGACTTTATCTCCTACAACCCACGTATGATTCCAGAAGGGATTTAACGCCCCTAACTCTGTTACTTGCACGTTAGGACTTAAAGAACAGTTTATCGCAACTATAAGGGGGACTATAATAGATATAGTGTAAATTGATAGAATTACACCCATAACTACTTGGAATACTGTAATTTTCTTAATTGCATTTTCTTTTGGAATTTTAATCGTCTTTTCCATAATAATCACCTACCTTAGTCCGCACTCGGAGCAACTTTATTAATAAACCAACGCATTCCCATTACCGCAGGTACTAGGAACAAACTTTCTAACAAACCGATCGCCGAAAGCGTCATGTACGATGCCTCGTAAGAACCAGCAATATACTCTCCACTTTCAGTATATGACGGAGGGATAAAAACCTTGTCATAGGTAGCTTTAAGAGTATCAACGTATACTTGATAACCTATCGTACCAGCTTGACCAGCAGTATAACCAAAGAAATCAAATAGTCCTATTGAAGAACTAAAGAAGGTGGTTAGACCTGTAATTAAGAAAATCATTATAGTCCTTGAAATCATAGGAATAGTAATGTGGAAAAATTCTTGCATTAAAGTAGCACCGTCAACTTGTGAAGCCTCTACAATAGATTCGTCAATACTCGACATACCACTTGAATATATAAGCATTTGAGAGCCAAAACCCAACCATAGATTGTAGAACACCATAATTGAAAATTTATGTTCTCCATACAACAGACCCTTTTCTGCACCAAAATAGAATGGCAAAACGTCCAAAATTATAGTTCTAAACGCATAAGAATAAACCAACGTAGAAACTATTCCGGGAAGGAATAACATAACTTTAAATAAACCTGCACCGGGAAACTTTTTATAAATATAGAACGAGAACGTTAAGGTCAACGTCTGTCTAATTATCAAAGAACAACCAATATAAGTCGCAGAGTTTACCCAAAGATACGTTCTATCAGGTGCAAACATATAGTTCCAAGCATCTTGGAAATTTTTAAATCCCGCAAAAGACAGTTCAAAAGTCTCCATATTATAACTTTGAAATGCCAATACGAACGTGTTAAAATGCACGCCAACGTACATTACACACCATTGAAACATAGGGAAAATTACCAACAATGTATAAAAAATAGCTCTTTTAGTACGTCTTGTTAGCATTTTCTTTTGTTTAGGCTGTGCTAAATTTTCTGTAATTTCCATAATTTTCTCCTATCTTTGTTTTTTATAATGACACGCTTAAAATAAGTGCGAATATTACCTATTATTAAAAATGATGCAATTAAAGGGTGTAAAAATTACCGATTTTTCAAAGATAAAATAAGCATTTTTGCGATATTGGTCGATTGTTAAAAAAATAGTTTTTTCCACAAAACGGAAACAATTCGCGATACTAAACCTATTCTATTTTATACAGTATATATATTCTCAAAATTTTTGATTTTTTGCAAGTAAATATTTGATATTTATTTTTTATTTTACATATATTTGATACTTTAAATAAATTTATTGTCAAAATATGGAAAAAATCAAATTTTAACAAAAAAAAGGTTGTTCGCGCACTTTGTGCGGAACAACCAATTTTATCGTTTTTTATTTAATTGTTAAGCTACTTTTTGGCTTGTTAGGTTAAATGCTTCTTCAACAGTCAATGGATTTTTTCTAGTAAACATATGATAGAATACTTCACCGTTGTTATACATTAGACCAGATATGTTATTGATAGCAAAAACAGCGTTAGGATTTGCTTCGGTAGGCTCCATATTTAAGAGCGTAGCGTCTCTTTCAAGTTCCAACAATGTAATTTGATAATTAGAGAGTTTGCAATCATCTTTTATTACTCTGTCTCTTCCATCTTTACCATCCAAATAGTTGCCATCGTCATCCTTAGCAAATATAAGCGATTGCCAATCATAATTAGTTTTGCAACGATTTTGACCAGTTGCTTCAATATAATAACCTATTTCTTGATCTGAATAGAAGAAATATATAAATTCCTTACAAGCTTCTATAAGATATCTATTGTTTTCGGCGTTCTTCATCAAGTTGCCGTTAATGTAAACATTAGCGGTAGAAGTAATATATGATAAAACTAACTCTGCACTGCCATCGTTCACACTACCGTCAACTGCAGCAGGATAAGGCATAATACCAAATTCAGGTCTTTCCTCACCAACATAATCATCATACAATGCAAAGTTACTGTTATGTTGTGATTCGGTATACCAATAAGATCCTTCCATTAGCATTGCACCATTGTGCTTGTCTCTGCCCTCATTTACCTTGGTTCCACCATAAATAAAATTTAATTGAACTTCGATATTATCTGCATCTGATGAAACACATTCACAAATCATATCGTGTACTACAAGATATTTAATAAACGCAACAGCATAGTATCTTGCTACTGATTTAGGAATGTAATTCCAAGTAGACTTATCGTTAGGTTTTATTTGAACCGTCTTTGTCTTGGGAACGTAAACGTCATCTAAGCCCCAAAGATTTTCATTTGTATATCCGTCTACGATTACCATTTCACCGTCAACGTCGCTATAATTCATAAATCTTTCAGAACCTTCAAGTCCAACTAAGATAACTTCGGTTAGATAGTTACTGTAGTCAACGTGTTTACCACCAGTACATTCAAATGGATACCATCCTGCTTCCGATATTTTATGACATAATGCCATTAATTCTTCTAAGGTTGTGGGAAGACCGTCGTCGTAAGTGCCGGATTCACCGTCAAGACCAACAGACTTGCCAGCATCTGGATTCTCTTCAATAAAATAGTATTCCTTATCTCCGTATCCCAAGTTACCAGTCCAAGCCGCGTCAGCAGTCTCGTCAGCAAAGTACCATTTATTATTTTCAAAAGCAGTAACATTATGAGTGATACCCATAAAATACTCCTTCCAAGGAAGACCATAATATCTTAATTCACCTTGATCGTTAACTTTAGTGAAACTGTTTCTGTTATCAGCTAATTTGCTTTCTATGGTTTTTCCATTATCGTATGGGTTAGGGCTAGTAACTACGTCTGTAATATCCATGATGCGTTCACCACTTATATATTGACCGATCGTATTTTGAGAACCAGCCATTATAATGTTTTTACCACCAGTATACATTTTATTTAAATCTTCAGTAGTATCTTCGCCCCATACAAGATCAATACCCGTTTTATCTCCGTAAGGCTTATCTTTGGTTGCTTCCTCAAACCTTTTCTCCACCGCATTAAACCATGATGATTGAACGCCACCACGATTTAAATGTAAAGTAACGGTCAATTTATTCCCGTTTCCGCCACCGCTTCCACTACCAGTACCACCACAAGCAGCCAAAGGCAATGCAACGCAAATAGAAAGAACGAGGGATAAAAGTTTTGTCCAAATCTTTTTCATATTTACATTTTCTCCTTTAATTTGTTTGGTAAATTTATTACCTATTTTTTCTTATATATAATAACACAACACTTATATCCGAACATACTCAAAATAGTCCTAATTTATTCTAAAATTACATATATTGTCCAATTTTTAAGACAAATTATAAAAAAAAACAAAAAACAAGATTTTATTTTTATTTACACTTGATTATCCATTATGAAATATGTTATAATTTTAAAAAATTACATATTTTTGATACTCAAATCTAAAATAGAGGTGGAAATGGCGTTAATAGAAATTGTAAAGACTAGCAAGAACGAAAAGAAAGATGGTGGAAACAAGCATAAGCGTAAATATTATGAATTAAACGCCTTTATTGAAGGAAGTGGCATTTTTTACGCAAACAAAACTTCATATCTTGTTAATAAGAACTGTGTAGCGATATTTAGTCCTAAAGACTCTTTCACTTTAACGGGTGGGCCTTTTGTAAGATATTCAATAAGTGTTTTTCCACAAATTTTAACGAAATTTGAAGAAGAAGTGTTAAAACTTTTTTCGTCAAAGCCGGTAATTGAATTACCGCAAAAGATTTTTTCTAGATTGCTAGAAGTTGCTAAAAATATGCACGAACTAAAGCACACCACCAAACACCGTGAAGAAATACTTCATATATTGTTTTCACTTTTTCTTTTAGAATTATACAAGTGCATCATAAACAAGTCGTCTTCGTCGCCAGACCAAAGTTCAGTACCACCCATGGTTTACAGCATTATCAATTACGTAAAAGAAAACTACGGCAAAAAACTTTCGCTTGAGATCATTGCAAAAAATTTAAATTATTCCGTTCCAAACATAAGAAAAAACTTTAAAAAATATATGGGAATATCAATAAGTGAATACATTTTAAATTATAGATTAGACCAAGTAAAAAATCTATTGACAACGACGAGTAAAAGTATGAACAAGATTGCCGAAGAGTGTGGTTTTTCCTCAGCAAACTATTTATCACTCATATTTAGGGAAAAGGAATCGCTATCACCTTTAGCATACAGAAAAATAAAAAAATCGTAAATGGACTCACTGCTCAAATACCAGATTTAAGGTAGTGAGTTTTTTATTTTGTAAATTATATCTTTTTATTAGAAGTATATATTGACTTAAAAAATTAAATTGATTATAATTAACGTAACTAAAAAAGGAGACTAATTTTTATGATAAGAAAGGAACTAATTGACAAGTATTTTTACGATCAACCTCCGCAACTATTTGAAAAGGACTTAAAGGATAAGGTTGTAATTAAGATACACGATATGCCGAAAAAAACTAAAAACGGGTACGTTTTATTTAATAGCATCAATCTTGACGCTGGCGAATTTAATGGCGTTGACGATTTAAGCGTTATTTTTGGTGATTTTGAAGATTTTATTTCTTATAACAAAATTAAAGGAAGCGATTACCTTGTTTCACTTATAAAAGATGAAAAGTTTATTAAGGAAAATTTCCGCATAGAGATTGGCGAAAAGGAAACAAAGATTTTTGCCGGCGACATTAACTCGGTTATTCGTGGTATTTTATACTTAGAACACGAACTAACCATTAATCACGGCGAATTAAAGATTGGCGAAACGGAAGTTTCCCCCACCTTTACGGGCAGAATTACTAGATGTTTCTTCTCCCCCACTAATCGTCCACCAAAAAATGGCGATGAACTTTACGACGATATTGATTACTATCCCGAAAACTATCTCAATAAATTAATGCACGACGGTATTTCTGGCATTTGGATTTACACCGACTTTTGCTCGCTTGCAAGAACTTCGGTTATTCCCGAATACGGCGTTGGCAGAGAAAAGAGACTTGCTAAACTTGACTCTATTTGTAAGCGTGCTAAAAAATACGGCATTGGAATTTACATCTTCTGTATGGAACCGATGTCTTTAACCAATGAATCAATAACCAAAAAACACGGCGATATAGTTAAAAAGTACCCACACCTTTGTGGCAACAAAAACGGTTCTCACTATGCTTTCTGTGCTCACACCGAGTATGCTGAAAGATATATTCGTGAATCTTTAGAACAAATTTTTAGTGCTTGTCCAGATATCAAAGGTTACGTAAGTATAACTCAAGGCGAAAGGTATACGTCGTGTCAAAATATGATAAGCGACGTAGAAGGTCATCCCAACGTTTGCCCAAGATGTGGAAATATTCCCACCGCCGAGAACTTGGCATACACGGTTAACCTTATCAAGACTACGCTCAGCAAGATTAAACCTGAAGCAGAATTTATTAGTTGGACGTATGCTCACCGTGCTTGGTCGTTAGAAGATATTGGCAAATACGTTGAATACGCTAACGGCGATGTTATTTTAATGCAAAACTTCGAAGACGCTGGTATAAACACCCAACTTGGCAAAAAACAAATTTCTCAAGATTATTGGCTATCGGTTACAGGCCCGTCGGGAATGTTTGAGCACACGGCTAAATCAGCAATCAAGTATCCACACGAAATGTGGGCTAAACTTCAAGTTTGCTGTTCTCACGAAATAGCGTCTATTCCTTACGTACCCGTTCCAGGTATCATTTATGACAAACTAACCCGTGCCAAAGAACTAAACGTTAAAGGCTTTATGGAAAGTTGGTATTTCGGCAACTATCCTTGTCTAATGAGTAGAGCAGTTGGTTTAATGTCTTTCAAAAACTACGACGAAAAGAACGATTTTTTACTAGACCTAGCAAAATTATATTGGAACGAAGAAGAAGCACCAAAGGTAGTAGAAGCGTGGAACTGTTTTGAAAACGGCTACGCAAACTATCCAATCAACAGTTTAATGGGATATTACGGCCCCGCACACGACAGTGTCGTTTGGGATTTAGCGTTAAAGCCTAGAAACTTCTCACTTCCCCGCTCTTGGCAACTATTAGACCCACCGGACGGCGATAGAATTGGTGAATGTATCTTTGCTTCGCACTCCGTTGATGAAATCATTACCCTTTACACTGCAATTTGTTCTTGGTGGAATAGGGGCGTAGAAATTTTATCTTCACTTCCTAGCGTTAATGAAAGTTTTAACGAACAATATTCAGTTGCAAAATCAATAGGTATTTTATTTAATAGTGCAAAGAATATATTTGAATTCTATAAGTTACGTAACGATTTAGGCTATCAACTTGGCGACGAAAAAGCAATTCTTACAAAAATGAAAGAAATCGTAAAAAACGAAATAACAAACTCTACTTTAATGATAGAACTTTGCAAAAACGATAACCGTCTTGGCTACCACTCTGAAGCAGAAGGCTACAAGTTCTTCCCTAAGAAAATGGAAGAAAGAATTTGCAAACTTAAAACGCTATTGGAAACTGAGTTCGTTGAAACCGAAAAGCGTATTAACGACGGTTTAGCACCTTTAGAATACTACACGGGCAAAGACCCCGACGGCTTAAAGAGATACAAGGCAGGTAAAACACTAGAAGACGCTCCTTGGGAATTCTTAAACGACGGCGACGCTAAGTTCAAACTTGCTATTGATGAAGAAAATATCTATATGGAACTTTATAATAGCAAAAAACATCACTTCTACGTTGGTAACGAATTTGTTTTAGGACTTCCTAAATGCGTAGTTACTTTCTGTGCAGACGGAACGCACCGTTTCCAAATAGAAGCAAGAAGCCATCAAACTATGTTTGGCAAGAAAGCCGAAAAAGAACTTGCTAAATGGAAAGTTGAAAAGGTTGGCGATAACTATGACGTAACACACGTTAAAGTTACAATTTCTAAAAAAGACGCAGGCTTCTTTAGATTGCCTTATAAACTATTGGTTAAAACTGCTAACGGTCATTACGACTGCCACGCAACTTGGGTTTACGAAGAAAACGCAATACACGTTTTAGGCAAAAAAATGGTTTCTCCTAACGAATTCGGTTGGGTTGAATAATAAATTAAATTTAAAAGCCACGCTTAAGAAAAAGCGTGGCTTTTATTATATCCTTATACTCTCTTTAATTTCTTTTAGGGCTGTTTTTTCAAGCCTACTTACTTGTGCTTGTGAAATTCCTATTTCGCTACTTATTTCCGTTTGAGTTTTCCCTTCGTAGTATCTTAATTGAATTATTTTCTTTTCTCTTTCCCCTAGACAGCCTAAAGCGTTATCTAACGCAAACTTTTCCGCCCAATTTTCTTCGGTGTTCTTTTCATCGCCTAATTGGTCAACTAGCGTTAATGTGTCGCCGTCTTTATTATACACGGGGTCGAAAAGCGAAACGGTGTCGGATATAGCGTCCATTGCATACACCACTTCGGATACGGCTATCTGCATTTTATCAGCAATTTCTTCTACCGTTGCCGTTTTGCAATCTTTTTCTAGTTCGGTACGAGTTTTTAATACTTGATAAGCAGTATCTCTAATGCTTCTAGGAATTCTAAGCGAATTACCGTCCCTTAAAAAGCGTTTTATTTCGCCAATTATCATTGGAACAGCGTAGGTGGAAAATTTAACGTTAAAACTAGTGTCAAAATTATCTATCGATTTAATTAGCCCTATGCTTCCCGCTTGAAATACGTCGTCTAGGTTGTTGGTTTTAAGCCTAAATCTTTTTATGACCGATAAAACAAGTCTAAAGTTAGCAACTATAAAATCTTCTCTCGCTTGTTCGTCTCCCGACTTAACTTTTAGTAAAAGTTCAGTCGTTTCTTTTTCCGAAAGTTTAGGAAGAGTTGAAGTATCAACCCCACAAATAACTACTTTATTAGCCATAATCCCTCCTATGTAATTAAAAAAAAAGAGATTAAGGTTAATTATAGGCAATAAAAGTTTTTTTATACAACAAAAAACTGCACCTAAAAAAGTGCAGTTTGTTTTTTCTTTAACTAATAGTAAAAGTACAATAAGTATCGCCCGTTACCTTTACGTAGTATCTAGTATTTCTACTAGGCTTAAAGGTTACCGTTTGACTACCTTGTGAAGTATTGTTTCGTGTAGCAACTAGGTTTCCGTTAGCGTCGTAAACGTAAACTATCGCTTTCGTACTGTTTTGAACGGCAACACTTACGTTAGTAGTAGAAGAACTGTCGTAATAATAATACGTTTCAGTGCTTGCATCGTGAGTTTCAACCGGCATAGAATAGTTAAGTTTAGTATAAATTGCATTATCAAAACTTGTACCAATTTTACCTTTAACCCAAGAATTCGTATCAAATGCATTGCCTAGTGCTAGCCCCGTATAAGGGTTATTATATCTAGCAGATTTTGCATGCCCTACTTCAGTAGAAATCGCTTCCCAAATTCCGTCCGCATTTCTTTGAAGAGTAGTTTTATAAACAGGGAAAATATACGTGCCAACAGGTATTTCAGGACTCCACCCGTCACCTAAATCAAGGCTGGTGCTATATAAATAATAGGTATCGTCAGACCCGTCTGGGAATTTAAGAATAAATTCAACCTTGTTAGAACTAGTCGAAAGATTAAAAAATTCATTAATTCTGTCAGACTGCCACAAGTCCATACTACCAAGTTGGTTAGCATCACGATAACTTATATCTTTTCTCTTTTCAATTTCTTGAACTAGATAAGAATTGGGTGTATTAAGACCTATATTTTGAGTAGAATTGCCCGAAACGTAAGTACCATTTAAAACGTTTTCAATAAGTATTTTATGGTTATTACCATATTCGCTTTGGTTAGGAAGTTCATCAGCCCCCTCCCACGGCATAACAATAACGTTAATATTAAGGTCAATGTTCGCAGAAAGAGCCCCGTCGTAACTCCAAGTAGCAAAAACAAAAGGAGTTCCAACGATAAAACTTAAGAAAATCAAACAAGTTAAAATAATGGAAAAATATCTAATCTTACGCATTATCGCCACCCCCTTCGCTAGGGTTAGCATTATCTTGCGTTTTTTCCTTTTTCTTTATCTTATAATATTCTAGTGCTTTTTTATCAAGTTGATTGTTTTCAACTAATAATTTTACACGCACGTATTCTTTTTTAAGCAAATAGTTGTCTGCAATAGGCATTAAAACTAAACTTAACACCAAAAGAATAAGACACATTATTCCTGCTGGAGATTGCATAAAATAAACGAAACTACCAACGTTAGGAATTCTTTCTCCACGATAAATACTTCTCATTTGAGAATATCTAACGGGGAAAGTATCGGGATAATGCACTGCATCGCCTTGTAAAACAAAGTGACGTTCGTTAGGGTGGTTTTCGTTAGGCTCTTCTATTGCAACGATACGGTGAATAAGTAAAGCCCCCGTAATATGTTCGTAAACTACAATGTCGTATAACTTTATGTCTTCTTCTTTAGGAAGTTCGTGCAAGAGTACAACGTCAAAAAGTTGAAGTTGGTCGTTAAGATTATTTTTAAAAAGGTATGAGTTCTTTTCATATTTTTCTGACATTGACGTTGAAGCAACAACTTTAATTGCAGGCAGTTTTCTAACCTTTTCATCTCCCCTACAACTTGAAATCGCCGTAATTAGTAAAACAAAGCACAAAAAGACGCACAAAACTATCGAAAGAATTTTTTCAACCTTTTCGATAATTTTACCCGTCTTAGTCGAATCTTTATTAAGTTTTTTTGTTAACCTTTCTTTTATCTTTTCGTCTTCTAAACCATTTGAAATTACAAGTACCCTTTGTTTACCGATATAATATATCATAAAAGAAAACAAAGTAGTCAAGGCTATAAAAACGATTAGACAAAGGAAGAATACGTATAACTCAAATCCAACCATAAAGTGCTTCCTTAGCCCACTAGAATTTTCCTTTAAAAAAAGACTAGAACAGCACAAAAAATTTTGTGCTGTTTCTATCTTATATTTATGTAATTATGACTTATGCACCAGTAGTTACTAGATATTCGCTAATAGTAATAACGATAGTATAGTCTTTTAATGCCGTGTGGAAAGCGTCGTTTTCTGCCTTAGTATCAAGGATAACGTTAGCAAGTTCAAGACAATCAACAATTTCTTGAGCGGTTATTTTTGCTTCATTTGTAATATCTGGATTGTTATTTTTATTATTAGTATTTTCCCCAAGAGCGATAACGTTTTCGCCTTCTCTAACAGTAATAGGAACAACATCTTGCGAAGTATGTGGGTCGCTATATTTAAGATTATCTTTAGCACTAAGAGTAATAGTTGCTATCATCTTAACACCATAATCTTTTGTTGTTTGGTCGGCACCAGGGTTTGCTGTAAAGTTGATTTGAATATCACCAGTACCAACTAATACTGCTTTATACTTAATATCAGTATAAGTACCATCTCCGTTAGGAGTATCATTAGCGATATCATCAACTAAGAAAGCAAAGTTGTTTTGTGGGGTTGCTGTAATAGTACCCTTTGTACCGTTAGTTACAACTTGTGCCATGTTAATTTCACGAGATACGTTAACTGAAGCAGTGTCGCCTTGAGAATAGTTCCATGCAGCATATACGCCACCAATGGTAACGCAAAGTACAAGAGCGATAAGTACGCTTAATTTTTTCATTGTTTTAATTTCTCCTTGAATTAAAATTCAACTTTGTTATACAATTCTACAAAATCTTTGTCAATGTTTTTTATAAAAATATTTTTTTACACCATTTTGGCGAATTCTTTCTTTAATCTTCCGATAATTTTTTTCTCTAAACGCGAAATATAACTCTGCGAAATTCCCAGCATATCGGCAACTTCTTTTTGGGTTTTTTCTTCCGTTCCGTTTAGCCCGTATCTAAGTTCCATAATTTCTCTTTCTCTATCGTTTAATCTTTTTAACGCACCAATTAATAGGTCTTTTTCCACCCCACTTTCAATCTTTTTATAAACTGCGTCGGCGTCAGTACCCATAACGTCTGATAATACTAGTTCATTGCCTTCGTAATCGGTATTTAGTGGCTCGTCAAAAGAGACTTCGCTTTTAATCTTTAAGGTTTTTCTTAAGTGCATTAATATTTCGTTTTCAATGCACCTAGAAGCATAGGTGGCAAGTTTTATATTTTTATCAGCGTTAAAAGAATTGACTGCCTTAATTAGACCTATCGTACCAACCGAAACCAAGTCGTCTAAATCAACTCCCGTGTTTTCAAAACGCCTTGCTATGTAAACTACTAGTCTAAGGTTGTGTTCAATAAGCAAATCCCTAACCTTTTGGTCGCCGTTAGATAATTTTATAACAAGTTGATTTTCTTCTTCGGTCGTAAAAGGGGTTGGCAGAGTTTCCCCACCGTTTACATACCTTAAAAGGTTTTCGTCTAGCGAAAAACTTTTGAAAAACCGCCTTAACCGCTCGTATAAAAAGAATTTTTCAAACAACTTTTTGCATTTTTGAATCATTTTCATTATCCACCTCAAATAGTGCAGGGTGCAATAAAAGGTCGTAATTGTAGCCTATTTTATCGCTCACACACACGCTAACGTTATTATAAATATATTTTTCTTTATCGCTACGTATTTCTAACCCGTCTATATTAAAAAGTATTTTTTTGTCGCAACCGTTCACGGTATTAATCTCAAGTTCTTTCACTTTAGTGATTTTACCTTGTTCAAACAATTTTTTCGCCAACTTTTTCCTAATAAACACAACGGGGTTTTCTCCGTCGTAAACGCCGTTGCCCGTATCTAGAAAACCACGCAATGAAAAAGCCTTTCCGTTTTGAAGAATCGTTACTAAATACACAAAGTTGTCAAAGGTTTTTTTGCGATGTAAAATGCTAGCCAATCTCAAAATGAATTTTACCGATAAATACACCGGTAAAATTACTATGGAAACGCAAACTTCACTGCCTAGTTCTATATTAAAAAAAGAAAATATTCCACTAGCACTGCCACCTAGAATAAAGGTAACCCCTAAAAACAAGCAAACGCTAAATATAAACTCTTTTTTTGACCTAAAACTTCCAGAACTCGCCACAACGGTTATAGGCAGTAATAGTTTTAGTAGCGTACTAATCAACGCCGAATTTATAAGTGGAAATACTAATGCCACCACGCTTGCAAAAAAGGCAGATAAAAAAAGCCTACCTTTAGTACGGGACACCCCCGAAATCTTAAAAGTGGCTTTTAATATTAGATAATCTATTACCAAATTATCAATCAATGCGTACTCTATATATACCGTCATTTCAACCACCGTAGTGGAATAATAACACGCAAATACTATAAATTTTTGACGGATAATTTTGGTATATTAAGTTTTTTTGACGAATAAGAATATGCTTAAATTTTAAACAGTTTAGCAAAGCCTTTAAATAGTGGCACTGGTTCGAAAAATCTATCGAACGTTTTAGAGAAAAATGAAATTATGCTTCCGTTAAAAACAGCCATAACCAAAGTTCCCCAATTTATACCTACAAAACCTTGGAAGAACACTAACGACATTATTACACCTAGTGCCAAAAAGGACATATCGAAAATGGTCTTAAACTTTGAAACACTAATTTTATAAAATTTTGTCGTTTCGCTAACAAAAAAATCATAAACTTGTGGATAGATATACGCCTTAAAAGAAAGGGCAACTGCAAGCGAAGTAAGTACCATTCCCACAATAAAGAACACTATTCTCACCCACAAATCTAAAGTGCCTGGCGGGGTAATTTGTGGATTAAACGCAGGAATAATAACACGCCATAAATCAAGTATCCAACCGTATATTAAACAAGTTAAAAAGGATATTAAAAATATAGGCTTTACCTTTTTGACAATAATACAAAACACTATAAAAAGTATTGCTTGAATTATATATTCGCTTTGTCCAAAAGTAATGCCTATCTTTTTACTCAATATATAAGCAGGGGCTACAATCATAGAAATCCCAAAATCTACGGCTGAAAGCATTGCAACCGAAAAGGAAATTATAATTATAGAAAGAAGATAAATTATTTCGCTATAAATTTTAATTTTTTTCATAAGTTCTCTCAATAATAATCGCCACTAATTATAGTGGCGAAAAATATCTAGTATTTTTGTTAAAAAAGTCCACGGTTTATTTCATAAACGCTAGTATAATATCGTTTTGAACAAAGAGATACTCATCTTTTATCCTTAAATTATCCCCCGTTCTTTGTAAAAATTCTTGCTTAGACTTTAATGCGTCCTTATATTCAATGTCAAAGTCTAAGTTAAACTGTTCGTTAAATTCTTTAATAGAAATTCCTTTGGCAGTTCTAAGCCCAAGCATAATAAATTCAAACTTAGCGTCGTCAACGCTTATTTCGTCAGACGATATTTCGGGCGTTTTGTTAAAGATTATTGCGTTTAGGTATTCGTCAATCTTAAAAGTATTGGTAAATCTTCTATTATCGATAAAGGAAGAAGCCGAAACGCCTAGCCCTATATATTCACCGCGTTGCCAATAGTTAAGGTTGTGCTTTGATTCATAGCCTGCTTTTGAAAAGTTAGAAACTTCGTATCTATTAAAACCTTTTTCCTTTAAGTATTCAACCACTCCGTCGTAAATATCGGCAACTTCATCGTCCAATAAGAGTTCGCCGTTAAGATAGTCCGAATAAATAGGCGTTCCTACTTCGGGGGTTAATGCGTAGGTGGAAATATGGCTAACCCCACCCACAATCGCTAAATCTATCGTCTTTTTAACTTGGTCTAAGGTTTGTCCAGACAAACCTAATAACACGTCGGCACTTATGTTTTGACCTTTTAGTAGTTTACAAGTAAGCAAAAAGTCTTTTGCAGTATGAATTCTGTTTAATTTTTTAAGTTGGTCGTCGTATCCCGTTTGAAGCCCTATCGAGAAACGGTTTATCCCTACGTCAAGATAGTCTTTAATTTTCTTTTCATCAACCGTACCTGGATTAATTTCAATGGTGATTTCGTGATTGTTAGAAAGAGTAAAGAATTTCTTTATTTGCTTGATTGCACCCGTAATAAACTTTGATTCTACAAACGACGGCGTTCCACCACCGATATAAACGGTATCAAAAGTCTTGCCTTGAAGGCTTCTACCCCTGCCTTCGATTTCTCTATAAAGGCAAGCAAAATAACTTTCTATTTTACCCGTTTCTTTAGGGAAAGAAGCAAAGTCGCAATATGTACATTTACTTTTACAAAACGGTACGTGAATATAAATTCCTTTCATAATTACTCCGTCATTAAAGGCTCTTTTTCTAGTTTATTGTATTTTAAACTCAAAACGATTAGAGTTTGCGAAATAGTGTAAAACAGCCACATAAAATTAAAGGGTGCAAAAAATATCTTGTAAAGAATAGAATTTTCGGGAAGCGTAAAGAACATTCCGTGCCCAATTTGCATACCCACGAACAAGTCGCACAATATAAAGAACACTAAACCTATCGCAAACAAAGGAGATTTTTTATAATTTCTAAATGCGTACGCCGTACTTACTAAAAGGTTAGCAAAATAGAACATAGTAATTAGTGCTAGATAGTTTGCACTTTCGTGAAGAATAAAAATCGGCAAGGCAATAGCCACCACGCAAGCAATTATTCTAATGGTGATATGTCGTTGAATTTGACTGCCCGAAGTATTTACTATTAAATAAGCAAAGTAGCAAAGTTGAGTTACCGAAAAGGTCGTTACCGCTAACGATTGAAAGAATTCGTAAGGGTAATAAGTAAAAAGGACTACCAAGAAAAAGTCCGAAACCACGGTAAAGAACAATGCCGTAGAAACTAAAAAGTTATATTTTGCATCTTTAATAAAGATAAGCGATGCGAGAAAACACGTTATAATTACCGAAAAACTAACGTAAGCCGTATAAAAATCGGTAAACAAAATCAAACTGAGTAAAATAGTTTCCACCACACAAAAAGCAGGTACTAAATAAACTTTGATTTTTTGAAACATCTTTCTCTCCTTTTAGTTAAATTTTAAGTAGGAGACTTCTCTCCCATAAACTTTTTAACAAGTTTATAAATTCCAACCACCATATAATAAATTAGCATAGCCACCAAAATAAAGCCGAGTGTATAAATTAAGAAGAACACTAAATAGGGCACTTTTGGATAAACCATTGATAAAATAGGCAACGAGCATTCAAAATGTCTGCTGATATAGAACATATTAAACGTTTCGCCTAAATCTCTTATAAAAGCGTAATAAAAAACTTCGTTTAGCAGAGTAGCGATTAAAAGCATAACGCCAAAAACAGCCGTGCTTTCTAAGAAACGCTTTAGTGAAAGGTTTTTACGTCTATGAACCAAGAAGAAAATACCAACTACTATTTGAACACCGTGATGCACCATCGTTTGAATATTCATACCGATAGAAGTAATGTAAACTTGCTCTGGATAAACGTAATTACAAAGCCCGCCGAACACCGAGAAAGTTCCTAAAAAGGTTATAATCATTTCCCTTGCTTTGCAGTCTTTCATAAACGCCACGAAAGGCAACAAATAAATGGTTGACGAACAGAATTGGAAAGGAAAACCGTACCAATCATAATCCCAAACGGGTTTTCCGTCCACTATTCCATAACCTAGATAGGTAATTTCCTTATACAGTTCAAAAACTATCGTAACTATCCAAGCAATAAGTGCTATTCTTCTAACCGTTTTTTCCTTACAGTCCTTAAAGAACACACAAATTAAGGTTGTCGCAATAATGCCAATCGCTATCCACATAAAATGGTAAAGCGAAAAGACAGCCGGCTCTTCCCCTGTTGCTTTTAAAAACACAATCAACTTTTCAAAAAAACTCATTAAACTTTTTCCTTTGTATAATTTATTTTATTTGTCGTTATCTGTTTTAAGAATAGAAATAAACGCTTCGCTAGGAATTTCTACCGTTCCGATAGAACGCATCTTCTTTTTACCTTCTTTTTGTTTTTCAAGAAGTTTCTTTTTTCTAGTAACGTCTCCACCATAACACTTTGCTAAAACGTCTTTTCTGAACGCCTTAACCGTTTCTCTAGCGATAATTTTACCACCAACCGCCGCCTGAATAGGAATTTCAAACATTTGACGTGGAATAACGTCTTTTAACTTTTCAGCAATCTGCCTACCACGTTCGTACGCCTTATCCTTATGCACGATAATAGAAAGTGCGTCGCAAACGTCCCCGTTAAGAAGCATATCAAGTTTTACTAATTCACTCTTTTGATATCCTGCAAGTTCATAGTCAAACGAAGCGTAACCTTTCGTCCTAGATTTTAAACTGTCAAAGAAATCGTAAATTATTTCGTTGAGTGGCAATACGTACTTTAACTCTACACGAGTTTTATCTAGGTACACCATATCTTTATACACGCCACGCTTAAATTGACAAAGTTCCATAATCGGCCCAACGAATTCTGGTGGAGTGTAAATACTAGCCTTTATAATAGGCTCTTCCATATAATCTATTTCGGTTGTGGGTGGTAAGTGCGTAGGATTTTCTACAATCAACATACTGCCGTCCGTTTTATACACCTTATACGAAACGGACGGTGCAGTCGTTATAATATCAAGGTCGAATTCTCTTTCGATACGCTCTTGAATAACGTCCATATGTAGTAGCCCTAAAAATCCACATCTAAATCCAAAACCTAACGCAGCAGAATTATCGGGTTCTATTGATAGTGCAGCGTCGTTAAGTTTTAATTTTAAAAGTGCATCCTTTAAGTCGCCAAACTTACTTCCGTCTAACGGGAACACCCCAGAGAACACCATAGGCAACGCCTTTTTATAGCCGGGCAAGGGTTCGGGTGCAGGGTTTAATGCATTGGTTATGGTATCACCAACAGCCGTATCTTCTATACTCTTGATACTTGCCGCAATATACCCTACTTCGCCCGCCGATAAAATATCTCTAGGCGACATTTTTGGTGCAAACACGCCTACTTCGGTTACCGTAAAGGTTTTATTGGACATATAAGTCCTTATTTGGTCGCCAATTTTAACCGTTCCGTCAAACAATCTAACGAAACATATAACGCCCTTAAAATTGTCGTAATAACTATCAAAAATCAAAGCCTTTAACGGCTTGTTTTCATCGCCGTTCGGGGCGGGAACGTTTTTAACGATTCCTTCTAAAACTTCTTCTATATTTAGCCCACTCTTAGCCGAAATTCTCGGTGCGTTAGAGCCGTCAAGCCCTAATATATCTTCAAGTTCTTTCGCTGCTTCTTCGGGGCGTGCAGACGCTAAGTCCATTTTGTTTATAACGGGCATAATTTCTAGGTCGTTATCGATTGCAAGGTATGCGTTCGCTAACGTTTGGGCTTGTACGCCTTGCGTTGCGTCAACTATTAGTATTGCACCCTCACACGCCTTTAATGAACGCGATACTTCGTAGGTAAAGTCAACGTGTCCGGGAGTGTCTATTAAATTGAATACGTATTCATTTCCGTCCTTTGCCTTGTAAAACATTCTTACGGGTGTAAGTTTTATGGTTATTCCCCTTTCACGCTCTAAGTCCATAGAGTCCAAAAGTTGTTCTTCCATATCCCTTTCGCTAACTTGCCCCGTCTTTTCCATAAGACGGTCTGCTAAAGTCGATTTGCCGTGGTCGATATGTGCTACTATGCAAAAGTTACGTATGTTTTTCTTTTCTATTGACATAAATTTCCTTTATTGCTAAAATACTAAGTATGTATTCATAGTAAATTATATACTATTGCTCGTTTTTTTGCAAGTGTTATAAAAGGAGAATATATGTCAAGAATACCTAAAAATTATTGGCTATTAAATCGTCCCGTCGCACATAGGGGGCTTTGGGGCGGAGAAATTGTCGAAAACTCTTTAACTGCCTATCGTAACGCAGTAGAAAAAGGCTATCCGATAGAGATAGACCTTTACGTTACAAAAGACGGCAAGTTGGTTTCTTTTCACGATTCGACCTTAAAGCGTATGACGGGTGCAGACGGCTATATTTATGAAAAGACTTTAGCCGAATTAAAACAATTGCAACTTCTAGGCACTGACGAACGAATTCCCACTTTTGACGAAGTGTTAGAAATTGCTGAGAATAAAGTACCACTTTTAATTGAAATAAAAGACCAACCCGACAAAACGGTTGTTGATAAAACGGTAGAACGCTTAAAAAGTTACAAAGGGGAATTTGCTTTGCAAAGTTTTAACCCCTTATATATAAAAAAGGTTAAAAAGTTAGCACCAAGTTTTATTAGGGGAATTTTAGCCACGCAAGACGCTGGAAAGAAAAGTGCCATAACTAATTACATCGTTAAAAAAATGCCACTTAATTTCCTAATCAAACCCGATTTTATTAGTTACGATTATAAAGGCATACCAAAATACGCCAAAAAAACCAAAAAGATGCCCGTAATTTCTTGGACGATAACTAGTAAAGAAATTGAAACGACCGTCCGTCCTTTTATTGACAATATAATTTTTGAACACTATATTCCATAGTAAAGTTAAAGCCGTAGTGCGATTGCACTACGGCTTTTAAATTATCTACCGAATTTTTTATATAACATTGAAAGGATATCTTCTTTAGATTCTTTTTTTCTTGCTTCCTTTTTCTTGTCGGCAAGTCGTCTTCCTTCCTTTCTTTCGCTGTCGGTCTTTTGATTAGAAACAGCAATACCGTTGGGATTATCTGCAGTTTTCATAGTCAAAGAAATCTTTTTCTTAACGGGGTCAACGCCAAGCACTTTAACCTTAACCACGTCCCCAACCTTAAGTGCGTCTGACGGGTGCTTGATATAATTATCGGAAATTTGAGAAATATGCACTAGTCCGTCTTGGTGTACGCCAATATCTACGAACACGCCAAAGTCTATAACGTTTCTAACAGTACCTATAATTTCCATACCTTCCTTTAGGTCGTTTAAGTCCATAAGGTCGCTACGAAGCACGGGCTTTGGCAAGGTGTCACGAATATCTCTACCGGGCTTTAATAATTCGTCAACTATATCGTTTAAGGTAGGTACGCCTATCTCACATTCTTTAGCAGTATTTTCTAAACCCTTTTCGGTAATTCTAGATTTTATATCTGAAATTTTACCGTTAGCAACGTCGTCTAGGGTGAAATTAGTTGCCTTTAATAACTTTTCTACTGCGGGGTAAGATTCGGGGTGAACACCCGTGTTGTCTAAAACGCTTCCACCTTGAATTCTCAAGAATCCCGCACATTGTAAAAAGGCTTTTTCGCCAAGTTTTTTAACTTTAAGTAGTTCTTCTCTACTAGTAAACGGCTTTTCTTTTCTATATTCTACAATGTTTTTAGCAATGCCACTATTAAGCCCTGCAACGTAAGAAAGCAAACTTTGCGAAGCAGTATTAAGGTCAACGCCTACGCTGTTAACGCAGTCTTCAACTACACCGCCTAAAACTTCTTCTAGTCTTGCTTCTGGCATATCGTGTTGATACTGACCTACGCCGATAGATTTTACGTCGATTTTAATTAGTTCGGCTAACGGGTCTAATAATCTTCTTGCAATAGAAACTGCACTTCTTTGTGCAGGTTCAAAGTCAGGGAATTCGGTTGCACCTAGTTTGCTTGCACTATAAACGGACGCTCCCGCTTCGTTTACCACTGCGTAAGAGAGTGGTTTTCCACTTTCCTTTATCATATTTGCAACGAAAATTTCCGATTCTTTACTAGCCGTTCCGTTACCTATAGAAATAACTTGTACGCCGTGCTTATCTACTAAATTCAATAGAATTTTCTTTGCTTCTTCAATCTTGTTTTGTGGTGGAGTTGGGAAAACAACTGCAGTATCCAAAACGTTACCTTCAGGACTAATAACTGCTATTTTACAACCCGTTCTATACGCCGGGTCAAGCCCTAAAATAGTCTTGCCTTTTAGTGGGGGTTGTAATAATAAAGGACGTAAGTTTACTTCAAACATTTTTATTGCTTGTTCGCTTGCCTTTTCGGTTAAATCGCTTCTAACTTCTCTTTCAAGCGAGGGGAAAATTAATCTTGAGAAAGAATCTTCACAAGATAGGGCAACTATTTCGCTAGCCTTTCCACTTGCAGTAACGTAAACGCTTTTTATTGCCGAAGTAAATGCTTCTACGTCAATTTCTATACCAACTTTTAAACATTCTTCCTTTTCGCCACGGTTAATTGCAAGAACTCTGTGTGAGGGAATTTTGTCTATTTTTTCCGAGTGGTCTTTATACATATCGTAGGTCTTAGCATTTTCGTTTTCTAAAAGTTTACAAACGATATTGCCCACGTCGTTAATCTTTTTACGCAAGGTTTTTCTAAGTTCTGCATCGTCTGAAATGCGTTCTGCAATAATATCAGAAGCCCCTGATATTGCTTGTTCTACCGTTTCAACGCCTTTTTCTGCATCGATAAATTTTTCGGCTTCTATATAAGGGTCAAAGTCAACTTCTTGAGCAAAAATCAAGTCAGAAAGTGGGGTTAAGCCCTTTTCCATAGCAACCGACGCACGAGTTTTTCTCTTTTGTTTAAAAGGTCTATAAACGTCTTCGGCTTCGGTAAGAGTTTCACAAGACGCAAGTGCGATTGCTATTTCGTCAGTCATCTTGCCTTGTTCTGTAATAGCGTTTGCTATTTCTTCCTTTCTCTTGTCTAATCCCCTTAAATATTTAAGTCTATCGGCAAATTCACGAAGAACTTGGTCGTCGCAAGAACCCGTCATTTCTTTACGGTATCTCGCTATAAAAGGAATAGTGTTCCCTTCATCAATAAGATTGATAATGTTTTTTGAATAGTCTTGTCTAATAGTAAATTCTTTGCTGAGTTTTATCGAGTAATCCATAAGCGTCCTTTTTTTATTTTATATTGAAGTTTTTTGCTATTCCACCACGTGCAGTTTCTAGGTATTTCTTATTTAAATCCTTGCCTGTTTCGTACATAGTTTTTACTATTACATCAAACGGAATTTTTCGCATTGGTGCAAGATAATACGCTACACAAAACGAATCAAACGCACGCATCGCTGCCATAGTGTTTCTCTCTATGCAAGGAACTTGGACTAAGCCCAATACGGGGTCGCAAGTCAAGCCTAGATTATGTTCCATTGCAACTTCCGCCGCACACTCTATTTGGTCAACGGAAAGTTTAAATATTTCTGATATAGCACCTGCTGCCATTGAACACGCCGTTCCTATTTCTGCTTGACATCCACACTCTGCACCGCTTATTGAAGCATTTGTCTTTACTATATTTCCAATTAGCCCCGCAGTCGCAAGTGCGTTTATTATATCGTCCTCCGAAACGTGTTCGTTTTTATGGGCGTAATATAACACTGCAGGCAATACACCAGATGCTCCACAAGTCGGCGCTGTAACGATTACTCCGTTGTCTGCATTTTCTTCAGCCACCGCTAATGCGTACGCACACGTTAGTTTGTTCCTTAATAGTGAATCCCTAACAAAAATATCCGTGCTTTCATAAATATACTTAGCCTTTTTAAGAACGTGTAACCCACCGGGAAGTTCTCCTTCTTTTTTTAAGCCTCGTTCTACGCTTTCTTTCATTACTTGCCATATCATTTTTAGGTGGTCTTTAATGTCAGGTTCTATCTCGTACACGTAATCGTAAAGTCTAAGATTTTTATCTTCCACGTACTTTTTGATTTCGCTAAACTTATTTAAAGGATACACTTGTGGTGGCTCAATAAATTCTACGCCGTCAATCTTTACCGTTCCACCACCAACGCTTACAGCTCGTATGACCTTGATTTTCTCTCCGTTCTTATACACTTCAACGTCCATAGTGTTGGGATGTGGTAAAACTTTTTCTTTAGTGCATAATACTATTTCGGTATTTTCACCTAAAATTTTCCTTAAAACAGTATCAGTACCATGCCCCTTGCCCGTCATCGCTAAAGAACCGTAAAGTATTACTTTAAAAGTTGCTCCTTCATATTTGTTCTTTAAAAATTCCGCAATTCTTTGTGGACCTATCGTATGTGAACTAGACGGGCCAATACCTATTTTATATAACTCTTTTAACGATTGCATGCTTTATTTTCCCTTCCTTTTTCTAATTTCTTTTACTACGTTTTCGTAACCGTTATTTTTAGGCTTATAGTAAACCCTGCCTTTTAATCTATCGGGTAAATATTGTTGGTCAACGTATCCACCATAGTCGTGGGGATATTTATATCCCGACTTGTTTTTCTTTTCTTCGTTTGAAGCGTATTCGTAATTTTTTAGGTGTGCTGGAACTTGGTCGTCCTTAACCGAAATCGCATCTTCTTTAGCCGAATACATTGCTTCTACAACCGAATTAGACTTTTCGGCTTCACAAACGTAAATTATCGCTTCGGATAAAGGAATCAATCCTTCAGGAAGCCCTATTTTTTCAAACGCCGTCAAAGCACTGGTTGCAATTACTAAAGCATTGGGATCTGCCATACCGACGTCTTCTGCCGAGTGAACGACAAGTCGCCTTGCAATAAGCAACGGATCGCAACCACCTTGAATTAACCTTTGCATATAGTAAAGTGCAGCGTTAGCGTCACTTCCCCTAAGGCTTTTACAAAATGCCGAAAGCATATCGTAATATAATTGTTCGTCAAAAGAAAGAGATTTTTGTTGTATTGATTCTTCCGCGTCCTTTAAGGTTACGTGAATACGCCCGTCAGCGTTAGGAACCGTGGTTAAAACTGCAAGTTCTAAAGCGTTATAGGCAATACGCAAATCGCCAGCAGAAGTTCTAACTATATGAAGCAAAGCGTTTTCGTCCATTATAACGTCGTAGTTTCCTAGCCCACGTTCTTTATCGGTTAACGCTTTGTTTAGTGCGTTTTTAATATTTTCTTCGGATAATCTTTTAAGTTCAAACACTCTACACCTAGACACGATTGCAGGCGTCATAGAAGCGTAAGGATTTTCGGTTGTAGAACCTATAAAAATTATATCGCCTTTTTCAATAGACGGAAGCAAACTATCAGACTGAGTTTTAGAAAACCTATGACACTCGTCTAAGAGTAAATATGTCTTTTTGCCGTAAAGTTTAGCATTAGATATTGCTTCTTCAACAACCTTTTTAACGTCTGCAACACCACTAGAAACGGCGTTTAATTTCACAAAATTTCCTTCGGTATTATTTGCAATCACGTTAGCGAGAGTGGTTTTACCACTACCGGGTGGCCCCCAAAAAATGCAACTGCCAAGCCTGTCCAGTTTAATCGCCCTTTTAAGTAGCCCCGTTTCAGAAACGATATGCTCTTGCCCCAAAAAGTCCTTTAAGGTCTTGGCGCGCATGCGTTCTGCAAGTGGAGCGTTGGTATTTTTTTTGTTTGCTAAATCAAATAAATCCATAAAAATATTTTAACATATTCTATATTTTTTTTCAAGCCATAATATAATATATTATGATAAAATCCTCTTCTGCTTTTTTTGAAAGTTTAATATTTTTCTTACTTTTAGCATTGAGCCTTTACCTTTCGATTTCTGGTATTTATGGAAAGACGGTAATTGAGGGAATTTCGCTTTGGCTTTCTTTAGTCGTCC
>JAZNPL010000024.1:0-30809 GCA_045589615.1 Christensenellaceae bacterium | reverse complement strand
CAAGGTGGTATATTCGGTGCTGTATCAGGGACTATAAAGAACGTTGCATTTGTAAATATTTCATCTAAATCAGTTGCTAATGGTGTAATATCACATTATATGACAAATGAAGCAGTATTAGAAAACGTTTACGTAAAATCTAATAAATATGATGGTACTAATGCTGTTAAATCTGGTGCGTTACTTGCTAAATGGGCATCATTTGGTGTATCATTAAAAGGTTGTTATTTTGAAATCAATTTACACCTTTATAATGGTACGTTAAATAATAGTACTGGTGTATATAGTTCAACAGCATTTAACAGTGGTACAGCTACATTAAATAATTCATATGCAATCGTAGTTTCCGAACAAATTATTTCACATCGTAATAATTTGTGGTCTCAATCGTATAGATATGATGCTAACACTATTGGTTCAAACGTTGAAAGTTGTAAAGACGGATCGACATCTTATACTGTAAATAAAAATACAAATGAAGCAGTTAAGTTGTATCGTTATGACAACGTAACTAAGTTAACGGAGTCTTATAAAGAAACTGATTCAAACGGAGATTATACGGAAAGACAAATAGCATTAAAAACTGTAACAGATGCTTTTAATGAGGATTACTTTATTGTTAGCGAAGAAGGTGTAATTAGTTGGATAACTAATAATTAGCATCTAAAAAACTAAATTTATACGGCGTTGCGAGTTTTCGCAATGCCGTTAAATTTTTAAAAAAATATTAATTATTTTATTTTTTTCCTTGACAATATTTTTTTATGAGAGTAAAATAAATATAGAAGGTGAACTTATGATGTTTTTTAACAGTTTTTATTTTTATTTTAATAGCTTGTGTTAATATCGCGTTAGTAATTACTTACGGGTTCGCTTTTACGTGGATAAACAAGGCTTTGTGGTAATTACTACAAAGCCTTTAATTTTTTCGGGAGCATTATTTTATGATTATCGTAGTTAAAAACAATTGTGAAAAATCTCAGTATGACAACCTAGTTGATTGGATAAGAGATTTAGGTTTAGACGTTCACGTTAGTGTTGGGCATGAATCTACAGTTTTAGGGCTTGTTGGCGACACGTCTAAAGTTGACGTTGACCTTATTTCTACCATAGACATAGTAGAAAAAGTACAGAAGGTTTCAGAGCCTTTTAAAAATGCTAATCGTAAATTCCACCCAGAAGATACTATAATAGACGTAATGGGCAACAAGATTGGTGGGGAAAACTTTACCTTTATTGCTGGGCCATGCTCTATTGAGAGTGAAAGTCAAATAATTGAAGTTGCAAAAGCCGTAAAGCAAGCGGGAGCAACCTTTCTTCGTGGTGGGGCATTTAAGCCACGTACTTCGCCTTATGCGTTTCAAGGTTTAAAAGGCGAAGGGTTATCTTTACTTTTAAAAGCCAAAGAAGAAACGGGCATGCCAATAGTAACCGAACTTCTTAGTGTATCACACCTAGATTTATTCAAAGACGTTGACATAATACAAATTGGTGCTAGGAACATGCAAAACTTTGAACTTTTAAAAGAAGTTGGCAAAACAGGAAAGCCCGTACTATTAAAACGTGGACTTGCAAACACCCTGCAAGAGTTACTAATGAGTGCTGAATACGTTATGGCAGAGGGGAACAACAACGTTATACTTTGCGAACGTGGTATTCGTACGTTTGAAACGGCAACAAGAAACACTCTTGACCTATCGGCAGTACCTGTACTTCGTTCTTTAACGCATTTACCAATAATAGTTGATCCAAGTCATGCAACGGGGCAATCTAAACTAGTAGAGCCATTATCCTTAGCGACTGCTGCAGTTGGTGCTGACGGGTTAATGATAGAAGTTCACAACGATCCGATGCGTGCATTATGTGACGGGGCACAATCTATAAAGCCCGACCAATATTCTAGTATTGTTGATAAAGTTAAGAAAATTCTTGACGTTGTAGGAAAGAAAGCAAATGGATAATAGTTTAAAAATTGGCGTTATCGGGTTAGGGCTTATTGGTGGCTCGCTTGCTCGTACCATCGTTAATAAAACAAATCACGTTGTTTACGCTTACGACCGTGATGAAAGTGCTTTAAAACTTGGTTCGCTTTTACGTGCATACCACCACGTTTTAACTAAAGATGACGTTTCTTCTTTAGATATGCTTATAGTTGCTTTATACCCAAAGGCTACAATCGAAGTTGTTAAGGGGTATTTACCCTTACTAAAAGACGGTTGCATAGTTGCAGATGTTTGTGGAAACAAGCGTGGTATCGTTAAAGCATTTAAGGAGTTTTCTCTATCTTACCCTAAACTTTCGTTTATTTCCACGCACCCTATGGCTGGGCGTGAGTTTTCGGGTATTAAGCACTCGTCGATTAATCTTTTTGACCGTGCTTCAATGATTATTATTCCCGTTAATACTGACCTTAAGGTTATCAAATTTTTTAAAGATTTTTCGCTTTCCTTAGGGTTTGGCTCTACGGTTGTTACCACGGCTAGTGAACACGATAAAATCATTGCATACACTTCGCAACTTGCACACGTTGTTTCTAGTGCTTACGTTAAAAGCCCTACGGCTGAAAATTATCTTGGTTTTTCGGCGGGTAGTTTTAGGGATATGACTAGGGTTGCTAGATTGTCGCCCGAAATGTGGACTGAACTATTTTTAGACAACAGTGATTATTTAGTTTTAGAACTTCAAACGATTATTGATAATCTTACTGATTATCTTAACGCATTAAAAGACAAAGATAAATCTAAACTTTACGAAATGTTACAAGACGGGACTTCTCGTAAAATTAATTTTGATAAACTTAAAAACAAAAAATTGAGTTAATATGGATAATATTTTTTCTATTAAAGTCAACGCGGGTAAATCTTACCCCGTTTATATCGATAAGGGCTTATTAAGACGTTCGGGGAAAATCTTTTCTTCACTTTATCCCAACTGCAAAATCGCCGTGATTTCGGACGATGTTGTTGCTTCGCTTTACCTTGACGTACTTTTATCGTCGCTCAAAAATAGTGGCTTTAACGTTGTTTCTTACGTTTTCCCTAACGGTGAACAAAATAAAAACCTTGCCACCTTTTCTAATATCGTTAATTTCTTAGCGGATAATGAAATCACTCGTTCTGACGTAGTTGTCGCTCTTGGTGGTGGTGTGGTTGGCGACGTTGTTGGGTTTGCGTCTTCTGCTTTCCTTAGGGGAGTTAAATACGTACAAATTCCCACCACTTTATTATCTGCTACCGATTCTTCAGTTGGTGGCAAGACTGCTATTGATATTGAACAAGGCAAAAACCTTGTCGGTGCGTTCAAACAGCCCGATGCCGTTATTTGCGACGTTGACGTTATTCAAAATCTTCCCTCCGATATTTTTAAGTCGGGTATGGGCGAAGTCATTAAATACGCTATCCTTGACCGTAATATTTTTTCCGCTCTTTCGGCTTCTAACTTTGATTTGGCTAACGTTATTGCGTTATGTGTTGATTACAAGCGTAAAATCGTTGAACAAGACGAATTTGAGTCTGGGCTTAGACGTTTACTAAATCTCGGGCATACTCCCGCTCACGCTATCGAAAAATTAAGCGATTATTCTATCCCACACGGTATTGCTGTTGGTATGGGCTTGAAAATTATGGTCGATTATTCCTTTAAGGCTAAGTTCCTTTGCGATAAGGACTATAAACTTATTTCCGATTTGATTAGTTCGGTTTTTGGGGATTATGATTGTCCTTATTCTGCTAAACTTCTTGCTGAACATTCTCTTAGCGATAAAAAGCGTTCGGGTGAGTTTATAAATATTTTGGTCGTTCACGCTATTGGCGACGTTCGTCAACTTAAAATTCACGTTTCGGACTTGATTAAGGTGTTTCAATGATTGTTTCTGTCGGTAATTCCTTTCTATCGGGTAGGGTTAATGCGATTACTTCCAAGTCTTACGCTCACAGAGTTATGATTTGTGATTTTATTTCGGGCATTTCTACCGATATTTCTAGTTTTAATATTTCTAACGATATTTTAGCAACTAAGTCTTGCTTAGATGCTTTACGCAATGGACAAAACTTGCTCGATGCGGGCGAGTCGGGTTCTACTTTGCGTTTCATTATTCCTCTTGTTAGTGCTTTGGGTGGCGACTACGTCATTAAAACTCACGGAAAGTTGGCAAAGCGTCCTAACGACGATTTGTTTTCTACGCTTAGCGAAGGCGGTGTTACTGCTTACGTTAAAGACGATTGTATTTGTGTTTCGGGTAAACTTAAACCCGATACTTATTCTATTAAAGCCGAAGTTAGTTCGCAGTTCGTTTCTGGGCTTTTAATGGCGTTATCATCTTTGAAAGAGAAATCAACACTTATTCTTTCGGGAAAGGTTACTTCTAGGCCTTATATTGACATTACCGTCCAAATATTGCGTAAATACGGCGTTTCTATTACCGAACTTGACGGCGTTTTTACTATTGATGGTGCTAACATTAAACCTGTTTTAAATGCCGTTGAGGGGGATTGGTCAAATAGTGCTTTCTTCCTAGTGGCAGGGGCTATTAACGGCGAAATTACCGTCAATAATCTTAACCTTAACAGTATTCAAGGGGATAGAAAAATTTTGGACGTTATTAAACTTGCGGGCGGAACGCTTGTTTTGGGCGAGAATTCGGTTACCGTAAAAAAATCTAAACTCAACTCTTTTTCGTTTGATGCCGAAAACGTTCCTGATTTAGTTCCGATTTGTGCTGTTCTTGCTTCCTATTGTGATGGCGTTTCGGAAATTAAAAACGTTTCTAGATTGAAATTTAAGGAAAGTGATAGAATCGTTTCTACTTGTTCAATGCTTTCTAATTGTGGTATTAAATGCGAGTACGTCGACGGAACGCTAAAGGTTTACGGGGGGACTGTTGTTGGAGGAAAGGTTGATTCTTTTAACGACCACCGTATTGTTATGTCCGCATCTATTCTCGCACTTGGTGCTAAAGATAAAATAATTATTGACGGGGCTCAGGCTGTTGAAAAGTCTTATCCACTTTTCTTTAATGATTTTAAAAGTATTGGGGGTGTTGCTAATGAAATCGTTTGATGACAATAATCATTCAATATATAAAGGCAAGAAAATTTCCGTTGAAATTTACGGGGCTTCGCATGCTGAAAAAATTGGCGTTAAAGTTAAGGGCTTTAAGAAAAACGATTCTTTTAACTGCGATATGCTTCAAGCGTTTTTAGATAGAAGAAGACCTAGTAAAGACATTTATTCTACTTCTAGGTCCGAACCTGACCAAATACTTTATTCAAAAGGTGTTAAAGGTGGGGTGCTAAGCGGGAAAGAGTTTGTCGCTGAAATATTAAACACTAACCAAAAAAGCAAAGATTACGGAGATAGAGTGGTTTTGCCTAGACCTTCACACGCTGACTACGTTGCTTCCGTTAAATACGGTGATAAATTCGACCATCGTGGTGGGGGAAAGTTTTCTGGGCGTATGACTGCACCTATGTGCATTGCTGGTGGAATATTTAAACAATTACTTCTTAAAAAAGGTATAACTGTTAACGCTTACGTTAAAAGCATTGGTAACGTTTCGGGAAAAGGTTATTTAGACGTTGACGTTGAAAATTTTGATTTTTCTTCGACGGAAAAACAGTTTCCTTTGATTGATGATACGGTAAAACCACAAATGATTGAAGAAATTCAAACTGCTAAATCTAACGGAGATTCGGTTGGTGGCGTTATAGAGTGTGTCGTTAAGGGTGTTCCCGTTGGCTCTGGCGAATTTATGTTCGATAGTATTGAGAGCATCATTTCTAGACTCGCTTTTGCTATTCCCGCAGTAAAAGGGATAGAGTTTGGATTAGGTTTTGAGTTTGCTAAAAGTTTTGGTAGTATTGTTAACGATGAATTTTATTACGATAATGGAATAGTTAAAACTAAAACTAATTATAATGCGGGGATTAACGGTGGTATCGCAAACGGTATGCCGATTACATTTAGGGTTGTTATTAAACCTACACCGTCAATTTCAAAAGAACAAAACACTGTAAATTTAGAAAACAAAGAAAATGCGAAATTAATTATCGGTGGCAGGCACGATTCTTGTATCGTTCCTAGGGCAGCGGTAGTGGTTGAAGCCATTGCTTCAATGGCTATATACGACATTATAGACTAGAAGGTGATTTTATGGATATTAAAGATTTGAGAACAAAAATTGATAGCATTGACGACAAAATGTCTGAATTAATCAAAGAAAGACTTGACATCGTTAAGTTGGTTCGTGAATACAAAGAAAAAAACGGAAAGCCAATTAATGATCCTACTAGAGAAAAGGAAATTCTTTTAAGAATTACTGAAAATGCTAGTGATGAACAAAAAATTTATTTAAAACGTATTTTTGAAAACATGTTTGAAGTAAGTAAGGCTTGCCAAACTGCAAATTCTTCTATTCAAACTATAACTGCTCAAAAGATTTGCAATGCAATTGACAAACAATCTACTTTACCTGTAAGGGCAAGGGTTGCTTGTCAAGGCGTTAAAGGTGCATATTCTGGGATTGCTGCAAACAAATTCTTCGAATTAGCAGATATTAGTTATTTTAAAACGTTTGACGCTGTTTTTACTGCCGTTGAAAAGGGTTTTTGTAAATATGGCGTATTGCCTATTGAAAACAGTACGGCAGGTTCTGTTAACCAAGTTTATGATTTGATGCGTGAACATAATTTCTATATCGTTGGAAGCGTTAGAGTGCCTATTACGCACTGTTTAATTGCTAATCCTAATGCGGATATCAATAATATTACTGAAATTATTTCGCACGAACAAGCACTTACGCAATGCAAGAATTTTATCGAAAAATTTCCTAATGCTAAGATTACTTCTTGTGCTAATACCGCTGTTGCTTCTGAAATGGTTAGAGATAGCGGAAGACTTGATTTAGCGGCTATTTCTTCAAGAGATTGTGCTGAAATTTACGGCTTAAAGATTTTGCAATCTTCCGTTCAAGATTCCGACGGTAATTTTACTAGATTTATACTTATCGCTAAAGATTTAGAAATTTATAAGGGTGCAGATAAAGTAAGTATTATGACGACTTTACCTCACGTTCCTGGTAGCCTTTATAAAACTTTGGCTAAATTCTATAATGCTAGTATAAACGTTACGAAATTGGAGTCTAGACCTATAGTTGGTTCTAATTTTGAATTTACTTTCTATTTTGATTTTGAATGTGATATTACCAACCCTAAGGTTAGGGCAGTTTTATCTGAACTTGATTCTTCGGTAGAAAATTTCACTTTCCTAGGTGCATATCACGAAAGTATTGTTTAATAGAGGAAATAAAAAATGAAGTGCTGTCTTATCGGCGAAACGCTAAAGCACAGTTTATCTAAGCCGTTACATAATAAAATGGGTGGATATTCTTACGAATTGGTTGAAGTTGCAAAAGAAAAACTTAATGAGTTTGTCGCCTTAAAAGAATTTGATGCTTATAACGTTACAATTCCATATAAAAGTCAAATAATTCCAATGCTTGACGAAGTTTCGGACCTTGCTAAACAAATAGGTGCTGTTAATACCGTAGTTACTAAAAATGGTAAACTATATGGGTTTAATACAGACTTTTACGGGATGAGATACTTGATTCGCTCTGCAGGGTTTGACTTTGTCAATAAAAATATAATGATTTTAGGCAGTGGTGCAACTTCTAAGACGGCGAAAAGTGTTTCAAAAAGTTTAGGGGCAAGCAACGTTTATATCGTTTCAAGAACGGGCGAAATTAACTATGAAAATTGTCATAATCTTAAGGTTGATTATATTATTAACACGACTCCCGTTGGAACTTATCCTAATCAAGACGCATCACCGATAGAATTAAGTAAGTTTAAAAATATCTTAGGCGTTGTAGACGTAGTTTATAATCCTTTAAGAACAAAATTAATGTTTGACGCTAACGAACTTAATATTAAAAGCGTTGGCGGGCTCAAAATGTTAGTGGCTCAAGCAAAATATGCAAGGGACTTGTTTTTGAGAAATGAAATTGTTGATACTAAGATTGATGACGTTATAGAAAAACTTTATTTAGACCTTGTTAAAGAAACAGAAAACGTAGTATTAATCGGTATGGCGGGTTGTGGCAAAAGTACGCTTGGTAAATTACTTGCTTCCACCTTAAATAAAAATTTTGTTGATACAGACCAACTCATTGAAGAAAAAGCAGGGATCACTATTCCCGAAATTTTTGAAAAGTATGGCGAAGAACGTTTTAGAGAAATTGAAAGTGAAGTATTAAAAGAAACGTCACTATTAAGAAATACCGTTATAGCAACGGGTGGTGGAGTGGTTGTTAAAAAACGTAATAAGTTTTTCCTCAAGTGCTGTTCTAAAGTTATATGGATTAAAAGAGATTTAGACAGTTTAGATATGAAGGGGAGACCTTTGTATAAAAATTCTGAAAGTAAAATAAATCTTTACAAAGAAAGAGAAAGTTTATATAATGATTTTGTAGATATAATCGTATTAAACAATGATGATATAAACAATACTCTTAAAAAGGTGGTAGAATTATGCGAATATTAGTTTTAAATGGTCCAAATCTCAATATGCTTGGTGTTAGAGAGCCTGAACTATATGGTAATAAAAATTATTCGGATTTAGTGAAAGATATTAAGCAATATGCCAAAAAAAATAACGTCAAGGTTGATTTTTATCAATCAAATTACGAGGGTGCATTAGTAACAAGAATTCAAAAGGCTTATAATAAATATGATGGAATAGTTATTAACCCAGGTGCATATACGCATACTTCGGTTGCAATATTAGACGCCTTGAAAGCCGTTGGAATTAAAACTGTTGAAGTTCATTTGACAAATGTAAATGAAAGAGAAGATTATAGGAAAATATCTTTTGTTAGCGAATACGCTTCTTTAGTAGTTAAAGGTGAAGGCTTTAACGGATATTTTAAGGCAATAGATTTTTTAGTTAAATAATTAAAAATATATGATTTATGTTTTAAATAAAATTATAGCCCACTATATTTCGTAAAATGCGAAATATAGTGGGCTTTTTATATTAATAAACGATTGCACGTGGTAGGGAATAATTGTTATTAAAAATATTTTTAATTATCACTTACCATATTTTTCTTAAATGTAATAATAGTTAATAATATACTAAGAATCATAAATAAAATTATAGGAATTAAGCCTAAGATAGCAACATTTGTAAACGAATAGGTAATTCCTAGTGCGTTTGTTGAATTTGTAATTATTCTGCCAATATAAACAGATGGATAAAAGGGTAAAAATCTACAAAAAGTTTCAAAAGCACCCATTGTTTCAATCGGCATCCAACATCCACCAAGTATTCCTGATAAACTTATAAATACTGAACAAATTCCAGGTGCTGATTTGTCGTTAAGGATAGTTCCAAACAATATTCCTAAAAAGATATTTGTAATAAGTATTGGTAATTTAGCAACAATTAAAAGCAGAATTTTACCAATTGAGATAAAACCAACGTTAGAGATTAAAGAAATAATAAATCCGGTAATTATGCATATTATCGTTTGCAACACCCCTATAAATAGACCTACAAGAAAATAACCAAGTATAAAATGATAAGATTTCATTGGAGAAGAATATAATCTTTTTAAGAAAAATGTCTGTTTGTCTTTTGATACAATAATAGCAAGAGTTAACATTATAAAAGAGTAAGAAAAGACGATAATACCAGGAAGTAAAGAAAGAACTTCAAATGTGGGAGTATTTCCATTTGAAAACTTATTGATTATATGAAACAACAAAAACATAGCAATAGGAAAGCCTAAGCAAAAAATATAAATTATAGGGTCTCTTAAAAGTTCTTTTAAATTTCTTTTATAAAAATTTATAACCTTATTCATTTTTGGCCTCCACTAACTTTATAAAAGCATCTTCAAAGTTTTGAGTGTTTGTTATCTGTTTTATTTCCTTAATAGTTCCTGTTTTTAATAATTTACCATTTGATAATATTGCAACTCTATCACATAAGTTTTCTATTTCTTCTAAATAGTGTGAAGTTAGAATAATTGTTATATTATTCTTTAGTTTTTTGATAATACCCCAAAGTTCACGCCTAGCAAAAACGTCTAAACCTAGTGTTGGTTCATCAAGAAATAAAATTTTTGGTTTGGAAATCAAGGCGATTGCAATAGACAATCGTCTCTTGTAACCACCGGATAAAGTTTTTGCTCTTTGATTTAATACTTCATTTAGATTGAAAGTTTCAATAATATCGTTTATTGTGTCCAAATCGATGTTGTTGTATATGTTTGCAAAGAACTCTAAATTTTCTTTAACGGTTAAGTTATTTGCCACCGATGTTTCTTGAGGTGATATATCAATTATTTCTTTAATTTTATCAATCTCATTGTCTAAATTAAAATTATTTATGGTTATAGTACCACTTGTTTTTCTTGTTAAGCCACAAAGAATTTTAATTAGAGTCGTTTTACCAGCACCATTTACACCTAAAAGTCCAAACAATTCGCCTTGTTTAATTTTTAATGAAACGTTGTCTAACGCCTTCTTTGATTTATATTTCTTGCAAAGATTGTTAATTGATATAATATTCATACAATAACGCCCCTATTTGTTTAAGACTTTGTCGGTTAAACCGTCAATTACGTCTGCTTTGAGTAGAGCAATTCCTTTTTCTTTGTCGCAAAGAACGATAATAGAATCTCCAGGGTTTATATCAAACATAGTTCTTATTTCTTTTGGTATAATAATTTGTCCCTTTTCGCCTACTTTGCAAATACCAACAAATTTGTTTTTATCAGTTTTATTTTTTTCCATACCCAACTCCTTTTATGTATAACAAGTTATACTTTTCATACTAATTATACTTTATAGATAAATATTTGTCAAATGAAAAATAAAAAACACCTTATCAATTATGATAAAGTGTTTATGATAAAATTATTTAACAAGTTTCAAAATTATTGTATTTTTTGTTTTAGGTTTTATTTGTTTTTAGAAAATTTTAATTTAAGAGTTTTAATTTTTTCTATTAACTTCTTAAAGTCGTTAGCAAAGTTTTTGTGGTCGAAAATCATACAGATTCCGAACGCAAGGGGTGTAACAAGTATAAATGCTGGGAAAATCATCCAAAACCACGGCCAATATTTTTCTTTGCCAGCAAAAGGTCCAACCGGAACTTTTTTAAAAAAGTTAGGACAAAATAATGACAAGAATTTACCTATTTTATCAGGGAAGTCGGGGCCGTAAATATATGAAGTGTTTTTCCAGTTAACGTCAAAGAATACTTCCCATTCCATACCTGGAGTTGCTAAAGTTGTGCTTTCTAACCCCGGTGCATATCCTCTTAGTGGAATAAAGCCTAATTCTGCCTGGAAATACTGGTTTAGTATAATGAATAACATTAAAAGTAATAATCCAATAGGGGCAGAAAAAACCCTTTTATAAGATAATTTATGAAGTTTTAATACAACCATTAGTAAAGGTACTGCTACTAGCATCCAATGGTGATAGTAAAATCTAAGAACATCCCATATTTCGGCTATTTGAGTATCGCCCTTTGCGATAGGTTCTTGCGGATAAAAAATAGCGAGAATACCACTTAAAACGCCAATATAGAACATATAATCCTTAAAATTATCTTTCTTTGATAAGAAAAGGAAAGGGAAGAGTGCAATATTAGCACCGCAAATATTTACAAACCAAGAGTCCCTAAGCATACGGTTTTCGTCCACCGAATAGGGTGGTATGAATACTTTTAAGAAGTGTAAAATTAATCCAAAAGCCAAAAAAGCAAAAAGGACTATTTTTTGAGTTTTTGGTGTTCTACTTTTTAAAATGAAATAAAGTCCTACAATTGCACCAACGCTAAGTATTAAAAAAAGAAAATACCAGCCATTAAACATTTCAATAAGCATTATAAATTTTTTCCTTAAGTATAATAAATAAATTATACTACTATTGATAGTATTTGTCAAATTTTAGATTATTAAACAATTTGTATTTTTATAAGCTGTGTTTAATAACTATTCAAAATCGGTGTGCTTGCGTAGTAAAAGGGGGGCTACGGGAAGCATCTTCGTTACGCCATAAAAATGAAGACGTTCCCCTACGGGAAGCATCTCCGCTACGCTACGATGTCCTTGTCCATCAAAGATTGCCCGTCATATGACGGACGAACGATGGGTTCGTTCCCTAGTATGGCAAAAAGAAAAACACACTCCTTTGAGTGTGCTTCTCTTTTTTGGTGACCCCTACGGGAATCGAACCCATGTTACCACCGTGAAAGGGTGGTGTCTTAACCGCTTGACCAAGGGGCCATTTAGATTGGGTAACGTGCAAACCTTTTAATCTGATTGCACGTTACCGTTTGGTAGCGGCGGTCAGATTCGAACCAACGACCTGCCGGGTATGAACCGGCCGCTATAACCAACTAAGCTACGCCGCCATCTCTAAATGCTAGATTATTATATCGAAATTAATTTTATTTGTCAATAATTTTTAAGGGAATTTTAATTTTTTTTATTTGTTATTTTTTTAAAAACAATATTATTTGACACAAACCCATCTTTATGTGTTATAATATATATAATTGAAATGGTTAATATATTATCTGATTCTTTAAAACGGCTTGCTAAAATGTTCGATAAGCCATTATACGTTGTAGGTGGATGCGTTAGAGATTATTTAATCAGTGGAGAAGTATCTTTTGACGTTGATCTTACGGGAGTAATTGACTCTGATGAAATAATGTCTTGTCTTGAAAAGGCAGGGTTAAAGTTTGTTGTCGATTATCCTAAAACCGGTACTTTGGTTTTTAAGGAAAAAGGGAAGCCGTTTAAGTATGAATTTACTGCGTTTAGAAAAGATGTTTATTCAAGTGGTGGTTCTCATAAGCCTAAATATACGATTTTTACTGATAGTATAGAAGAAGATGCACTGCGTAGAGATTTTAAATGTAATGCTATTTATTACAATATTATTACGGAAGAAATTATTGACCCGTTAAACGGAATAAACGATATTAGAAATAAAGTTATAGATACTGTAAAATCTCCAAGTGAAGTGTTTTGTAGTGACGGATTGCGATTGCTTAGATTAGCAAGATTTGCTGGAGAATTGGGTTTTGAGCCAACCAGCGACGTTCTAGAATGTGCTAAAGAATTCGCTTCAAATATTCAAGACGTGTCGGGCGAAAGAATTTATGCAGAACTTGAAAAAATGCTTATTGCAGATAAATCTCACGCTTTTTCAAAGCCGTCGGGTCATTACGATGCTTTTAAGGTTGCTTATAAGACGGGCGTATTAGACTATATATTTCCGGAACTTTCTTTAGGTGAGTCTATGCCTCAAAGGAAAGACTTTCATAAATACGACGTTTTAGAGCATAGTTTTAGAACCTTATTATACAGTGATGAAAAGGTTAGGTTGGCTGCTTTATTGCACGACGTTGGTAAGCCAATGGTGTTTTTAAGAGATGGAACTTATCATCTTCACTCCTCAGAAGGAGAAAAAATTGCGCGACAACGATTAAAAAATTTAAACGTGCCTAAAAAAATTATTGACGAGGTTTGTTGGCTTATTTCTGAGCATATGTATGATTTAACGCTTGATTGCACTGATTTTGAAATTAAAAAGTTCATTGCTTCAAACTATTCTAAGATTGAGAAATTGTTATTGCTAAAGGAAGCCGACATTAAGGCAAGTAGGCAAGATTTAATTCCACAAACGGTAGTTCGTTGGAAAAAAATAATAGAAGAAATGAAAGACTCCAATACACCGTTTTCGTTATCACAAATGGCGGTTAATGGAAACGATTTATTAAAACTTGGAATTAAGGGTAAATTGACGGGGATAATATTAAACAAATTATTCGATGAAGTTATAGATAACCCACAACTCAACAAGTATGAAATTTTAATAAGAAGGGCTGAAAGGTTAAAGGACAACCTTTCTTAAATGTAAAATATGGCTAAAAAGAAGTTAAGATTAAGAAAAAAATGGTTTACACCAGTCAAGTGGTTTCTTAAAATTTTCATAAGAAAACCAAAAGTAAAATACTTGGGCGAAAAGATAGATGGACAAGTGATGTTTTTAAGTAATCACGTTGGTGCTAAAGCCCCTTTGAAAATTGAACTATATTTCGACCGTCCTTTTAGATTTGTAGGGACGCATGAAATGAACGGTAATTTTAAAGAAGTTTTTAATTACCTATCAAATATATATTTTTACGAAAAAAAGCATTGGAAAAAATTGTTTGCTAAACTTTTTAGTTTAATAGCAACTCCTTTTGCTTGGTGTTTTTATAGGGGGCTTAATCTGATTTCTTCTTATCGCGACGGAAGACTTATTAAAACGGTTAAAGAATGCCTAAAAACGATAAAGGACGGCGGTAGTTTAGTAATATTCCCAGAAGATTCGTCAACCGGTTACCACGATGAAATCACTCACTTTTTTTCGGGGTATTTGTTTGTTGCTAAAAAGAGTTTTGAAATCGGTATCGATTTACCAATGTATCTAGCGTATTTAAGAAAAGAAGATAATACCTATATAGTTGATGAACCTATTTATTATTCAAAACTTATAGAAAGTGGCAAAACTCACGATGAAATTGCCGAAGATTGTCGTGTAAGACTTAATCAACTTAAAGATTTATAATTTAATAAAGGATAAATATTATGCTTCAAAATTTTTTATCGACAACCGATATTCTAATTAAAAAAAGTTGCAATATAAAAAGACACCTAATGGTGTCTTTTTCCGTTGGCGGAGAAGATGGGATTCGCTCCGCTTCGCTAAAAGTTTAATAATTAAACTTTTGCAAAATTAAAAATTTTGCGTTGCTAAAGCAATACGCTCGCTATCACGCCGGGGTAGTAAAAGGTGGGTGACCACCTTTTATCGCAAGCCAATACAAATTGCAATATACTCTTAGGCTTGCGATTCCTACCCGTTCGAATCCCATCACTTTTTTCACAAAGCAAAAGGCTATGATAGGTGAATCTATCATAGCCTTTTGTTGGCGGAGAAGATGGGATTCGAACCCATGTGCCGATAACTCGACAACTGCATTTCGAGTGCAGCTCGTTATGACCACTTCGATACTTCTCCGTATTTGACCTTTATAATTATACACAAGTTGGGGGCTAAATGCAAATAAAATTTCTTAAATATCTTTAATTATTGACTTTTTTTCTATATCATTATATAATTTATACATAATATTACTTGGAGTGTGTTTATGCATACCGAACCTATTTTATCTTTCCCGTTATTCGGACATCAATTTAATATTTATCTTTACGGTTTATTTATAGGCTTAGGGATAGTTGCGTGTATCATTTTGTTGTTTGTTTACACTTCAAAAATGGGTATGCCGGAAAAGGTGCAAGATTATGCTTTCTTTGTTGGAATAGTTGCTATTGCATTTGGCTTTTTAGCGGCTAAATTTTATCAAGCAGTATATAATTGGATAGGCTCTGGTTTTACTAAGTTTGACTTTTACAGTGCAGGTATAACTGCAATGGGTGGCTTTATAGGTGGAGCAGGAGCATTTCTCTTGGTTTATTTCCTTGTCGGGAAATATTATTTTAAGGGTAAAAGTTTAGGGCTTCATAAGAAGCATTTTAACACTATACTTTTAGTTGCTCCAATTTGCGTTACTATTGCACACGCATTTGGTAGAATAGGTTGCTTATTTGCTGGGTGCTGTCACGGTAAATTCATAAGTTATCAAAGTGGTAACGGTGGACTTTTAATGGAAGGTAGTAAAGGACTAGGCTATTATATCCCCGTTCAATTATACGAAGCAATATTTTTGTTCGCATTGACTATAATTTTATCAATATTATACTTTAAGCGTTGCAACGTTACTCACGTTATCTATTTAGTTGCATATGGTATTTGGAGAATTATTATTGAGTTTTTAAGAAGCGATACGAGAGTAGTTGTATCAAACGGAGTAAAATCAATATTTGATATTTTATCGCCATCGCAATGGCAGTCAATATTCTTTATATTGGGTGGCTTAGCAATATTAATTATTTATAAAGTAAAAAAGATACCACTTTTTTTACCAAAAGAAAAAGATTAAAATTTTATCAATAATAAAAAAAGAACTTTACTAGTAGTAAAGTTCTTTTTTCTTATCATATTAAATATTATTCAGAAAATTATTCAGCCTTTTCAGCTTTTTTGGTAGAAGACTTTTTCGTAGTTTTTTTAACGGGAGCAACTTCTTCCTTTACTTCTTCTTTAACTTCTGCTACAACTTCTTCCTTAACTTCAGTAGCGGTAGCCTTTAAGCCAGCGTCAATCTTCTTAGCAATTTTAGATTTCTTGTTAGAAGCGTTGTTAGCGTGGAAAATGTTTTTAGAAGTAGCAGAGTCGATAACTTTGTATAAATTGCTGAGACCTGCTTTAGCTTCTTCGAACTTGTTTTCTTTAATAAGTAATTCTATTTTTTTGATTTCCGTTTTAACAGCAGAACGGATTGCTTTGTTTTGTTCAGTTTTCTTATCGTTTACTAAAACTCTTTTTTTAGCCGATTTAATATTGGGCATGTCGTATGCACTCCTTGTATATCTTTAATTCGCTAAATATTTTAGCACAATTTAAATATAAATGCAACTACATTTTCACTAGATTTTTAAATTTTAACTAAATTTAACTTTTTTATTTAATTTTTCATAGAATTTATTATGAATAATTTACCGATTGGGGTTATAGATAGTGGAATAGGTGGACTTTCGGTTTTATTAGAACTAGACGAAGCCTTTTCAAATCAAACCTTTATATATAATGGCGACAACGATAACGCACCATATGGTGAAAAAAGCAATCGCGAACTTTTATCAAGGGCTATAAGTTGTATTTTTGAAATGGACCGTTTTAACGTTAAAACGGTCGTTGTTGCTTGTAATACTTTATCGGTAAACGTCTTGCCTGATTTAGAATATTATTCTCAAAAAAAATGCTTTGGCGTTTTTCCACCCGTAGAAAAATCTGTTGCATTTGGGGAGTCTGTATTATTATGCACACCAAGAACGGCACAAAATTATTATAAGGTTAAAGGCTTAATGGTTTTACCTTTGCCAAAACTTGCAAAAGATATAGAAGATAATTTGTTTTGTGCAGATAATATAAAACTTGAAAACCACGTTTTATCCGCTTTTGACCACTTTTGTTATAAGAATAAAATTCAAGGTGTAAACTTTTATGATTTTGTAAAGGAAAGAACGCTTGTTTTAGGTTGTACACACTATGTTTTAATAAAAAGTGAATTTATTAACCACTTTCAACCCCAAAAAATTTTAACAAGTAATGAAGATACAGTTTTTAATCTAAAAAAACATTTAAAAAATGCAAAATCATTAGAAAAATACAAGGAAAATCGCATAGTTTTCATTGGTAAAAACGCTGATAAAAACAAAAAAGCATTTGATTTTTTAAGAAAAAAAATTAAAAAAAATTAAAAAAATTTTAAAAAAGTGGTTGACGGTGGTCAAAATATATGTTACAATGTCCGTACAAACATAAAGGGAGTAGTCTTTTTAAAATGGAAGGTTGCATTTACAAACATCAATTAGATGCAAAAAACAGAATGCGTATTCCAGCCAAGATTCGTGAGGAGCTTGGTGAAGGCTATTACGTGTCCGTTGGTTCTGGCGGATGTTTGTACGTTTATACCAAACAAGAAATGGAAATTCTTCAAGAGAAACTTTCTAAACTTAATTCTTTTGGAGAAAAGCAGTTAAAGGGTGCACGTCTTATAACTTACAACTCTTGGCAAGTAGTAGAGGACAAGCAAGGTAGATTAAGACTTCCTGATAATTTATTACAAATTGGCAAGATTAAAAAGAACATTATCGTTGCACACGGTCCTACGAACGTTGAAATTTGGAGCGAAGAAGTTTGGAACGAATACTTTAACGACGTTAACCTTGAAGACGTTGCTTCGGCTTTGGAATTATTAAATCAATGAGCGAATTAACACACGTTTCAGTTCTCTTAGAGCAATGTATAGAGGGGCTTAATATTAAGCCTAACGGGACGTATTTTGACGGAACTCTTGGTGGCGCAGGACATTCCTATGAAATATTAAAAAATAGTGCTCCTAACGGTAAACTATTTGCTACCGACCTTGACGATTATGCAATTTCAAGGGCAAAGGATAGGCTTAAAGAGTTTGAAGGTCGATTTACCTTAATTAAAGATAATTTTAAGAACTTTCCAAATATTAAAAACGAATATAGCGTAGAAGGTTTTGACGGAATTTTGTTAGACTTAGGGGTTTCAAGTTTTCAACTTGACGATAGGAGTAGGGGATTTTCGTACATGGCACAAGACGAAGTGCTGGATATGAGAATGGACAAGTCCAATCCCTTAACCGCTGAAATAATAGTCAACGAATATTCACAAGAAAAATTAAAACGAATTATTGCTGATTACGGCGAAGAACGTTTTACGGCAAAAATAGTTCAAAACATTGTAGAAGAAAGAAAGACTAATCGTATAACTACCATAAAGCAGTTAAATGAAATTATTGATAAAAGCATACCTGCGAAATTCAAAAAGGACGGGCACCCGTCAAAAAGAGTGTTTCAAGCCTTAAGAATTGAAGTAAATGCTGAACTTGACGGACTATATGAGGTAGTAATAGATATGGCTAGGGCTTTAAAAAAGGGCGGGCGAATTGCTATTATTACTTTCCATTCTTTAGAAGATAGGATAGTAAAAAGAGCCTTTAAGGAACTAGAATGCGATTGTATTTGTGATAAAAGTCTCCCCGTGTGTGTATGCGGAAAGAAAAAGGAGATAGAAATTATCACTAAACATCCAATAATTGCTTCGGAACAAGAATTAGAAACTAATGGGCGTGCAAAAAGCGCTAAACTTAGAATAGCAGAAAAAATTTAGTTTATAAAGAGGGAGAAAAGTATGGTTAAAACAAGACGTTCTTCAGAAGATTTTGATTTGTTTGATAGTGGAAATACAGCAGTTGACCTTTTAGAAAGACCTGCTGTTAAGTCATACAGTGAATTTACTGCAAACGCTCCACAAACCACCGAAAACCTTGAAGAAGCAAGGGAAAAGATGCGTAGAAATCTTAACAAGATTTTAGGCTATGATAAATTCCCTGAACAAACTGACGTTATTACCGAAGAACCTGTTGCACAAGCAGTAGAAATCGTTCGTGATGACGAAGACGTTGATAGTGAACCTACTAAAACCACTCTACAATTTGTTAATGAAGACATTAACGAAATTTATAGTGAAATTAAGTCACGTTCGGAAGAAAAAGTAATAGTTTCTACGAAGCTTAATAAAAAACAAAAGGTTTTTGCAGCACTAATTACCGTTGCAGTTACCATTATGTTGACATTGATAGTGTTAAACGCTAGTCTTTTGGCAAGTTTTTCTAAACTAAATCAGGCAAAAGCTGCACAATTATCTTCAGTTCAAGCACAATATACCGACCTTTTAGAAGAAATTGACGTTGTTTCTAGTGCAGAACACATTAAAGATGTTGCAGAAAATCAATTAGGAATGGTTAAAGGCAACTAAAAATCAAAAAAATTAAAGGTTATTTTCATAACCTTTTTTTATTTTAAAAAATTTAATAATAATTAGCCTTTTGGAATAAAATATAAAAAAGAGAGGGTGATTAATATTAAAACGCAGTATTCTATAACGATTTTACGAAAGAGGCTATTTGCAATTTTTGTGGCGATAGCCTTTTTGTTTGCATTTGTTTTGGGGAGACTTTTCTACGTTCAAGTAATATGGGGCGAAAGTTTGCAAGAAAAGGCAATAGACCAATGGACTAGAGAAATTCCCATAATTGCTTCTAGGGGAGAAATAGTTGACGTTAACGGCGTATTGATAGCGTCTAACGAAGATACGTTTACAGTCTTTGTTAGAAAAAAAGCCGTTTCTAATCTTGAAAAAGTATCAACAGTACTTTCAGAAGTATTAGAAATTAATTATGATTACGTTTATGAACGATTAACAAAAACCGTTTCTAGTGAAGTTACTATAAAAAAGCAAGTTGCAAAAGAAAAGATAGATAAACTATTAACCTACGGCTTATCGGGGGTTTATTATTCAAGAGATAATACTAGGAAGTATCTTTACGGTGATTTTTTGTCGGCTGTATTAGGTTTTACTTCAAGCGACGGAAAAGGTCAAGCAGGGTTAGAAGCGTATTACGACAAGTATTTGTCTGGAATTAACGGCGAAATATTATATGAAACGGATATCGTTGGTGTGGAAATTGACGGTGGTAAGGCAAGTTATATACCTGCAACCGATGGTCTTAACGTAAAATTGACCGTAGATTATGATATTCAACAATTTTGTGAAAGTGCATTAGATGAAATTATGCAATTACATACTCCAAAATCGGCACAGATACTTGTTATTGACCCAACTTGTGGAGCAATTAGGGCTTTAGCGATTAAACCGTCTTTTAACCCAAATGAACCACCTAGAAACGATTTAACCTTGCTTAATTCATTAACGAGAAATAGTTTATTTTGTGATATGTATGAACCAGGTTCGACTTTTAAGATTATTACTACCTCTGCAAATATTGAAGAATATAATAAGGGAAACCCTAAAGCCTTTTCAACTAACCATATTTTTAATTCATCAAGATATAGATATATAGACGGTCAAAAGGTGAAGTGTTGGAACACTCATAATAACGGAAAACATTCCATGTTAAATATTCAAGGAGCGTTAAATAACAGTTGTAACCCTATATTTGTTGATATGGCAATGTCGTTAGGAAAGAAAACGATGTACGATTATATTAATAGGTTTAATTTTGGAAAGGTTACGGGTGTAGATTTTAGTGGAGAATCACAAGGTATGATTTTACCAGAAAGTTCGGCACTAAACGTAGATTTGGCAAGAATTGCTTTTGGTCAGACTATTGCAGTTACCGCTATTCAACTAATAAGTGCAGTTTCTGCCGTGGTTAACGGTGGAAATTATTATAAACCCTATTTGGTTGAAGAAATTTATGATAATAATGGGATAATAGTTGAGAAAACTAAAGAAAATTTGATAAATAAAACTATAAGTGAAGAAACTTCTAAAATCATGTGTGAACTATTAGAAGGAGTAGTTGCTGAAGGCTCTGGTAGTCAAGCGTTTATAGAGGGGTATAGAGTTTTTGGCAAAACAGGGCTTTTCTTAAAAAAATGCGCAAACTTTTTAGCCTAAAAATCCAAAAAATGATGTAAATATAGGCAAAAATAAGCTAAAATATTTGTTTTTTGTAGGAAATAGGAGGGCACAAAAATAGACAAAAGTCATATTATTAGGAGACATGGATAAAATTCCATGTTTTTTTCTTTTTATAAAATATAATTATTAAGTCTTAATATCATTAAAAAAAATGATTATTATGAGATATTATTATTTTTTTTATGCTGAAAAATATTGACATTTTATATAACATAGGGTATAATATAAAATATAATAAATGTTATAGGTGGTAATATGAAAGACATTCTTAAAGAAATAAGACAGTATGCAGGATTAAGTCAAACAGAGATGGCAAAAAAAGTTGGGGTACGATTTGCAACTATTAATCGTTGGGAAAATGGACATTCAGAGCCTAATCGTCTTGCTCAAGAAAAGCTTTATGAATTGTGTGAAGAATTTTCTATTCCAGTTTATAATATGATTATCAATAAAATCAATATTGCTTCAAAAAGTTTGCAGGTTGATAATGGTAGAATACTTCTTTATCACGGTTCAAAAAATGGATTAGTAGGTAGGATTGCTCCTATTAGTAGAGAACGTTGTGATTTCGGAAGAGGCTTTTATATGGGTACCGCACCTGAACAAGCTCTTACATTGATTTGTGATTTTGAGGATTCAAAATTTTATATTGTATCCATTGATTTAACAAATCTTAACTCATTTGAAATCCCAACGGATATAGATTGGGCTATGGTCGTGGCGTATAATCGTGGAAGAATGGAGAAAATAAAAGGAAGCAAGTTTTACGATAAATATGCTATGATGATGAATACAAACGATGTGGCGATAGGAAGCATAGCGAACGATAGAATGTTTTTTGTTATTGACAACTTTTTTCAAGAGGTTATTACTGATACTGCCTTAATAAGTAGTTTGTCTGCATTAAAGCTTGGACAACAATATGTTGCATTAACAGAAAAGGCTTGTGATTGTGTAAGAATAGAAAGAGAAGTTAAACTTAGTTTTTTGGAGAAAAAGATATTAAAAAAAGTAAGTGAAGCTAACCGTCAAAAAGGTATAGAGTTTGCAAATGAAATATGTAAAACATTTAGGCGAGAAGGAAAGTTCTTTGATGAAATCTTGGAAGAAGTTTTAAAAGGAGAAAAGATATGACTTCTATAAAACATAAATTGTGCGATATACAAGGTAGGCTCTTTGAATTGTTTACAGAAACAAGCTATTCTATGGAAAGTCTGGTAAAAACATTTATGAATAGTGAGTTGGCAAAAAACTTGGATTCTGAATATAACCGTATGCAGTGGGCTGGCGAAGAATATCTTTTAGAAGAGTTGCTTGCGACTTGTAAAGACAAATTAATAGAAAAAAAAGAAACCATATCAAAAGACGTTATGTTTTGGATTGGTTATGTATATCGTTATTGGCATTTTATGACACAAGAAGAAAGTAAAAAAATATATAAACAAGCACCGTTTGAGACAATGAACGTTAATTATCTTATGTTTCATACGATGGCGCCAGAATTAGCTGTTGAGGATTTAAAAGAAATTTACAAGCAGAAAAACAAGTAATTGCCAATATTAAAAACGGAGAAAGAGCATGGATTTGATTGAATACGAGAAAAGAATTTTAAATTTAGAAGCAATGAAGTTTGAAGATTTAGTTCATGATTTGTTGCTTAGAGAATATCCAAATATGGAAAATTTTTCGCACCTTGGGAGACAAGTTGGTCGAGCCGTTCCAACAAAAGGTCCAGTGGATATTTGGTTTACAAGTAAAAAAGATAAGTTCGAAGTAACAACGTTTGTTGAGATAACATCTCAACAAACTTCTTTGCGCACTAAAATAATTTCAGATTTGAAAAAAGCGGCAAAAGAAATTAACAAAAATAAAATTAAGGTTAATGAAGTTATTTATGCTTGCACGGGAAGAATTTCTCCTGAAACATACAAAGAAGCGAAGGGTATTCTCAACAATGTTGGAATAATTGGAGAGTTTAACTTAAAATTTTGGGGGATAGATGAAATTGTTCGATTACTTAAAACATATTATCCTATTTTGGCTGAAAAATATTTAGGAATAAAAATAAATAATGGATGTATAGTTCCCATTAAAGAATATGGGAATAAATTTAATGTTGTACAAGATAATATATTTCTATTTAGAGAAGTGGAAAAGGAAGCAATAATGAGAATATTGCAAACCGACAAGGCTATTGTTTTGTATGGGCCCGCAGGTTGTGGGAAAACAAGAATTGCACTTCAAATATTCAAAGAGTTACAAGAATTAAATCACGATTCAGAATGTCACGTAGTCAAAATGAGTGGTGTGGGATTATTTGAGGACTTAAAATCACTTTTAAACGATACACAAAAAATGCATTACGTGTTAGTGGATGATGCAAATCGAACAAATTATATTGGCGATATAGCTAATTTTATAGAAAGACAAAATAATATTCGTATTATATTTACGGTGCGTGATTATGCTGTTGATGCGGTTATGAGAGCCTTAATTAAAACAGGAATACAGAATTATGAGATTAAGCCTTTTAAACAAGAGGACGTTACGGAGATAATTAAACAGGGATTTGGTATTGAAAGAAAAAAGACGCTCGATTATATATTAGATGTTTCAAAAGGCAACTTGCGTTTTGCTGTAATGGCTGCACAATTAATAAATGAAAAAGGAAAGGGGGTAAGACAGTTATCTGATCTTTTAGAAGAGTATTTTAATGATGTGAGAGAAAGAATTGAATCTCTAAGTTCTGGTAAGCTTGCAGAAAAAGTTCTTGCAGCTCTTTCACTTTTTAAGAGATTAGATATTAGGGATAAAAATTTAATAACGGAAATAGGTAAAGTTTTTGGATTTTCGGAAATAGAATTTTATGATATTTGTGATGAATTGGATATTGCAGAGACAATTAATTATCACTTTGATAAAAGTGCTATTGAAATTGCCGACCAAATATTGGCTGACTATTTATTTTATAAAATAGCTATAAAAGAAAAAAAACTTAATCTAAAAATAATCTTTGAGAAATTCTTATGTGGATATAAAAATAGATTTTTAGATTTGTTCCAATCTATTATAAATATATATGGTCTTAATGAAAGTTTATTGTCGCAATTAAGGGCGGTATTTGCCTATTTAGAAGAAAATAACAGAAGGGAGATAATAACTAAATATTTGGGATTATTTCATGGTTTAATACCAAATGAAACGTTGCAATTTGTTATCAATAAACTAGAAGAAATACCCACCAACGAAGAAAGAGAATATCATGAGTTTGGCAAGGACTTTTATGCCGAATTATTAGAGATTTTATCTTGCTTTTCTAATAGCGATTATGATGAATACGCTATTGACATTTTAATAGATACATTGATGAAAAAGCCGGGAATGTATAAAGAATTAAAGCATTCTCTTTGTGAATCGTTTACAATAAACAATGTATCACACATTAATCGTTATCATACTCAAAATTATTTGTTGGAGAAAATTATAGGTTTAAAAGAGTACGATAATTATTTGGATTTGCTGAGTGATGTTTTAAATAAACAATTTTCTTTATCACAACGTTCAACTGAGGCTAAAGGGCGTAGTGTTACTTTCTATACGGTTGAGATGTTAAACATGGAAGAATCTCGACATCATCGTGATTTAATATGGCAAGGTATCAATATTTTATTTGAAAATTCAGTGGATTTAAAAAAAATCTACAAGATAGTATCTAGTGGAACTTATATTGAAACAGGCAATGAATTAAGAAAAATTGATAAGAATTATGCTTTACAATTTTGCGAGAGATTGGATTTGTCTGTGTTTGGCAACAAAATGTTTGCTATTAACCTTTTGGGACACTATAAAAAAATGCAGGGAGTTAAGAGCTTTATTGATTCGCTTTTAACTGACTCAACTTTAAGATTTTATTATGAAAATCTTAATTATATAACAGGGAAATATATCTATGGTAAAGAACTTAAAAACGCTATAAACAAATTATGTGATACAACAAGTTTTGATGAAATTATCAATGGTTTATCATGTATTGCTAAACATGTTGCTGGTGGGAATAGTGAATGGAACTGTAACAACGCAATAGAGCTGGTTTTTGACGTGATATATGAGAGGGACAAAGATACTTTTTGCGAGTTGGTACTTCAATATATTCAGTCTAATCCGGAAACTGGGATTAGGCCACTTGTATTGCTTAAAAATCTAAACAGTATTTTAGAACTAAGTGCCATATTGTCATTTTTAGAAATGTCAGATTTAAAGCATAAATGCAATTGGATAGCGCAGTGTTTAGTATGTGTTCCTCAAGATAAGATTGATGATGATATATATGAATATGCTTTTAATTTCTTTAGCAACACATATCCTGAAACTACTTTATGGTATGGGAATGAACGTGCAGACAGTTTATTAAATTTTGAAAATTATCGTAAAGGATTTATAGCAAACGTTGTTAAAGTATATCAAAGACTCGATAATAAAATGGCATTAAAGCATTTTTGTGAATTATTATTTTCAGACGAATATACTTTTGATGAAATTCTAAGTGTGTTCAATAATGATATTGAGTTGATGAAAAATGTTTATTTAACACTAGCAAAGACAAATGCGTTAATGGACTTAAAGGGCGTTTGGTTAAACCTGCTTTTTAAGGAGGATGAAGATAATCAACATAGACTATTAAAGGGATTTATAGAAGAAAAGCATGCTCATATTCCACATGTTGCATTTTATAAGTTTGATAATTTTATAAATATTTTTATGGCTGTTTTGTCGGAAATTCCTTATGCGTACCTTAATAATCAAGCACAGAAATTAATTTTAGGGATGGAAGAGCCTGTATTCGAATTATTTATTTGTTCGTATTTTGAAAAGTATAAAAATGATGGTAGTCGAATGTTTGAATTAGCTGCTATTATAGAGGACGCTTCAAAAGAAAGACAAGTGGAATTTGCAAAATTAACAGTGGAACATAAGGTGCCTATTGAAGTAATGCGGAGAATGCCTTTTTTTGGTGGCCCAAGCTCTTGGACTAATAGTAGGATTCCGCATATCAAAAAAAATATAGAAATTCTTGAAAAATTTATTCAAGAGTATAAAATGGGGACGAAATATTATCTCTTCTTTAATCAAAGATTGGAAAGATTGCGTAACCATTTAAAAAGTACGGAAATAGAAGAATTTAATAGGGACTTGTTAGAATAATGTTTTGGTTTAATAAGTCTATAAAAGAGCTTGCAACATATAGTTACAAGTTAAAATCTACCGAGAAAGAAGCAGTTCAAAACCTTTTCCAATTGTATTTTAAAGACGGATTGAATCCTGATTTAAAGCAAAGAAACGTAAAATTGTCATTTAATGCAAAAGATAAACAATTAGTAAATAATAATGAAATTGCTTATTTAAAAGCACTATATGAAGGTTGTGAAGAAGGTACGGAAATATTGTCTAAAATTAACGACTGTTTATCTCATGACAATCTTTTATTTAATGTCGAAAATTATTCTATAATTAATAATGCTGGTGCTTGTGCACAGGTACAATTAATAGAAAAAGATGATGAAGTAAAGATATTGAAAAGGAGACGACTAGAAGATAATCCAGAAAGAATTGAGAATGAGTATAATATTCTATTATCCATAAAAAATAAGAAGTCGGAAGATTATGTAATTCAGGTTTTAGAGCTTGTTGGTGAAGAAGCTTATTATATGGAAGCCGCAGATGATACATTGGAGTCATTTATTTTAGATTTTTTAAATAAAGATATTTCCATTAAGGATAAATATGTCTTAATATTAGATATATTAGATTCAATTCATTATCTTCATGACTTAGGATATTTACATAGAGATTTACATCCGGGGAATATTTTTCATGTTAATGATAAATGGAAAGTTGGTGATTTTGGATTTGCAACAAATATTTATGATAGAAATGAACAAGCAATAAAAAGCGGCTATGGACATCCAGATTATGTATCGCCTGAACAAATACGTGACTTAAGTAGCGCAACTTTTGCTAGTGAAATATATTCTATCGGCAAAATCATAAATTTTATATTAACAAAAAACCCAAAGAATAGAAATCATTTTTTATCAGATGTTGTTGAAAAATGCACTTATAAAGACCCATATAAGAGGTATCAAAGTATATTAGAATTGAAACAAGCTCTAACATTATCATTTGCAGAACCAAATATATAGCGTCAGCTTTTACTATATTAATGGGGTTTAGTTTTTGTTCTAAATATTCAAAAAAACTTATATAATATACGGGAAGTGTACAAGTTCCAATGTTGTATAAGGTAGTTGAATAGTGGAATTAGAACATATTGAAAATTATAAGACAATCTATAAGGAAAATGGTAAAACTATAACTGTTATTAGGGAATTTCCCATCAACGCTGATGGGAATCTTTCTGCTATTATTGAAGCGTTAATAGATATTGTTGAACAAGAAGAGAAGGATAGGGATACAAATGATGAATGAAACCAAATACAAAGTTGGTATATATTGTAGGCTATCACAAGAGGACGGCAACGACGAAAGTCAATCAATTAAAACTCAAAAAGAATTAATATTTAATTATGTAAAAAAACAGGGGTGGACTGTAGCTGGTATTTACTCTGATGATGGCTATACGGGAACTAATTTTAATCGTCCGGATTTTAACCGATTAATTAATGATATTAAACTCGGGAAAATAAATTTAGTCATAACCAAGGATTTGTCGCGTTTGGGAAGAAATTATATTCAAGCGGGTTATTATACAGAAGAGTTTTTTCCTGAATACAACGTAAGATATATTGCCATAAACGATAATTTTGATAGTTTTGACGAAGATAGTTGCGATTTTATGCCATTCAAAAATATTATAAATGAGTGGTATGCAAAGGATATTTCAAAAAAAATCCGTTTTACGTTGGATGGAAAAGCAAAAAATGGAGAACCTAGAAATACGGTGTTTCCCATTTACGGATATACATATAACGAACTATATGAAAGAATTCCCGATCCAGAAACGGCCGAAATTGTTAGGATCATATACAAGAAATATACTGAATGTGCTTCTACGTCAAGGGTAGCAAAGTATTTGCAAGAGCAAGGGGTGTATGTGCCAAGATTTTTTAACGCGGTTAAATATGGCTACAATAAAGCGAAAGTTCTTGCTATGCCCCAAGAAACCTATACTGCATGGACAACGAGTATGGTACGAGATATTATTGTAAAAGACGAATATCTTGGGGTGTATAGGACGGCACAAAGTAAGGGGATAAGTTTTAAGAATAAGAAAAGAAGAAAAAATGATAACTGCTATATATTTGAACATCGGTACGAACCGCTTGTCGATAAGGAGACTTGGGAACTAGCAAATGCGCTTCTTAAAAGGAGTAATTCAGGAACGGTATTGGTGGAAGACAATATATTTAAAGGGCTCCTTTATTGCAAGGATTGTGGAAAAGTCTTGAGAATTGAAAGATATAGAACACTAAAGAAAGAAGACTTTACTTACCGCTATTATTGTAATAATAAAGAATGTAAGTATTGTAATTCCATACCTAAAAAAACATTAGAGGAATTGTTGATAAAGGAAATTGAATGTTTCAAAGTGAGTTTGTTATCACGAAGAAAAGAATTATTAGAATGTTTAAATAAAGAAAAAGAAACCTTAACTAGCAAGGCTGTAGATATTCAAACAGCGATTGATAAAGCAAAAACTAATTCTGAAAAAATAGATAAAAAAATTATGCATATTGTAGAGCAATACATAGATGGCGCGTTACCTGAATCAACCTATCATCTTTTGTTGGAAAGTTTTAATAAAGAAAAGCAAATGTTTGAAGACGAAATTATTCAGTTAATGTCGCTAAAATGTGATTCTCCCACTACTAAAAAACATATGGATGCTATGGAGCTTATAGAAAAAATAGCTTCGATAGAACCTCAAAAATTATTGAAATACGATTTTTTACAAAAATTTATAGATAAAATATTTGTAAAAGCAGAACACATTGACGGCTCAAAACATAAACGAAATATCATGATAGATATTAAGTATAATATTCCCATGGAACTAATGACTCCTGTTCTTAAAAATGAGTGAAACTGCGGTAATATATGTTAGATTATCACGAGAAGATGAAGATAAAATTGATAAAAATAGAGAATCAAGAAGTATTGAAAATCAAATAAAAACATTAAATGATTTTGCTAAGGCGCAAGGTTTTAATGTTGACAATATATATTCTGATGATGGTTATAGTGGTGGGAATTTTGATCGTCCGGCATTTAGGCAAATGTTAGATGATATGCAGGCTGGAAGGTTTAATGTTATATTACTTAAGGATATATCGAGATTAGGGCGTTCTTTATATAGAGTTGGGGATTTTATTGAAAATATTTTTCCACGATATGGAATTAGGGTTATATCAGTAAATGATAACTACGACAGTAAGTTTTACAAAGACGATATGTCCATAGTTTTAAGAAGTTTTCTAAATGATTATTATTTAAAAGAATTTAGAAAAAAGTGCAGGAAATCACGAGAACATTATGCGCAAACAAGACACTTAAATTATTATCCTAAATACGGCTATTGTTTTGACGAAAAAGGGCGTGAACATATTGATGATTATTCAGCAAATATCGTTAGAAGAATTTATACTTATATTGCTGAAAATAGTTTTTCTTGTGGCACTGTCGCAAAGATATTAAATGAAGAAGACGTTTTAACCCGTTCGGCTTATGCAACGCAAGTGCTTGGGCTTAAGGCACTACATAGACAATCCGCTGCAAAGTGGAATGCAGAAAAGGTTTGGAGCATTGCTACTGATTATGAATACTGTGGACATTCCGTTAATTGGTCAAGACATAAGAAAAGCGAAAGGATTTTGTTAAAGAATACGCATCAGGCTATTATTTCCGAGGACTTATACGCATTGGTGCAATCAGAAATAGAAAGACATTCAAAAGTAAAACAAAGATTAGAACATTTAGGCTCTTGTCTTATAGATAAACACTTAAAGAAGAATTTGTTGTTTTCTAAAAAACAGCAAATTTATTTTTTACGAGAGAAAAACAAAAAATTGTATTCAATACCTAGGGATATAATTGAAACTGTTTTATTTTTAGAAGTTTTATCACTTGTAGAAGAGTGGATAAGTAAATACATAAAGACACAAAAAGAATTTTATAAAAACAATTCTAAAAAATTGTTGGAAAATTTGAATTGTCAATATTTACAGTTGCTGGATTTACGTTTTGAAAACAAAATTGATGAGTTGACATTCCAAAAAAAGCAAAAATCGTTATTAGGCAGTATAAGAAACATTGACGAGTCAATAAAAGATGAAGTTGATTTTGGTAAAATTGAAAATTTAATTTCAAGATTAAAAAGGATTAAAAAGCACAAAACACAAGTGATAAAAACAGTTATAAAAGTCTGTTATGTAATAGAAAAAGAAACGGATAATCTCATTTTAAAAATTGTGTTAAATTAATATTAAAAAGATTGATATAACGAAACGATAACGAAATGAAAACGAAATTTTTGATTGATAACGAAATTCAGGGCTT
>JAZNPL010000023.1:0-126225 GCA_045589615.1 Christensenellaceae bacterium | reverse complement strand
TATAAACGGCGTGTGGCGTCGTTTACTGCCCTAAGCAAAAGACTTCAATGACCAGACGGTCAATTTCACCCTTTTGCTTGGTCGAGCCTAGCCACACTTGTTTCTACTTCATTTCTTACAGAAACAAATTATAAACTTCGTTATACTTCGTTTGCTGTTTCACGTTTTGACTTCGATAACCAAAAGGTTAATCTCATCCAAAACGTTTCACGAGCCTTGTCTTGCTCGCTTCTAACCCGTTTCTTACAGAAATAAGTTATAAACGGCGTGTGGCGTCGTTTACTGCCCTAAGCAAAAGACTTCAATGACCAGACGGTCAATTTCACCCTTTTGCTTGGTCGAGCCTAGCCACACTTGTTTCTACTTCATTTCTTACAAAACAAGTTGTAAACTTTATTAATAAGCAACAATAAAAGACTTTGCTAAAATGCAAGGTCTTTTTTCATTTTAAATTTTTTTTTAGCATATATATTATCGTTAATAAGATATAGGATACTTTATTTTCGATAAAAATATACAAAAATTAGCAAAATAAATCAAAATACGACAATAAAAGGACTGTAATATGGGGTTTGAGAATTTAACCAAAAATAAGTTTTTTAGAATTTCAGCAATAGCAGTAGCAATTTTGACGTTACTCATTTGTATTGGACAAGGTGAATATTACCAAGTTTTTTATGGGTTTAGTGCAAGAAAATTGCCGATTTATAGCGTAAAGACAGAACAAAAAGTTGTTGCAATTTCTTTTGACTGTGCTTGGGGTGTAGATTATACCGATAAACTATTAGAAATTATGAAAGAAGAAGACGTAACGTGCACTTTTTTCACGGTTGAATTTTGGGCAAAAAAGCATCCAGATTATCTAAAAAAGATTTCTGAAGCGGGGCACGAGATAGGCACTCACTCAGCAACTCACCCGTATATGAGTAAACTAAGCAAAGATACGATTATTAGAGAACTTACTTCATCAAGCAAGGCAATCTCAGACGTTACGGGTAAAAGTGTTGAATTATTTAGGCCACCTTACGGAGACTATAACGACCTACTTATAGAAACTGCCGAAGAATTGGGACTTTACACTATTCAGTGGGACGTTGATAGCCTTGATTGGAAAGACTTATCGGCAAGCGAAATAGCAAACCGTGTTATTTCTAGGGTGAAAAACGGGTCTATTGTATTGTTCCATAACCAAGGACTACACACTCACGAAAGTTTAAGAAATATAATACGAACGCTTAAAAGCAAAGGGTATAGTTTTTTGCCTATTGGCAAAATGATTTATAAAAAAGATTATAAAATCTTACCCGATGGAACGCAAACGATTAACGTGTAACTAATTTTGGAGGAAATTTATATATGAACTATTTATCAGGAAAAAACAACAAGGTATTTATTAGTGGAGAAATGGTATCAGAACCCGTTTTTTCACACGAAGTGTACGGAGAGGGCTTCTACGATATATTCGTATCGGTAAAGCGTTTGTCAGGGCAGTGCGATTGTCTGCCTGTAACTATTTCCGAAAGACTTTTAACCGACAAGGCGATAAAAGTGGGAGACACGATAAACGCACTAGGTCAATTTAGAAGTTACAACAAGTTAGTTGACGGAAAAAGTAAACTTATGCTAACGGTTTTTGTGAGAGAACTATTTGATTATAGTATAATCAAAAACCCAAACACCATAGTCCTTTCGGGGTACGTGTGCAAGCAACCTGTTTATAGGACGACTCCTTTTAACAGAGAGATTGCAGACGTATTAATAGCAGTAAATCGTTCCTACAATAAATCTGACTATATTCCTTGTATTGCGTGGGGTAGAAACGCAAGGTTTGCTAAAAATCTTGCCGTTGGAGAAAAAATAGCGATATGTGGAAGAATACAAAGCAGAGAGTATCAAAAAAGAATTTCAGAAGAAGAAGTAAAAGTTATGACGGCGTATGAAGTATCGATTTCTAAACTGTCGGCTTACGAAAACGCAGACAACTTTGACGTCGATGAAGAATTTGAAATGATTGGAGGGAATTTCTTTACGGAAGATAATTATAACGAATATTCGGAATATAATTAAAAAAATAATCCGCATCGAAATGCCGATGCGGAATTTATTTTTATATTTCAGTAAAAGAAAGGATAGCACATTGATACATATCGAAATCAAACGTATTATCTTCGTTTACTTTAGCGTTGGTATTTAAAACCTTCATTTCATAACCATCTAGTAAAATTTTGACGTTAGAAACTTTTTTTATTGATAGATTAGAACAGAAAAGCAATATCTGTTTTTTATCGTTAATACCTTCATAGACAAAATACGTACATTTAACTTGTTCGTTACTTGCAACTATATCGTTTTTTTGCCAATAAGGGTGATAGCTCGCTTTTTCAAATGGGAATTTATCAATCGCCTTTCTAATATTAGTTAAATACTTGATATTTTCCCAACTCATTCTAGGGAAATTCGGTCTAGGAATAATGCAATGAACTAATCCTAAGCCTGTTGCTTGTTCAATTGTCCATTTAGGAGGGTTAGGATAAACTATCATTTCCATAGCAACGCCAAAGTTTTTGCCAGTCCATTCAGTTTTTGCAAAACCTACTGGGAAGTCGTCTGCACCTTCACGAATTAGGTCAACTTGTATTGATTCTCCCGTCCATCCCATGTGTGTGTAGGGCATTGCTGCAAAGTTGAGCGTTGAAGAGTGATAATTTATAATACCACCTTTAGGCTCAAATATTGCATAGAGTTGTTTTAATATATTTCTAGTGCCTGAGATAGGATAAGTAGCCTGAAGTTTACCATACGGGTCGGTCCAACCACAGCCGTGTTCGGCGTTAACGCAACCTCTAGGGTATATTGTACCATCAAGATACAAGCCGTCAAATGGATGCTTTTCGTTTAATAGTTTAATGCCTTCCGCTAAAAAGTTTCCATAGTCGGAATTTTGGCAAACCGAGAAATCTCTTTGTGGCGGGAGTCTCCACCACGTTCCGTCCATAAAATAATCGCGAGGTTTTCTTCTAGATTTTTTGAATTCTTCCTCAAAAGTGGGCGATAGACTAGATATTTCGTAGCCAAAATATGGTATTACTTTCATATCGCGTTTGTGAGCTTCTTTAATTAACCAAGCGAAGTTCGCTTCAGTTTCAAAGTCGAGATAAGGATAGTTTTGTACTAAATTCCACGTTTCGTGAACTATTAACGTGTTAATGCCTAAACTTTTTAAGAAATCAAAATGATTGTCGTACCCTTCAACCGGATTTTCTAATTCTCTAACGTTGTCTTTTAATACTAATTGTATTGAATTATGAATAAACGGCGTTTTTGGAGAAGGTCTAACTGGTGTAGCCATTATGCCAATTTCAAAACTTAACGGACGGAAAAAATAGGTTGCATCGTGCTTAGGGTCGTTCCAAGTAGTCGGTTGACTATCAAGTAGACGATAACGTACGATTCGTTCATTGTCGCTTTCTTCAACTTCAACGAAGTGGTTTTCATCAACAGGCTGACGATTTTCACCTGTTTCGCTAACAAAACCTAAACCTTTTTCTGCTTCACCTACCCAAAATAAGGCCTTAAAAGGGAAGTGTATTTTTCCTTCAGGAATTTCGCCACTCGCACGTACAGCGGAAAGTTTGTATAAGATTTCACCGTCTTTATATATATTGCTATTAGGATATTGAGTGTATAGGTTTGCTATTTCTTTTTTTAACGGGGCTTCAATCCATAACTTTTCTAATTGATATTTCCAAGTCGGCCATGGTTCTAGTCTTAGCCTTTGAGCCATATTGTAACTTGTAGTCATAATTCGCATTTTGCATGAAACATAACCATCATAATCAAAATGATAAGAAATATTTAAATCAAACATCTTGCTTTCTAATGCTGATATTATAACGGCCTTTTCATTAGTGTGAGATTGAACAAAAGTTCTTCTTTTAAGCCAAACTATTTCTTGTCCGTCTTCCGTACCTATTACTCGCATAGGTGCTGAAAGCAATTCTTCGCCGTTAGCAACGATTGATGAAAAAAATTCTCCGTTTTCAATAGTGTACGTTCTATTTAAAACGCTTACTATAATCTTATTGTTTTCTTTTATTAGTTCGATGGGGGTAAAAGGTTTAATAACCTTATCAACGAAACTCATAATTTTCTCCTTTATTATATATTGCTTTAAATATTGTAACATTACGGAAGTTAAAATGCAAGGAAAAATCTAAAATAAACAAAATAAGGTCGTCGAAATTTTCGACGACCTAAAAATTAATTATTGTTTTTTTCGTTTAAGAACTATAAAAATTCCAGAAGCACAAACAATAGTGCATAAAATGGAAACTATAATCGCATTTTTTACGTTCCTTGCATTGTAATTTATAATGCTTGAACTGTCCACGAAGCCTACTATCCAAGTATCGTTTACATAAACTGCAATTTTCATTGAGTCCTTTTGTTTTTCAAAAACTCTTACCGTAGTATTGTCGTTAATTTCTAAGATTTTTTCGGTTAGGTCGGAATTTTTATACATTGTTGTTTTGTTTAAAGTTTCAAGGGTGAACTGAAAGGAAGTATATGCTTCGTTTAAAATTTCAGCCGTAAAGTTTTCTGGTAAATATGCTTGGTATGTTTTGCCGTTAACTTCAACCGAAGCCAAATAATAATCTCTATCAAGGAATGTAAAGCGTTTTACTATATCAACGACGTCGCCCTTGTTTAGACGAACGGTTTCACCGTCTTTTAGAACGTAGTCGTCGTTTCTAGAAATTACGGGTAAGTGGTACGCGTTAACGCCCGTAGTTATAAATCTTTGACCAGAAACGCTTTCTAAAGTTTTAGATTTAACTGAACATTCTAAATCGTTTACAAGGAACGGTCTATCTTTGCCTAAAAGTACTAACATTTTAGGAGTAAAGCCGTCAGCCGAAACGGTTGCTAGATATAGGTATTCTTCTTCACGACTAGCAAGACCTTTATAATCAAACGTGCCGTTGCCCTTATAAACTTCGTAAACGTTTGCGTCGCTTGATACGGTGTAGAATTTTAATTGCGTGTTTGCTTCATTGCCCGTTTCTACGTAGTTAGACGGAATCTTTACGTCGGTAATGCTTGAATTGGGGTGAGAAGCATCTAGATATATTATTTCTTGCCCCGTTTTTAGCAAGGTAACTTCTTTACGGTCAAACGCTAATGAGAAGTTAGAAGTGTTTCCGATTGTGATAGTGGTTGTCGATTTCTTCCACCCGTCTTGATAATATTGAATACTTCCGTCAGTTGTTAAAGCAAAAAGATTTCCACCAAGGTCGGAACACAGTTTCTTTACACCGTTTATTGCAGAGTGTGGCTTGCTTGCGTAATCGTCTTTTTTAAGATGTTTAACTACGTTAGACCCCGTGCTTACGAAAACGTTTTTAAATACGTCAACCGTTATTCGTTCTGCATAACCGTTTATAGAAAATAGTTTACTAAATTCCGTTTGACCTTCTTGTAGTTCATAAACCGAATAAATGGAAGCACCTAAAGACGTGCTGTCGGTTGCTAAAAGATAGAACGTGCCACTTTGGTAACATAAATCTTTTATAACACCACTAAAACCCGAAAGGCTAGAAAATTCTTGCGATTTAATATTAAAAATTGAAGCACTGTTGTCCGTAAAGCCAAGCAAAATTAATTTGTTGCCTAAGGCAAGTTTAATAGGAAGTTCGTCAAAACCCTTATCTTCAAAGTAGGGTAGGTCAAGATTGAGATAACTAGACCTAGAATAAGGATTAAAATCTTCTCCGCCTTTAATAATCGTCAATTTAACGTCGTCTAATACAGCCGTAATATCACCGTAACGTTCTACGTCGCTTGCAGTAGAAGAAACCCTATTAAAAGCAGTTTTTCCTTTAGCGATTGCAAAACCTGTAAATACTAGTTTGTCGTCGTCAACCGTAAATTCTTGAACAGAACCTTCAGAGTCGGTAATCAAAAGGTTTTCGCCCTTAAAGGATAAAGATTTTGGTTTGTTGCATTTGCCTAAGTCAAAAGCATCTTCAATTTTAAAGGAAAGTTCAACTTGCTCTTTGGTTTGTACGTCTATCTTATAAATTGAATAGTCTGAAATTACGAAAAGGTATTGGTCGTTAGCAATCATAGAAGATGGATTAAGACTACTAAAAAATTCTCCGTCGCCAAAATCGTTAACGTTGTTTTTAACTATTTTGTTGTCGTAAAAATAAAAAGCCGTTCCAGAAGAGTTAAGTGCTACGGGCTTTTCGCCGTCAACTTTTCCGGTTAAAGAAATCTTATCCGTCTTATAGTTGCCCTTTTTATAAACGTCGCCACCTTCTTTAAACACAGATAATAAGTGTGTTTGATTAACTGAGAAAAAGTTTCCACCAGTCAAGCGATACTCGTCCTTGTCTTGCGATTTAAAAGAAGCAAACTTATCGAAAGGCACACCGTAAATAGACCCGTTGTCCGAAAACCATACTTCAGTTTTGCCGTTCACTTCGGTTATCGTAATTTGTCCTAATGAAGTGAAGCCTTCAATAGTTCGATATTCTTTTAATGAATCAAAATAATAAATAAGCGTTTGACTGTTTTTAATAATAAAGAAATTGCTTCCGTCAGTTGCCGTTGCGATAGGGCTTGTTAACCCGTCAACATACTCGGCATTAGTCTTTGGAATAAGTCTAGTGAATTTTTCACTAGCATTTGCCGCGAATAAATTAACCGTTCCTAAGGTTATACATATTATCGCTATAAATGCCGTACTTAATATTAAGTTTTTAAATATTTTATATTTAACTCTCATATTTGCTATTTTATCACATTAATTGCCTTTTGTCATTAAAAAAATAAAATTTGTCCATTTTTGTAAAAAATTATCGTTTTTCTCTCTACTTGTCTTCAGCCTTTTTTGGAAAATTTTTCCAATTTGTTTCATATATGACAAAACCTGACAACAAGCAAGCATATAATCAATACAAAAAGCAAACAAATGTTCGGAAATCAAAAAATTATAAACCTAAAAAAATTTAAAAGAAAGCATATATGACAAATAAAAAAATAAAAATAAATAAATTTTTATTAATGACATATAGCATTGTTTTTGAAAGGATGACAGAGATATAATTTGGGTGATTTCCGACAAAAAACAGGCAAAGGAAGGAGAGAGAGCGTGAATAAATTATATACTAAAACTTTACTGTATGCATATCCAAAGTTAACTAAAATTGTGGCAGAGATTGACGACGTTATTGATAGGATATTACTAACGTCAATGGAAAATTATACGCCTTGCGTAGATTTGTGTGATAAGATAATAGCATACAAACTTCAAAAGCAAAAGATAATAGAAATTAAGGGAAGGGTAGAGAAGGCGTTATCAAAGTTAAACGTCAAGCAACTTGACTTTTTAGACTACAAATATTTTAGGCTAAAGCCAAGGTCGTATCACGCAGAATACGATAGAACGTCTAGGGCGTATTTTAGGCAACAAATTGAAGTCATAAAGAAGATGAGTGAACGTTTTGAAACAGTGGGGCTTAATAGCGACTTTTTTGAAAAAGAGTGTTTGTCAATTAGATTGTTTTCTATACTTTTAGGGCTTGTGATAGAAAACGAAAAAAAGTGCAGAAAAAACAAGACTGAACTAGAAAAACGCACAAAGGAAAAGGCTACTTTATCTACGCAAAAGAAGTCTGCTTAAGTCTATTCGTAGTCGTTTTCGTCGTAATAGGTATTTACGGGTGCGTTTGGGCGTTTCTTTATTACGACTACAAGCCCAGATAATCCTGCAAGAATTAGGCTTGCTATTATGATTATTCGTAAAGTATCAACGCTGTCGTTTGAAGTTTGTATTTCTTCTTGTGGAGGGGGCGTTTCTTCAGGAATAAAGGTTAAGGGGTTGGGGTGATTTGGTATGGTAAAGGGCGTGACGTCGCTTTCTTTGACGTACCCTAAATCACCACCGTAACTGACATAAAAACAGTGCGTTCCGTCGGGCAAAAGAAAATTGCCGTAAAGGGTAAGTTGGCGTTCTTTGAAGATGTATTTTATACTTTTAGTCAATTGTGAATCGGCATAAAGCAGTGCGGTTTTTGAAGTGGTTAAAGTTACGTTTGGGTAGGGCGAAACAACGTCTTGCGTTTCAGTGAATAACGTTTGGTTTGGCACGTATCCGTCAATAGTAACGCCGTCCGCTCCACCGTATTCTACGTGGTCGAATATTTCGCCCTTAGATATTAGTTTTACGTAATAAGTGTAGGGAAGATAAAACAATGCTTCGCCGTCGGTAGTGGCACTAAAAAAGGGCGTGGTCGTATCGGTTATTCTTAGGTATTGCGATTGAGTTGCGTACGTCTTTTTTGGGGCTTTTATATCTATTGTTTGAAATAATAAGGTTAATGAGAAACAACATATAGTTATTCTAAATATTTTTTTCTTCACTTGATTTTTTCTCCTTGACTAGAGTAAAAGCAATTATATCTAATCGTTTTATTACAATATCAATATTTTATAGCGAAGTTAAAGGCATATTGTCGAAAGTATGCTTGCATTTTTTATTGACTTTATGCGTAAACTATTAAAAATGTCGGCTGATAGATTTAAAGAAGTGCTTTTTACACCAAAAACTATGAAAATTTTTAAAATAATCGTCGCTTTTTGTCTTGTGGCGATTATATTGTTTTGGGGTGTAAATATTGTGGAAAGAAAGGTCTTTTATCCACTTAAATTTAAGGAAGAAATTTTTAGATATTCTGATAAGTATTCGCTAGATACTGCATTGGTTTTTTCGGTGGTAAAATGTGAAAGCAGTTTTAACGAAAAAGCAGTCAGCGACAAGGGTGCTTTAGGACTAATGCAAATCACTAAACCCACGGCAAACTATATCGCCCAAAAATTAAAAGTAAACGATTACGATTTATTTAACGTCGAAACAAATCTAGATTTTGGTTGCTATTATTTATCGTATCTATATAATAAGTTTAGCGATACTGACACTGTAATAATTGCATATAACGCAGGGGAGGGGAACGTTTCTAATTGGCTAAGAAATAAAAACTATTCTTTTAACGGCGTAACGATAGATAAAATTCCCTTTCCCGAAACACGTTTATATTTAAAAGAAATAAACAAAACTTTATCGAAATATAAAAATTTGTATGGAAATATTGTTGACAAACGCTAAAAATTTGAGTAATATATAGAAGCAAAAAACGTGAGGGTGGCGGAATTGGCAGACGCGTACGTTTGAGGGGCGTATGGTTATCCGTGTGGGTTCAAGTCCCATCCTTCACACCAGAAAAAAGCACACATTTGTCTACCAAGACAATGTGTGTTTTTTTCAGTGAAATAAATCCTTAGTAGGATTTGTGAAATGCACGTTGTGCGTGAAATTCGCTACACGTGTGAAATGTGCTAAAGCACGAGAAATGGATTTATTTTATTTCACATCGAGTGAAGCGAGATATTTCACAATGAGCATAGGTCATTATTTCACATTTGGCTTTGACAAATATTTCACTTTATATATCTAGTTTATTGTCCTTTGACAATGTGTGTTTTTTTCAGTGAAATAAATCCTTAGTAGGATTTGTGAAATGCACGTTGTGCGTGAAATACGATACACGTGTGAAATGTGCTAAAGCACGAGAAATGGATTTATTTTATTTCACATCGAGTGAAGCGAGATATTTCACAATGAGCATAGGTCATTATTTCACATTTGGCTTTGACAAATATTTCACTTGAAAACTAAAGTTAATAATGTTATAATTCTATAAAAAAGTGGTGTAACTATGGCAGAATCAAAACTTCGTGATTTATCTACCGAATTTGCGGTTAGAGCAATAAAATTATGTGAAAATATAAAAGGGCATTATTCTCTCGTGAACCAATTAGAGCGTTCTTCAACTTCTATTGGTGCAAATATTCACGAGGCTAACTATGCTCACGGCAAAGCCGATTTTATTGCGAAACTGCAAATATCTTTAAAAGAATGTTATGAAACGGAATATTGGCTAGAGTTATTTGTAAAATCTGAATTAATTGAAAGTGAAATTGCAAAGGAACTTTTTAACAAATGTGGAACAATTCGCAGAATGTTGATTGCTTCTATCAATACTGCAAAAGATAATAAAGCGATTAAGTAGCAAGTCCCATCCTGAAATTTGTAAAATTTTGGGACTTGACTTGTGTATAATTTAGAATTTTGCTAAAATAATCAACTCCTTGACAAAAATCTTCTTTAGGCTTATAATCTTCTCAAAAAGTTTAGGAGAATATTATGTCTAAGACTAAGAAAATTGTTTTTTCCGTGTTGTTGGGGGTATTGGTTGCTTTTGGAGTGTATCTGTTGTATTATACTGCGAGTAATGTTATTTATTCCATAAGGGACTATAAAATAATAAGTAGCGAAAAAAACTTTTTGCTGAGTCAGGACTCTCGAAGATTTACGCAGGGGGTAGTAATCAAACATTTTTTACTTTTTCTATATATTCTAATAACTTTTATTTTAACTGTCTTTTTAACGGTATTTTTATGGAAAAAAGAAATTTCTTTTGTTAAGTATAGTTACAATGATTATAAATTACAACAAGAAGAAAAAAATAGAAGCAAAGATAAACAAAATTGAAACAAAAAGAAAAGATTTAGAGAAAAGATTATAAAAACATATTAAGCACTTACAAAACGTAGGTGCTTTTGTTATATGAAAAAGAAATGTGGTAAAATTGATACAAATCACATTGTATAATATATGTAATTTCAATAATAATAGTTTATTTTATGTATTGAAAAGACTGTTCAAAATTTTTTTGTTGTGATATTATATAATATATAATTAAATTTTAAAGGTGGAAAAATGCGTAAAACTTATAAAGGTAAAATCGTATTAAAGGAAAGCGTTATCGACGGATACGTTACGGTAACTGACGATATTATTTCTTACGTTGGTACGGAAAAACCTGACGGAGAAATATTAGAAGTTGCAGGATATATTGCACCCGGTTTTGTTGATATTCATTGCCATTCTTGTCCTTTGGCACACGCAAAGGATTCGCCAGAGACGGTTGCAAAATACCATTTAGAACGTGGCACTACGACTATGCTTTTGACATACTACAGAGATATTCCACACGAAAGACTTTTGGAGTGCTTAGCAAACACCAAAAAGGCAATGGAAACTAACAAAAACATATACGGTGCACACTTAGAAGGACCTTACGTAAATCCTAGATATGGTTGTGGTAAAGGGGATTTTGAATATATTCCCAACAAAGCAAACTACGATAAATACATAGAGTTTGGCGTTATTAGACAATGGATGTGTTCGCCCGAAGTTGAAGGTACTCCCGAATTTATAGCAGACATAGCAAAGAGTGGAATAGTACCAGCAATAGGACACAGCGAAGCAAACTACGAACAAGTTAAGACTGCGTACGAAAAGGGTGCGAGAATAACTACTCATATTTTCGACGCAACGAAAGCACCACAAACCAAGTACGGTGGGACGTTAGAAGTAGATTTTAACGAAGCGTGTATGTTGATGCCCGAAATGTATTACGAAGTAATTTGCGATAGAAACTGGGTACACGTTAGAAAAGAAAAACTACAATTTTTGCTTAAAGTAGTAGGAATAGATAGAGTATGTGCTATAACTGATGCGTACTACGTAGGAGAAGATACTTCGGACGACGTAAACTTTGTTGGTGCTAGTCTTACGGGCTCTAAACTCACGATGGCAATGGTAGCGAGAAATCTATTCAATGCGGGATATACGTTGCCTGAAGTATTCAAAATGGTAGCGTTAAACCCTTCTAAAGCAATTAATCTTAAGAATTGTGGCGAAATTGCAGTTGGAAATCAAGCAAAGTTAATAGAAGTTGATGAAAATTCTAACTTTAAGCAGATATTAAACTTTTAAGAAGGAGAAAAGATATGAATAAACTAAAAGTTGGATATGCCCAAAGATGTATAAATCCGCCACTCGGGGTAGCAATAAGAGGATATTTAAAGAAAAGATACGGCAAAGGATTTATAGACGACCTTTACGTTCAAGCAATTGCGTTTGAAGTAGAAGGCGAAAAATCAGTAATTGCAATAGTGGACACTTTAGGAATGGATAAACCATTATGCGAAAGATGTATTAGAAGGGTAACTTCAAAAGTAAGTATTCCCGCAAGCAACATATTTATTGGTGCAACACACTCGCATACTGCTCCGACAAATATTTATCCAATGGCTTTCCCTTGTGATGAAAAATTAGTTAATGAAAACGTAGAAATTCTTTATGAAAATATAAGTGAAGCAATAATCGAAGCGATTTCTGACGTAAAGCCTGCGAAAATGGGGTATGCGATAGGATATGCACCTGACAAGATATCTTTTATTAGAAGATACATGATGAAAGACGGAACAACTTATACTTGTCCCCCTATAGATTCGCCTGATATTTTGGGACCATTAGGAGAACTTGATAGAAGGGTTAACGTTTTAAGGTTCGACAGAGAGAACGCAGAAACGGTTGTAATGATGAACTATGGAGTTCACGCAGATACCGTAAACGGCGAAATGTATTGCTCCGATTGGGTTGGCTGGACTAGAAAAACGATTTCTGATGCATTGGACGGGGCAAAATGTATTTGTATTATGGGTTGTCAAGGCGACGTTGGAAGTACCAATGTTCACCCGGGACCTGGAGATATGAACGATACCGAAATCAGTTTCGATAATGAAATGAAGAGTCCTGGCATGGCTAGGTTTGTAGGTCGTGCTTTGGCGGGAACGGTATTGCAAGTTTACGATAAAGTGGCATACGTTGACGTAGATAAACTAAGTATAGTAAATAAAACTTTGACCGTTGACTTAAACGTGCCTAAAGAAGAAGATATGCCTCTAGCAAGAAAATATAAAGAATTATATGAATCTGGCAGAGAAGAAGAAATTCCATTTAAGGCAATGCAATTAACGACCGTCGTTGCAGAAGCGTTGCGTATGTGTAGGTTGTACGGAGGGCCAGATACCAAAGATTTACCAATGGCAGGAATTAGACTAGGAGACGTTGGCATGGTTTTCTTACCGGGTGAGCCCTTTACTGATATTGGCGTAAAGATTAAGGAAACCGAAGGATACGGAATGATTATGCCTTGCGCGTTAACCAATGGCTATTTTGGATACTTTCCTGTAAAATCTGCTTATGACGAAGGTGGATATGAAGCAAAATCTTCAAACTACGCTTCTAATATCGCAGAAAAAATCGTAGAGTGTAATAAACAAATACTTAAAGAACTGAAATAGTTTATATTTTCATCTTTTATTTGTTCAATTACATATATTATTGCAATAATTGTAATAGAAATTTAAAGATAATATTGAAATTATTTATAATTTATGTTAAAATGAAATACAAGAGTAAAAAAGGAGAATAATTATGAGTAAAATTTTTGAACCCGCATCTACTTTTAATTTCGTTCCCGGAGATTACGTTCCGTTTAAGGACAGAGAACTCTGCGAAAAATTAAGAAAAATCAGCGGAAAAGATTTAGAAAAACACTCTAACCCTGATTTTAATATCAAGGTTATGATGAACCCACACCCCGTTTTGATTGCAACCTTATTTGCAAGAATTAAGGAAGCATCTGAAAAGGGCAAGAAAATCACTTTGATTTTAGGAAACCCAGAACCCGATACATATATTCCATTAGCACAACTCATCAACTACTTCAAAGTAGATTGTAAAAACGTTCATTTATTTGCTATGGACGAATGGGCTGATCAAGACGGAAACATTGCTCCCGAAACCTATCAAGCAGGTTTTGCACATTCAATGTTAAAATACTTGGTATATCAAATTGACGAAAAATTACGTATGCCTTTAGAAAACGTACATTATCCTACCAACAAGAACATCAACAGTTATTCTGATATGATTACCGATTGTGGTGAAGGTGGTGCAGACATTTGTTCTTCTTCACCTGGTTGGACTGGACACATGGCGTTTATCGACCCCGTTAAAGATTTCTTCCCTGAAGGTTTTGACCCTGCTGTTGAACCTACTAAGGCTCAAATCGACGAATGGCTCAATATGAAGGCTAGAATCGTTGAATTACATCCTTTAACCGTTGCTCAAAACTCTTTACACGGTGTATTTGGTCAATCTGGTTATATTGCTGACGTTCCACCTAAGGCTGCTACTATCGGTCCTGTTGACGTTAAGAACGCTAGAGAAAGAATTGAAGTTCACGCTCTTTTAACTAACGGTACTTTCTCTTCTTGGCAAAGAATGACTTCAAGATTAGTTCTTCACGGACCTGTAACTCCACTTATTCCTTCTTCAATGCTTCAAACCATGAAGACTCAAGTTCTTGTTTCTGATGAACTTGCTGCTCCATTTGAATGCTGGGAAAAAGTTGGCTACTAAGATTTTAAGGCTATTAAAGCCCCGAATTTTTTCGGGGTTTTTCTTATTTTAAATAATAGATATTCAATAAACTTGTAAATTTCTTAAAATTATGATATTATATACAATATCTTAATCAAAAGGAAAAAATATAATGAGTGCAGAATTACAACATTTAATAGCGATGATTATCTATATGGGTGCTGTTATCGCTATTGGCTTGTTCTTTTCTAAAAGGGCAAACAAAAATGCGGAAAACTACTTTTTAGGTGGTAGGTCGCTTGGACCTTGGATTTCAGCGTTCTCTGCGGAAGCGTCTGATATGTCCGGTTGGCTTTTAATGGGGCTTCCTGGTCTTGCTTATTGGACGGGTATTGCAGACGCTGGTTGGACAGCTATTGGGCTTTTCGTTGGTACGTATTTTAACTGGCTTATCGTTTCTCGTCGTTTGCGTAGATATAGCGTTAAGGTTGACGCTATAACTTTACCCGGTTATTTTTCTAAGCGTTTTCACGAAAAGAATAAGATTATACTTATAATTTCATCATTATTTATAACGTTATTTTTTACAGTTTACGCTGGACAGTGTCTTGCTTCTTGCGGTAAGTTGTTCGTAAATTTATTCGGGTTTGACTATCACGTTATGATGATTATTGCGGCATTGTTCGTTTTGGCTTATACCTTCCTCGGCGGTTTCTTAGCAGAAAGTGCTTCTGACTTTATGCAAGCAATAGTTATGGTTGTCGCTCTTTCTGTAATTTTAATTATTGCAGTTGTTAGTGCTGGTGGTATTGCTACTGTTATCGATAATGCAAAAAGTATTGATGGCTTTTACAAATTATTTGAAACTTCAACCCCCAAAGGTGGCAATATCTTTGGTAGTGGTAAAGGCTTTTCGGCTCTTTCAATCGTTTCGGCTCTTGCTTGGGGGCTTGGCTATTTTGGTATGCCACAAGTATTGTTACGCTTTATGGGTATCCGTTCTGAAAAAGAATTAAAGCGTTCTCGCCGTGTTGCTTGCATTTGGCTTTTCATCGCTATGTCGGTTGCAGTATTCATTGGTATAGTTGGGCGTAGTTTTGCTGATATTTCTTACGCTTCTAATAGTGAAGCAGAAGAAATCTTTATCGATTTAGCGACCAAGTTCTTGCCACCTATTCTAGCAGGCTTTGCTTGTGCTGGTATCTTGGCAGCATCGATTAGTTCTTCCGACTCATATTTGTTAATTTCAACATCTGCTATCGCTGAAAATATTTATCACGGAATCTTCAAGAAAGACGCTTCTGATAAGCAAGTTATGTGGGCTTCTAGAATTGCTATGGCAGTTATAACCATTATCGCTATGGTCATTGCTTGGGATTCTAATAGTACTATTTTCGGTATTACTTCGTTTGCGTGGGCAGGCTTTGGTGCAACCTTTGGTCCGTTAATGCTCTTTTCGTTGTTCTGGAAAAAAACTTCGTACGTTGGTGCAATTTCGGGTATGGTTACCGGTGCAGTTACCGTGTTCGTTTGGAAATTAGTTCTTAACCCGTTGGGTGGCGTTTGGGGTGTATATTGCTTGCTTCCTGCCTTTATCCTTTCGTCATTAGTGATTTTCGTAGTATCGCTACTAACCAAACAACCGTCAGAAGAAATTCAAAAAGAATTTGACGAAGTTATACTTGGTGGCAAGAAAGAAACGGAAGCACAAGCATAAAAATATCTAAAAATAACTAAACACGCTCGTAAGAGCGTGTTTTTTTAATCGGTTAAATAGAAAGTGCAAGATGAAAGTTTTTTGCGTTTTAGTTTTAAAATTTTTCCATTTTCCATTTTGTATTCTATATCGCTAGAATATTTACAGTTGTCGCAAGAACCGTTTAGATGTTCTTTTATTGGGCAATGCCTAAAGGTCATATACGGAAATTTATAAAGCGTGCCTACCTCTTTTTCAGCACTCATTACGGGGGCTTCTAGCGTTTGTGCAGTGTATGAATTATATACGTTTAGCCCACTGCCTATTATTTTTTCAGTATCAAAGTTTAACGCGTAGTAGTTGTTAGCAATAATCTTTATTTTAGTTTTAGAAATTATTTCCTCTAGTATTTTAATATCCTTTTCAGTTGCGAAATTCGGCGTGTCAAGATAGGCGATAGCCTTTACCTTTTGACATTTTTCTATAAATTTTTCTATTTCGCCTAAGTTGTAGGTTTCGGGTGAAAATATAACGTTTTTAGCAGTAAAGTTATCGTCAATATTTTCTACCTGCTCAAAATCGGTAAACTTATTTAATTTGTTTATATTAGAAATTACAATTTTTTCAATCAAAGAGTTTTTATTTTGCGTCTTAACTTCAAAAACCTTGTCGTAAACCTTTCTTCTCAGTTCGTTTATTTGACTTTTGGTTAAAAACACCTTGTCAAAATGGCTAAATGAAAGGGTGGGTATAAAATATTCGCTTTTATTAAAAGAATCGTAAAAATCTTTTTCGGTTAGTGGGCGAGAGAGTGCCGTTTGACAAACTTCGCCTTGAATTTCTATCTTTTTATCGTCAATATTAACCGTTGCTATAATTGGTTTTTCGCTTGCCACGTCAAGTGAAATTTCTATCGGCAGTTTTTTTACTAAAGATAAAACTTGTTCTTCGATAGCATTATCATTAATAAGGTGAACGAAATCACCTTGTTTAACGGTTTTAGTGGTGGTAACACGGTATTCGCCGTCTGCCACTTTCTGCACGTCATACGCAGAAAAAGAAGTGCGTTCTATTCCGTTATTAAATATCTTGAATACCGATTTTTTATGCAAGTCGTGGGTTGAAGAAATAAATATCTCGTTAAAATTTTTGCCAAGTTTTACTCTTTTTACCTTTCCAACAAAAATTCCCACGTGGTTAGAGTAGGGGGAAATAATGTTAGAATTTCCGTCAAAATAACCCGAAACGTACTCTCTATTAAAGGCGAGTTTTAGCATTTGATTATCGGTTGGCTTGCCAAGTAGTGCGTTTCTATATTCTTGAGTTGCAGTTGCAACGTAAAAAGGTCGCCTTGCACGCCCTTCGATTTTTAGTGAAGTTACGTTGGCTTTTATAAGTTCTTCTAGTTTATCAAGCATATTAAAGTCTTTTGCACTAATTAAAAAACCCTTTTTAATTTCCTTGCCTTTTTTTAGTAAGGTATAGGCTTGCCTACAAGGTTGCTTGCAAACGCCCCTATTTCCACTAGCCCCAAATAGATAAGAACTCAAATAACAGTTGCCCGAAAAACTAACGCACAATGCACCTTGAACAAAATATTCCGTTTCAATATTGTGGTTAGCGTTTATGCGTTTTATTTCCGAAAGGGGAGTTTCTCTTGATAAAACCACTCTTTTTATACCGTAGGGTAAAAGTGCTTTAACGCCTTCGCTATTATGTATGCCCATTTGTGTAGAAGCGTGTAGTTCTACCGTAGGATAATGCTTTGCTATAAGGCTAATTAGCCCTAAATCTTGAACTATAAATGCGTCCACGCCTAAATTGTTTGCTTTAACCACTATATCTAAGGCGGACTGCAATTCATCATCTGAAAAAAGAATATTTAAAGCAAGAAAAACCCTAACCCCAAAAAGGTGGGCAAAATCGACGGCTTCTTTTAGATTGTCTAGCGTAAAGCCGTCTATGTTGTTTCTTGCGTTGTATTCGTTTATTCCAAGGTAAACTTCGTCAGCACCGCTATATACGGCTACTTTTAGACTTTCAAAGTTACCTGCAGGCGATAATAGTTTCATATTTTTATTGTACCACAGCAAAAAACTTTTTGCAATTGTTTACGGACATTACTAATCTTATCAAAGTGCTTGAATTTTTAACTTAAATTTGTTAAAATAATAAAAAAACAAAAAGAGGAAAGAAAAGTGTTTGACGTTAATTCTCACATTATTTTTATAATGGTTGGTATCATCATCTTGGCTGTGCTTATCCAATCGATTTTCTTTTTGGTTAGGGCTATTAAGCGTGCTAATCAAAAAAATATGGATAAAGCAATCATTAAAAAGACGATAATTTCTTCAGCATTATTCACTATTGCTCCTGCAATAGCGATAGTAGTTGGGGTTGTTTCGCTTTCTAAAAGTTTGGGCGTTGCAGTGCCTTGGCTTAGATTGTCTATTATAGGCTCTCTTTCGTACGAACTCATTGCCGCTCAAAACGCATTGACTTCGTTTGGCGTTGCTATGGGCGAAAAAATAACCAATCCACAAGTTTTCGTTACGGTTCTTTGGGTTATGACTATTGGTATTATTACGGGCTTAGTTTTACCACAACTTCTAACTAAGAAAATCCAAAAAGGTTTGATTAAAATCGAAAACAAGGACAAAAAATGGGCGGAAATCTTTAATAACGCTATGTTTTTGGGTATGATTTCTGCGTTTTTAGGCTACGTATTCTGCGACCTAGGAAGATTGTGGCTTTCTACCGACGGCGTTTATACGTCGGCTAAAGGTGAACAATTTACTAGCACGTCGGGGTTAGTGCCAGTTTGCGTTATGCTTTCTTCTACTGTGGTAATGCTTATTTTAGGGCTTATCGCTAAGAAAACTAAGGCTCGTTGGATTAACGATTACGCTTTGCCTATTTGCTTAATAGTCGGTATGGCTCTCGCTATTCCGTTCACTGCTTTATTCGGAGGTAAAATCTAATGAAAAAAGAAATTTCTTATTTAGAAAGCGTACACCGTTACGGCAGAATTTGGGGTTGGACTATTTTAGGGTTAGTTATTCTTTTCCCCACTCTTTTATGTTTGATTTTCTCAGTTGTTCCCGAGTGGAACGCATTGCTTAACGGATTACTTGCCACTATTCCCGTTTATTGGACGGTTGGCGTTATTGAAATATTTACCTACGTACCAATGCTTGGTGCAGGTGGTTCTTATCTATCGTTTATTACGGGTAATATTTCTAACCTTAAACTTCCCGTTGCTATCGGTGCTATGGAAACGGCAGGATACAAATCTAACTCTGAAGAAGGGGAAATTATTTCTACCATTTCAATCGCAGTTTCAAGTATCGTTACAACTGCAATAATCATTCTTGGCGTAATACTAATCGTACCGTTAACTCCAATTTTAGAATCGGAAATATTAAAACCTGCGTTCGACCAAGTTATTCCCGCATTGTTCGGTGGGCTTGCTGTAGTATTTATTTCTAAGAATTGGAAACTTTCTATCGGACCTATAATCTTTATGTTAATATTATTTATTTTCGTACCTGCACTTGATTCTAGCACGGTAGGAATTATGGTTCCAATAGGGGTGGTTTTAACAATCGTTTTAGCAAGAATACTTTATAAAAAAGGTATAATTTAATTATGGAAACTTATGAAATTATTCTGCTATTATTAGCAGGATTGATAGTATTGTTTTTAGCAGTATTAATAATAAGGGCGTTGGCATTTAAACCGACGAAATTACCCGCAATAATTGACGAAGAAGTTCAGTTTGACAAAGAAAAAGCACAAGAGAATCTTTCTAAACTAGTAAGTTGTAAAACCATTTCTTATAAAGATTCTAGTCTAGAAGACGACGCAGAGTTTGATAAACTAATTTCATTGTTACCAAAACTTTATCCGTCGGTTTTTGCTACTTGTGAATATAAAGAATTTCCCGATAGGGCAATTTTGCTAAAGTGGAAAGGCAAAAATAGTCTTGCTCCATCTGTATTTATGTCGCACTACGACGTAGTTTCCGCCTTAGAAGAAAAGTGGTCTAAACCTGCTTTTACAGGCTTGATTGAAGACGGAAAACTTTGGGGTAGGGGCACGCTCGATACCAAAGTTACCTTAAATAGTGCTTTGTTTTCGGCTGAAACGCTTATAAAACAAGGCTTCGTACCCGAAAACGACGTATATTTTGCCTTTAGTGGTAACGAAGAAATTTCGGGAAACGGTGCAGTTAGGATAGTAGATTACTTTGAAGAAAAGGGAATTGTTCCCGCAATGGTACTTGACGAGGGCGGGGCAGTTGTTGAAAATGTTTTCCCTGGTGTTAAAAAACCTTGTGCACTCATCGGTATTGCCGAAAAGGGTATGATTAACGTAGAATACAAGGTAAACTCTAATGGTGGGCATTCTTCTGCACCTAAGCCACACACACCTATCGGTACGCTTGCTAAAGCCGTTTGTAAGGTGGAAAACAATCCTTTCCCCTTTTATATTACTAAACCTGTAAAGTTGATGTTTGATACTCTTGGTAGGCACTCTACCTTTGTTTATAGACTTATTTTTGCAAACTTATGGTGCTTTAAGGGAATATTGAACGCCATTTGTAAAAAATCCGGTGGAGAACTCAACGCATTGGTAAGAACTACCGTAGCGTTTACGATGGCGAAAGGCAGTCAAGCGACTAACGTTATTCCACCCGAAGCAACGGTGGTTTCCAACTTAAGATTAAACCCACTCGACACTGTGGACGGTGGGCTTGAAAGGTTGAAAAAAGTTATTAACGATAAAGAAGTAGAAGTTACTGCCTTAGAAGGTAATAACCCTAGTAGAATTTCGGTTGTTAATTCGGACGGATATAAGAAAATAGAAAGGGCTATCGCTTCAACTTGGAAAGGTTCTATCGTGTCGCCTTATCTAATGGTTCAGTGTTCAGATAGCCGTCATTACGGCAGAATTTCCGACAAGGTTTATCGTTTTTCTTCAATGGATTTAACTAAGGAAGAACGGGCGTCTATACACGGCAATAACGAAGCAATTAGACTTGAAACGCTTAATCGTTCGGTTGAATTTTATATTAAACTAATGAAACAATGTTAATTTTTAAGACTTAAATAAACTTAAAGGCAAAGCGTCTGCTTTGCCTTTTTCTACGTTTATAATCTCTACAAACGCTATTAATTGGGTTGCCGTAAGCATTGTTGGTGTTGCGTAAAATTCACAACAGTCTATCATTCCGTATATCGAAAATACGGTGAACGCTATAAACGCTATGGTAGTAAATAGGTTTCGCTTTAGCATTATTATTTTGTATCGAGAGTAAAAGTAATAAGCGTAAGCAAATATCCCGACTATTCCCATACAAGCAATTACTTGCATTAGCGTAGAGTGGAAATAATAAATCTTAATAAACCCTGGTGTATAGCCTAGTGTACTATGGTCGTAAAATCCACCAAGCCCAACGCCAAATGCGGGATTTCTCTTAAACAAATCCCAAGCCTTTTGATAAATTTTAAGTCTTCCCGAATCAGAAGTTAAATTTTGAGAAAATCTTTCTACGATAGGTTGTAAAAATCCGGTTGCCGTACCAACGATTACGAACAACGAAAACAAGAAAAGAAATAAAAGCAACAGGCTGATAAGTCTAAGCCTAATCTCTTTCTTTGATAAAAACAAACATAAAAAGAAGGCGATTGGGGTAAAAATGGTAACTATTGCAAACACAGCATCGCTTTTAGAAGCGACAATTCCCGCAAATTGAAATAGATATCCAAACAACGCTAATACGCCGTGTTTAGTTTTGCACGCTAAGTATAGTGAAAAAAAGATTGTTGTCGCTATAAAGGTTGCACCTGCGTTGGTTTGTCCCCAACCTAACGTGTGATGTAAGACGTTTGATTTAGGCACAACGTGTAAGAAAAGTTCAGCCGATACTAGACACCCAGCAATCGTTAAAACGTAAGAAAAATAAACCTTTAGGTTGACTTCTTTTGTGGGGTGAACGTAGTTTCTAAAAAAGCAATAGACTACCACTAGTAAAGGTCCAACCGTCAATATGCAAGATAGCCCCGAAGCGTAGTTATTTAAATCCCAAGAGAAAAGTCCACCCGAAAATAGTGCGATACATACGGCTAAAAGAGATGCTAAGAGCATACCTGGGTTAAATTTGCGGTTGAACTTAATTAGCCTTATTATCAAAAGTGGTAAAACGGGGGATACGATTATTAGTAATATCCATATCTTTTCCGAAAAAATACTCTTGTCGCTAAAAGAAAATAGCCACGTTAACATCAAAGGAAAGAAAGGGGTCAATTCTTCGTAAAAGAAAAATAAAAAGCACACCACAAGCACGATTATTCCCATACCTATTAGTGATAAATTAAATGCATAACTTAAAAATACTAAAAAGGCTACTAAGACGGGAAAGGAATAACCGTAAAAAAAGTCTTTGGTGTGTTGATAAACTAAATTATCTTTACTATTAATCTTTTGCCAAAAAGTTTTCATAAGCGTATTTTCTCACAAAACCCGATAATAGTCAAGTGCTTTAATAAAAAGTAGAGAAAAGAAAGTTTTATGCCTAAATTGTTCAAATAACTATTGATTTTTTTTAGAAAATGTTTTATTATATATAGGTATAAGTTTGTAAAACTTTAAACGGAGTTTGTAAATGTCAAAGATAAACGAAGAAAAAAATCAAGAATTTTCTTTAAGAGACGTACTTAACGTGCTTAGAAAAAACGTCGTATTGATTGTTTCAATAATATTGATATGCGTCGTTTTGGGTGGGGTCTATTCTAAGATAAGAAAGCCTTATTATATAGCAACCGAACACGTTAACTATAGGGCTCAACTAAATTCTAGTAGTTCGTCAACGGGCGACACGGTTAGCAACATCAACATTATGGACAGTTTGATTGGAACTGTAAAGGACTTCTGCAAGCAAGACGTTGTGTTGCTTCGTGCAAACTATTACTACAAAGATTACGCTAATTGGAAATTTGAAAACAATTATGGTAACGATGCAGTTTCGGTTCGCCAAGCGTTGAAAGATTACGTAAAAAAAGTAGAACAAAGCGACAACTACAGTTTATTAGTAGATACTAAAATTGAGTATATTCGCCCTGCTAATATTACTATTTCGTCAACGTCTAACGATCAATTAGAATTTTATTTTTCATTGAGTTATAAAGACGACAACCCGTTGGTTGCCGAAGAAAAGGTGCGTATTTTATCACTTGCTTATGCAAGGGAAATTCAATCCTCTACTGTTGATAACAGTTCTAGTTATTTTGGTGGTATAGATATTATCTTGACCGACCTAGGGTGCTATGGCTGTACCGTTGATATGAGTACGACTAAGATTTTAGTTATTTTTACGCTTGCGGGTGTGGTTTTATCCTTACTTTGCGTTTATCTAAAGGTTTTATTTGACAATACCGTAAAAGACAAGGAAACTGTTGAAAAACTTACGGGCACTAACTTCCTTGCATATATTCAAGACCAGGAGGTAAAGTAAAATGGCTGAACAGTTTGAAAACAACATAGAACAATCGTCAGTTTGGTTATTTTTTCAATATCTTTTGAGAAAATGGGTGATTATCCTATTGATTGTGGTAATCGGTGCAGGTGCAAGTTTTTTAGTTACCAAATGGAAAGCAAAGCCGGAATTCGTTGCAACGCAAACTCTAATTTTTAAGACGACTATTTCGTCTAACAATCAAAGCGATTTAAAGGTTAAGGAAACGACTTTGGCGAAAATGTATTTGCCAACCGCTGCAAAAACCATAAAATCGCCCGACTGTGTAGCGTACGCTAACGAACTTTTTGTAGACGAAGGGACTATTTCTTCTTCTGCAATTTCAGTAAACTATGGCGAAGAAAGTTTAATTTTTAATATTTCTTGCGTATCAGACTCAAAGGCTAGTGCCGAAAAGAAGTTGATTGCAGTAATAGATGCTTCTAAAGAATTTTTGTCTCACGAAATAGAAGCAGACAACGTTGAACTTATTCCCGTTCAAAGGGGTATAAGCGTAAAACAAAGCAGTAGTGCGATAAAGCGTAATACTGTTTTCGGTGCTGCGGGTGGACTAGTGGTTGCTTGCGTTATTCTAGCAATAGTATTTTCACTTGATAACACTATTAAAGAGGCAGATGAACTTGAAAAATTGACGGGTGCAAACTTCTTGGCACACGTAGGTCAAAACGTTTATCCAAAATACGGAAGTAAGAAAAAATCTAAATAAATCAAAAAAAGCAGTTTTCTAAACTGCTTTTTTTCATTAAAATTCATCCGTTTGCTTTTCAAATTTATCGAATAAATTATATCGTTCGGGGTGAACAAGGGCCGTAAACACCATTTCACGAATATCGGGAATATCTTTTCCAATTAGAGAAATAATTTCCTTAATGCGTTCTCTTTTGGTGGTTTTATTGGCAGGGCAACAACTCTTTACCACAGGTAATTCTCTTGCGTAAGGGGTAATGTCTTTTTCATTAGTAAAAATTAACGGGCGTATCATAGTTAGCCCCGTACGGTTAAGATAAGATTTTGGTGCAAAGGTTGAAAGCCTACCTTCGTAAAATAATGATAAGAACATCGTGTCGATTAAATCGTCTTTATGATGCCCTAACGCAACTTTATTACAACCGTTATCGGTTGCACAGTTGTATAACGCACCCTTTCTCATTTTAGAACACAAGGCACAAGGGTTGGTTTCTTTTCTAGCATCAAAAACTATTTGACCTATGTCTGTTTCTTCAACTACGTATTTCACGTTTAGTTCATCGCATAGTTTTTGAATAGGTGCAGTGTCCATAGGCTTGCCGTCAAACCTTAAATCTACCGTGATGGCAATAAGTTCAAACTTTTCGGGCGAAAACTTTTGGTATTCTGCCAATAGTTTAAGTAGTGTAACCGAATCTTTTCCACCAGAAACCCCTACGGCTATTTTATCGCCGTCTTTTATCATTTTGTATTGGTTAATAGCACGCCTAAACGGCGAAAGCATTTGTCTTGTCGTCATATATATACACTTCTTTTAATAAAATAAAAGTATTGATTTTTTTCATTAACTATATTATAATAAATTTAGTATTTTGTCAAAGTGAATTATTAATATTATGAGAGATTTTATTTCGGCTTTAATCGGTAACGATTATCTTGCAACCTTATTGATGTCTTTTATTCCGCTTATAGAACTTAAAGTCGGAATGGTTTTTGCTTGGGATAAGGTAAATCATATCCTAGCATTTTTATTGGCGTACGTCGGTTCGACTTCTGCATTTTTCTTGGTGTATTTTTTGTTAAAACCTATACTAAATCTATTAAAGAAAATTAATTTCGTTAATAAGATTGCTGTAAAAATTGAAAAATATTTTTCGGATAAAGCCACAAAAACGCTTGATGAACGTAAAGAAAAAAACAAAAAGGGCATAAGCGAAAAACTTTTAAAGCAACTTAGCGTATTTATTTTCGTTGCGATACCACTTCCTATGACGGGCGTTTGGACGGGGACTGCTATTGCAGTATTTTTAGATTTGAAGTTTAGCGAAGCAGTGCTTCCCGTTGTAGTTGGAAACTTTATTGCGGGACTTTTGATATGTTTGCTTTCAATATTTTGTAATTTAGTAGGCATTAGCCTAGACTTGATACTTTGGATACTTTTAGGTTTAGCAGTATTATTGCTTATCGTGTTCATAGTAAAAGTTTTAACTAAGAAATCGGATGGAGAAAAGGCGTAATGGGGTTTTTTAATTGGTTATTCAAAAGAAAACCTAAACGTCCGAAACTAGGTATAGCACTAGGCTCTGGTGGGGCAAAGGGGTTTGCTGAACTTGGTGCTCTTCGTGCATTTGAAGAAAACGGTATAGAATTTGATTATGTAGCAGGTGCATCTATAGGTAGTATTATAGGTGCATTTTATGCGGAAGGGTATTCTTCAACAGACGTATTTGAACTTCTAAAAAAAGTAGATGCTAAAGATATAAAAAGCACTTTTATGCTTTCTATGAATATGTCGGGGCTTTACACCGTTATTGACAACGCGTTGGGTTCTACTAATATAGAAGAATTAAAAAAACCTTTTTCGGCGATTGCGACGGTGCTTGAAACCAACGAAGAATTAGTGCTTGACAAAGGAAACGTAGCACAAGCACTTTGTGCTTCTAGTTGTTATCCGCCATTTTTCAAGCCGGTTGTAGTAAACGGGCAAAGATTGGTCGACGGTGCGTTTACAAACTCCGTGCCTAGCGACGTTGTTAAAAAAATGGGTGCTGATATAGTTATTGGTATAGACCTTAGCGACCACGAAGTAAAACCATCTGCACTTGCTAAGATTTTCCCTACCTTTGAAAGCAAAGTTGCTAAGCCTTGGGAAAAGGGGTATCAATATAGCGACGTAATGCTTCACCCAAACCTAAAAGGATATACTTCTTTATCCTTTCAAGCGGGAAGCAAAATGTTTGAGATAGGTTATGAGTGTGCAACACTTGCTATGTCCGAAATTAAAAACAAAATAAAAAACTTTAAGTAATATTTTTTTTTACAAATGATAAAATCAAAGATTTTCAAAATCGGAACGCTTTTACTTTGCATATCTATCTTTTTGATTAATCTTACCGCGTGCAATAGTCAAAACGATATATTGTACGGCGAAAAAGTTAACGAAAAACAAGCAGAGTTTTCAGTTCATTATATTGACGTAGGGCAAGGCGATTGTTTTTTTATAAGTTTTCCAGACGGTAAGAATTTATTAATTGATTGTGGAAAATTTTCTAAAACTAATTTTTCTAGAATTAAGGCTTATTTAGACGAATACGGCTGTGAAAGGATTGATTATTTAGTATTAACTCATCCCGACGAAAATCATATAGGAAACGCACTATCTATTATTGAAAACTATTCTATAGGGCTTGCGTATTTGCCATATTTGATTACACCTGAGTTGTTTCCGAGTTATTTAAAAATCATCAATAATTTGAATTCTAAGCAAATTAAAACTGAAATTTCAGAAACTGGCAAGAGTTTTAGTGGAGAAGATTACTTCTTTTGCTTTCTAACCCCTTTGGAAAAAGATAATTTAGATAGCAGTTATAACGATTTTAATTTTTCTCAAGAATACACTAGTAGGCAACTAGACGACATTTCGCCAATAATGTTTTTAAGATATAAAGACGTTCGATTTGTTTTTTGTTCAGATGCAGGGCAAAGTCAAGAGAAAATCGTTGTTGAGTATCAAAAACTTGGCATTTATGATATTATGTTTGACTCTAAAGTGAATTTAGCGAGCGTAAACTTTTTGTGTTTATCTTCCCACGGTGGAAACGGGTGTAGTTCACAAGAGTTTTTGTCGCTTGTAAATCCTAAAAATGTTGTTGTTTCGGTAGGTGGTGAAAATTACGAAGGCTGTCCTTCAACTGCCGTGCTTGAAAGATTAGATACGGTAAATAAGCATTATAATTTTTATAGAACAGACGTTTACGGAACGGTTTCTATTTTCGTCGGTCAAGACGGAAAAGATTTTACGTATAGTCAGTTTGAAAAATAATGAAAAACACACTGCAAAAAAGCAGTGTGTTTTTAGGTTAATTAGGCAGTTTTAAGGACGGTTATTGATGCAGAGTTCAATGAAGCCGTTTGGGTTGAAGTGTTGTAAATAGACAACGTCCCTGCTTCAGTTAGGTTAATTAACACGGTTTTACCTAACGATACTTGTTCGTTAACACTATTAACCAAAATGTTTTCACCCGCAATTGGTGCACCGTTTAGATATAACGATAAAGACAAATTGTCGTCGGGGACAGCACCGTTTGCAAAATAAGAAACGAGATAACTACCTGCTTCGGGCAGTACTACTTCCGAATTTACTACGCTTAAAGTAGAGGTCGGGGTAGATGCTATTTCGTCAATTGCTATAATAGTGTTGGGGGCAACCGCTTGAGTTGCGTTATTTCCAGCATAAATTATATCGTTAGTACCCGAAACACCTTGTGGGCCTTGAGGACCTACGGGACCTTGTGGACCGGTTGCACCCGTCGCACCGGTAGCACCGGTAGCACCAACCGGGCCTTGTGGACCTTGAGGACCAATAGCACCGGTAGCACCTACGGGACCTTGCGGACCTTGAGGACCAATAGCACCCGTAGCACCAACCGGACCTTGTGGACCTTGAGGACCAATAGCACCCGTCGCACCAGTAGGACCCTGTGGGCCAATGGGACCCGTTGCACCTTGTGGTCCGATAGGACCTCTTGCACCTTGTGGACCGGTAGGGCCGATAGGACCCCTTATAAAACGCACGTTGTTGTTAGAACAATTACAGTTGTTATTACAACCGAAAAGACAGCACATATAATTCCTCCTTAGTGTTGCTAGAATATAATATTCAAAAAAAGGGGGAAAATGTTACGCCAAAAAAGATAAATTTGTAAAAAAGTAATGCTTAATTAAAAATGTTGTGGTATAATTAAAAAAAGGTATATAAAAGATTAAAAATCACACAATATTTAGTAAAGAAAAGGTGAATTATGTTAGATAAGAAATCTCTTGCTTTACTAAAGACGATAATAAGTCAAACTGACGGTGGCTACAAAGTTTTTTCAATAGAAGAACTGTGCTTAAATATGCCTAAGCAATTTAAAATTGACGCAAACGAATTTAATGATTGTGTAAACTTGCTTAAAGAAAAGGAATTTATTAGTGTTAAATATCAAGACGACAATGAAATATGCTTGCTAGTTTTAAATAAAGGTAGATCGTTGTTTGAAAACCTATCCGAAGAAAAAAAGGAAAAGATAAAAAACAGTCATAAATATTACCTTTCGGCATTTTTAGGTGGGTTTACGGGAAGTATTTCGGCGTTGTTATTCTTTTCGGTTGTCTTGTTGCTTTTAAGGAGAGTATTCAATGCTTTCTAACAAGGAACGAAAGGTAATGACCTTTATTTTTGATGAGATTAAGGGTAAAAATTCACTGTTAGTCAGTCCACACGATACCTTGAATATTTTAGACCTTAACGGCGTTACGCTTAGTGAATTCGATAAGATAATAAACGCATTAAAAATGGACGGATATTTAGATTTGGTTTATTCGGATAGGCGTGGTGAAAAGATTTATTGCGTCAGTTTAACCGAGAAAGGCAAAGGCTACAAAAGAAGCGTGAAAGTCTTAAAGAGAAACGTCTTGTTTAAGGTGGGGCTTTCGGCAGCCCTTGCCGTGTTCAGTTTCTTGATTGGATTAGTTTTAAAAGCGATATTTTAGTATGGAAAAGAGAGTTTTTGAATTACGTTCAAAATTTGAGCCTACGGGCGACCAACCTCAAGCAATACAAAAATTGGTTGAAGGCATTAACGACGGCTTGCGTACGCAAGTCCTTTTGGGCGTTACGGGAAGTGGTAAAACCTTTACTATGGCAAACGTAATAAGTCAAGTAAATAGACCTGCGTTAGTTATTGCCCACAACAAAACTCTTGCAGCACAGTTATGTAACGAATTTAGAGAATTTTTCCCAAACAATCGTGTTGAATTTTTCGTTAGTTACTACGATTACTATCAACCCGAAGCGTATATTCCATCTACCGATACTTACATAGAAAAAGATTTATCGATTAACGACGAAATCGATAAACTTCGCCACTCGGCGACTTGTTCGCTTGCAGAGAGAACGGATACAATCGTCGTGGCTTCGGTTTCGTGTATTTACGGGCTTGGTGCTCCCGAAGATTATTATAGATTAGCAGTATCTATTCGCCCCGACGACCAAATAGATAGAGACGAATTAATTAGACGATTAGTTGCTATTCAGTACGTTAGAAAGGACGTAGATTTTTCGCGTTCTTCATTTAGGGTTAGGGGGGATATAGTAGATATTTTTCCCTCGTCTAATACCGAATACTATATTAGAGTTGAATTTTTTGGCGATACCATAGATAGGGTTTGTGAAGCAGAATTCGTTACGGGCAAAGTAGTTTCAGAATTAAAGCACGCCGTAATATTTCCCGCAAGCCACTACGCCGTTGCTCAAGAAAAACTTAACACTGCACTTTGCTTAATTGAAAGAGATAAAGAAGATGAAGTTAGGGCGTTAAAGGACGGGCAAAAACTGATTGAAGCACAAAGGCTAGAACAAAGAACTGATTACGATATAGAAATGATACGTGAAATCGGTTTTTGTAAAGGAATTGAAAACTACAGTAGATATTTCGACGGGAGAGAAGTTGGTGAGCCACCTTTTACCTTGCTGGACTATTTTCCCGACGATTTTATAGTGTTTATTGACGAATCGCATATGACTATTCCACAAATAGGTGCTATGTATAACGGCGACCGTTCGAGAAAGACTAGTCTTGTCGATTACGGGTTTAGGCTTTCTTCGGCATTTGACAATAGACCTTTAACCTTTGAAGAGTTTGACGAGCGTGTTGGGCAAATGATATGCGTTTCGGCAACGCCTGCTAAGTACGAACTAGAACAAGCAGGGCAAGTGGTAGAACAACTAATTCGTCCTACCGGCTTACTAGACCCCGAAATAGTAGTTCGTCCAACCAAAAATCAAATTGACGATTTACTTGTTGAGATTAATAAGACGACGGCGGAAAAGGGCAGAGTATTAATTACTACTCTAACCAAAAAAATGGCGGAAAGTCTTACCGAATACCTTAAGGAAAACGGCGTAAAAGTACGTTATATGCACTCTGACATAGACACTATGGAAAGAATAGAGATAGTGTCGGCACTAAGAAACGGAGAGTTTGACGTTTTATGTGGTATAAATCTATTAAGAGAAGGGCTAGACCTACCCGAAGTTAAACTTGTAGCGATATTAGATGCTGATAAGGAGGGCTTTTTAAGAAGCGAAACCTCGCTAGTTCAAACGATAGGTAGGGCGGCACGTAACGCCGAGGGGCGTGTTATAATGTACGCCGATAATATGACGGGCAGTATGAAGCGTGCAATAGCCGAAACGGAAAGGCGACGCAAAATTCAAAACGAGTATAATAAACAACACGGAATTATTCCAAAAACCATAATCAAAGAAGTGGTAAACACGCTTGAAATAACCAAGAAAGCAGATAGGACTGCTACGCTTAAAAAACAAGATATTCCCGAAGAAATAGAAAACCTAAAGGCACTTATGAAGATAGCGTCTAAAAATCTTGATTTTGAAAAGTGTATAGAAATAAGGGATACGATAGCAAAATTAAAATTAAAATTGGCAAAGAGATAGATGAAAGATTTTTTAGTAGTAAAGGGAGCAAGAGAGAATAACTTAAAAGACGTTGAAGTTACTATACCGAGAGACAAACTAGTAGTATTTACGGGGCTTTCGGGAAGTGGCAAGAGTACGCTTGCCTTTGAAACGATTTACGCCGAAGGTCAACGCAGATACGTTGAGAGTTTATCGTCGTATGCAAGAATGTTTTTAGGGCAAATGGAAAAGCCGGACGTTGACTATATAGAAGGTCTATCGCCCGCAATTTCGATTGACCAAAAATCGACTTCGCATAATCCTCGTTCGACGGTTGGAACGGTTACCGAAATATACGATTATTTTAGGCTTTTATTTGCTAGAATAGGCGTTCCGCATTGTCCTATTTGTGGAAAGGAAATCGTTAGACAAACGGTTGACCAAATTTCCGACAAGGTTTTATCTTTAGACGAGGGCAAGAAGATTTTGGTTAACGCACCCGTAGTTCGTGGCAAAAAGGGTGAGTTTGCTAAAAATTTTGAAAGTTATAAAAAGAGTGGTTTTGCACGTGTAGAAGTTGACGGCATTGTTTACGACCTTTCGGAAGATATTTTCTTAGATAAAAACAAAAAACACAACGTCAGCGTTGTAGTAGATAGATTAGTAGTAAAAGAGGGCGTAGAAAAACGCTTATCAGACAGTTTAGAAACGGCTATTAAACTTGCCGATGGACTTGTGGAAATAGAAGTGGTTGGCGATGGCAAAACCCTTTATTCTACAAAGTATTCTTGTTCGGACTGTGGGGTTAGTATTGAAGAAATTGAGCCGAGATTGTTTTCTTTTAATAACCCTTTTGGTGCGTGTCCGGAGTGCCACGGTTTAGGCTTTAAAAACGAAATAAACGAAGCACTTGTAGTTAAAGATTATAATAAGACTTTAAGAGAAGGTGCAATGACCGTTTCGGGTTGGAATTTAGATAGTGGAAAAATGACGCAAATGTATTTTAATTCGCTATCAAAACACTACGGTTTTAGCCTTGACGTGCCTGTAAAAGACTTGCCACAAGAAGTAGTAAATATGTTGCTTTACGGTAATAACGGCGAAAAAATTCTTATGGAATACGGCACTAAAACCTTTAGTGGAAGTTATTACGGTGCGTGGGAGGGGATAATTCCCAATCTTAAACGCCGTTATAATGAAACGACTAGCGACTACACTAAAAGCGAAATTGAAAAATATATGACGGTAGAGCCTTGCCACGTTTGTAATGGGAAAAGGCTTAAAAAGGAAGCACTTTCCGTTACCGTTGGTGAAAAAAACATAGCCGAACTCACCGATTTATCAATTGTGCATTTGTACGATTTTATAGACAAATTAGAATTAAACCATACTCAAACGCTAATTGCAAAGCCAATTTTAAAAGAAATTAAAGCAAGGCTAAACTTTCTAATAGACGTTGGCTTAGGATACTTGACTTTATCGCGTAACGCAAGCACGCTTTCTGGTGGCGAAGCACAAAGAATTAGACTTGCAACACAAATTGGTAGTGGGCTTACGGGCGTTTTGTATATTTTGGACGAACCTAGTATAGGGCTTCATCAAAGGGATAATGAAAAACTTCTTAAAACCTTAAAGCACTTGCGTGATTTAGGCAATACTTTAATAGTTGTTGAACACGATGAAGACACGATGCGTTCGGCAGACTTTATAGTTGATATTGGACCTAAGGCGGGCGTTCACGGTGGTGAAGTCGTGGCGACGGGTAGCGTTGAAGATATTATGAACGAGCCACGTTCTATTACGGGCGATTATTTGTCGGGAAGAAGAAAGATTGAAGTTCCTAAAAATAGAAAAGAGCCTGACGGAAGATGGCTTAAAGTATATGGTGCAAGCCAAAACAACCTTAAAAACTTAGACGTTAAAATTCCCGTTGGTTTGATAACTTCGGTAACGGGCGTTTCGGGAAGTGGAAAGAGTTCTTTGGTTAACGAAATCATTTATCCGTATTTAGCAAATAATCTGAACAAAGCAAAGGTTAGACAAGGCAAGTTTGATAAAATTGAGGGGCTAGAACACTTTGATAAAATCATAGCGATAGACCAATCGCCAATAGGCAGAACGCCACGAAGCAACCCTGCAACCTACACGGGCGTATTTTCGCCTATTAGAGAATTGTTTGCTCAATCAACCGATGCGAAAGAGCGTGGGTATAAAGCGGGTAGATTTTCCTTTAACGTGTCAGGTGGACGATGCGAACACTGTGAGGGCGATGGCATTATTAAAATTGAAATGCATTTCTTGCCCGATATGTACGTTCCTTGCGAAGTTTGTAAGGGGAAAAGGTATAATAGAGAAACACTTCAAGTTAAGTATAAAGGCAAAAATATTAGCGACGTGTTAGAGATGACCGTTGATGAAGCGTGTGAGTTCTTTAAACCGATTAACTCTATTTACAACAAGATTAAAACCTTACAAGACGTAGGCTTAGGTTATATTAAACTTGGACAGAGTTCGACCACGCTTTCGGGTGGCGAAGCACAAAGGGTAAAACTTGCAACCGAATTATCTAAGCGTGCTACGGGCAAAACCTTATACGTTTTAGACGAGCCTACGACGGGGCTTCATAGTTACGACGTTCAAAAACTTTGTGGGGTATTGACTAGATTGCAAGAAGCGGGCAATACCGTTTTGATAATTGAACATAATCTTGACGTGATAAAACTTTCAGACTATATAATCGACTTAGGGCCAGAAGGTGGCGACGGCGGTGGTACTTTGGTTGCAGAAGGCACTCCCGAACAAGTTGCTTTAGTAGAAAATAGTTATACGGGGAATTTTCTAAAAAAACTTTTAGGAAAAGTTGATTAAAAAAACTTATAAATAAAAAAACAACGAAAAATCTTTTAATTTTGAAAAAATTTTTCAAAAAAAGAGGGTTTTCGTTTTTTTTTGTTGTAATAATATATAGAAGACTTTTTAAAGTTAAACGGAGAAACGCATTGAAAGAAAAAACAATAAAAATAGAGGAGATGTTTTTATCTCCCTTTGCAAAGAAATCAACCGAAACTTGTGGTAGGTTAAGGGAAGAACAGCCTTGCCCTATGCGTACTGATTTTCAGCGTGATAGGGATAGAATTTTACACTGCAAATCTTTCCGAAGATTAAAAAATAAAACGCAAGTATTCTTCTCGCCGGAAGGCGACCATTATAGGACAAGATTGACGCACACATTAAACGTTTCTCAAATTGCAAGGTCTATTGCAAGGGCGTTATCTTTAAATGAAGACTTGACCGAAGCAATAGCGTTAGGGCACGATTTAGGGCATACTCCATTTGGACATTCGGGCGAAAGGATATTACAAAAACTCAATCCTAAAGGTTTTGAACACAACGAGCAATCGGGTAGAGTGGTAGATTTTTTAGAAAACGACGGGCTGGGCTTAAATTTAACAAGAGAAGTCGTTGACGGTATAATTAATCATAGGCTAAGCACTCGTCCAAAGACCTTAGAAGGTATGGCAGTTAATATTGCCGACCGTATTGCTTACATAAATCACGATATTGACGACGCAGTTGCGGGCGGGTTTATAACTTTAGCCGACTTGCCTAAAGATTGCGTTAAATTGCTTGGCAAAAGGTCTAGCGAACGAATTAATTCTATGATTTTTTCTATAGTGAGACAAAGCGAAAACCAAAACAAAGTAGAAATGGAGCCAGAAATAGCAGAGGCTACTGCCTTTTTGCGTGCATTTTTATTTAAGAACGTATATAACGACATCACATTTAAAAAGGAAGAAGAAAAGGCGGACAAGATGATTTCAGCACTATACGGTTTTTATCACGACCACCCCGAAAAAATGCCCGAGTTTAATCAATCGGTAATAGAAAAAGAGGGTATTGATACTGCCGTTTGCGATTACATTTCTAGTATGTCGGATATTTACGTGGTTAAAAAGTTTACAGAATATTTTATTCCCGAAAGATGGAAGTTTTAGATAGATGAGAGGGTTTGACAACAAGTTCTTAGACGAACTTAAAAACAAAAACGATATAGTTGACGTTATTTCAAGATACGTTCGATTGGAGCAAAAAGGTAGAAATTTTTGGGGAAAATGTCCTTTCCACCACGAAAAGACACCTTCTTTTTGTGTTAATTCGGACGGTCAGTTTTTTAATTGTTTCGGTTGTCATAAATCGGGGGACGTAATCTCTTTCATTATGGAAATAGAATCGCTTGATTTTATGGATGCAGTCAAACTTTTGGCAGAGCGTGCTAAAATTCCACTTCCTGAAGCAAGGTATGATGACGAAAAGATAAAAGAACAAAAAAAACAAAAGGAACGCGTTTTAGATTTATTAAAAGATACTGCGATTTTTTACGCGAAAAATCTTAAGTCGGACAAGGCGTACAAGCACGTTGAATATCTATTAAAACGCAAGATTTCTTCGGAATTTATCGCTAAGTTTGGCATAGGTGCTTCGCTTGATTTTGCTTCACTGCCTAAGCATTTACTAGAAAAGGGCTATACCTACGAAGAAATGTTACTCTCCGGTGCAGTTAGCGTTAAGGACGGAAGATATTTCGATGCACTTGGTGGTAGGCTTATTATTCCTATGATTAATCAGTTTAATCAAGTAATCGCTTTCGTTGGTAGGGTGCTTGAAAAAACCGATTTTGGAAAATACGTCAATACTAAAGAAACGATAGTGTTTTCAAAGAGTAATACTCTTTTTAACATAAACAATCTTAAAAAACTCAAAAACGAAAAAGGGCTTGATAGCGTAATTATCGTTGAAGGGCATATAGACGTTGTATCTCTTTATCAAGCGGGGGTAAAAAACGTAGTTGCGAGTATGGGTACGGCACTTACTAAAGACCACGCAAGGATACTTAAGCGTTACGCTGAAAAAATATTTATAAGTTACGATGGAGATTTCGCTGGGCAAAAGGCGGCTATTCGTGGGCTTGAAATACTAAAAGAAGAGGGGCTTGACGTTAAGGTGGTTAGTCTTCCCGACGGTATGGACCCCGATGACGTTATTCAAAAATACGGTAAAGACGGGTTTGATAAATGTCTTTTTGAAGCAAAGCCTTTAATAGACTTCAAACTTGATATATTAAAGAAAACGTTTGACGTAAACACGGTTGACGGTAGGCGTAAATACGTTGTTAACGCAGTAAAGGTTATAAGAGAAAGTCCATCTCCTGCAGAACAGGAAGACTTGCTTAAAACTGTTAGAGATATTACGGGCATTACGTTTGAAGCATTAAAGAGAGAACTTTATTCTTCGCCAAGCGAAAACAAGCCTACTACGACCGAAATTCCAGAGTTTTCGGAAAATACGGGTGATAAAATCGTTACTGCTTCAAGATTTATTCTATATTCTTATTTGTTTAATAAGCCCTACGCATTAGAAACCGATTTATCGGAGTTGAAGTTTTTCACGCCGTTACATAACGAGATTCAAAGTTATATTTTAAAATGCTATAAAGACGGGGAGATTGCAAGGTTTTCGCACCTTTACGACATCAGTGGTAAAGAGGATGCGGAAGAGTTGTCGATGATAGCGTCTTTAGACGTAGAAGAAGATAAAAAATACAACAAAGCGTCTTATTTTAGCGATTGTATTTCAACATTGAAAACGTATGAAATCAACAGTATTTTGGAGAACTTGACAGACTTGTTTGCAAGCGAAAAAGATACTGAAAAAAGGCGTGAAATTGCTAAACAAATGAGCGAAATGCTTAAACGAAAAAATGAACTTTCAAAAAAATAACGGAAAGGTTTAAGGAGAAAAAATGAGCGAAAAAAAGAAAGTTGCTTCTTATATTGAAGAAGGCGAAGACGGGGCAGAAAACAAAGTAGTACTTGCTGAAGACGTAATGAATATAGTTACCGACATCATAATGGAATACAAAAAAAGCGGTAGCATTACGGTAAGCCAACTTTTTGATAAGTTGGATAAAAAGCAGGTTACAACAGATGAAATTGAAGAAATTTATAAGTTAATAGGATCTGCAGGAATACAAGTAGTTGACGAAGAATTAAGAGATAAAGATCTTTACGACCAATTATCCAAAGAAATGAGTATGGACGACCCCGTAAAGATGTATCTTAAAGATATTGGTAAAGTTCCACTATTGCAACCTTCGGAAGAGACGGAACTTGCAAAGCGTATGATGGAAGGGGATGAGGACGCAAAAAGATTGCTATCTGAAGCCAACCTAAGACTAGTTGTATCTATTGCTAAGCGTTATATGGGTAGGGGGATGCATTTCCTTGACCTTATTCAAGAAGGAAATCTAGGCTTAATGAAAGCGGTAGAAAAGTTCGACTATCAAAAGGGCTTTAAGTTTTCAACCTACGCTACGTGGTGGATAAGACAAGCAATAACTAGGGCTATTGCCGATCAAGCAAGGACTATAAGAATACCCGTTCACATGGTAGAAACGATAAACAAATTCGTGCGTGCATCGAGAAAACTTTTACAAGAATTAGGGCGTGAACCACACCCCGAAGAAATAGCCGAAGCAATGGATATCACACCTGAAAGAGTAAGAGAAATTCAAAAGATAGCACAAGATCCCGTTTCGCTTGAAACGCCGATTGGTGAAGAAGAAGACAGCCACTTGTCAGACTTTATTGAAGACGAATCAAGTGCAGCACCCACCGATGCAGTTTCCTTTACTATGCTAAAAGAACAACTAATCGGCGTGTTAGATACTTTGACGCCTAGAGAAGAAAAGGTATTGCGTTTGCGTTACGGGCTTGACGACGGCAGACCTAGAACCTTAGAAGAAGTTGGTAAAGAATTTAACGTTACTAGAGAAAGAATTAGACAAATTGAAGCAAAAGCGTTGAGAAAATTGCGTCATCCAAGTCGTTCTAAACGCTTAAAGGACTTCCTTGACTAATATGACCGAAAGATTAAAGGAAATCTTTTCGTTGCTTCCTAATGCTTCCGTTTTTGCAGACGTTGGTTGCGACCACGGGTACGTTGCAAAAGAAGTATTAAAATCGGGCAAAGCGGAAAAGGTTATAATATCCGATATAAGTGCTAAATGTTTGGCTAAAGCCGAAAGTTTGCTTGAAGATGAAATAGCCGACGGCAAGGCGATTAGCGCCATTTCTAACGGGTTTGAAAAACTTCCTAAATGCGACTTAGCACTTATTGCGGGTATGGGCGGGGAAGAGATAATTTCCATACTAAAAAACGCTTGGTTTTTACCCCAAACGCTTGTGCTTCAACCAATGAAAAACTTGCCAAAACTAAGGGTGTTTTTGGTTGATTTAGGATATAAAATCATCAAAGATTACGTCTTTACGGCAGAGCAAAAATATTACGATTTATTGCTTGTAGAAAAAGGTGAAGATGAACTATCGGACGACGAAATAGAGTTTGGAAGAACTAATCTTTTAGAGAAAGGAAAAGCCTATTTAGATAGACTATCTAAAGAGATAAATAGCCTATATTTTTATGCAAAGCAAGACGGACTTTCCTTAGAAAATCAAAGGCGATTTATAGAAAAAGCAGAGAGATTAAGTAAGTATGTATAGCATAGAAAAATTCTTAAGTGAAATAGAAGAATACGCACCTTTAAAGATAAGTCAAGCCGTTATAAAAAACGGTGGTTACGACAACAGTGGGATAATAATAAAATCAACCGAAACGGTAAATAAAATTTTATTTACCTTAGACCTATCTATTGAAAGTGTTAAAAAGGCTGTTAAACTTAAGTGCGACACTATCGTTACCCATCACCCCGCTATATATTCGCCTATTAAGGAATTAGAATTTGACGGAAGTAGTGCGTCGGTATTATTGGCAGTTCAAAACAAACTAAACGTCATTTCTTTTCACTTAAATCTCGACATGGCAAACGACGGCATTGATGAAAACTTATGTAAAGGTTTGGGTGGTAAAAACTTTAAGATTTTAGATAAGGTTTTAGACGATTTTGGGTATGGTAGAGAATTTGATATAGTACCTACTAAACTCAGTGCGTTTGTTAGTAAGGTAAAAGAAGAATTTTCCACTAATAGAGTGGTGGTTTACGGCAATAAAAACGCCGTTATTAAAAAATGTGCAAGTTTTTGTGGGGGCGGTGCGTCGTCAGCACACAAGGCTGTGCTAGACCGATTGACCGATGCAGATTTGATTATTACTTCGGACGCTTCTCATCACGTCATAAAAGACTTGGTGGAAAAGGGTAAGAGTATTTTACTTTTGACTCATTACGCTTCCGAAAATTATGGATTTAAACTTTTCTATGAAAAGGTTAAAGAAGATAAGAAGTTAGACGCTTTTTTCTTCGAAGATAAAAGATTTATGTAAAAAACACTAGGAGAGTGAATTATGATAAAAGCATTGTTAAATTATCAAACGGAAGATGCCAATTTAAGAAAAATCGAAGCCGAATTAATGGGCAGTGAAGATAGAAAAAAGGCAGTTTCCGCTAAAAAGTTTTTAGACTCTGTACCCGAAAGTTTAGAAAAACTTAACGAACTTTCGCAAAGCCTAAGTGCTGAATACCAATCGATAGTTGACGAACAAAAGAAATTGCAAGAACAAGAAGCAGAATTTTCTCGTATCGTTGAGAACGTGGAAGATAAAAACGAAGCAAACTATTTATTCAAAAAAATTGACGAAGTATTGGCAAAAATTAAGTCGCTTGCATCAAAACTTAATAAGGTTTCAGAAGAAATGCAATCGGTTGTTAAAGAATACGTTGCTCTTAGAAATAAAATCAAGGTTGCACAAGAGCAATATTCTGAAAGTGGTAAAAAATATAACGAACTAAAATCTTCTCTTGCTGAAGAAAAGGATAAAATTGAAGCAAAATTAGCAAAACTTGCTAAAGAAGTTGACCCAAAACTTATGGAAATCTACGCAAAGAAGCGTGCTAACAAAATTTTCCCGATAGTATATAAAATTAGAGGGGAAGTATGTGGTTGTTGTAGTATGGAATTGTCTATGTCCGAAATCAATAAACTTAAAAACGGCGAGATTTTAGAACATGACCAATGTGGTAGGCTTATTTATCTTTCAGAAGATTAATTTTTGCGGAGCGTTTGCTCCGCTTTTTTATTTTTGCATATATATAATATTTTTAAAAAACTTTAAATAAAGCATTGTAAAAAAAGATAATCTTTGGTATAATTATTACGAGCAAAATTTTGGAGGCGTACTTTTGAACGATTTAGGAAGAAAAGATACAAATAAAACGGAAAAAACTTCCGTTTTCACTAAAGAAACTCTAGGGGTAGTATTAATACTTTTTTCCACCTTAAGTTTAGTTTGTCTTATTTCAAGAGAAAAGGTCTTTTCATACCCCGGTCAAGTTATAAACGCCTTCTTTTTAGGTTGCTTTGGCTATTTTGCATACTTACTTTTTGGTTGGCTTATTTATTTAGGGGTAATTTTATTATTCGACAAAAAATCGGGTGTGAGTTTACTTGATAAGGTGCTAATCGTTTTAGAAATAGTACTAGTGGCAATTTTTACACACGCAGTGTCTATGGGCGAAAATCACTCTTCTTTTGCCGACTATATTTCTACTTCCTATTTAATGGCAGATGGTGGTGTTGCGACTTGTTCTGCAGGTGGATTTTTTACGGCGTTAATCGCTTATCCCTTAACTCAACTATTGACCGTTGTGGGCTGTGCCGTTGTAACGGGCGTGTTGATTGCAGTTATCGGTTATTCGCTTATCAATAAACTAGTTAAAGCACGCAAACAAAAAATTGAAAATTCTAAACTTAGAAACACTTTCGTAAAAGAAGAGGTTAAAGAGCCAGAACTAGAGATTTCGGGTGTAAAAGAATATCCTATCGACGCGGTGCAACTTAAAGATTCTACGCCTAAACAATCTTTATTCGTGGTTAATCCTAATGAATTTTCTTTCAAGAGTAAAAAAGATTTATTAAATTCCAACGAACAAAACGTTAAAATTGGCTTCACTCAAAGTGGGCTAGGCGTTGCGACCTATACTCAAAACAAGTCCGAACCTTTGACGGACGATTTTAAGAAGAAGATTGAATATATCAAACAACCTAGTTACATCGACATTGAAAAAACGGTAAACGGTGTACTATATCAAGGAAGCGTAGGTGTTGGTGCTACTAAAAAAGAAGAACCGACCACTGTTTCAGATTACCTAAAGCCCGAAATGAAAAGGGAAAACAAGGTAGAACCACTTGGCGATATTCCTATGTTTGAGCACGAAGAAACGGCAAGTCAAGCAGATAACAGTGCTAAGACAAACGCCGAACTCTTTGCTGAAAAATACGTTGACTATGAAATAGACGAAACGGTTAAGCCCGAAATTATAGAACAAGCAACCGAAGAAACGGAAGAAGTTTTCCGTTCGGTTTCTTTCGATACTGAAAAAATTGTAGAAGAACCTAAAAACGAAAAGCCCATTATTGAAAGTAATTCTACGCCCGAAATTCCGCAGTCTAGGATTGTTTCGGATAGAAGGGCAAGGGATATTTTCGGCTTGACTCAAAAAACTGAACAACCTGAAAAGGAAGCAGTTAACGACAAGCCTGAAACTACGGTTGATTATACTAGCATGGCTAAAAAAGACGGAAACGAATTGCCCAAGCGTGAAACACCGCTTAGTGAACGTAGGTCGTTTGGCTTTGCTGTTCCTAGTGAACCTAAGGTGGTTGAAGAACCTATCGAAGTTAAGGAAGAGGAAAAACGCTATTTACCTAAGGGTTATACCTTTAAGCGTCCACCACTAGACCTACTAGAAAGACGAGAAGTGCCTATCGATGCTCAAAGTGAAGACCACGAAGGTAGAAAGGCGATTATTAAACAAACCTTGAGTGAGTTCAAAATTGATGCAGAACCACAAGGACACGTTCAAGGTCCTACTATTACTAGATACGAAATTATGATGCCTGCGGGTATTTCAGTTAAGACTGTATTAAAGTACGACGACGACTTAAAAATGCGTTTGGCTTCAAGATACGGTATAAGAATTGAAGCACCTATTCCCGGTAAAAATTTAGTTGGTATAGAAGTTGCTAACAAGACGAAAGTTCCCGTAGGTTTGCGTGAAGTAATGGAAGGGTATGCAGGGCAACCTTCAAAACCCGGTTCGCTTATCTTTGCGTTAGGAAAAGACATTGTTGGGGATTCTAAAACGGATAACTTAGCAAAAGGTCCACACTATCTCGTTGCAGGTGCAACAGGCTCTGGTAAGAGTGTTTGTTTAAACGTTATGATAATTTCACTTATTATGCGTTATGGTCCGGAAGATTTAAGATTAATTCTTATCGACCCTAAGAGTGTTGGCTTTAGAATTTACGAACATTTACCACATTTATTAATAGACGAAATCATTACCGAACCACAAAAGGCGTTGGCAGTTTTACAATGGGCTTACGACGAAATGGAAAAGCGTTATAAAATGTTTGCCGACTGTGGTGGGCTAATTAGCGATATCGACGCATATAACGCTAACGTTGCTAACGGCGAAATAGAAAAAATGCCGAGAATAGTTATAGTTATAGACGAACTTGCCGACCTTATGGAAACTTGTAAAAAGGATATGGAAGCAAGAATTCGTGCACTTGCTGCAAAAGCAAGGGCTGCGGGCATTCACTTAGTTTTAGCAACTCAACGCCCCTCAGTTGACGTTATAACGGGTACGATTAAGGCAAACTTACCTTCAAGAATTGCCTTAAAGGTTATGAACTTTGCCGATTCTAGCACAATTTTAAGTGAAGGTGGGGCAGAAAAATTGCTTGGCAACGGCGATATGTTGTTCAAAAATTCTTCGATGTCCGAAACCGAACGTTATCAAGGTGCTTGGATTACCGATATGGAAATTAATAACGTAGTTTCCTTTATCAAGAAGAATAACGAAGCGTACTTTAATCAAGATTTAAGCAATTTCTTAAATAAGACCGAAAAGCCCAAGGCTGAAGAAGTTTCGGTTGCCGACGACGGTGATGATGGCGTTGAAGAAGATAATCTTTTCGCAAGGGCGTTGTGGCTTGCAGTAAATTCTGGAACAGTTTCTATTTCTTCATTGCAAAGAAGATTTAGAGTGGGCTTTTCTAGGGCTGGAAGATTGGTTGATAAAATGGAAGAAATGGGCTTTATCTCTCCAAATGAAGGTGGTAGAGCAAGACGAGTACTCCTTTCTAAAGAAGAATTCGTAAATAGGTTTGGCGAAATGCCCGACGCATTTTAATTAGTATGATAAAAAATAAGAAAATTGGCGTAATCTCATTGGGCTGTGATAAAAATAGGGTGGATACTGAAAAAATGTTAGCCTTCCTTAAGCAAAGACATACCCTTGTTAATGAGATTGAAAACGCACAAATAATTATTATCAATACTTGTGCATTTTTAGAAAGTGCTAGAAAGGAAGCAATAGACGAAATTTTATCGGCTATCCAATATAAGCAAGACGGAAATTGTGAAAAAGTTATAGTTACCGGTTGTTTGCCACAAAAATTCGTGGGCGAATTATTTAGTGAACTTGCCGAAGTGGACGCTTTTTTGGGCGTTTCGGATTATGCTGAGATTTTAGACGTTATTGATAAAATTTATTTTGGCGAAAGAATTAACGCCGTAGGAAATCCACGCAGTGAGTGTGGAAAAGAAAGGGTTTTGACCACTTTTAATTACGCATATCTTAAGATTGCCGACGGTTGTTCTAACCATTGCACCTATTGTTTAATTCCTAAAATCAGGGGTGCGTTTAGGTCAGTGCCTATTCAAGATCTTATTGACGAAGCGTCTTCACTAGGTAATCTTAACGAATTGGTGCTTGTCGCTCAAGACGTTGCAAAGTACGGGCAAGATTTAACGCCAAAAACAAGTTTAGTAGAACTTATAAGGCGACTTTCGGTGCTTCAAAACGTAAAGGGAATAAGGCTACTTTATTGCTATCCTGAAAACATCACCGACGAACTTATTCACGAACTAAAAACTAATGCAAAATTAATTCGTTACATAGATATGCCGTTGCAACACGCTGACGATAAAATCTTAAAACTTATGAATCGCAAGGGCACGGGCGACGGATATTTAGGGCTTATTGAAAAACTTAAAAGGGAAGTTCCAGGTATTGCTATTCGTTCGACCTTTATTACCGGTTTTCCGGGCGAAACGGAAGAAAATTTCAATAATTTAGTGGAATTTATAAAAAAGGCAAGGTTATTTAACGCAGGTTTTTTTGCTTACAGTAAAGAAGAAGACACCCCCGCGTATAAACTTTCGGGGCATTTACCTAAATCAATTAAGACGAAACGTCAGAAAAAATTATATTCTATACAAAAGGCAGTCGTTAAAAATATTCTCAAATCCTTTATAGGAAAATCTTTCAAGGTGGTTGCCGAAGGGTTTGATTATAACGAATTGTGTTATTATGGAAGGGCGTACTTCAACGCTCCCGAAATAGACGGAAAGGTTTATTTCTTTTCAGATGATGAAGTGATAAACGGTGAATATTATAACGTTAAAATTATTAAAGCAACGGGCTACGACCTATACGGAGAAAGACAATGAATACACCAAATAAATTGACATTACTAAGAATATTTTTAATACCACTTTTCGTCGCTACTTTTTACGTTACGGCGATACCTTATAATTTTTATATATCGGCGGGCATTTTTGCTTTGGCTGCTTTTACCGATTTTTTAGACGGATATATTGCTAGAAAATATAATCTAGTTACTATTTTCGGTAAATTTTTAGACCCGATTGCCGATAAAGTTTTGGTTTCTACTGCATTGATAATTATGTTAATTCCACCTAAAGGCGTGGCTATCGTTACTTGGTATTGTTCAATAATGGTTGCTATCATTATGGCAAGAGAATTAATGGTAAGTGCGTTTAGGCTTATTGCTGCTTCTAACGGAAAGGTAATTGCTGCCGATAAGTCGGGAAAGATAAAAACCTTTATTACAGACGTTGCAATTATCATACTTTTAGTAGGTGCACAAATCACTCCTGCAACTTTTGATATAGTAAACGTTATAGGCGTTGTTGCGTTAGGAATTTCTACCTTGCTTACTATATATTCTGGTATTGAGTGCCTTGTTAAAAACAAGGAAGTTTTAAGCGAAGGAAAATGAAAAACGGTTTAATACTTTTTAATTCTTATATCGGTGCGTTTGACGGAAAGTACATAGAAAGCGTTGCTTCCTTATTTAAAGGTGCAGGCTTAGGGTTTTCAAGATTAGAAGTCTTATCTTTTCAAGACGACTTGGCTTTTTCTAGAAGCGTAAAAGAATTTAGGGATACCATTGATAATTTGGTTATTTTGTGTCCAAAAAATATTGAATTTGACCTTAAAAAGATACTTTCGGAAATCTTTGAATCTCCACTTGTTGAAAACGAAAACGCTTTAAATTTTGTCAAGGCAGTTTCAAACGAACCCATTGAAGAAATAGAAAAGTATGCTTTGATGCCGTCTGACGCTACCTTAATTCCCAATTTGTCAGGCGTTTTTCAAGGTTTTATGCTCGACAATAGAGAGTTTACCTTGGCAGTACTTCCAGCAGATATAAAAGAGTTTTCGCTTTCTGCTGAAAAATACGTTATCCCGTACTTAGAGAAAAAGTACGAACTAGATAGAAAAAGACAAACCATTAAATATTTTGGCGATAAAGCAAAACTTCTATCAACTCTTGAAAGGGCAACGTGCTTAGTGGATAATAGGGTTAGTTACGTTTATACCGAGTTACACGGCGATTTTAAGGTAGATTTATTGTTTGACAGTGGTGATTCTTTAGATTATAAAACGGTGATGCGTTTTTTAATTCAAGAACTAAAGGAAAATATTTACGCAGAGTTTGATACGTCCTTGTCCGAAAGGGTGTTCGATTTATTAAAATTAAAAAAATTAAAACTTTCGGTTGCAGAATCTTTTACGGCGGGCAGAGTTGCTTCGGCAATTATTTCAAACTCGGGTGCGTCTGAGTTTGTCCACGAAGGTATTGTTTCTTATAGTAATCAAAGCAAATTGGAACGCTTAAACGTTGACAAGGGGGACCTTATTAAAAACGGTGCCGTTAGTTCGGTAGTTGCTTATCATATGGCTGTTGGCTTGCTTAAAACGGGAGAGTGCGACGTTGCTATTTCAACAACGGGTATTGCCGGGCCTAAAAGCGACAATACCGATAAACCGGTCGGGCTTTGTTATATCGCAATCGGTATGAAAGACGGCGTTCACACTTATAAATACAATTTAAGTGGAAATAGAGAAGAAATTACTGAAACAGCAAAGAATACTGCGTTGTTTCTAACAATAAAAAAATTAAAGGAATTTAGGTAAAAATTATGGATGAAAATAAAATAAAAGCACTAGACGGCGTTATGGGACAAATTGAAAAACAATACGGCAAGGGTGCAATTATGCGTCTTGGCGAAAGTGCGGGCGATACTGATATAGAAGTTATCCCCACAGGTTGTTTATCACTAGACCTTGCAATCGGTGTTGGTGGTTTACCACGTGGTAGAATTATTGAAATCTACGGGCCTGAATCTTCGGGTAAAACGACCGTTGCACTTCACGTTATTGCAGAAGCACAAAAACTTGGTGGTATTGCAGCGTTTATCGACGCAGAACACGCTTTAGACCCCGTTTATGCAAAAAATTTGGGCGTTGACCTTGACGAATTATACGTTTCTCAACCCGATACGGGCGAACAAGCACTCGATATTACTGCTTCTTTAGTAAACAGTAAAGCGATTGACGTTATCGTCGTTGACTCGGTTGCAGCCTTAACACCAAGGGCTGAAATCGAAGGTGATATGGGCGATTCTCACGTTGGCTTGCAAGCAAGATTAATGAGTCAAGCACTACGCAAACTCACTGCTATCACTAGCAAATCGAAAACTTGTATAATATTTATCAACCAACTTCGTGAAAAGGTTGGCGTAATGTTCGGAAACCCTGAAGTTACCGCCGGTGGTAAAGCACTTAAATTCTATGCAAGTGTTAGAATTGACGTTAGAAAGTCTGATGTGCTTAAAAACGCTAACGGTACTTACGGTAACCACACTAAGGCAAAAATCGTTAAAAATAAGGTTGCTCCACCCTTTAAAACTGCTGAATTTGATATAATTTTTGGTAAGGGTGTTTCGCAAGCAAGTTGTATAATTGACCTTGGCGTTGAATACGAAATTATTCAAAAGACGGGTGCGTGGTTTTCGTATAACGGAGAAAAGATTGCTCAAGGTAGAGAAAAGGCTATCGATTACATTGAAAATAATCCTGAAATCGCTAATGAAATTAAGGATAAAATTATGGAAATATTTAAAAACGGTAAGAACTAATTATTTTATTTGATTGTTTGACTTATCCGTTATTTTGTAGTACAATAAAGTAAAGATGTGAAAATATAGTGGTTTTCACGTTAAAAATAAAAAAAAGGGAGACATTAAAAATGCAAAATTTTTCTTACGGCTCCCTGTTCTTAGTCGCTAACGAAGTCTTCGTCGGCGCTCTAATCGGTGTGGCAATAGTGCTAGGTGTTCTAGGCTTTGTCATCGGTTGGATTTTGAAAAATAAGTCCTTCATCAAAAAACAAGGTGAAATTCAAAAAGTTGTAGAAAAAATGCTCGACGATGCTAGAGAAGAGAGCAAATCTATTAAGAAAGAGGCTATATTAGAGGCAAAAGAACAGGAACTTAAAATACGTAACGATTTAGAACGTGAATCAAAAGAAAAGCGTTCGGAACTTCAAAGACTAGAGAATAGACTTACCCAAAAGGAAGAATCTTTAGAAAAAAAGGAAGAAAATCTATTAAAACGTAACGAAGAAACTACAAGACAACAAAACGTGTTGAAATCAAAGGAAGTAGAACTTGACAAAAAGTTAGAAGACATTTCCGCTCAACACGACAAAATGATTGAGGAGTTTGAAAGAATTTCTCAAATCAGCAAAGAAGAAGCAAAGCAAAGGCTTATCGACGCCATTACCGACGAAGCGAAACGTGATGCCGCGGGATTGGTTAAAAATATCGAAGCCGAAGCAAAAGAAGAAGGCGAAAGAAAGGCTAAAGAAATCGTTTCACTCGCTATTCAAAAATGTAGCACTGAACAAGCAACCGAACTTACTGTTTCAGTCGTTCCGCTTCCTAGCGACGATATGAAGGCTAGAATTATCGGTAGAGAAGGTAGAAACATTAGAACTTTAGAAAACTCTACGGGTATTGAACTCATTATTGACGATACTCCCGAAGTGGTTATCGTTTCGGGCTTTGACCCCGTTAGAAGAGAAACTGCTAGGTTAGCACTAGAAAGGCTTATTCAAGACGGTAGAATTCATCCCGCTAGAATTGAAGAAACGGTTGAAAAAGTTAAAAAAGAACTTGACCAACAAATTAAAGAAGCAGGCGAATCTGCTATGTTCGAGTGTGGAATTTTTGGTTTACACCCCGAACTAATCAAGATTTTAGGTAGATTAAAATTCCGTACTAGTTACGGTCAAAACGTATTAAAACACGCTATCGAAGTTTCACACCTAGCAGGCGTAATGGCAACCGAACTTGGCGTTGATGCTAACCTTGCTAAAAGGGCAGGTTTATTGCACGATTTAGGTAAGGCTGTTGACTATGAAGTTGAAGGTACGCACATGCAAATCGGTGCTGACCTTGCTAAAAAGTATAGGGAAAATCACATTGTAGTAAACGCAATATTAGCACACCACGGCGACGTAGAACCCAAGACGATAGAAGCAGTACTCGTTGCTGCTGCGGACGCTATCTCGGGTGCAAGACCTGGTGCAAGACGTGAAACGACTACTAACTACATTAAGAGGCTTCAAAAGTTGGAAGAAATTTCAAGTAGTTTTAAGGGCGTTGAAAAATGTTACGCTATTCAAGCGGGTAGAGAAGTTAGGGTTATGGTTAAACCCGAACAAATCAACGACGCACAAACGGTATTCCTTGCGAAAGACATCGCTAAGAAAATCGAACAAGAAATGGAATATCCTGGTCAAATTAAGGTTAACGTTATCAGAGAATGGCGTGCTACCGAATTTGCAAAATAAATTAAAAACAAAAATAAAACGCACGGAACTTCCGTGCGTTTACTTTATATATTGTTTAATATTGCCTTAAAAAAGTAGCAAAAGGAAAAAATTACATCTTGATAAATTACTTTATGTGTGTTATAATTAATACGTATCGACTAGAGTATTATTACTATTAATATTTGGAGTTGTTTTTCATGGGAAAGGAAAAATTGAAAAAAATTAACGGAAAAGCAAGAACTATAATCTTGTTGGGTTTTGATATTCTTTGCTTTTTAGTGGTAAGTTTAGCATACTTTTTACTTGCAGACGTTATAACTTCTAAAAGCGATTTCCATTTTGTAAATTATCTTATTAATGCAGGTGTAATTATCGTTGCAATTGTTGCTGTTCAATTTATAATGGGTATGAATAGAAACGTTTGGAGATATCCGCATACTCAAGCATACTTATATTTAGTAATATCCTTTGTGATAGTTGGTGTCTTTTCGTTAACGTTAGCAAAGTTGTTAAGCGTCTTTAACGTTATAGATTTCTATTTGGGAGTATGGTATTACGTAAGCGTATTGCCTATTTCTGCTTTACTATGCCTATCGGGTAGATTTTGTTATAGACTTATCTATAAAAGAATTAACGCTTCTAAAGGAAATACTAAACAGTATATAAACGTTGCAATCGTTGGTGCAGGTCAACTTGGTGCATCTCTAGCAAACGATTTGCTGAATAACCCAAAAGCCTTTTATAAGCCGATTTTCTTTGTTGATAGCGATTCGGCTAAGATTAATCATAGGGTGTGCGGGCTTCCCGTTTTTTCGCAAAAAGATAATATTTTAGATTATATAGAACTCTATGCAATTAAGGAAATATTTATCGCTATAAAAAATATTTCGGGTGAACGTACCGCTCAAATGTATGACCAATACGTTAAAACGGGCTGTAAAGTAAAAATTTACGATTCTCCTATTCAAAGCGAAGAACATTCTAAAAGAATTATTAGAGATTTCGAAATCGAAGACTTGTTATTTAGAGACCCACTAACGATAAACGACGAAAAAACACAAGCATATTATACGGATAAGACTATTTTGGTAACGGGTGGTGGTGGCTCTATTGGTAGCGAACTTTGTCGCCAAATAGCAAAGTGTAACCCCAAACGCTTGATAATTTTCGATATTTATGAAAATAACGCTTATAATATTCAACAAGAACTAATAAACCGTTATGGCAAAGATATTGCGTTAAGCGTGGAAATTGGCTCTGTAAGAGATAGGGTTAGACTAGAAGGACTGTTTAGCAACTATAAACCTAATATTGTGTTCCACGCAGCCGCACATAAACACGTTCCATTAATGGAGCAAAGTGGTGCAGAAGCCATTAAAAATAACGTTTTAGGTACTTTCAATACTGCTGATATGGCTGAAAAATACGGCGTTGAAAAGTTTATTTTGGTTTCAACAGATAAAGCCGTTAATCCAACTAATATAATGGGTGCTTCTAAACGTCTATGCGAAATGGTAGTACAATGTAGAACGGACTCGAAAACTAACTTTGCTGCCGTAAGATTCGGTAACGTTTTAGGCTCTAACGGTTCGGTTATACCACTATTTAAATCTCAAATCGCAAAGGGTGGGCCGATTACTATTACCGACAAGCGTATTATAAGATACTTTATGACTATTCCCGAAGCAAGTCAGTTAGTTATGCAAGCGGGGGCAATGGCTAAAAAGGGCGAACTTTTTGTGCTTGATATGGGTAAACCCGTTAAGATTTACGATTTAGCAGTTAATTTGATAAAACTTTCTGGTCTAGAACCAGACAAGGATATTGAAATCAAAGAAGTTGGGCTTCGTCCAGGCGAAAAATTGTATGAAGAATTACTTATGAAGTCCGAAACGCTTGATAAAACTCTTAACGACCTTATTTATATAGAAAGGGATAAACCGTTATCAAGAGCAGAAATGAATATGAAACTAGAAATACTCAAAAAAGCGGTGGAAGAATCAGCAATGGATATAGGTTCCGAAAAAATAAAAGAAGCGGTAATAGCAACCGTGCCAACTTATCACCAACCCGAAGAAATCAATAGTAAAATTAAGGGATACGACGTAGCAAAAAGCGTAGGACAAGTTGGATAAAAAAGAAAGAAGCAAAAAGCCTTAAGAAATTAAGGCTTTTTAATTTTAGTCAAAGAAAATAATAAAAAGTTAATAAAAACAGTTGACAATTAAAAATTAAAAACATATAATAATAAAGCATTAAGATTGCCCCTTAGCTCAGTAGGTAGAGCAATCGGCTGTTAACCGATTTGTCGTCAGTTCGAGTCTGTCAGGGGCAGCCAAAAAGAAAAGCATCCATAAAAATGGGTGCTTTTCTTTTTGTTTGCTTTCTCCCTGCCGAGGACGAGAACTGACGTTCGTCCGTCATATGACGGGCAGTCTTTGATTGACGAGGACTCCGTAACGAAGTGGAGGAGCATCTGTCAGGGGTAGTATTTTTTCGCCCCATTAGTGTCGTTTAAAATAAAAGAACCACCGAAAATTCGGTGGTTTTAATCTTCTAATTCTAAAATATAATCTGTTGTAACTTTGTAAAATTTTGAAAGTTTAATTAAAACGTCAATAGGTAGTTGGCGTTTTTCGTTTTCATATTGTGAATACGTGTTTTGTTTTATGTTTAAGTATTCAGCAACTTGACTTTGTGTATAACAATTTTCTTCTCTTAATTCTTTTAATTTCATATAAATATTATATGATATCTCGTGTTGAGATATTGACATGTATCTCAAAATGTGATATGATTAGTAAAAATATTAGGAGTTAAAGATATGAACGAAATAAGAAAAAATAATGAGACTGAAGAAACATTATTAAAATTGTCTTTTGAAATGCCAAAGATTTATAAAATAATATGGGTAATACTTATTTGTCTTTCATCGACACCTTTTATAAGTTTACTTAGGAGTAATATTGAGATGTCGTTATATATGGGATTTTTCTATGTTTTTCCTGAGACTATTTTTATGTTAATTATACCCTTGATTTTGTTAATTATATTTTTAAGAATTCTAAAAAGAGTTCCACAATGGAATTGTGAAATCACTAATAAAAATATTAAAATTAAATGTGGGGTTTTTGGAACAAATTTAAAAGCTTACAGGCTAGATATGATTGATGATGTGGAAATTTCAGAATTCCTTGGGGTAAGTAGATTAAAACTTTTATTTACAAAAGGGAAGAAAAATCAAACAGTAGTAGTTGTTGGAACAAATAATAGCACTACCATGGGTGTAATGCCTGTATATATAATATGGTTAACAGAGGTGCAAAAGGCATATGATAAGTTAATAGAATTGCTAGGAAGCATAAAAAATGAAGTCGATTTAGAAGTCGATATAGAAATGAAGAAAATTGAAGCAGAAAATAAAAAAGCAGAAGCTTTTTTTAAAATAGCAGACGGATTTTCAGGAAAAAGTGGGAATAACAAAGAAGATGGCGGGGATTATATTTCACAAATGGAAAGATTATATAAATTGAAAGAGCAAGGCATAATATCGGAAGAAGAGTTTAATGAAAAAAAGAAATCTTTACTCTGACAGCTATTTTGTAAGTGTAAGACAACAAAAGAAAAGACCAACAAAAGTTGGTCTTTTTCTTCTGCCGTCGGTTTCCGACGGTGTGAACTGACGAGTGGTTTTTTCTTTTTGATATGATTTGTTGCTAAAACGATGCAAAAAAGGGGCATAATATGACTACTATTGAAATAATTCAAGTAATAGGAGTTTTTGGGTTTTTGGTGCTGTTTTTAGCCTATCAAATTAAGGATAAAAAGACGCTTTTATTGCTACAAACGTTATGGATAGCCCCTTTTACTACTCAATATTTTATTATAAATGCAATATCGGGTGCAGTATTTAACGCAGTTTGTTTAATAAGAACTATATTCTTTTACGTGGCTTATGGAAAAGTAAAAAAACGAGAAACTTAAAAACAATGTTTTCCCATTTTGTTTACTGTATTAGTATATGTATTTGGGTGTTGTCTTGGGAGAGTTGGTACCCAATATTCGTACTCCTTTTACTTGTTATTAACTCTTTTTGAAAGGGTGCTTGTAGCCTACAAAACTTCCGTAAAAGCCTATTATTAACTTGTTCACTTGATTTTGTTTATAACGCCATTGTTTTCTCAATAGGTGGAATGATTAATGAAGTAGTTTCTATTCATCTTAGCGATGCGGGTAAAGAGATTACAAAAGCAATTTTTAATTAGTTAATGGCTTCTATATTATAAAAGTATTGTAAAGCAAACAATATAGTGTTATAATATAAAAAAACAACGGAGAAGTAAAATGAGAAAGTCTATCAATTCATTTATGGTAATTTTGATTGTTTTATCTATGCTTACTTTGTCGAGTTGTGGGCTGTTTTCAGAAATATTTGGTGGAGATGGGGACGGCGTTTATACCAAAGAGTATGAGGCGATTACGGGTAAATTTTATCTATATGAGTCTGCCGACGAAAGAATTAGCGTAGGGGAGACCTACTTTGATATAGACGGTAGTAAAGGTGATTTTTCCTTAAAATATTATGAAAATGGAGCCTTAAAAAAACAAGGCGAATTTAAAAAAGTCGTTGCTAGAGAAGATAAGGCTGGATATTGGACGGATAACTTGCATTTTAATATAAAGTGTGGGGATTCATATGAACATATCAGCACTTATACCGAGTCTTTTGAACCGATTAATCAATTCAGAATTATTGATGAATATAGTGGTGGACAAACAGAAATTAAATATTATTATTCTGAACTTCCCTTTATTTTAGGCGTTTACGTTAGAGAGGGAGAAGAATTTGTTGAAGAAACTAATAATCTAAATAAAAACGATTATTCTATCCCAACGCTAGAAGAATATACTTCGGAATTAAACGGAAAATATCAATTAGACAAAGACCACTATTTTTATTTTGTTTGTCCAAAAGGGTACGTTATTTCGGACGGGCCGTATCTAAATTCTTATTTTCAATATTTTGCACCCGAACTAGATAAACCTATTGAAGGTTTTGCACACGGAGTTACTTATAAAGAGTCGATTGCTCCGCCACGTATATACTTTACCTATTCACGTCAGTCTTCTTATTATAAAGCACTAGAAGACGTTGAAAGCAATTTGATGTTTGGCTATTCTGTTTTTGACGACAACGATAATATGATTGACCATTACGGTTCAATAGATTTTAGTAACGGAAAACTTAATTCTTTCACCTTTGAACACCTATCTAGAAGTTGGACGGAAGAAGAGTGGAACGAATTTATGAACAACGAAAATTATGAAATGCCAGATTCAATTATTTATGAATTCATTGGTGGAACATACCACAAAGCGTAATATAAGAAACTATAAAAAATTAAAAAGCGAAGTGCGAAATGGCTTCGCTTTTCCTATTTTAAGCGATACTTATTTATTAAGTATTCCTTTTCATTTATACAGTTTTAAATTGTGTGAAAATATTTAAATTAAAACTAGAAAAATAAAAAAGCCACCGAATTTTCGGTGGCTTTTAATCTAGGTCTGCAAAAAATTCATCAAACGATATTTCAAATGATTTTACCAAAGAGATAATATAACTTGCTTTCGGCTCGTTAACGTTTCTTTCCCAATAGTCTATGGCTTTTTGGCTAACCCCAACGGCTTTGCCAAGTTTTAATTGTGAAAGACCTTTTTCAAGTCTTAATTCTTTTATCTTTTCCCCAATACTCATATTTATATTATATGAAGAAATCTTCTTAAAATGCTTGACTAAGAAGAAATCTTCTTGTATAATATTGTAAAAAAGTGAGAGACACTTAAAAACAAAGGAGAAAAAATATGGGGCTATTTAAAAAGATATTTGGTGGAATGAAGGATAGAATGAAAGCGGTTGATAATTTAACACAATCTATCAATAATGGAGATGTGTCAATTAAAGTTTTTTCAGATGAAAAAGGTGATAGCGATGTTAAATCTGAAAAAACAGGTGCATTTAAGGGATTTAAGGATAGAATGAATGCAGTTGATAGTTTAACAAAGAATATTAACAACTCAAAAAAAGGTTAATAATTTACAGACAACTTTTTAAATGAAAGACAAATAGAAAAGCATCCATAAAAATGGGTGCTTTTCTTTACTATTGCGTCTTTCATTTTATGTTTACATACAGTTGTAAACTGTGAGGACAAAATTAGAATAAATAGTTGCTCTTGGTGGTAAAGAAAAGGGGAAGAAAAATTATAAAGGATATTTCAAATGCCTTTACAAAATTGGTTTTTAGTTGTATAATCAAATTGCAAAATTAAATTCTAGTTTTTAAGGAGTATTTATTATGAAATTAATTATTAAAGACAATTACCAATCGATGAGTGATTGGGCGGCACAACACATTGCAGATGCTATTAACAATCACAAAGAAAATCGTCCTTTCGTTTTAGGACTTCCTACCGGTTCTTCACCACTTGGTGTTTATAGAAAACTTATCGAAATGAATAAGGCTGGAAAGGTTACTTTTAAGAACGTAGTTACTTTCAATATGGACGAATACGTTGGACTTCCTAAAGACCACGACCAAAGTTATTGGTATTTTATGCACGATAATTTCTTCAATCACATTGATATTCCTGCTGAAAACGTTAATATTTTAGACGGTATGGCAAGCGATTTAGAAGCAGAATGCAAGCGTTATGAAGATAAGATTGCTTCATACGGCGGTATCGATTTATTTATGGGTGGTAGTGGTGTTGACGGACATATTGCGTTTAACGAACCATTTACTTCTTTGACTTCTAGAACAGGTGTTCGTGCTTTAACCGAAGACACTTTAATCGTTAACTCACGTTTCTTTGATAACGACGTTAATAAAGTTCCAAAGACTGCACTTTCAGTTGGCGTAGGAACGGTTTGTGATTCTAAGCAAGTAATGTTGCTAATTAGTGGACACAATAAGGCACGTGCGCTTCGTCATTGTGTAGAAGGTGGTGTTGACCACGCTTGGACTATCAGTGCATTACAAATGCATAAAGACGGCATTATCGTTTGCGACGAACCTGCTTGTGGCGAACTTAAGGTTGATACCTATAAATACTTCAAAGAAATTTACAAAAACGAAAAATAATTTATTTTTTAACAAAGAGGATCAACAAGCCGAGTCCCTACAAGGGATTCGGCAACTAAATAAATCCGTGAACGGATTTGTGATATTTGTCTAACGACAAGTGATATTGCTACGCAGTTATATTCGCCTTACGGCGAGTTATGGATTTATTTAATATAACTGTGACTGAAAGTCGCAATCTAACGCAAAACTTGTTTTGCATATCACTTTTAGCCACAAGGCTAAAAATATAACTCATATATGTTTAATCTTTTGTGGATATAAAAAGCACACTACATTTCACTTTTAGTGAAGTATAGTGTGCTATACTTTTATTATGGATAAAAATTCCCTAATAATAACTGCCTAACTGTTGGTTCTTTTTTTATAGTTATAATAATCATATGGCGTAAAGAATAAAACATTTCGATCTGGTTTGAATAAAATCAAACAAGGCTTAAAACTCACTGCAAAAGAATTGTCGGGCTATCAAGAGTTGGTGGCTCACGTCACAGAAGAATTGCTTGGCAATGAAACAAGTATTGAAAGATTGTCACGCAATAATACTGGGCTTGCAAGAAAAATTTATAATAAAATTAGAGATATACTCTCTGCTATTAAGGGAACTAATGCAGAAAAAGCAACGGTTGAAAGACTTAAAAAGGCAGAGAAACTTTTCGCACGCTCTTTAACTGCTATCGGTGTTCTTGACGCAGGCAATGAACTTGACAATTCTGGCGAAATAAGGTATTCTAAAAAAGGATATTCACATAGAAATCCAAACACCGTAACCCAAAACGAATATGAGCATCATTATTGGGCGATAGCAAACAATTTAATGTCTAAAGATGAAATAGGGTTATTAGATTCTTTAGTTGGCAAAATAAACAAAGGCGAACATTTTGAACAAAACTCTGATGGTTTTTATATGTTGCCTGTTGGAGAAAAAGGCGTATTAAACAAAATAGTATTTACTGATGGCAAGCGTAATGCTTATTCAATTGATACTGTTGTTGAAATTGCTTTAGATAACGAAACGGATTTATCAATAGAAAGGGGCATAATTTATGCAAGTGAACGAAAAGGAATTTACACAGAAACTAATGGAATTGTCGAAGTCTACTATGCAAAAGATTTCAAGTTTAGCGACTTCAAAAGAAGTCTTACGAAAAATACACAAAATAGTAATGGAGAGCAAGACGGAGCAAGAAGTAGTAGCGAAGCTAAATTCTCTCTAAAAGATTCAGACGACAACGAACTTTACAATTCTAGCGAAATATATTCTAAGGAAAAAATAGATATTGATGAGGATTTTCAAAAATATTACAATCCTAAAATTAAAAGCTTATTGTCAAATGACGAATGGCGTTTTTGGTATAGTGAGCGTGCCGCTTATTTACAAGGTGCTAAGTTTGTAAACATAGATGATAATATATTAATCCCGGTAGGTTCTTCTAAAGTTGTTTTAACAGATATTGCATTTGACAATCCTTATGCGAAAGATGTGTTGATTACTACTGAATATTTTGACGGAGATGCACAAAGTTTAATTGATTATATAGATAAAGGAGTATCAAAGTATGGCTATTCAATACAAGAAATATGGAAACTTGCTACTAATGTGTATGGAGAGACATTATTCAACATTCACAATGGAACAACTGGGCTTGATAGCGAAAACATCACTAGATGGAAATCAGACAATAGACAAAATGATAGAACTTTGCAAGGAAGCGAAGACGGAAACGGAACTTCTAAAGGAAGCTCAAAAACTGATAAAAAAATAAGTTTCTCTCTAAAAGATTCAGACGGCAACACACTTTCATCAGAACAGCAAGAGTATTTCAAGAACAGTAAAGTTGTAGGTAAAGACGAAAATTTGCTCAAGGATATTAGGTTTAGTTTAAGTGGAAAAGAATTTATTGATGGGGTAAACCAAGAAACAGTTAACAATTTTGTTGAGAAATCAAAATCAAATACTAACGAAATAGATGTTTTAGAATATGCAAAAACAACAGTTAGACTTGTTAAGGATATTGAGAATGATATCAGTGATATTAGTGAGTATGTTCACGTCTTGAGAGATAACGATATTAGACATATCTTTAATTCTCACGGTACACAAACTAAGGAAAAGTATCCTATTTCAATAGTAGATATTGAAAATATACCATATATTACTGCTAATTATGACAAAATATATTATAGGGTTAGTAATAAGGGGTTGCCATCATTATTATACATTTTTGCATTACCAGACAATAATGTTTACTATATAGAACAAGCCGTTCAAAATTATGGTGGAAAAAAATTATTAATAAATAAACAAATGATAAAGACAGGTGTAGATGATATACCAAGCAATTATTTACCCACTATATTAAACAAACAAAAAAAGAGTGATTTTCTCGCTGACTTATCTAAAGCCCGCAAGGAACACGCCCAAAGCGTAAATCACTCTAATAGTATTGTAGTTGATACAACAAAAAATGTCAATACTAATTCAGAAAATTTTTCAAATCAAATTAAGCTTTCTCGTAAAGCCAACCCAACCTATACATTAAGTGACGGACAAGTTAAAAAGAAAGTTGCTAACTTTACAAAGTTAAAGGTTTATTCAAAAGTAGAAGCAGAGCGTGTTATCAATAGTATTCTTGATAGCAATCTTGGTTTTGAAGATTATGATATAAGCATATCTGGTAAAAACAAAGCAGAAGTAATTGATGTTTTATGGAAAACATTAAACACTGCTGATTCGGGTAAACGAACTGGTATCTCCCTAAAAATTGCAGATTACATAATAGATAATGCAGTAATGGAAAATATTTATCAAGAAGACGAAAACGATATTCACTTAGAAACCATTAAATACTTAAAACCTTATTTGCATAAAGTTGATTTACGTGGTTTAAAAAGTGAAATAAAGTATCGTTACGACACGGATAATAGCGTATATTTATTGTGGGGTAGTAGAAAGGGTGAAGTAGGACAATCTGCAGACCAAATTGCAATGGAACTTGCAGAAAGTGGCTTCTTTATAGATGCTGAAAACGAAGCAGATATTTTCTTTGAAATGGACCGTGCTTATCGTGAAGCAGTTAGGGCGTTAAAAAAGAAAAGCGATAAATTCCTTGCAGATTCACTTGGTAAAGAAGAAAGAGATAAACTTCGTCAAGATATTGCAAAAGATATACTTCGTGCGTTTGATAGTAATGGTAAAAAATCAAAACTTGCAGAAATTATTGAGCAACAAAAAGAAAGGGTGAAAGTCTGGAAAGACCTTTACTACGAAGAAAAACAACGTAATAGTGCTATCAATAATCTTCTTTATGAAGTAGGTAAAATTCGTGATATTCGCTTTGGGGACTTCCAGAACTCTACGCAATCACACAACTTATTATTCCGTGGTTCGATAGAAAGACTGTCTGCAATTAAACACCGTGGCGACCTTAATAAATCTGGAACGAGAAGCATAGTTGCTGGGTTAAGTGAATGGTATAGCAAAGATAATCCTGTTTAGGTTGAAAGAAAGTCATATTTGTGATAAAATAAATAACGATTTTAAGGGGGATAAGTATGGGATACGTTGCAAACGAAAAGCGTTACGACGATATTGAGTATAGAAACAGTGGAGAGAGTGGATTGAAACTTCCCGCAATTTCGTTAGGGTTATGGCACAATTTTGGCGATAACGCAGATTATAAAAATATGTGTAAAATGTGTTTTACGGCGTTTGATAACGGCATAACGCATTTTGACCTAGCCAATAATTACGGGCCTTCGGCTGGTAGTGCAGAAAGTAATTTTGGTAAAATTTTAGCACAAGAAATGAAAGATTATCGTGACCAAATGATAATTAGTACCAAAGCAGGATATTATATGTGGCCGGGGCCTTACGGAGATTTTGGAAGCAGAAAATATTTAATGGCAAGTCTTGACCAAAGTCTTAAAAGATTGAATATTGACTACGTTGATATTTTTTATCACCATAGAATGGATAAAGAAACGCCGTTATATGAGACTATGTGGGCACTTGCCGATATAGTAAGAAGTGGAAAGGCTCTATACGTAGGTCTTTCTAATTATGACGGGGAAACTATGCTAAAGGCTAGTGAAATTCTACAAGAATTGCATTGCCCGTTTATAATAAATCAAAACAGATATTCTATTTTTGATAGAACGATAGAAAAAAACGGATTATTGGAAAGTGCAATATCGGCAAAAAAGGGAGTTATTATTTTTAGCCCTTTAGCACAAGGCTTGCTCACTAACCGTTATCTCAACGGTATTCCAAGCGACAGTCGTGTTAAAACGGACGGAAGATTTTTAAGTGAAAAGTCTATAACCGCTGAAATGCTAGATAAGATTAAAAAATTAAATAAAATTGCAAGTGAAAGGGGACAAAGTTTGGCTCAAATGTCTTTAGCGTGGTTATATTCTAAAGATGGAATAACCAGCGTTTTAATAGGGGCGTCTAAACCAGAGCAAATTTTAGAAAACCTTAAAATGACAAATAATCTACAATTTACTAGCGAAGAACTTAACGAAATTAATAAAATAGTTTTATAAAAAGAGAGAAAAAAATGATTGAAAAACTTGATTTAGAATATAAAAAGGGTTTATTTTTAGATTTGTTCTTGCCTGAAAGTGAAGAATTTGACTTATAGTTTATTTAATTTTGAAAAGTATAGGCAAAAAGTTAAATAAATCAATAAAAGAACTAAAAAAGGTTATTTAGAAAGTTTTTTATTGGTTATATATATTCTAGATCAATATGGAAATCAGTAAAAAATACGCCAACGCTTTTGTAAGTTTTTCAAAAGTCAACGAAGTGTTTGGAAGATTTTGATAATATAGCAATATGCTTGTCGAATTCCTATAAGAAAATCGACAAGCATTTTTTATTTTTGTCCGGTTGCCTCTACGTTTACTTTAACGTTCATTTTTTGAATATAATCGTCTTTGTATTGAGAAAAATACTTGTGATTATATCTATAAATCTTTTCTTCAATTTTAAGAAAATCACAACCCGTTTGGCGTTCGGTTTCTACAAGTTCGGTTAAGAGAGTGGAAAGTTTTTTCTCTATTTCTTCCTTAACTTTAGTAGGGATAGGAAGATTTTTCGCTAGGGTAGAGTCAGAACCTGCCGTGCTTTGGTCTGCCACGTCGCAAGTAACTTTTAGGTTAATTATAACGTCAAGACTGTCTTTGGTTGCTTTAACGGCTGTCTTGTACTTGTTTTTCATTATCATTACTAGATAGTCTTTTGGTTCGCCCACACCGTCGTCAACCGTAACGTTTAAGCCCGTACCTGCACAGTCTATTCGTATTAGATTAAATGCAAGGCTTTGTAGTGGAGTTAGTTCGCCAACCATTTTACCCTTTAGAAACAACGCCGTATGCAAGGCGTTATAAAGGTAATGATTGTTTTTATCAGCACCTTTTTCGCCCGAATTTCCTATCGTTGAAGAAATATCGGTGTTAGACCCGTCTGCTTGGTAAGGGTTTTTACTTTCGGTAGTGTTTTTTATGCTGACTATCGGCATATACGAAGAAGAATTTCGATTGTAGTAATCAATATTAAAAGTACGTATGCTCATATTAACAACGTCGCAATCGAAGCCCTTAGACTTTAATAATATTTTTTGCATTGCAAAGGAAGAAATATTGTCAAGTGGCGTAGTTTTTTCAAGAAGTTCTTTGGCTTTTCCTTCGCAAATTACAATTTCTGCCGAGTCTTGAACTCTAAGCGTTCCAGCAAGGTAATCTAAGATTTTTAAAGTATTATCACGTGCTAGTTCCTTGCCCAAAATAATAAGGTTGCAAAAATATAACTGAGGGTACCAACCCGTTTCAGAGCCAATGTTTTTAAGGGCTTCGCCAACCGTTTTGCCTTTGGTCGAAATTTCGGCTTTTAAATTTTCACTGCTAGTGCTATTCGCTTCGGGAACGGCAATTTCAGCCGTAACTTCGTATTCTTCTTCGGCGTAATCTATCGCTATTGCCGTGATTATTGCCGTTTTTTCTATGTCTATTTCCCCAAAATTATTGGAAAAGAATAATAAAAATAGCAAAAATACTGCAAATAGTAATGCTTTAGTTTTAACAAACTTCATATTCTTTCTCCTTGTACTGCTTGTTTTTTAGTAATAGTAAAGGGGATAGTGCGGGTAATACGTTTCCTAAAACTAAGAAATATCCGCTTGCGTAATTTATTATAAAATTTTCTATGCTTGCAAAATAATCACTAAATAAAATTACTACCGTAAAAGAAAATGCCACCACTATTAAGGCAGATATCCATTTGTATTTTACTTCAAATATTCTATCTAAAATTTTACAAGCGAAAAACAACGGTAGTATCATAGCAAAAAAGTTTGAAAACAATATTAAAACTATTCCAAAATAGTCAAACCTACCCGTAAAATTGATAGCGTTGTCGTATTTTACTGCTTCGGTTAATGAAAATTTTTGCTTTGACGCTATTGATGAAAATACTCCGTAAAAAGATATTGCAAAAAGCGTTATTATAACAACGTTTATAAGGTAACTTATTATGATTTTTGTTCCCGCCTTCTTTTGAGTGTCAAATTCGCCTATAAAAAACATTAGATAGCAAGCGTCCCCAAACCAATTTAGCCCTTTATAAGACCCTTTTAGGATATTTGTTAGTCCGTTTGCACCGACAGGTAGTATCGCTGAAAAATCAGAGTTTCCTAGCGATAAAAAGAATAGTACCGAAAAGCCAGTTACGGTAAGCAAGAAAGTTAAATCGGCAATTCTTCCTAAAACCCTTAACCTTTTTAGGCATAGATAAAATGCTAAAATAAAAAAGGGTAAAAAGTTAGTGCTGTTTGGCTTTGTTACAAATAGGGTAAGTCGCATATAGTCTTTTGCTTCACAAATAGGAAGTATCGATTTTAGCAAAAAGAATACAAGGTATAAAAACAGTATAAATTTTGCACCTAATTTTCCAAACGTATCGGTTATTAATTCAAAAAAAGTCTTGTCAGTTTTCTTTGAAATATAAATAATAGAAAATATCGATATTAAGTCTAATGAAAGGTTTATAAGCACTGATAGCCAAGTATCTTCGTTTGCTTGTGCCGAAACGACACTAGCCATCATAAACAGTTTTGCTACCGGAAAAAATGATATTATAAAAAAGCAAATTTGCCTAGGTTTAAGTTCGTATTCCATAATTACTCCTTTAAGCGTGGTGGTTGTTTCTGTGGTGGTTTACGTTTTTAATTGAAAGTGGTCTAGAACTCATTTCGGGCATAAAGCCTTTGTAAATTCCGTCTTTTAAGTCCTTTAAAACCAATGGTGAATAAGGAGCACAGATTGGAGTGTTAAAACTTTCAAAAGAAATCATATAAATTAAAAACAATCCACAAGTGATTAAAATTCCGTAAATACCAAAAGACGTTGCTATTATTAAAAGCAATAACCTAACTATAGAAAAGGTTTGCGATAGTTCGGGTACGGTGTATAAGCATATTCCTGATAATGCAACAATCATAAGGGTTGGTGCAGAAATAATTCCTGCACTGACGGCAGTTTCGCCTAGTACCAAACCACCGACTATTGATACTACCATGCCTACGTATCTTGGCATACGCACGCTTGCTTCGTTTAGTATTTCAAAAATAAATAGAGTGAAAAAAACTTCATACCCCGGCGATAAGGGTATGCCTTTTAGACTGTTAGTGATAGTCAATAAAAAGGAAAGTGGTATTAACTGAATATGATAAAGTTCCGCAGCGACGAAAAAAGAGGGCAAAAGCACTGATATTACGACTGAAAATAGCCTTAATATTCTTGAAAAAGTGGCGTTGTAACTTGAACCGTAGTAATCACTTGGGCTTTGAAAATCTTCTAACAGTAGGTAAGGGCAAGTTAGTGCGATTGGCGAGCCGTCAACAATAATGGCAACCCTACCTTCTAAGATTTTACCCGCTAAAATGTCGGGCTTTTCAGTATTGCCAATTTGTTTGAATAACGCCGTGTTTTTATTCCCTAAAAATTTTGAAACGTAGGAAGAATCTAAAATAGCGTCCGTGTCGATGTTTTGAAGTTTTTCCCTAAGCGTTTTAACTAGATTTTTATCAACTATTCCGTCAACGTAGCAAATGCACATTGCAGTTTGAGAATATCTACCTATTTTTAGGTTTTCTATTCTTAAATCGGGCGTTTTTAGTTTTTTTCTTATAAGATTTATATTAAGTGGTAAACTTTCTACAAACCCTTCTCTCGGCCCTTTTATAACCGTTGAAGTAGGTGGCTCTGATATAGAACGTGTTTGAAAATACTTGGCTTCAAACGAAAAAGCACTAGAAATTGTATCGCAAAGCATTACGGCGTTTCCGTCAACTATTTCTAATATGATTTCGTCAATAGACTCTATCATAATTTTTTCAGGCGATAAAAAGGCTTCAAAAATTTCATCTTTGGTAGGTTTTCCTTTTAACTCTTTAGACGGCTTTAATACTAGTTCCCCTAAGTAGTCTTTGTTTACTAAAGTATTGATAAAAATTAAATATCCGTCGTAATCTCCAATTTTAAGTTTTACAAATTCAGCATCGTCAGATTTTATTCGTTTTTTTATTAAACTTAAATCTTCTTGTAAATTTCCCGTTAAATTCATAAAATTAGTATTTTTGTTTTTGGAAATTTTATGCCAAAAAAAAGAGCAAACTGCGTTGTGCGTTTGCTCTTAAATTTTTTAATATTCAATTAACCCCACTAAATAATCTACCGAAGTCCCAAAAAATTTCGCAATGGCAATAAGAGTATCTAAGTCGGGTTCTACTTTCCCCGTCTCAAAATACGATATCCGTCTTTGCGTAGTATTTAGTATCTTTGCAAGTTGTAATTGTGTAAGATTTGCTTCACTTCTTAACTGCTGTAAACGTTCCTTAAAAATATTCATAATAAAATTATAGACAAAAATGGTCTAAAATATTTGACATAGACAGTTTTTGTCTATATTATATAAATATAGAAAAAAGGAGTGGAGATTGATGTTTTGTAAAAACTGTGGAGCAGAAGTAAGTGAAAAAGCGTATATATGTACAAAATGTGGTTATAAATTAAAAAAAGGAAGGAGCATAGATTCAAAAGGAGGAGGGGCTTGGAATACTGATACTTTATTTGCAGTCTTATTTCCTTTATTAGGAATAATTCTATATTTTGTGTTTCAAGAAACAAATCCTGAAAAAGCGAGTAAATATGCTAAAGGGGTGGCAATAGGAATAATGATTGGGATAACCTTATCAATTTTGAGTTATATTTTTGTTTATGACTACATAATGGGATTGTTTAGAAGATTTTTCTAAAAAAATAAAAAGGGCAGGCCAAAAATTTGGCTTGCCCTTTTTTGTTATTCATCTTTTTCAGACTTTATGGTTTTTATGATAATCTCGACTATCGCAGTTAAGTCGTTCTCTTTAAGAAGAGAGTTAGCGTTGTCTTTAATTATCGATTCAATTTTTTCAAAAAGTTCGCTATCGTCTAGACCGTCTATGCCTATCGTAGATAGAACAAAGTCGATTTTTTGTAAAACTTCGGTCTTTTTATTGTCTTCTACTAAGCCGTCTAAGATGCCTTCTAGTAGTAAAACGGCAGGGTTGATTGTAACGCTTTCGCCGTTACTTATCTTTTTAACGGTGATAGAAATCACTATTGAAATCGTTCCCGTTACAAGACCTGAAACTAAAACTTTGCTAAAAATAAAGGTTTCGCTTGCAACAAGCCATTGATAAATTATGGTTATTATAACCGAAAGTACGATTGGTATTAGATTTTTGATTAAAACGTGTGCTTTTTTAAGTAAAGTTTTGTCTAAAACGTAGTCGATAATGCTACAAACGATAGCAATGATAATGGTTGATAAACCGTATTTTGAAAAGAGTTCTTCTAAATTTAAGTTGTTCATAATTCTTACCTTCTTTTTAAGGGAAGAATACTAAAAATCAGTCCTTTTTCTTTTTCATCGCCAACCATAATCTTTTATAAAAAGAATAATGATTAAAATAATAATTCGTAATTTTGTTTTTCCTCCCTTTGAAATTTTTCCAAACGCTACCCGTATGATAACACTAAAAAAACGCAAAAGAAAGTTTATATGACACAAAATTAGGACTTGCATACAATTATTTTTTTTCTTGCCAAAACATAACAATAGAAAAAAGCGTAAAGGGGCGAAAAAATGATATTAGATTTTTTGACGTATTTTCTAGGAAAAATCACCTTTTTTGCGGGGAGTATCTTAAACGGAGCATCATTTCCTAAACCGTTAAGCCGTGAAGAAGAAGCAGAATACATTAAGAAAATGCAAGAGGGCGACTCTTTTGCAAGAGAAAAACTAATCAATCACAATATGCGACTTGTTGCACACATCGTGAAAAAATACACCGGTTCAGCAGAAACGGACGACTTGATTTCGGTAGGGAGTATCGGTTTAATAAAGGCAGTAAACACTTACGACGCTTCTAAGGGGTCGGGGCTTGCTACATATACTGCACGGTGTATTGAAAACGAAATACTAATGCTACTTCGTTCAAACAAAAAGTTTAAAAAGGACGTATCTCTATCAGATTCAGTTGGGGCTGATAAAGACGGAAACGAATTAACGCTTATGGACTTATTGTGCGATAGCGAAGACGAAGTCTTTTACAAGGTGGATAAAAGCATAGAGAGAGAAAAATTTCTAAACTTTATAAAAGGTGTTTTAACAGACAGAGAATATACCGTTCTATGCTTAAGGTACGGGCTTAAAGGTGGTAAAAACTACCCACAAAGAGAAGTTGCGAAATTTCTAAAGATTTCACGCTCGTACATTTCTAGGATAGAAAACAAGGCGATAGAAAAATTAAAAAAAGCGGTAAAAGAAGGAGATTTCTATTGCTAATTAAAATTGTTTGTGGTAAAATAATTGCAATAGGAGAATTTCTATGGAAAATAAGATAGCCGTCGTGGCAATTATAGTTAACAAATGGGAAGCAGTTGAAAGAATTAACGCTATTCTACACGATTTTAGAGATTGTATCATTGGTAGAATGGGTATTCCTTATAAGCAAAGGGGAATTTCGGTAATAAGCGTAACGGTAGACGCTTCTCAAGAAGTTATAAACAGTCTTTCGGGGAAACTCGGTATGGTTGACGGTGTAACTAGCAAGGTTTTAGTATCAAAATAGAAAAACAAAGAGTACTAGGGGGATAAAATGAGTTTAGCCGACCAAATTTTCATTAACAATTGTCGTGATATTATTGAAAACGGTTTTTCCGACGAACAATTACAAGTGAGACCTCATTGGGAAGACGGAACACCCGCACACACCGTTAAAAAATTCTGTATTGTTAATAGATACGATTTAACCAAAGAATTTCCGATACTTACTATTCGTCGTACGGCGTTCAAGTCTGCAATCGATGAAATTTTATGGATTTGGCAAAAAAAGTCTAACAATATCAAGGACTTAAAGTCGCATATTTGGGACAGTTGGGCTGACGAAACGGGTTCTATTGGCAAGGCTTACGGATACCAATTAGGTGTTAAACATAAATATAAAGAAGGGGAATTCGACCAAGTTGATAGGGTTTTATACGACTTAAAGCACAACCCACAATCACGTAGAATTTTGACCAATATTTATACTTTCCAAGACTTGCACGAAATGAATCTTTATCCTTGTGCATATTCGATGACCTTTAACGTTGTAGGCGATACCTTAAACGGCATACTCAATCAACGCAGTAACGACGTATTGACTGCAAACAATTGGAACGTAGTTCAATACGCAGTACTTCTTATGATGTTTGCACAAGTATCTAATCTAAAGGTTGGGGAATTAGTTCACGTAATAGCGGACGCTCATATTTACGATAGACATATTCCTATCGTGAAAAAGATTATTGAAAATCCTACGTATCCCGCACCAACTCTTAAAATCAATCCCGACGTTAAAGATTTTTATAAATTTACCGTTGATGATTTTGAACTTGTTGATTATAAATACACTAAACTTGAAGATAAGATAGAGGTAGCAATATAATGAAAGCGATTGTTGCTGTAGATAAAAAATGGGGTATAGGTAAGAAAAACGACTTATTGTTTTCTCTTCCTGCCGATATGGCTTTCTTTAGAAAGACAACCCTAAACAAAGTAGTAGTAATGGGAAGCAACACACTTAAATCTTTCCCTAACGGCAACCCACTTAAGAATAGAACGAACGTCGTTCTTTTTCCCGGTGGAGAAAAGAGAGACGACTGCATTATCGTCGATAGTATGGACGAACTAAAAGTAGAACTTAAAAAGTATCCTACCGACGACGTGTTCATAATAGGCGGGGCAATGTTCTATAAAACGATGCTTCCATATTGTAGCGAAGTGTTGGTTACTAAGGTTGACGCTGACGGCGGGGCTGAAGTGTTTTACGAAAACTTAGACGAACTTCCGAATTGGTCTTGTGTTTATGAAAGTGAATCTGAGCAAACTAACGGATACAACATTAAGTTTACGACCTATAAAAACTCGGATATAAAAGAATTTTAACGTTCCAAAAGTGATCGCTATTTTAGCGGTTACTTTTTTCTTGAAAAAAATTAGTAAAGGAGAATATGAAAAATGGCAAAACGAAACCAAATAGATATGACTATAGGGCCACTCTTTAAAAAGTTTATAATTTTTTGTATTCCACTTATACTTACTAATCTACTTCAAAGTTTATTTCACTCGGCAGACGTTTTAATTTTAGGTAAATTTGCAGGTGAAACGGAAGTTGGTGCAGTATCGTGTACGGGTTCAATCATAAACCTTATTCTAGGCTTATTTATAGGACTATCTATGGGTGCAAACGTTTTGGTTGCTAGAAATTTAGGTAAAAACGACGATGAAGCCGTTAGAAGAAGTATTGGAACTTCTATTATTGTTTCACTTGTTTCGGGCATTTTAATCGTGTTTATAGGGTATTTTGGAGCAAGAACCTTTTTGGGTTGGACAAATTGCTTGCCTGAATTTATAGATATGGCAACAGAGTACGTTCAAGTTTATTGCTTAGGTGCACCGTTGATTATTCTATATAATTTTGCTTCGGCTATAATGCGTGCTTCGGGCGATACGAAAAGGCCGTTAATATTTTTGATTATCGGTGGCGTACTAAATATAGCATTAAATTTATTCTTCGTATTGGTAGTAAAAAAGCCGGTTGCGGGCGTTGCCATTGCTACCGTTGCTTCGCAAGGCGTTTCGGCTATTTTATCTTTAATAGTTTTAATGAGAAACAAAACTGCTTGTAAACTTATATTAAAATACGTAAGAATTTATAAAAACGAACTCAAAGAATTACTTTTAATTGGTATTCCATCTGGTATTCAAAGTTGCTTGTTTAATCTTTCTAACACTATTATATCTAAAAACATAAACGACTTTGGCGTTCCGCAATTCGTAACGGGTAACGGCATTGCACAAACTTATGACACTCTAGTTTATCAAATAGTGCACTCTATCGCTCTTGGGGCGTTATCATTTGTTTCACAAAACTATGGTGCGAGAAATTTTGAAAATATAGTAAAGGTTAGAAGAATGGCATTTATTACCATTTTAGTGGCAGGCGTAGTTGCTGGTGGATTAGTAGTGCTTTTTTCACCTTTCCTTGATAGATTAGGTATAAAAGAAGATACGGATCCTGAGTCCATTGAACTAATTTTGCATTATGCTTTCACTAGACACGTTATGATGGCATCGTTTCAATTTGTTTGTGGTTGGATGGATACTATGGCTAACGTAACCCGTGGTATGGGAAAAAGTGTTTTAGCAATGATTATAACCCTTTTTGGTGCTTGCGTATTGAGAATTTTATGGGTAGAATTAGCACTTGACGTGTTAAATATTAGAACACCTGAAATGCTATATTTTTCTTACCTATTCTCTTGGTCGGTTACAACGATTATATACTTCTTTGTTCATATTCGCTTGTTTAGAGAAACCAAAAAAATGTTTGAAATCAAAAACAACAAGGATTTAAATCTAGAAAAACAAAACTAAAAATAATATAAAAATAAAAAAAGTCTTTCCTAGTGAAAGGCTTTTTTTATTGCTACGCAATAACTTTTGCTTTAAAAAAAATTTTAAAAAAATTTGCTAAAAAAGTGTCATATAAACTTTAATCTCGAAAAATCGTGTAGTAATATGAGCGTGAAAAGGGCGAACGACTATGCGTGAAATTATTCAAAAAATTTTGGAAATAGAAGAAGAACAAAAATTGCGAAAAGAACGAGACCGTCTATCTAAATATAACACGGGCGAAAAGGTTCATAAAAAGCAATTAGAATTTCATAAATGTACCAAGCGAAACAGGTGGGTATTCGGTGGTAACCGAAGTGGAAAGACAGAGTGTGGAGCAGTTGAAAGCATATATCTTGCTTGTGGAATACACCCGTATAAGCCTAACAAAAAAGATTGTTTTGGCTGGGTGGTATCGCTTTCACAACAAGTACAAAGAGACGTAGCACAAAGTAAAATACTTCACTACTTGCCACCGTCGAGAATAGTCGATATAACGATGCTTTCGGGTAAGAAAGACAGTCCAGAATACGGCATTATCGACCAAATAAGGGTTAAAAACGCATTGGGTGGAATTTCAACGATAGGTTTTAAGTCTTGCGACCAAGGAAGAGAAAAATTTCAAGGAAGTTCACTAGATTTTGTTTGGTTTGACGAAGAACCACCAAAAGACATCTATGAAGAATGTAAGATGAGAGTTTTGGATAAGCGTGGCGAAATTTTCGGAACGATGACACCCCTAAAAGGACTAACCTTTATATACGACGAAATATTTCTTAACAGTAGAAATAGCAAAGAAGTGTGGTACGAATTTATGGAGTGGGGAGACAACCCCTTTCTAAACCCTGAAGAAGTGGAAGAATTAACTGCGTCGATGTCCGAAGAACAACTCGAAAGTAGAAGGTACGGCAGATTTAAGTCTAACACGGGGTTAGTTTACCCAGAGTTTGATGAAAACGTTCACGTCATAGAACCCTTTAATATTCCAAGCGATTGGCAAGACACGGTGTCGATAGACCCAGGGCTAAACAACCCCTTGTCGGCACACTGGTACGCCGTAGATTACGACGGAACGGTTTACGTTGTTGCCGAGCATTTTGAAGCCAAAAAAGATATTGAATACCACTCTAATGCTATAAAACGCATTTCAGACTTTCTCGGTTGGAAGAAAGACGGGCAAGGTAGAGTGGAAGCGTTAATAGACTCTGCGGCAAACCAAAAGACGCTTGCGACCAATAAAAGCGTAACCGAATTATTCTATGAAAACGGGATAAACGTAAACCCAAAAGTAAACAAGGATATGTTTTCGGGCATTCAGCGTGTAAAACAATACCTAAAAATTACAAATGGAAAGCCTAAGATATACATATTCAAAACTTGCGTAAACCTAATACGAGAACTAAAGAGTTATTGGTGGCAAGAAGCGGGGGACGTTCCCAAAAAATACGACGACCATTGTCTTGACGAACTTAGATATTACTTGATGAAACGACCTGACAAACCTATTTTAAGGCAGGAAAAAACCGAAATTCAAAAGGATAAGGAGCGACGTATAAGACGAATATTAAATGAAAGGAAAAAAAGATAAAAAAACACTCGGAGAGAAGGATTTAAAGGAGGCACTCATAAAGAAGGCTCTTGGCTACGACGCAACCGAGATTATCGAAGAATACGTTGCGGGGGACGAAGGAAAAATTAAACTTTCCAAACGTAAGGTAACAAAAAAGAACGTACCACCCGATATTACTGCGATAAAGATGTTGATAGAAGAGGGCGGAAAAAGCGTTAAAGAAATGAGCGACGAAGAACTAAACGAAGAAAAGCAACGGCTATTAAACCTTTTATCAGAGCAAAATTAAAAAAGGAGAAAAAATTGTATAACGACAAAACAAACACGGTGAAAACCAAAAAAGAACAACAAAAATTTTACGAAGAGATTGTTGCCGACGTTAAAAGCGATTTTGAAAAACGTCAAAAGGAAAGGATTGCTTTAGAAAGACAGTGGGAATTAAATATGAACTTTCTTACGGGCAATCAGTACTGTTTTATCGATAAAAACGGCGAAATGGCAACGGACGACAAATCTTTTTATTGGCAAAATAGAGAAGTTTTTAATCACATTGCACCCTTAGTTGAAAGCAGAATAGCAAAGTTTTCTAAACTAGAACCGATAATTGCAGTAAAGCCAAGAACAAACGACGATAAGGATTACGACAGCGCTTTCGTTATGGAAAAACTAATAAAGAACGCCTTTGAGAGAACTAATCTACTAAAGACGGTCAAAAAGGTAACGACGTGGAGTGAAACTTGTGGGACTGGCTTTTACAAGGTTATTTGGAACGAAAACGGTGGAAATAAGGTTGGTGTATTTGAGGGAAGAAACGTTTTTGAGGGTGATCCCGAAATTATTCCCGTTTCCCCATTCGAAATTTTCCCCGATAATCTTTACACTGAAGAAATTCAAGATTTATCTAGCATAATTCACGCAAAGGCAGTACCCGTATCAATCATTAAAGAAAAATACGGCGTGGACGTTGCTGGCAACGACGTTTCGGTTTATAATCTTTCGATTAAAAACTCGTCGGCATTAAATACCGAGCAAGTAAAAACGGTAATAAACAATAGTGCAATCGTGATAGAAAAGTACGAAAAGCCATCTATTGAGTTTCCAAAAGGCAGACTAATCACTATTGCGGGCGACAAACTGTTATATTACGGTGAACTTCCGTACTATAACGACGAACAAGCCACTTATTTTTATCCGTTTATTAAGCAAGAAAGTCAAAACTCGGCGGGGAATTTCTTTGGTAGCAGTATTATTGAACGACTAATTCCCGTTCAACGAGCGTACAACGCTGTAAAAAATCGCAAGCACGAATTTATGAATAGACTTTCAATGGGAATTATGAACGTTGAAGACGGTTCTATCGACGTTGAAGAACTTGCTGAAGACGGTTTATCACCCGGTAAGATTTTGGTGTATAGACAAGGAAGCACACCACCAGAAATGATGGAAGGTATTTCTATGCCTACTGAATTTAACGAAGAAGAAGATAAACTACTTAACGAATTCGTAGTAATAAGTGGAGTTAGCGACGTGTCGTCAAGCAAGAATAACGCTAAACTTTCAAGTGGCTCGGCACTTCAAATGCTCATTGAACAAGACAATGAAAGACTTGTGCCGGTTGCTGAAAGAATTAGAAACTGTTGCTTAGAAATTGCAAGGCAAATCATATCGCTATACAGCGTCTTTTTAGTGGGCGTTAGAGCCATAAAATACAAGGACGGCTTTGACAAAATTAGAATTTGCTATATAGATAAAAGCAAGGTAAACGCTGAAGAAATCTATATGGAGCGTGAAAACGAACTTCTGATGACTTCTATGCAAAAAAAGGATATAACTTTCAAACTTTTAGAGACGGGCTTACTAAACGATGAAAAAGGTGTAATAAGAGAAGAAATTAAGGAAAAACTACTTATTTCATTAGGATATAAAGACCTTGATTATCAAAAGGGACTATCCACCTTGCAAATGGAAAAAGCACAATATGAAAACGGTATTTTGCGACAAAAAGAACTCCCCGTAGAAGAGATAGATAATCACGAAATACACGTTGAAGAACACACTAGATACGTTTTAAGTGAGTATTCCGAACTCAGTGAAACGCAAAAGCAAAACGTATTTAAGCACGTAAGAGAACACAAAGAAGCAATAAAACAAATAAAAGGAGAATTAATCAATGCAAGAACTTAAAAATGAACAAACGGAAGTTGTAGATAAAATCGCAACAGAGCAAACGCAAGAAAATCAAGTCGATGAATCGACAACCGAAGTCTCATTGGGAAAGTTTAAGGATATAAACACTTTGCTTTCCGCCTACAATTCACTTCAGGCTGAATTTACCAAACGCTGTCAGCGACTAAAGGAATTGGAAACGGCGATTGTAAAAAAGGATAAGGAAGAACCCCCGAAAACGCAATCGGCAGAGTCAGAGCAAGAAAATCTAACAGATACAACCTTAAAAGAAGAAATTCTTAAAGACTATCTAAAAGAGATAATCGGCTCTAAAAAACCGGTCGTAATGGACGGAGCGGGAGTAGGAGTAAAAGCACCCGTGAAAAAGCCAACGACCATAGAACAAGCGGGAGATATGTTCAAAGAACTTCTCTCAGAAAAAAACAAGTAAAAAAAAGGAGAAAAAATGGCAATTAATTTAACAAACGCTGATAATGCGTTAAAAACTTTATACTTAGACGCAGTATCGGTACAACTCAACAACACAGTAAACCCCTTGCTTGCAAAAATTAAGCAAAGCACTAACGACGTATGGGGCAAGGAAGTAAGAAAACTTGCAATCTACGGCATGAACGGAGGCATTGGAGCAGGCAGTGAAGACGGCGATTTGCCTTCAAGCACCGGCAACAACTACGGACAAATGGTAACTACTTTAAAAAACCTTTACGGCACTATCGAAATTTCTGACAAGGCGGTAAGAGCGTCTGAACACAGTTCGGGTGCGTTCGTAAACCTATTGAACGCTGAAATGGAAGGCTTAATTAGGGCAGGAAGTTTCAACTTTGGCAGAATGCTTTTCGGCGACGGCAGTGGTAAACTTGGCGAAGTAGTTTCAGTAGAAAACGGCAAAATCACTTTGGATAGCGTAAAGAACGTTATCGAAGGTATGGTTATTGACTTCCGTACTGCAGACGGTTCAATCGTTAGCGGTGCTGAAAGCAGAAGAATTCTAGGCGTTGACCGTGCAAATAAAACCATTACCGTTTCAGGCAGTGTTTTAGACTCTATCGTTGACGAAACTTGTTTTATCACCGTACAAGGTTCATATAATAACGAAATCACCGGTCTTGGTGCAATTTTCGGCGACAACGACAATTTATACGGCTTAAGCAAAACTGCTAACTCTTGGCTAAAACCCTATTCAGAAAAGGAAGTGGGCGAAATCACCGAAGCAAAACTTCAAAAGGCACTCGACGCTATTGAAGAATCAAGTGGTGGAGCAATCAACTTTATCGTATGCTCTTGGGGTGTAAGAAGGGCAATCCAAAAACTATTCGCTCAAAACAAGAGAATTGTAGATACTATGGAACTTGAAGGTGGCTTTAAGGCACTTAGTTACAACGGAATTCCAATCGTAGCAGATAGATTCTGTCCCGAAGGAACTATGTATTTACTCAATACCGACGACTTCACCTTACATCAACTTTGCGATTGGCAATGGCTAACCGGCGACGACGGTAAAGTATTGAAGCAAATTCCAGGAAAGCCCGTTTATACGGCAACTTTAGTAAAATATGCTGACTTAATATGTGCACGTCCAAACGGACAAGGTGTTTTAACTGGTATAATCGAAGAATAATTATTATAAGGTTGCGTCGGGAAATCTCCGACGCAATTTTAAAAAAGGAGAAAAAATGAAAATTAGAAATTACGTTTCGGACGTCGCAAACCTTTTATCGCTTTGGGACAATGCGAAAGTCGATATGGAAAGCATTAAAAACAACGATGATTTAACTATTAAGAGAATTAATAAATTAATTGATATCATTAATGGTATTATACTTGAAATAGCAAAGTATTTTATACCATTAATTGTATCTAGAGCATTTAAAACGTCAGACGGAGTAGTTTACATTTCACAATTGAGAGAAAAATTCGTTAGCGTGGAACGAATAATTGACGAAAACGGAAAAGAAGTTAGATATACAACTAAAGACGATAAAATAATTATGGATAAAAATTCAGCAACTATTTATTATAGAATACTTCCATGTTCTTATGCTTTTGCCAACGAAATTGATTTCACTAATTTTGAAGTTCCACGTAACGTAATAATTTACGGTGCGGCAGCAGAAATGTGCTTATCAGAAGGAATGTTTGACGAAGCGGTAGTTTGGCACGAAAAATATAGAGAGCAACTAAAAATGTTGACCAAGATGAAAAACTATAAGCTGGCTAAAAGGACGTGGGCATAATGATTAATGCACTTAAAAAACTAAGGACCAAAGAATTTACAGTTTCACCAGAAATAGTTAAATACGTTGACGTTAGTCGCAATGTTTCGTATTCTCCTGAAAAAATAGCTTTAATTGGGGGATTTGTTGATCAAAAAACCGAAATTCCAGGCGACAAAAACATTTTGAGTTTTTATAGCGTGAACGGCAGGCAATTTGTATGCATAGATAAGAAAATACACGAATTGAAAAACGGAACGTTAAACAAAATTAGTGATAAGAATATTAGTACTTATTATGATTACGTAAAAATCTTGTATAAAGGCAAGGAAGAAGTATTTTTCTTTTATTATAACGACGGAATAATAACGGGTGGAGAAAACCCAGTAATGAAAATTCCAGATTATAATTATTATGACGTATATAACGGTAGAGTTTTTTTTGCTAAAGGAAAGCGAGTGTATTTTTCAAGAGACTTTAATGTTAAAGAAAATTCCTTTGACCTAAGAGCAGACTTTTACGTTGACGTGAAGGAAAAATACGGTTCAATATCAGGCATAAAAACTCTTAGAAACAAACTCTACGTTTTCTGCGAAAAGGCAATATTGTATATAGAGGCGGACAATTCTCAATTAGGATTAAAGTTGCAAGAGACGGACTATTTAAGTATGAATATTCGAAGATATAGCGTTAGTGAAAACAGTGGACAATTAACCTTTATTAACGATGGTCAGATTTGTCGATTTGATGGAAAAAAAATAACCGAGACGGGGGTTTATCTTTCCGAAAGTGAAGACCAATTCATAACTCCAAGAACTTTTGGGAAATATTATATAAAATGTATAACCGTACCATATACGGCACGGTGTTTATTGGTAGTAGACGTAGAAGAAAAATCTCAACATAAAACGCCGATATACGACGATCTAACGTTTTCTAGGGAGGAAGGAAGTGGAGTAAATGAAACAACGAGGAAGGTAATAAAACTAACACCGGATTCGATGCCTCAGTTAAATGGATATATATCGACTAAAAAATTTAAATTATGTGAAAATAAAGATGTATGCGTAGTGGGACTATCGGCAGAGGTAAAGGGGAGTTGCAATATAATTATTAAAATCGGATATAAATACGTTGAATACGAAATAAGTGAAGAAAAAAACTATATAAAATGTTTTCATATAGGTAATGAAATATCATTGTCTCTAAAAAACTTTTCGCAAGATTTTGAACTTAAAAACCTAAAAATAAAACTTAGAAAGAGGAAATAAAAATGCAATATCAAACACCAACTAATAAAAGTCAATTATTAACTACGATAAAGGAAATATATCACTTTTATAGAGTACAGCGAATAGAAGCACCTAAAGTAAACTTACAAGCATTAGTGCTACCGAAGTTATCTTTTGTAGAAAAGAGTGAAGAAGAGTTAATAGAACAAGCGACAATTCTTATTTCTGCATCGCAACAGCGTGAAAAGAATAAGACTGTACAAGAAATAAACGAAAAGTTAGCAAGTTTGGAAATTCTAATAGCATCGGCAAATCAAACCACTCAATCTTTAATTGAAAAAATAACCGAACTATATACGACTAGCCAAGAAAAAATTAGAGAAGAAGGAACGATAAAAGGGTTTGCAACTTCAAACGCAGTGCTAGATAAAATAAGTCAATTGGAAGAAGAAAAAAACCAAAAAATAACCGAAGCAATTGAAAACAATCATAATCAAATTGCAAATTACGAAAGCCAAAAAGCAGAACTTAACGTTAGACTAACGGCAATTGACGAATATTTTTCTTCGCTTTTTGATAAGGAAGTTCAAGCAAAAGTGTTAGAATTAAACGAAGCACAGTTAAAATATCGTGATGAAATCAACAAGTACAACAATACGGTAAGTGAAAAAAATTTAAATTCAAAAAACAATATACTTAAAGCACAAGCGAGTTTAGATTTAAGATACAAAGAGATAATTATCCCCGAACCAAGCAAAGATATGTTGGTTGATATGGGTTACTACGACGACGTAATAGGTTGTATAAACTCATACTATTCTACTATATCTGCAAGGGAAGCCTACCAAGATTTATTAAACGATAAAACGTTAATGATTTGTCTTGACCACTATTATCAAGATTTACTATACGCATATAAACTTAAAGCAGGAGTTTAAAAATTTCATAACTTTCCATATAAAGCAGAAAGCAGGCAACAAGAACAAAATTTTGGTGCTTGCTTTTTTGCCGTCCTTGTGTTGACTTTATACGCATATTTTAATATAATAAATTATAACGTGTAAATATTTAAGGATATCGGCTATATGATTTGCAATAACATTTTAGAAGCATTAGGCAACACGCCTATAATTAGATTAAATAGAATGACAGGCCCGAACGACGCTGAAATTTTGGTGAAGTTTGAAGGGCTTAACGTTGGTGGTTCAATAAAAACTAGAACAGCCTACAATATGATTATCGACGCAGAAAAAAAAGGGCTACTTGATAAAGATTCAATAATAGTAGAACCGACTAGTGGAAATCAAGGGATAGGTTTAGCGTTAGTAGGTGCCGTAAAAGGCTATAAAGTAAAGATAATTATGCCCGATTCAGTCAGTGAAGAAAGGCGTAAACTAGTAGAACACTACGGTGCCGAAGTTATACTAGTTCACGACGACGGAAACATTGGGCTTTGCATTGAAGAGTGTTTAAATATAGCACTAAAGATGAAAAGAGAAAACCCGAAAGTATTCGTACCCCAACAATTTGAGAACCCTGCAAACCCCGAAATTCAAAGAAAATCAACGGGCAGGGAAATTTTAGAACAAGTAGGAAAGCCTATTCACGGCTTTTGTTCAGGGATAGGTACGGGTGGAACTATCACGGGTATAGGCGAAACTTTGCATTCCGCAAACCCTGATATGCTTATTTGGGCAGTAGAACCCGAAAACGCCGCTATTTTATCGGGTGGTTCTATCGGTACTCATTTGCAAATGGGTATTGGCGACGGGCTTATTCCTGCAATACTAAACACCAAAATTTATAACGACGTGTGCATTGTAAAGGACGAAGAAGCCATACAAACTTCTAAAGACTTAGCCTTAAAAGAAGGAATACTTTGTGGTATAAGCAGTGGAACAAACGTTGCTGCGGCAATAAAACTAGCCAAAAAATTAGGTAAAGGCAAGACGGTTGTTACCGTTCTTCCCGATACTGCTGAAAGATATTTTTCGACGCCACTTTTTAGCAAATAGATTTTAAATAGTTATGACGAAGAAAGTTAAAATAGGCAATATTTATATCGGTGGCGGAGAAAAAATTGCAATACAGTCGATGTCCGTCCATAGAATATCTGACCATAAAAAAAGTATAGAAGAATGCTTGCGTGTAAAAAATGCGGGCTGTGATATTATGCGATTTTCGGTATGCGACGAAAAGGACGCATCGTCTTTTGCTATTGTGAAAAAGGAAAGTGGGCTTCCACTAGTTGCCGATATACACTTTGACTATAAACTAGCATTAAAATCAATAGACGGTGGTGCGGACAAGATACGTATTAACCCTGGCAATATTGGTGGCGAAAATAACGTAAGGCAAGTGGCGTTAGCCTTAAAAAATGCAAAAATTCCCGTAAGAGTTGGCTCAAACACCGGTAGTATTGATAAAGAATTTTTAAATAAATACGGCAAGAACGAAATTTCGCTTGGCGAAAGTGCCTTAAAAAACGTTGCTTTATTAGAAAAATATGGCGTAGAAGATATAGTAATATCGGTAAAGGCTTCGTCCGTTCCACTAATGATAAAAGCCTACGAATATTTGGCTAAAAGGACGAATTATCCCTTGCATTTAGGGGTTACCGAAGCAGGTACGGAATATAGTGGAATTATTAAAAATTCAATAGGTATTGGTTCGTTATTAAGCAGGGGGATAGGCGACACTTTAAGGGTTAGTCTATCTGCTGACGTAGAGAGAGAAGTAATTGCAGGAAAGGCGATTTTAAGTGCGTTAGAATTAAAAGACGACCTAGTAACTGTTGTTGCTTGTCCTACTTGTGGAAGATGTCAGTGGGACTGTATGGATTTTGCAAAAAAAGTTACCGAAAAGACTGAAAAAATCAATAAAAAATTAAAGATTGCCGTTATGGGTTGTGCAGTAAACGGGCCGGGTGAAGCAAGCGACGCAGACCTTGGCGTTGCAGGAACGGGCGACGGAGATTGCGTAATTTTTGTTAAGGGCAAGATTGTTAAAAAGGTAAAAAGAGAAGAACTAGACGAGATATTTTTTGGAGAGATTGATAAATGTTTACAGTAAAAAGTTATACTGAATTTTTATCCGAAATACGCTCTTTAGACGGGGCGTTAAAAAACGTAAGGCTTTCGAATATAGAAGTCGATAGGGTAAAAGAATCAATAACGTTTAACTTTATATGCGATAAGGTTGTTGACGAAAATCTTCAGCACGCAATTTTAAGCAAGGCTGAAAAAATATCGTCCTCTGTTTTTTCGGTTGTAAACGTTTCGGTTAAAAAGATATCTAACGACGTAGAACTAATAAGGAACGCTATTTTTAAATATTTGACCGAAAGTTACCCGTCTATTTCAATATTTTTAAAGATAAACGACGTGGTTGTAAAATCGGACGATAATTTAGTAAAATACAAACTAATCTTAACGAAAGACGGCATAGATTACGTCAATAAAAACGGAATAATAAAAAAAATAAACGAAAACTTATCGCATAAGTTTTGTGCCGATTTTTCGGGCACGACCGACGTGAAAGACGACGTGGAGACCGTTGACCTTCTTTCTGAAGAAGTATTTGAAAGCGAAATTCAAAGGGTAGAACATAGAACTATAAAGGTTACTGACGTTATTCCTATAGACGATATTTACGTAGAAGATACGGCAGTTTACATCGAAGATGCAGTATCGCCCGGTAGCGTAGTAATTTGTGGTATTATAACTGAAATAGTAGAAAGAAAGACCAAAAACGATAAGCCTTTTTATATAATTCATTTAGACGATACGACAGGTAGAACTAGTGGTATATATTTCACTAGGAAAAACACCTTGCACAAGATTAAAGAGTTAAAAGCAGGGGACGCAATCATAGCAAGGTGTAGAATAGAGTTAAAAGAAGATAAAAGACGTTCATTGGTTTACGAAAAGATAAATCGATGCACTTTCCCTAGCGATTTTGCAAAAAAAGAGAAATTAAAAAAGCAACCACCTAAAAATTATAGGGTAATATTCCCATCTCCTGCAAACACCGTGCGTGTTTCAAGTGTTTTCGATAATTTAAGTGAACTTCCCGAAGAATTAACTAGCAAAAACTACGTGGTATTTGACCTTGAAACAACGGGGCTTGAACATATGAATAACGGCATAACCGAAATTGGTGCAGTAAAGATTATAAACGGAAAGATTGCAGAACAATTTACCACGTTAGTAAAACCCGACTACCACATAAGTGCTGAAAACGAATCAATAACGGGTATTTCAGAAGAAATGGTGAAAGATTCGCCGAGAATAGGTGCAGTTTTGCCCGATTTTATGAAGTTTATCGAAGGTTGTACTTTGGTTGCACATAACGCCGATTTCGATTTGAAATTCATTAGACGTTTTGCTAGTATCGAAGAGTACGAAGTAACCAATCCCGTAATGGATACAATGGTAATGTTTAGACAATACGTACCGCAAATGCGAAAGGCAGATTTGCAGACGGTGGCAGATTATTTCAATATAGTTTTCCATCATCATAGGGCGTTGTCAGACTCTTACGCTACGGCAGAAGCCTTTATAGAATTAATGAAAATCAAAGCAAAAAAAGAAAAATAATATTAAAATCATTTATAAAATTCATAGATTATTATTTTATCCTATTATGAATAATTGAGATTTTGTGCGTCGGCTTCGGTTGACGCACTTTTTTTTGAATTTTCAATATATTTGTGATAATATATTTGTATGAATGATTTTCGATTACTTCCAATTTCTATTGATGATATAGAAATTCTAGATTTAACTGAATATACTAACTTGTCTAAGGAAAGTAGGCAATTACTTATTATAGATTCCGATAGGGGACTATGTAATGGAAAACTAATGAAGAGATACATTAAAAAATTATAAATAATTCGGCTAATTTATTCACCGTACAAAAAATTTTTCTATAATTTATGTCAAACTTGTCATAAGATATTGACTTTTAGGGAACAAATGTGATACATTAAAAGTACAAATGTTCCCTAAATGGAGTTTTTATGAAAAATAATTTTGAGATAATACAAGATTTATTGCGTTCAAAAGCCGAATATCAAGCGAGATTAAATTTAATTCCTTATAACGGCTCGGTTGAAATAAAAGAAGTTTCAGAAAGGAAATATCTTTATATTAGAAAAAGAATTGTCGGTAAGGTTAGATCGACTTACGTAGGACCGTATTCTGATGAACTTTATCAAGTTTTGCTTAAAGGCGTTAAGGAAGCAAAAGAGTTAAAGAAGAATATTCGCACTATAGAAAAAGAGTTAGCAAAGGCAGGATATAGCCAAGAAGAATTATCTTCAAGCGTTGTATTAAATATGGATTTTGTAAGAGCGAATATGAAATCTATAATTTATGACCAAGCAGTTTTAGAAGGTGTTGCGACCACGTTTCCCGATACCGAACTTATCATAGAAAATGGAAAGGTAAATAACGTTAGTGCAGAAGACGTGCAAAAAATACTTAACTTAAAACACGCTTGGGAATTCGTGCTTGATAAAGACGTAATACAAACGCCCTCAAGTTATTACATTTGTCAATATATTGCAAAACTTGTAAACGAAGGGTTTTATCAAGAAGGTGGTAGAATAAGGGGCGTGCCTGTGAGAATAGGAGGCTCAAATTATATTCCACCTTTGCCGAGTGAACAAGTTGTAAAAGAAGAGATAGATGCAATTATCCAAAATGGTAATAATGCAATAGATATTGCCATTGAACTTGCTTTATACGTTATGAAAACACAAATATTTAACGACGGCAATAAAAGAACGGCTATTATTTTTGCAAACCATTATTTAATTTCTAAAGCAGTCGGTTTAATGGTTGTCCCAGAAAATATAGTTCCGGAATTTAAGAAACTTTTAGTTGAATATTACGAAGAAAAGAATATTGAAAATATAAAAGTTTTCTTAAAAGAAAAGTGCTTAAAGACTTTATAAATTTATAAAAGCGTTAGAAAAGTTCTAACGCTGCATAGATAAAAATGCAAATTCCACTCGATTGACAATGATAGGTAACCTATGATTTTTTGAGATTTTGTGCGTCGGCTTCGGTTGACGCACTTTTTTTTGTTTACGCAAAAATACTTGATAAAAATTTAATTATATGTTATATTAATTTTGCGAAACTAATTAAATAAACACATTTGGGTAATTTTCTTATTTAGGGGTATTATACTCTTTTTTTGACAATACTATTTAGGATTGAATTTGATAAAATGCAGATTCCGCCTAAATAGTATAAGGATTTATCCTAGTCTGTTTTAATTAGTTTCGCAACTATGGAGTCTGCGTTTTTGTGCGTCGGCTTCGGTTGACGCACTTTTTTATTTTACAGGGGGATAAGTGAAAAATGACATATGAAGAATTAGAAAAAATTATTAATGAATATGATAAAAAAGATGCTAGTAAAAAAGACTTAGGTAAAGTTTTTGAACAAATGGTTGAAGCAGAAATCAAATTAGTATCAACTTTTGACCAAAATCAATTAGCATTATACGCAAATTTCTTTAACTTAGAATGCGATTATAAAGAATTGAAAAAAGAAATATATACAAATAAAATAATAAACACAAAAATTTAAGTATATAATGATAAACTTTAGTCTTAGAACACGACTTTTCATTTCAACTGAAAGGTCGTGTTTTTACATTATTTTGCAAATAAAACAAGCAAAGACGATTGAGAAAAAAGAAGCGACTAGCGAGATTAAAATCGGTTTTAAAAGTTTTTTATTTTTTACGCTAGCAAAATAGACGGCGGCGATATAAAAAACTGTTTCGGAAGAGCCGTAAATTACCGAAGCACACCTTGAAATATACGAATCTACGCCGTAAGTTTGATAAATATCGGCAACTGTGGCGAGTGACCCGCTTCCCGAAAAGGGTTTAATTAAAACAAGCCTAGTCAGTTCTTTAGGAATACCGAAAAAGGAAAAGGCAGGGGCAACAAGTCCCGAAATAAAGGTAGAAAGCCCACTTGCTTCAAAGAGTTCAGTCATTACGAAAATGCTTGCTAAATAGGGGAAAATATTAACGGCATAGGGTATAGCCGATTTTGCACCCAAAGTAAAAGCATCGTAAGGCTTGACCTTTTTAATTATTGCGAAAACGAATATTAATAAAAATAAAACGGGGATAAAATATTTAGACATTTTTCTTAACAAAAATTTTAACTAATAATACGCCAACGATAGTAGAAACTAGGGTTGCTAAAATGGTCGGAAGAACGATATCAGCAGGGGCTTTAGAGCCCATAGTAGTTCTAAGTGCTAAAATTGAAGAGGGGATAAGTTGAATGCTTGTAGCGTTTATAACGAAGAACATTGCCGTAGCATAATCGGTATTTTTGAATTTAGAAAGTTCCTCGATAGACTTTATGCCCATAGGGGTAGTAGCACCACTCATACCCAAAAGGTTAGCCGAAATATTAAGTGAAACGTAGTCGTTAGATTTCCCTGGGAGATTGCCAAAAAGTTTATTGTTTAACGGCTTTAACGTTTTAGAAAAACTATTGGCTAGCCCCGTTTTTTCAAGTAGTTCAAAAATACCCATCCAAACGGCACAAACTACGACCACCCTTAAGGAAAGTTCTAACGCCTTGTCCCCACCGGCAAGCATAGACGATAGTACTGCGTTAGGATTGTAAAAAAGCAAAAGCAATAGTGAAATTATCAAAATAGCACTGAAAATTAAATTCATACTAAACTTTATGCTAAAATATTCTTGAATATGTAGCAAAAATGTGCTAAAATTAAATATAATTTAATTTTCAATTATTAACGGAGGGATTCCGATGCAAGAAAAATATTATATAACGACTGCGATAGCCTACACTTCAAGCAAACCACACATTGGCAACACTTACGAAGCAATTTTAGCCGATAGTATTGCTAGGTTTAAGCGTTATCAAGGCTACGACGTACTCTTTCAAACGGGCACGGACGAGCACGGTCAAAAAATAGAAGAAAAAGCACAGGCTTCTAACAAATCGCCCAAAGAATTTGTTGACGGCGTGGCTAATGAAATTAAGCGTATTTGGGATTTAGTGGGTGTATCGTACGATAAGTTTATTAGAACTACCGACGATTATCACGAAAAACAAGTACAAAAAATCTTCAAAAAACTCTACGAACAAGGCGATATTTATAAAGGAGCATACCAAGGTTGGTACTGCACGCCTTGTGAATCGTTCTGGACGGAAAGTCAACTTGTTGACGGCAAGTGCCCAGACTGTGGTAGACCTGTTAAGCAAGCACAAGAAGAAGCGTATTTTTTCAAAATGAATAAGTACGCCGATAAACTTATGGAATATTATGATGCTCACCCCGAATTTATCGTTCCCGTTTCTAGAAAGAACGAAATGGTAAACAACTTCTTAAAACCGGGGCTTCAAGATTTATGCGTTTCTAGAAGTTCGTTTAAGTGGGGTATTCCCGTTGACTTTGACGACAAGCACGTAGTTTACGTTTGGCTTGACGCATTGACCAACTATATTACGGGCTTAGGCTACGATGCCGACGGAAATTCGGACGCTAAGTATAACGATTATTGGCCTTGTAACGTACACGTAATCGGTAAGGATATTATTAGATTCCATACTATTTATTGGCCAATATTCTTAATGGCGTTAGGCGTTCCACTACCAAAGCAAGTTTACGGACACGGTTGGCTATTACAAGACGGCGGAAAAATGAGCAAGAGTAAAGGCAACGTTATGTATGCTGACGACCTAGTTGATTATTTTGGCAAAGACGCAGTAAGATACTACGTTTTAAGTGCAATGCCACACGACAACGACGGGCTTATTTCTTGGGAAATGGTAATTGATACCATTAATAGTGATTTAGTTAATATTTACGGCAACCTAGTTAATAGAACGGTTGCAATGATTAATAAATATTTTGGTGGTACGGTTTCGGATAAAGGCGTTTACGATACTTTCGATGCTGAACTTAAAGCAGTTTGTGAAAGCACCCTAAAGAAAGTGACGGAAAAAATGGACGGATATAAGATTTCGGACGCACTTTCTGATATTTTCTCATTGTTTAGACGTGCTAATAAGTATATTGACGAAACGGCACCTTGGGTACTCGCAAAAGACCCAGAAAAGGCTAATAGACTATCAACCGTTTTATACAACCTAACGCAAGCAATAATAGTAGGAACTTCTATGCTTTATTCGTTTATGCCCGACACTTGCGAAAAGGCACTTAGTTTCTTTGGCGTTAAGGTTAGAGATTATAAAGATGCAAGCGTGTTTGGTTTAGAAAAGGAAATAACCGTTAGTGCGACGGCGGATAAACTTTTCGATAGACTAGACGCTACTGAGATTATGAAAAAGGTAAATGCTATGATAGAATCAAGAAGTGAAAAACCCGCAGAACAAAAACCACAAGCACAACCTACGCTTCACGACCACAGTGAAAAAGCACCAATCGACATAGACGACTTTGCAAAAGTTCAAATTAAGATTGCCTTAGTTACTGCTTGTGAAAAGGTTGAAAAGAGTAAGAAACTTCTTAAACTAACGGTAAAAGTTGGGGAAGAAACAAGAACGGTAGTTAGTGGAATAGCATTAAAATACACTCCCGAACAATTAATCGGCAAAAAACTTGCTATAATTACCAACTTAAAGCCTGCAAAACTTTGTGGAATAGTTAGTGAAGGCATGATTATTTGTGCTGAAAACGACCAAGGTGATTTAGCATTTTTAACTCCCGAAAAGGATATCGAAGACGGAAGTCAGGTTTTCTAAATGTATATAGATACTCACGCTCATCTTCACGACCCGAAATTTCCCGACATTGAAGAAGTAGTTTGCGAATACCAAAAATTTGGCGTAGATAAAGCCTTAAATATGGGTTGTTGTCTAGAAACGTCAGTTGGTGGGAAAAATCTTTCAGAAAAATTTGAAAGCGTATATTTTGGGGCAGGGTATCACCCTAGTGATGCTAATGATTGGAACAAGCAAAACGCAATAGAAATAGAAAAACTTTTATCGCACGAAAAATGCGTTGCAGTGGGCGAAATAGGGTTAGATTATCATTACGGCAATGAGAACAAAGACAAGCAAAAAGCATGTTTTATCGAACAATTAGAACTTGCAAAGTCTTATAAACTTCCCGTATCGATACACTCTCGCGATGCAACGCTAGACACGATAACTCTACTAAAAGAGAACAAGGATAAACTTGTTTACGGTGGTGTGCTTCATTGTTTTTCGGGAAGTGTTGAAACTGTAAAAGAATACCTAAAACTAGGGCTAAATATAGGTTTTGGTGGTACTTTAACCTTTAAGAACGCAAGAAGTATTCTAGAAGTTGCAGAGTATCTTCCACTAGATAGGTGCTTAACTGAAACCGACTGTCCGTATCTTTCACCAGAGCCGTATAGGGGACAACGAAATAGTCCTAAAAATATACCTGTTATAGTTGATAAATTGGCGACTGTAAAAGGGCTAGACGTTGAGTGCGTAAAAGAAACGGTATATCAAAACGCATTGAATTTGTTTAATAAAATCAATAAATAATGAATAAAGCCGAAAAATACTTTTCGGCTTTATTCGGTAGAGAAACATCATTGGTAAATGATTATCGTAAAGGCTTTCCCTTTACGTTATTATGATGTGAGATAGTTATAAAATTATTCAATTTTCTTAAAGGAAATTTATGGAAAACGATTTAAGAACGCTATTAAAAAAACATAATCTTTCGCTAAAGAAAGCGTACGGTCAAAACTTTTTAACCGACCAAGGGTTATTGCTTGACATCGTTGAAAAAGCGGGCGTAACAAAAGACGACGTGGTGCTTGAAATTGGTATTGGTGCGGGGGCTTTAACTAGGGTTTTAGCAAGCAAAGCCAAAAAGGTATTTGGTTATGAAATAGACACTACTTTAAAGCCACTTTTAGCAGATACGTTAAAAGACTTTTCTAACGTTGATATAACCTTTAAAGACGTAATGAGAGAGCGTGTTTCGGATATAGAAAAGCGTATTGGTGGAGAATATATTATAGTTGCAAACTTGCCTTACTATATAACTACGCCAATAATTATGCAGTTTTTAGACTATGCAACCAACCTTAAGGCAATGGTGATAATGGTTCAAGAAGAAGTTGCAGAAAGGCTTTCTGCAAAGGAAAAGACAAGTGATTATGGTGCGATTACCGTGGCGATTAATCTTAAGGGAAGTGCAAGCATAATTAAGCGAGTAGGAAGAGAAAAGTTTACGCCACCACCTAACGTAGATTCGGCAGTAGTAAAAATTGACATAAAAAAAGACAAGTTTTTAGGTGCTGATTTAAAGGTTATAAGAGACGTGGTGCGTTGTGGGTTTTCTAGTAGAAGAAAAATGCTTATAAATAACCTTATGAAAGGTTTTAAGTTTACAAGACAGCAAGCGGAAGAACTTCTAACAAAGTGTGGTTTGAGTTTGACGTGCAGGGCAGAAGAACTTTCGGCCGAAGATTACGTAAAACTATCTCAACAATTAAGGGGATAAAATGGAAAAAAAGATACTAGTCGTTGCAAGTGGAAATAAAGGCAAACTTCGTGAAATAGAAAAAATGCTTCCCGAATACCAAATAAAAGGCTATCTAGACTGTGGACTTGCTTTTGATATAGTTGAAGACGGCGAAACCTTTTACGATAATGCCTTAATAAAGGCAAAAACCGTTTCGGAAAAATTAGGCGTTCCCGCCCTTGCCGATGATAGTGGATTATGCGTTGACGCTTTGGACGGCGGACCTGGAATATACAGTGCAAGATATTCTGGTAAGGGTGATAAAGGCAATAACGAATTACTATTAAAAAATCTAGAAAATATTAGCGATATAAACGAGCGTTCGGCACGTTTCGTTTGCTGTATAGTGGTATATTTCCCCGACGGAAAAATACTAACTGCAAACGGAGAAACCGAAGGTTATATCACCTTTGCCCCCGAAGGGGAACACGGTTTTGGCTACGACCCTATTTTTTATAGTCTTGACTTAAATAAAACGCTTGGCATTGCTAGTGATGAAGAAAAGAATACTATAAGTCATAGATTTAGAGCCGTTAGTAAAATTCGTGATTTATTAAAGGAAAAGGATATATGAAAATTTATCAAAGAATAGACCAAATAGTTGGCAAAACTCCTTTGCTTCGTGCAAACAATATAGAAAAGGAACTAGGGTTAGATTGTGCTATTTTGTTAAAACTAGAATTTCTTAACCCTGCGGGGAGCATAAAGGATAGAGTTGCAAAAGCAATGCTAGAGCAAGCAGAAAAAGACGGCTTACTTAAAAAAGGAGGAACTGTCATAGAGCCTACTAGTGGAAACACGGGAATAGGGCTTGCATGCTTATGTTCGGCGTTAGGTTATAATGCGATATTTACAATGCCCGAAACCATGAGTGTGGAACGTCGTAAACTCTTGACGGCGTACGGTGCGAAAGTGGTATTAACCGACGGAAGTAAGGGCATGCAAGGTGCAATAGACAAGGCGAACGAGATAAAAGAAAAAACTCCTAACAGTATAATATGCGGGCAGTTTGAAAACCAAGCAAATCCCAAGTCGCATTATGATACAACGGCGGTAGAAATTTGGGCTGACACCGATGGTGAAATAGATTATTTAGTTGCAGGAATAGGTACTGGTGGAACTATTTCGGGTACGGCAAAGTATTTAAAAGAAAAAAACGCCGAAATTAAAGTAATAGGCGTAGAACCTGCATCTTCTCCCTTAATTACTAAAGGAGAGATAGGGAAACATAATATTCAAGGAATAGGAGCAAACTTTATACCAAAAAATTACGATGCAAGCGTAGTTGATGAAGTGACGGCTATAACCGAAGAAGAAGCGTACGAAGGTGTAAGACTTCTTGCGAAAAAAGAAGGCGTGCTTGCGGGGATATCTTCAGGGGCATCATTAAGTTCTGCTATAAAACTAGCAAAAACTATAAAGAATAAGACGATAGTGGTAATCTTGCCCGATACAGGAAGTAGATATATATCAACGGACGTGTTTGATTAATTTGCTCGAATTGATTGGTTTAGTTGAATAAATTAAAAAGAAAAAAGGCGTGTTCAAAAGAACACGCCTAAAATTTACTTAAAAAATTAAGCCCTTTCTACTTTGTTGCTCTTTAAGCATCTAGTACAAACGTATTCTTTAGAAACAGAACCGTTAGCACTTTTAACGTAAACTTTTTGAAGATTAGCTTCGTAAGACTTTGGGGTTTTACGGTTAGAGTGGCTAACCAAGTTGCCTGAAAGTTTACCTTTACCGCAAACGCTACATACTTTACTCATATTTTTATCCTCCGATTTTGGAAAGTTTTTATTAATTGACTTAAAATACTTTATCATAAATTAAAAGAAAAAGCAACAATTTTTAACGAATTAAATAAATTTTTCGCATAAAATATATGAGAGATTAAAAAAATCAAGGAATTTAGGTTAAAAGGTTGCAAAAAAGGAAGAAATATTGTAAAATAACAGTAACGCTTACAGTGAGGTTACTATGTCTGTAAAAACAAACAACATTTACGGAAAGATAATAATTTCAAATAGGACGATAGAAAGGTTCGTTTCTCACGTTGCTTTAGACTGCTACGGTATAGTACAATTTGTACCGAGCAATCTTTGGGATTCAATCATTAGTTTTTTCAAATTCGGCTCGGAAGTAAAGGGCGTAAAGGTACGCACTTACGGGGACCGAATTTCTATAGACTTGTCCGTAATCGTTAAATACGGCGTTTCTATCAAGGCAGTAGTTGAAGCCTTGAAAGAGTCTATAAAATACAAGGTTGAAAAATTCACCGGTATGATAGTAGATACCATTAACGTCAACGTTATGGGCGTAGTTAAGTAAGCCTTAAAAAAGTTTTCACCCTTTAGAGGAGATATATATGCAAAAAACCATTAACGGTGCAATGCTTAAATCAATGATAATCACGGCAGGCAAGATGCTCGACCTAAATAGAGCAACTGTCGATGCCTTAAACGTATTCCCCGTGCCAGACGGAGATACCGGTACTAATATGTCTTTGACCTTGCAATCAGCAGTTAAAGAACTCTTAAACACTTCTTCAAACAAAATGGCTGACGTATGCGACGCTATTTCGAAAGGTGCTTTAAGGGGTGCAAGGGGTAACTCAGGCGTTATCTTATCTCAAGTACTTAGAGGTATGTGTATTACGCTAGCAAAGAGTAATGAATTAGACGTAAAAGTGTTTGCTCAAGCACTTTTAAACGGTGCGGAAATTGCATACGGAGCAGTAAGTAAGCCAAAAGAAGGCACGATGCTTACCGTTATAAGAATGATGGCAGAGCAAGCACAATCGTTAAAGAGAAAGCATTTTGATTTAGAGACGTTTTTTATTGAGGTTATAAAAGCGGGAAATCAAGCGGTAGAGTTGACTCCTTCGTTATTGCCGGTTTTGAAAAAAGCAGGCGTAGTTGACGCAGGTGGTAAAGGCTTAATGCACGTGTTTGAAGGAATGCTTAAAGCACTTAAGGGTGAAACTGTAAACGTAGATTCATCTTTAGTAAGCAATGAAGTGCAAGAATCGGGCATGGATCACGTAGATATTACAAGCCTAGGTAATATTGAATTTGCATACTGTACCGAATTTTTTATAATTAATCTTAAAAAGAAGACGACGACTGCCGACATTGAAAGACTTAAAGAATTCTTAATGACAATCGGTGATTCGGTAATCGTAATAGGCGACTTAGAGTTTGTAAAAGTTCACGTACACACCAATCAACCGGGCGTGGCGTTAACTAAGGCGTTAGAACTTGGCGAACTCGATAAACTTAAAATTGAGAATATGTTAGAGCAAAATCGTGCTCTACTAAAAAAACTTGAAGAAGAAAAGAAAGAAATGGGTATGTTAGCGGTATCAGCCGGCGACGGAATATCGGGCATATTCAAAGACTTAATGATAGATGCAGTTATCGAAGGCGGACAGTCAATGAATCCGTCGGCAAGCGATATAGCGGACGCTTGTGCTAGAATTAATGCAGAAAATATTTTCGTTTTCCCAAATAACAAGAATATTATCCTAGCAGCAGAACAAGCAAAATCACTAGTAGATAACAAGAGAATTCACGTTATTCCCACCAAAAATATTCCACAAGGTTTCTCAGCAGCCCTTGCGTTCAATCCCGAACTATCGGTAGATGAAAACAAGGCGAATATGATTCACGCACTAGACACTGTTACGGTAGGTCAAGTAACGTACGCTGTAAGAAACACCAAACTTTACGGTTTCGACCTAAAAGTTGGGGATATTATGGGGCTAGACAATAAGAAAATTCTTGCTACGGGTAAAGATATCAGTCAAGTAACGATAGATTTAATCGATAAACTTCGTAGCGTTGAAGAAATCATAACACTCTACTATGGTCAAGACGTAAAGGAAGAAGAAGCAGAAGCGGTAAGACAAGCCGTTCAGGACAAATATCCCGATTGCGACGTTGAACTTCACTACGGTGGCCAACCGATTTATTACTATTATATAGCACTTGAATAATCACAAAAGGGAAAGAAAACTTTCCCTTTTTTCATAGGAAGATATGGAACTAACCAAGATAAAAGGCGTAAGCGATAAAAGAAAAGAAGATTTTGAGAAATTATCCGTATTAGACACGTACGATTTAATACGTTTTTTTCCACGCAATTATCTAGATTTACGCATAAAACAACTCTTAAAATACGCATACCATAACGACGTTGTGTTGACGGTAGGAAGGGTAATTTCTTCCCCCGTAGTTTTACACTTTAGACGTGGTGGAATGGTGAAAGTAACTTGTGAACAAGAAGGGCTAATTTTTCAAATTAATTGGTTTAATCAACCGTATATAGCGTCTAAACTAAAAGAAGGCGAAGAATACCTTTTTTACGGCAGAGTAAGGATAGAAAACGGCGTTTATAGTCTGACTAATCCGTCTTTTGAATTGTGTGAAAAAGCCTTTAGGCTTAAAGGAATAGTGCCACAGTATAAACTAAAGGGTTCATTGACTCAAAAAGTAGTAAGAGATGCCGTTAGAGTTGGAGTATTAATAGAAAAGCCACAAAGCATTATTCCGTTCGACTTGCAAAAAAAGTACGGGCTAAGTGATTTATATACGGCGTTTAGTGAAGTGCATAATCCTACCGATTTTACTGCGTTGAAAAAAGCAAGTGATAGAATTGCTATTGAAGAATATTTTGCGTTAATTTCTGCCTTAAAATATATTAAAGGTGGCAAAGAACAAGTTAGGTTGAATAAATATACTTGCACCGATAGAGAATTAGTTGAATTTATTCATAACCGTTATCCTTTTGAGTTTACTGACGGGCAAAAATCAGCAGTGAACCAAATATATGCGGATATGACGGGCAAAACCGTTATGAATAGGCTAGTGCAAGGGGACGTAGGAAGTGGTAAAACGGCAGTAAGCACTTGTGCATTATTTATGGCGGTAAAAAGTGGTTATCAAGCGGTAATGCTAGCACCTACCGAAGTTCTTGCAAGGCAAAATTTTAAGTCGGTATGTAGAGTCTTTCCCGATTATAACGTAGAACTTCTAACCGGTTCTATGTCGGCAAAAGAAAAAAAGGACGTTAAAGAACGCCTTAAAAACGGATATATTAATATACTTGTTGGAACGCACGCAGTTATTCAAGAAGACGTAGAGTTTAAAAAATTATCACTATGTATTTGCGACGAACAACAACGTTTTGGCGTAGCACAACGTAGCAGTTTATTGTCTAAGGGTATAACCCCCGACGTGTTGGTAATGAGTGCAACCCCTATTCCTAGAACGCTTTCTTTAATCTTCTATGGAGACTTAGATATAACGACTATAAAGGACAAGCCCGCATCGAGAATACCTATTCAGACAAACATCGTACCTAAGGAAAAATACTTAGATATGTTAGGTTTTATTGAAAGGGAATTAAAAGACGGAAAAAGAGCGTACCTTGTTTGTCCTAGAATTGAGGGCGATGAAGAAGGCTCTATAATGAGTGTTACTGAAATTTATAAAGAAGTAAGCAAGAAATTACCTAACGTAAAAGTATCGTTGCTTCACGGCAAAATGAAAGATGCCGAAAAGAACAACGTTATGCAAGACTTTAAGGACGGAAAGATAGAACTTTTAGTATCTACTACCGTAATAGAAGTAGGTGTAGACGTTGCTGAAGCGACTGTAATGGTAATATATAATGCCGAAAGGTTTGGGCTATCTGCATTGCACCAATTAAGGGGTAGAGTAGGGCGTTCTGATTTTAAGAGTTATTGCTTTTTACTGACGGGTTCTAAAGACCCCGAAGCGATTGAAAGGCTTAAAATTTTAAAAGACAATGTCGATGGATTTAAGATTTCGGAATATGACTATAAACTAAGGGGCTCGGGCGATTTTATAGGAAGTAGACAAAGTGGAAAGTTTTTAAACGATTTAGGATGTCTAAACTATGATACTGATTCAATTTTCCTTGCAAAAAAAATAAGCGATGAGTTTTTTGAGTCAGGTAGAGATATTTCGCCAATAAAACAAATTGCATATAGAAAATATCAGCGATTAAAGGACGTTTCTTTTAACTAAAATGCTAGCAAAAAGTTTATTGCCCTTAAAAAAAGGGCTTAATAGCAACTTAATAAAGATTTTTGCGTTACTCTTTATGACTATCGACCACGTGGGCGTAGTTATTTTTCCGCATTTGGAAATATTAAGAATAATAGGCAGGCTTTCTTTTCCCTTGTTTGCTTTTACAGTTGCCGAAGGTTGTTATTACACTAGGAATAAACTTCTTAGGTTTTTAATGATTTTCTTGCTTGGGGCAGGCTGTCAGTTGGTGTTTTATTTATATTCGGGCGAATTACTACAAAATATATTGTTGACCTTTTCTATGTCAATGGCTATGATTTACGCTTATCAGTATTTTATCAATAAAAAGAATATAATTTCCGGCTTGCTGTTTTTAGCGTCAATAGTATTCGTGTATTTTATGACTGATATCTTGCCCAATTTTATACCAAGGCGTGGGTTTAGGTTTGATTATGGTTTTACGGGTGCGATTTTACCTTTATTAATATATTTGTTTAGAGATGCAAGGCTAAAGTTTGTTGCGACGGCGGTTGGGGTAGTACTACTTGCATTAGCACTTGGTGGTACTCAGTGGTACGGATTACTAGCACTGATTATCTTGGCTTTTTATGACGGAACTAAAGGAAGATTAAAAATAAAATATCTATTCTACGTATATTATCCATTACACCTACTAGTAATTTACGGTATATCAATGTTAATGGGCTTAAAATTTTTCTAATAAAAAACGCTACGATATTTCGTAGCGTTTGCTTTTTACTTTTTATTATTAATATTGATTTTTATGTATCCTGCAAGAACGACTATTAAGAATTGGGCAGGAATACCTATCAAAAACAGCATCCATAAATTATTGGTAATATCAGGGAACACTGTCTTTAGCGTTAAATAAACGGAAAGAATAACCATCCATATAAACGCCGATAGAGTAAAGGTCTTCCAAAAATTATTTTTCCATATACAACAAAAGATATATAGTATCAAGAAATTAATCATTGGAGCATAAATAAAGGAAAGCCAAGTATTTTTAATTGTTGGAATTATAATACCTATAAAAGAAAAGGCACAAATTGCAACAAGCCATACTATAGCCGAAGAAAACAAGGAAACAACCAAGCGTTTTCTACCAACAAGTTTTTTGATTGGGACGGCACTGACGTTTTCCATAGGTGAAATTAGTGCGTCCACTGTTAAACCAAAACAATCGGCAATTTGTTTCAATACGTAAATATCGGGAAGCGACTCTCCACGTTCCCATTTGCTAACCGCTTTATCCGAATAATTAAGTTTATCTGCAAGTTCTGCTTGCGTCAAACCGGCACTTTTACGAAGAGCCGTTAAGTTTTTCATAAAACAATCTTTTATATCCATATTTGAGATTTTATCATAAAACTAGTAATTTTGCAAACAAAAACGACTGTTTTTTATAAAAATCTCCTGTGGGTAGAGTTAAAAAAATAATTCTATGGATGTTTTTTATTTTGTAGATAATAAGTTTTAGTAAAGCGCTTGAATTGTTTTTTGATTATATATAAAATATAGAAGTCTTTTGAAAAATACATTTTGATATTTGGAGGTTATATCTTGAAGATAGCAATATCGGCAGAAACAACGGTTGATTTAACTAAAGAATTATTAGAAAAGTACGACGTAAAAACAGTACCGTTCACAGTACTTCTTGGCGAAGAAGCAAAACTTGACGGTGAAATTACGGTGGATGAAATCATAGATTACGTAAATAAAACAAAAGTATTGCCTAAGACTAGTGCCGTTAACGAGTATCAGTACGACGAATACTTTGAAAAGTTGCTTAAAGATTACGATGCAATAATACACTTTTCATTGTCAAGCGAATTATCAAGTGCTTATTCAAACGCAGTAAGGTCTTCGCAAAAATTCGAAAACGTTTTTGTTATTGATAGTAGGTCGTTGTCAACCGGGATAGCGTTGCTTGCTATATACGCAAGAAAACTTGCTGAAAAAGGCGTATCCCCACAAGAAATCAACGATTTATGTATAAAGAGAATACCTTCGGTTCAAGCAAGTTTTGAATTAAATAGAGTAGATTACCTATACAAGGGTGGAAGATGCAACGTTTTAACCTATCTTGGTGCAAACGTTCTTAAGATTAGACCACAAATTTTACTAAAAGACGGTAAAATGATTTCTGGTAAAAAATATAGGGGTAAATTTTCTCACGTAGTAAATAATTATTGTAACGACGTATTAGAAGAATTTAACAATCCCGACCTAGAAGAAGTATTTTTAACCTACACTACTGCTGAGGACGAAGTTTTAGAAAGCGTAAAAATTATATTAAAGGATAGAGGCTTTAAAAATATTAACGTTACTCGTGCAGGTGCAACGATTACAAGTCATTGTGGTGAAAACTGTTTGGGTATCTTGTATATCAACGACGGTGGCGTTGAAAATTAATTTTTGTTTTTAATATTTTTATATATTGTTTAAAGACGAACCTATGTTGGTTCGTTTTTTATTTTCTTGCGCCTAAAATATGTAAATAGCGTATTTGCGAATAATAATAAGAGGAAAGTGGTACGTTTAAGGCATCGCGTGTGTGAGAACAAACGTAAAATCTACCGTTTCTAATTTCAGTTAAAATTACTGCGTGATAAAATTGTCCGTTGCTTCTTCCAAGTTGAATAACGTCTCCAATTTCAATTTCAGTATTTAAAACTTCCTTTGCATACGGTCCTTTGCCCTTATTATTTATAAGAAAGTCATAAAAAAATTGAACACTCGTCCAAGCAGGTGCTCTATCATTTATAGAACTATAATACCAACCTAAATCTTTGTTATAGTTCATAACCTTGCAACCTGCATATAAGCATTGAGAAACAAAATTTGTGCAATCTCCACCAATTTTGTCAAAATTATAATATCTTTCGTTTCGATACAATGCCCATTTTACGGCGTACTCCACTGCTTTTTCCCTTTGATAGACTATTTTTTTCATACTTTATTCTATTCAAATTCCTACAAGAATTGTCAAAATGAATAAAACATTTATATATTCATAACTTTATTCATAAAAATAAAGAATATTCAAAAAAAATCGAAAAAAATTTAAAAAAATTCATAAAAATATTTGACAAAGAGAAAAGGAGAGTTTATAATAGCGGTATAAATTGAAAGTACACGGGCGATTGCTCGTAAAAAAGAAGGAGAAAAAACAATGAAAAAGATTATTACTTTAATTTTAACGGTAATTTTATCGTTAGGTTGTGTAGCGGGGTTAACTGCTTGTAACAAAAATGACAATTTTGTAGCAAACGCTGCAACAGACGTAGAAGGCGAAGAATACGGATTTATCATTAGTAAAACTGCTAGTAAGAAAACGGAAATTCTTGCTGCAATGAATAAAGTTATTGCTGAAACAGATATCAACAAAGCAATTGACTATTATACGGCAATAGAAAAGGGTCAAACTCCATCAGGTACTCTTGAATTTCCAAATTTAAGCGACAATACTGCAGGTCAACTTAACGTTTATACTGAATCAGGTTTCGTACCATATGAATTTATTGGCGACGACAATACGGTTATTGGTGTTGACATGTACTTAATGCAATTAGTTTGTGAAGAATTAAACATGACGTTAAATGTTACAGATATGGGCTTTGATGGTATTTGTGGTAAAGTTGCATTAGAAGACAATGCTGTTGGTGCTGCAGGTATTACTATTAACGACGAAAGAAAAGAAACCTTAGATTTCTCTAACCCATACGTAAGTTCAGTTCAATATATTGTATCTACAAAAGAACAAAACTTTACTAAGATTAGCGAACTTGCTGGTAAGACAATCGGTGTTCAAAAGGGAACTACAGGCTACTTTATGGTTGCAGAAGCTATTGAAGAAGGAGCACTTAAAGGTACAGGTGCGACAGTTATTCAATACGATAGTTTACCTTTAGCGTATACAGCACTTAAAGCAAGTAAAGTTGAAATTGTAGTTGGCGACAAACTCCCAATCTTAAGTTTGGTAGACTAATTGCTAAAAAAATATAAAAGCAAAAGGTAGGTGTAAAATTCGACCTACCTTTTACTGCTAAAAAGGATAAATTATGTTTTATGATACATTAATAAAAAGCGACAGATGGATGTGGTACGTTGAAGGTGTAGGCAAAACGTTGCTTATTTCTTTAGCGGCAATCGCATTGGGCGTAATAATAGGCGTTATTGTTGCTTTAATTAAATATATAAACAAGAAATTTGGAAAGTTTGAAATAGGTGCAAAGATATGTAGCCTTTATCTAACTATTTTTCGTGGTACGCCGGTGTACGTACAACTTTTAATAATGTACTTTATCGTCTTAGTTGCTTTGCCAACCTTACCAATTGCGATTATTACTTTTGGTATAAATAGTGGTGCGTACGTTGCTGAAATTATTCGTGGTGGACTAGAAAGCGTAGATGATGGACAGATAGAAGCCGGGGCATCGCTTGGCTTGTCAACCTTTCAAATAATGACAAATATCGTGTTGCCACAAGGTTTTAGAAGGGCATTGCCTGCGTTGTTTAATGAGTTTATTGCACTTATTAAAGAAACGTCAATTGTTGGTACTATTGGCGTAGTAGATATTACTAAGGTTGCCGCAAACATTACGGTTAGAACGTTAGACCCGTTTGCACCATACATTGTTTCTGCAGTAATTTATTTGGTTATAGTTATTGGGCTTAACCAAGTTCTTAAAGTTTTAGAAAGGAGGTTTTCTGTAAGTGATAGAAAAAGCTAATGTAAAAGCAGATAAAGATATAGTGCTTTCAGTAAAAAATCTTAAGAAAAACTTTGGTGATAACAGCGTATTAAACGGAATAGATATAGAGATATTTAAAGGTGACGTTGTTGCAGTTGTAGGACCTTCTGGTTGTGGTAAATCTACCTTTTTGAGATGTTTAAACCTATTGGAAAAGCCAAATGGTGGCGAAATTATATTCCAAGGCGATTACGTTTATAAAAATACGAGAAAATCTACAAAAGAAAAGTATCTAGAGTTAAAAAATCTTTTAAAAACCAATAAGAAAAACGAACAACTAAATAGCGAATATCTACAAGCGAAAGAAGCCTATGAAACTTTAAAGGCGGAAGAAAAGAAGGTTGATAAAGAAATACAAAAAAGTTTAAACCTTCACCGTCAAAAAATAGGTATGGTGTTCCAACAGTTTAATCTTTTTGCGAACATGACCATACTAAAAAATATTACTTTAGCACCTATGAAGTTAAAAGGCTTAACTAAAGAGCAAGCAGAAGAAAAAGCACTTGAATTGCTAGATAAGGTAGGTTTAAAAGATAGGGCAAACGACTATCCGTCGGCGTTATCTGGTGGGCAAAAACAACGTGTAGCAATAGTGCGTGCACTCGCTATGGAACCCGACGTAATGCTATTTGACGAACCAACTTCGGCATTAGACCCCGAAATGGTTGGAGAAGTATTAAACGTTATGACAGCACTTGCAAAAGAAGGTATGACGATGGTTGTTGTAACTCACGAAATGGGCTTTGCTAGAGAAGTTGCAAATAGAATTATATTCATACACGACGGTGTTATAAAAGAAGAAAATACTCCCAAAGAATTCTTTAATAATCCTAAAGACGAAAGATTAAAAGAATTCTTGTCAAAAGTATTGTAAAATCAAAAAGATTGAAGAAAAATCTTCAATCTTTTTCTATATAAAAAAGAAAAGCAACTTATACAAACCGAACAAAATCAAAATTATAGGCGGTATAAATTTTAACCGTTCTAAATTTCTGATTTTAGGCAGTTTTGAAAGGAGTATTCCAAGAGTAATGGTAAAAGCGTGCATAATGGCAATAATTAGAGGCACGTAAAATTGATTTAAGCCGATAATCGCTAGGGAAAGATTGGCTAAAGCACCGTCTAGCCCCACGGCAAAACCTGCAAAAATCACTTGTTTAAGATTGGAATATTTTAGTTGCTTTGCTTCTTTTTCGCAAGTAATAAGATTATATATGCCTACTGCCACTAAAATTAAGCCACCAAGACTAGCAATTTTTTCGTTTAAAATCCCCGAGAAGATTTTTGCAAAGTAGTTGGTTGCTAGACACATTAAAAAAACGGTTAGTGCTATAACGGGCACTATCCAAAACTTGTTTTTTCCACTAAAGGCAAGCGAAAATCCACAAACGAAAGAATCTATACTGACGGTAAATGCTGTAATTAATAAAAAGTATATCATTGGTAAGGCCTAAATTTATTTTGTTACATTATATGTAAAAAAGAAAAAAAAGGTTAAAGCAAGCGATAAATGACAAAAAGTTTTATATATTTTAAATTTATATTTAAATAAATAAGATTAAAGCCCTAAACGGATTGACAAAATGCAAGCGTTTGTGTAAAATATATGAGATATAGTGTAAAGTATAAGGAGTACTATGCTACGATGAAGAATACTAAATCAAATAGACTAATACTGGCGTTTGTGGCAATCGTGATGTTTATAGCATCAGCGTTTACTATTTTTACGTCAAATAATTCTGCAAAGGCAGCACCCTCAAGTTTAAGTTTCCTTGGTGGAACGGCTTACGACAGTGCTACTTTAGACAGTGCTGAAAGTGCGGTTAAAGTAAAGGTTAAAGACGGACAAAATTTGTCTTTTGACTATGAACTCGCTATTGACGATTTTAAGATGCAATTTGCACTTTCATCTGACGTAACGTCAGTGAAAATAGAATTGACTTCTCTTTCAAAATACGCATCAAGCGTAGTTGTTAATGGCAAACTTGTTAAAGACGTAGTAAATACCTTTACGTTCAACAACTCTTCTGATACCGATTATACGCTTGCAATTAACGTTGATGGTAACACAGTAAAGGCTAACGTAAACGGCACTATTAATGATGGTCAAAACGAAATCAACGCGTTCGGTATTCCCAGTGCAAAAATGAACATCATTTTCTCAGTTAAAGACGGGGCGGAAGGAACTGTAACCTTAAAGTCGGTTGACCAAAAGGCTTCTGATTCTACTGCTAAATACAAGCAAACTTTTGAAGTAGATAACGGTGCAATCAAAAACTTTGCATTGCCTAGAGTTCAAGTTGACGCAGATTTTATCCAAAACGGCGTAGCAATTAACGGCAAGATTTACGACGTTAAGTTTTATCCTTTCAGTGTTGCTAAAAGTTATAACGATGCAGATTTTTACGTAGAAGCAGGTGCTTGTGCAAACGACTGTAATATTTGGATTGGTAACGCAACCAACCCCGACGATATTCAATTTAACAAGCCCGAAGGCAATAATTCTTCTATGACTTTCTACGTTTGCGTTGGAGAAGATACTGATAGGGAGGTTGTAGAAGAGGCCATTGAAGTAAAAGTTATTGATAAAGATAAAGATGTTGATGTTCCTTATTACGAATCAGATGATAGTCTTAAGGCTATTTATAAAGAAGCGGTTAACAAAGCATGCTTTAAGCAATATGGCGACGAAACACATTGTATTCCACTTGGTTCTAAGTACGCTATTCCTTCAATGAAAGATATTGTAAGAGATAACGTAACTGCTTATGAAGAACTAGGCGTAACCGTATATTATAGAACACCTAAAACGACGGGCAAGGCAACCACAATGCAAATTCCTACCGATGGTGCGGGAAAATACGTATTCTACGTAGTATTTGAAGACGAAGCAGGCAACACGATGGACGCTGATGATTTCTTGATTGTTGACGACCATAATCCAGACGTTTTCGATAAAGGTCGATTTTACGATTACGTGTTTGAATTCTATCTTGAAGACGATGCTCCAGTAACTATTGAAGCACCTACGACTCAAGAAAAAGGAACGGTTGGCAAATCATATACTGCAACAAATTTCACGATTGATGGAACTACCGATATTTCAGAATCTAACAACCACTTAGAATATAAACTTTTCTATAACGCAAACGCTGAAGCAAAAGCATTTGACGAAGGTTGGGTAGAAATTAAGAGAGCAAGTGAAGCAACCGAAAGTTCGGACAAGTTGATTGCTTTCAACGGAAAACTTACCTTTACGCCCGATAAAGAAGGTGCGTATATGATTGAATGTAAAGCAACTTCTTATTCAAAAGTACACAGTGCTTCTGCAAGAACGATTGTAGTTGTTGAAAAAGACGAAGAAGCCGTAATTGAAACAAGCAACTGGTTTGTTGACAACATTTGGTCGGTTGTATTCCTTTCTATCGGTACGTTATGCTTAATAGCAGTAGTAGTTCTTCTTTTTATTAAACCTAAGGAAGAAAACGAAGCACAAAATAATAGCGAAAAATAATTAAAAGCAAAATGATAGGACTTCGTTAAAGGCGAAGTCCTATTTTATTAAGAGTATGGAATTTATCGCAGATAAACAACGCAAATTATCAAAACTTGCCCTATATAATTTTAAAGACCTTTCGTATTCAACCTTAATGAAATTGTTAAGGAACAAAGACGTAAAGGTTAATGGCGTGCGTGTAAATAAAGACGTAACGATAAACGTTGGCGATAAAGTAGAACTCTATTATAAACTACAAAAAACGGTTGGTTTTTCTATTGTTTATTCTGACGAAAACGTAGTAATAATCAACAAAAAACAAGGCTATACGTCGGAAGAGATTTTCGACTCGGTCAAAGAGCAGTATAAAACGGCAGGCTTTATTCATAGATTGGATAGAAATACGTCTGGAATAATGATTTTTTCACTAAATAGCAAAGCCGAAACCGAACTAATTAACGGCTTTAAGACACACAGTTTTATTAAAACATATTTAGCGACCGTTTATGGAAAAATGCCCAAAAAATCAGACCTTTTAACTGCATATTTGGTCAAAGATGCTGATAATTCTATCGTTAAAATTTACGATAAAAAAGTAAACGGTTCATCTCTTATTAAGACGGGATATGAAGTAATAAAGGAAGAAGAAAATACTAGTTTACTAAGGGTAAGGCTTTATACAGGGAAAACTCATCAAATTAGGGCACACCTTGCTCACGTCGGACATTTTATAATAGGCGACGGCAAGTATGGTGATAATGAAATCAATAAAAAAATGGGTAAGGATAAGCAAATGCTTTCTGCCTATGAATTAACCCTTATTTTTGACGATAAATCTTGCCTAAACTATTTAAACAATAAGACTTTTTGTATAGAATAATATGCCACAAGACGCATTTAACTTAAAATTTTTATGTGAAGAACTAAATACACTTTTTGGTGGTGGAAAGGTAAACCGCATTATCCAACCGTCTAATGACGAGTTGGTAGTTACCGTTTACACGAAAAAAGGCACGCATAAACTTTTATTAGACGTTAATCCGTCCGCCCCACGAATAGGTATATGTAGCGTAGAAAAGGAAAGTCCACTGACTGCCCCAAACTTTTGTATGCTAATGAGAAAACATCTACTTTCTTCAACGCTTGAAAGCGTTACGCTTGTAGGTTTTGATAGAATAGTTAAGTTAGATTTTTTATATTCGGGCGAATTTTTCGAGCCTGTTAGAAAAACCGTATACGTAGAATTAATGGGAAGATATAGCAATATTATCCTAACTGGAAACGGCAAGATTTTAGGCGGGAATAGGGGTATAAATTTATTTGAAGACGTGGTTAGACCACTAATCGTAAATAAGCCGTATAAATTCCCACCCGTAGGCGATAAAAAGACACCTTTTGATAGCCAATTAATAAATTATTTCGACCAAAAAAGTCAAGAAAAAATTTCCGATTGCATAACCTACGGCGTTCAAGGTATTGCGCTTTCTACTGCAAGGGAAATTGAAAAGGGCTTTGTATTAAAATACGGTGAAAATAAAGGCGAAAACTACGGAAAAAATCTATTTGAATACTTAAATTTTTATATTGAAAACGTTAGTAAAAAGCCGTGTGTAATGATTAAAGACGGTAAGGCGTTTGACGTGTGCATATATCCATACGAAACAATGAATTTTGAATCGGTGGAGTATTTTGATAGTCTGCTTTTAGCCGAAGATTACTATTTTAATAATCGTAACGCTGAAAAACAGTTCAAGGCTAAAAAAGATAGGCTAACAAACGTTATAAACACGGCTATAAAAAAGACGAAAAAGAGATTGACTGCAATAAAGTCTAAACAAAACGAAGCATTAAATGCTGAAGAAAACAAGATTATTGGCGAAATATTACTTGCTAATATTTACAAGATAAAACAAGGGGATAGCGAGTGTATTCTTGACGATTACTATACGGGAAAAACTAGAAAGGTTGAATTAAATCCTTATAAAACTCCCGCACAAAACGCCGAAAGTTATTTTAAGAAATATTCTAAGCAAAAACGAACGCTTGAAATGATTGCTCCACAAATAGAACAATCGGAAAAAGAACTAGAATATTATCAAAGCGTTTTAGAAGAAATAAATTTTTCGGACGACTTATTGGGGCTTGACGCTATAAAAGACGAAATGACGGAGTCTGGCTTAATCAAAGAGCAAAAGAAAAACGCTAAGCAAAACAAAATTCAGGCATTTAGATGCTATAAGGCATATGGTTTTAGCATAAAGGTAGGAAGAAACAACGTAGAAAACGACAAACTGTTACGGGAAGCAAGACCCGAAGATGTTTGGGTTCACGCTAAGAGCGAGCATTCGGCGTTTGTAATAATTGAAACTGAAAAGAAAGAACTGCAAGACGAATTATTACAAGTTGCTTGTGAAATATGTGCCTATTATTCGTCGGGTAGGAACGGGGGTAAGGTGGAAATAGTTTACACTAAACGCAAAAACGTTAAAAAACCACCAAAGTCAAAACCGGGGTTTGTGGTTTACGAAAACTTCAAATCTATAACGGTAAACCCCAAAAAACACGCAGAATTTTATGAAATGTGAGTAAAGAGCATTGAAAAAACCTTGCCTTTTATTTTGCATTATGATAAAATACTAAAGAATTTTATATGTAGGAGTATGTTATGAAATACACTTTTGAAAAAGCAGAAAAAAATATCGTAAAAATCAACATTGATTTTGATGGTGCTGAATGGAAGGACGCTATTAAAGAAGCGTATGAAAAGACCAAAGGCAAATATTCGTTGCCAGGTTTTAGAAAGGGTAAAGTTCCAATGCACCTTTTAGTTAAGAGTTACGGCGAAGGAATATTCTACGACGATGCAATCAATAGTCTTATCAACAAGGCATATCCCGAAATCTTAGAAAAGGAAGTAGAAGCGTTTACAGTAGTAGGCGATCCCTCTTTCGATATTAAAGATTTAGGCGACAACGGTTTATCGCTATTATGTGAAGTTCCTGTTAAACCCGAATTCACTCTTGGCGAATATAAAGGTATAAATTTTGAAAAAACCGTATATAATGTAAAAGACCAAGATATTGAAGACGAACTAGCACGTTTACGTGAAAGAAATTCTCGTTTAGTTGAAGTTACTGATAGAGCAGTAGCAAACGGCGACACGGCAGTAATCGACTTCTCTGGTAGCGTTGACGGTGTTAAATTCGACGGCGGTACGGCTGAAAAGTATGAACTTGCAGTAGGTAGTGGTTCATTTATTCCTGGTTTTGAAGAACAAATCGTTGGTATGAACGTTGGCGAAGAAAAAGACATTAACGTTAAATTTCCCGATGAATACCAAGCAGAAAACCTTAAGGGTAAAGATGCAGTATTTGCAATCAAACTTCACGCAATTAAGGTTAAAGAACTTCCCGAAATCAACGATGATTTCATTAAGGAAGCAACCGGCACTGAAAGTGTAGAATTATATAAAGCACAAGTAAAAGAAAGACTTGAAAAACAAAATGCTTCTAGAGAAAGAGACGAATTAGAAAATCAAATCGTAACCAAGATTTGCGACAACACTACTATTAAAATTCCCGAAGTTATGATTGATACCGAAAGTGATAGAATGGTTAAAGACTTTGAATATAGACTTATGTATCAAGGTATGAAACTTGACGATTACTTAAAGTATTTAGGCAAGACTAAAGAAGAATTCAAAAAGGAATTTGCAGTAGAAGCCGAAAAGAGAGTAAAATCTCAACTTGTTATTAGCAAACTTATCAAGGAAGAAAATATTCACGCTGAAGAAAGCGAAATAGACGCTAAACTTGAAGAAATGGCTAAGGCTCAAGGCAAGACTTTAGAAGAATTAAAGAAAAATCTTGACCCACGTCAACTTGAATATGCAACCGGCGACGTAGTTATTACTAAGTTGTTTGACTTCTTACAAAGTGTAAACACCGTAACAGAAAAGAAAGCAGGTGCAAAAAAAGCCCCTGCAAAAAAGGCTACGGCAAAGAAAACTGAAAGTGCAGAAGCGACCGAAAAGAAAGCACCTGCAAAAAAGTCAACCACCACTAAAAAGACTACCGCTAAAAAAGAAGCATAACCGATAAATTTAAAACATTATATATATAATATATTGGAGAATAAAATGGAAGTAAAAAACACCGTAGTACCTTACGTTATAGAGCAAACGGGTAAAGGCGAAAGAAGTTACGATATATATTCAAGACTTTTAGAAGATAGAATAATCTTTCTAACGGGTGAAATAAACGATGCAGTAGCCGATACCGTAGTAGCACAATTAATATACCTAGAGGGAAAAGACCCGACTAAAGACATATGCTTATATATCAATAGCCCTGGTGGAAGCGTAACGGCAGGTATGGCAATATACGACACTATGAATTATATTAAATGCGACGTAAGCACGATATGTATAGGGCTTGCGGCAAGTATGGGTGCATTTTTGCTTTCAAGTGGAACTAAGGGCAAAAGGTTTGCATTAAAAAATAGTGAAGTAATGATACATCAACCCTTAGGCGGTGCACAAGGTCAAGCAAGCGATATTAAAATCGTGGCAGACCAAATCTTAAAAACCAAAACCAAACTCAACAAGATTTTGTCGGAAAACACGGGCAAACCTTTTGAGCAAGTAGAAAAAGATACCGACAGAGACAATTATATGTCGGCAGAAGAGGCAAAGGCATACGGACTTATCGACGAAATATTCGTAAAGCGTCCGTAAAATAAAACGGAGATATAATGAAGGAAAGTAACGAACAACTCTTTTGTTCTTTCTGCGGAAAGCCGAAAGAACTGGTAAAAAAACTAATTGCGGGACCTAACGGCATATACATTTGTAACGAGTGTATAGAGATTTGTGGCGAAGTTTTAAAAGAAGAAACGGGTAAAGAGGTTTGCACCGACAAGGTTGCTCTTTTAACCCCTGTTGAAATCAAAGCCCGTCTTGACGAACATATCGTTGGTCAAGAAGAAGCCAAAAAGGTTTTATCGGTAGCAGTTTACAACCATTACAAAAGAATAAATTGTTCAAATGCAAAAGACGACGACGTTGAAATTGATAAAAGCAATATTTTGCTTTTAGGACCTACGGGAAGTGGTAAGACGTTGCTTGCAAAAACTTTGGCTAAGATTTTAGACGTTCCGTTTGCCGTAGCCGATGCTACGACCTTAACCGAAGCGGGTTACGTTGGCGAAGACGTTGAAAATATTTTGCTTAAACTTATTCAAAGTGCCGATTACGACATTGCAAAAGCCCAAAGGGGTATAGTTTATATCGACGAAATCGATAAGATTGCAAGAAAGAGTGAAAACGTTTCTATAACGAGAGACGTTTCGGGCGAAGGCGTTCAACAAGCATTATTGAAAATTATTGAAAGTACGGTTGCCTCCGTTCCACCACAAGGCGGAAGGAAGCACCCTCAACAAGAATGCTTAAGACTTGATACCACTAATATCTTATTTATATGTGGTGGGGCGTTCGTTGGTTTAGACGAAATAGTTTCTAAGCGAAAAGAAAAAGGTTCTTTAGGTTTCGGTGGTAAGGTAAACGATAATTCGGAAGAAAAGTTTGGCTATTTAAGGGAAGTTCAACCACAAGACCTTATTAAATACGGCTTAATTCCTGAATTTGTTGGCCGTGTTCCTATTACGGTAGGGCTTCACCCACTAGATGAAAAGGCTTTGGTTAATATTTTAGTTCAACCTAAAAATGCGTTGGTTAAACAATATAAGCGTTTAATCGGCTTAGACAACGTAGAACTTGAAATTACCGACCAAGCAATTTCAGCAGTAGCAAAACGTGCTATTGAATTAAATACGGGTGCAAGGGGGCTTCGTACGATTTTAGAAAATCTTATGATTGATACTATGTATGACTTGCCGTCAAGTACCGATACGCTAAAAGTAATAGTGGACGAAGACGTGGTAGTAAAGGGTGCAAAACCCAAAATTATCAAGAAAGAAATAGCGTAAAAACACAGTAAAAATTTAATAAAAATATTTGAAAAAACGGCGTAAAAACGTTTGACAAGGGGTTGACTTTTGTTTTATAATGTTTAGGCTGTGTAATCTGGGTTGATACGGGAAGTTACTTAAAATCGTAAAAACGATAGATAATTTCCGTTGACAAGTGTGGGGGCTAGACCTCTGCGACTAACTTCAAATATTGAGATTAGTAAGTCATTCGCAGCGACTTAAAAAAGTTAAGTATCGGCGAATGACTTTTTTATTACTCTCAGTTGGATACACACGGTGGAGTTGACAGGACGCAGTAAAGTTAGTATAAAAAGGAGAAAAAACAAAAATGGCAAGTCAAAAAATCAGAATTAAACTTATGTCTTACGATAGCGAAATGCTTGACCAAACGGTTGCAAGAATCGTAGACACAATGAAGAAGTCGGGTGCTAAAATTAGTGGACCTATTCCTCTTCCTACCGAAAAGGAAATAGTAACTATTTTACGTTCACCACACAAGTACAAAGACTCTCGTGAACAATTCGAAATCAGAACTCACAAGAGACTAATCGATATCTATTCACCTAACGTAAAACTTCTTGATGGAATTCACTTACCAGCAGGCGTAGATATCAAAATCAAATTGTAATCAATAAAATATTTTATTATAAGGAGTGAACTTTATCTATGAATAAAGCAATCATTGGCAGAAAGCTCGGTATGACGCAATTATTTTCTGCAGACGGAAAAGTTATACCCGTAACGGTTATCGAGGCTGGTCCTTGTCCCGTAGTACAGGTTAAAACTTTAGAAAGAGACGGATATTCAGCAGTAAAACTTGGTTTTTCAGAAGTTGCTGAAAAAGAATTGAACAAGCCTCAAGCAGGTTTATTCAAGAAAGCAGGCGTAGCAAATCAAAAAGTATTGAAAGAATTCAGACTTGAAGATGCTCAAAGCATGACGGTAGGTTCAGTAGTAACTTGCGACGTATTCCAAGCAGGCGACAGAATCGACGTGTCAGGTATATCAAAAGGTCACGGTTTTACCGGTGTAATTAAAAAGTGGAATCAACACAGATTGAAAGAAACTCACGGTGTTGGCCCTGTACACAGAGAACCCGGTTCAATGGGTGCAATCAGTAACCCCTCAAGAGTATTCAAGGGTAAGAACTTACCAGGACATTGGGGTAGTGAAAAGGTAACCGTATTGAATCTTGAAGTTGTAAAAGTCGACAAAGAAAGAAATGCAATACTCGTTAAGGGTGCGGTTCCCGGTCCTGTAAAGGGTATCGTAACTTTGAGAAACAGCGTTAAAGCGTAAGGAGAAAGATTATGCCAAGTGTTAAATTATACAATATGAAACGTGAAGAAGTAGGTAATCTTAATTTGTCTGACGTTTTATTCAACGCTGAATACAACGAATCAGTAATTCATCAGGCAATCGTTACCAGACTTTCAAACGAAAGACAAGGAACGAAGAGCACTTTAACCAGAAGCGAAGTTCGTGGTGGTGGTGCAAAACCCTGGAGACAAAAAGGAACGGGTAGAGCAAGACAAGGTTCTATTAGAAGTCCTCAATGGGTAAAAGGTGGCGTAGTATTCGCACCTAAGTCGAGAGACTTTTCAAAGAAAATGAATGCTAAAGCAAAGGAAGTTGCTCTTTTCTCTGCTTTATCACAAAAAATTAGAGACAACGAAGTTATCTTTATTGATGAAATCAAGGTAACCGCACCAAAGACAAAGGAAATGGCAAACTTCCTTAAAGCGTTTGAACTCGAAAAGAGTGTATTGTTAGTAATGGATAATGCTGACGAAAACGTATTAAGAGCAAGTTCAAACCTTGCAAAATTAACTACTATCCCCGTAGAACAAATCAACACCTACGACGTAGTTAAAAATGCAAAAATCGTTATTTCCAAAAAATCAATCGAGCAAATCGAGGAGGTCTACGGAGAATAATGACTGCACACGATATTATTATTAAACCGCTTCTTTCTGAAAAGAGTTATGCGGGAATTCAAGACAAGAAATACAGTTTCATCGTAGCAAAAGATGCAAACAAAACCCAAATCAAGTTAGCAGTAGAAGAAATTTTCGGTGTAAAAGTTGAAAAAGTTAACACTGCAAACATGAGAGGCAAATTAAAGAGACAGGGTAGATACGAAGGTTATACCCCCGATTACAAGAAGGCTATCGTTCAACTCAAGAAAGACAGCAAATCGATAGAATTCTTTGATTCTCTATCTTAATTGGGAGGAAAAGAAAAATGGCTATAAAAAGATATAAACCGACTTCGTCAGCACGTCGTTTCATGACGGTAAGTGCTTTCGACGAAATCACGGCAACAAAGCCTGAAAAGTCTTTGTTAGAAGACCAAAGAAAGAGTGGTGGTAGAAACTCTCAAGGTAAAATCACCGTACGTCACATCGGTGGCGGAAACAGAAGAAAATATCGTATCATAGATTTCAAGAGATTGAAAGACGGTATTCCTGCAACAGTTAAGACAATCGAATACGACCCCAACCGTAGTGCAAACATCGCACTCTTGGCGTATGCAGATGGTGCAAAGACTTATATCCTTGCTCCTGTAGGTCTTAAAGTAGGCGATAAACTTTTATCAGGTGCAAACGCAGACATTAAAGTAGGTAACGCACTTGCATTAAAGGATATCCCCGTAGGTACTATGGTACACAACATTGAAATGCAACCCGGTAAGGGCGGACAAATTGCTAGAGCAGCAGGTATGAGTGCTCAAATCATGGCAAGAGATGAAAAATACGTAACCTTAAAAATGCCAAGTGGTGAAATGAGATACGTATTGGCAACTTGTAAAGCAACCATTGGACAAGTAGGTAACTTAGATCACGAAATTATCAGAGTAGGTAAAGCAGGTAAGACCAGACATATGGGAACCCGTCCTACCGTACGTGGTGTAGTTATGAACCCATGTGATCACCCCCACGGTGGTGGTGAAGGTAAATCGCCAGTTGGTATGCCCGGTCCTGTTACTCCTTGGGGTAAACCTGCTCTTGGTTATAAGACCAGAAAGCATAAGAAAGCATCCAACAAACTTATCATTACAAGGATAAATTAAGGAGAACGAGATGAGTAGAAGCGTTAAAAAAGGTCCTTACGTAGAACCTAAACTCTTAAAGAGAATAGAAGAATTAAACGAAAAGAACGAAAAGAAAGTCTTAAAGACTTGGTCGAGAAGTTCAACAATCTTCCCCCAAATGGTAGGACATACCATTGCAGTATATGACGGAAGAAAGCACGTACCAGTATATGTAACCGAAGATATGGTAGGTTGCAAACTAGGTGAATTCGCTCCGACCAGAACATTTAAAGGACACGGCGGAACAGAAAAGTCCACCGGTGGAAGATAGGAGGCGAGATAATGGCAACAAATATGAGAGAAAAGACCGCGCGTATTGCGGAAAATAAGGACAAGCGTCCTTACGCCGTTGCGAAACATGTCAGAATTTCTCCTTACAAGGTAAGAATTGTTCTCGACATTATCAGAGGAAAGAGTTATGCTCAAGCAGTTGCGATTTTGGAAAATACTCCTAAATCTGCATCAGAACCCATCAAAAAGGTTTTAATGTCAGCAGCAGCAAACGCAGAAAATAATCTTGGAATGAGCAAGCAAGACTTGTACGTAGCAGAATGCTATGCAGACCAAGGTCCAACGCTCAAAAGGGTAATGCCCAGAGCACAAGGAAGAGCGTTCAGAATTTTGAAACGTACCAGCCATATAACGGTTGTGCTGGACGCTAGAGCGTAGGAGGATATTATGGGACAAAAAGTTAATCCACACGGTTTAAGAGTAGGCGTTATCAAAGATTGGGATTCGCACTGGTTAGTATCAAAGGCTGACTTTGCTGCAAACATTAAAGAAGATAACGAAATTCGTGAAACCTTAAAGAAGAAGTATTATCAAGCCGCAATTTCAAAGATTGAAATTGAAAAGGCAGCAACCAAACTCGTAATAACCATCTACACTGCACGCCCCGGTGTATTAATCGGAAAACAAGGTAGTGAAATTGAAGTTATTAAAAAGACCGTATCAAAGATTTGTAAAGGTAAGCAAATTTCCGTTAACATTTCGGAAGTTAAGAAGCCCGATGCAGACGCACAACTCGTAGCAGAAGGAATTGCAGCACAACTCGAAAAACGTGCATCGTTCAGAAGAGCAATGAAGCAAGCAATTTCAAGAAGTATGAGAAGCGGAATTAAGGGTATTAAAGTAATGGTAAGCGGAAGACTTGACGGTGCAGAAATTGCACGTAGCGAAAGTTACCACGAAGGTTCTATACCTCTTCAAACTTTGAGAGCAGATATTGAATACGGCTTTGCAGAAGCACACACCACGTTTGGTGTAATCGGTATTAAATGCTGGATATACAAAGGTGAAATCGTAGGTGCTCCTAAAAAAGCAAAAGTTGAAGGAGGCGAAGCTTAATTATGTTAATGCCTAAACGTGTAAAAAGAAGAAGAGTTCACCGTGGTAGAATGACCGGTAAATGTACCAAAGGTAACAAGATAGCATACGGTGATTTCGGTTTAGTAGCAACCGAACCCGGTTGGATTAAATCAAACCAAATAGAAGCAGCCCGTGTTGCAATGACTAGATTTATAAAGCGTGGTGGTAAAGTATGGATAGACATCTTCCCCCATAAGCCAGTAACCAAGAAACCCGCAGACAGTCGTATGGGTAGTGGTAAAGGTTCAGTAGAATACTGGGTAGCAGTAGTTAAACCGGGCAGAGTATTATTTGAAATGTCAGGTATTCCCGAAGACATTGCTAAAGAGGCTATGAGACTTGCAGGACATAAACTTCCTGTAAAGACCAAATTCGTTAAGAAGACGGTAGCCGAAGAAATCAAAGAAGAAGGCGGTGAAGGTTAATGAAAGCAAAAGAATTAAAAGAATTGACTATTGACGAATTGAACGCAAAAATCAAGGAACTTTCAGAAGAATTGTTTAACCTTCGTTTCCGTCACGCAATAGGACAATTAGAAAATCCTGCGTCGCTTAAAACGATAAGAAAAGACATTGCAAAAGCAAAGACCGTTTTAAGAGAAAAAGAATTGCAGGCATAGGCGTAGGGAGTAAGAATTATGGAAAGAAATTTAAGAAAAGAAAGAGTTGGAATAGTAGTTTCCGACAAGATGGATAAGACGGTAGTCGTAGCCATCGAAGAAAGGGCAAAACACCCTTTATATAAGAAAACCATTAAGAAAACCCACAAAATCAAGGCACACGACGAAACTAACGCATGTGGAATCGGCGACAAGGTACTTATCGCAGAAACCAGAAAACTTTCTAAGGACAAGAATTGGAGAGTTGCGGAAATCATCGAAAAGGCTAAGTAAGGAGGCGTAAAATGATACAACCACAATCAAGATTAAAAGCAGCGGACAATTCCGGTGCAAAAGAACTGATGTGCATCAGAGTATTAGGCGGCTCTTTTAGAAGAACGGGTAACGTAGGCGACGTAATCGTAGCAAGCGTTAAGACCGCAACGCCTGGTGGTGCAGTAAAGAAAGGTGACGTAGTTAAGGCAGTAATCGTAAGATCAACGAGTGGTATCAGAAGAAAAGACGGTACCTACGTAAGATTTGACGAAAACGCTGCGGTTATAATCGATGCTCAAAAGCAACCGAGAGGAACCCGTATCTTTGGACCGATAGCAAGAGAACTTCGTGATAAAGATTACATGCGTATTATTTCACTTGCACCTGAAGTGTTATAAGGAGAAGCGAAATGAAAGTAAAGAAGAACGATACAGTTTTAGTATTAACCGGCAAAGACGCAGGCAAGACTGCTAAAGTTTTAGTAGCACTTCCCAAGAGCAATAAAGTAGTCGTTGACGGAATCAATGTTCAAAAGAAACATAAGAAAGCAAGAAGTGCACAAGAAGTTAGTTCAATTCAAAACCAATCTGGTGCAATTGATGCTTCAAACGTAATGGTAATCTGTCCGGTTTGTAACAAAGCGACCAGAGTTTCCTACAAAATCGAAGGCGAAAACAAAGCACGTATCTGCAAGAAGTGCGGAGCAGTGTTAGACGCTGGTAAGGAAGCAAAGGAAGTAAAGAAAGAAACCAAAAAGAAAACCAAAAAAGCCGCTGCGGAAAAAACCGCAGAAGCAAAATAACGGAGGTAAATACTAATGGCAGAAATTAAAACTCCGAATAGAATTAAGGAATCATACGATAAAAACGTTGTTCCTGCGTTGATGAAAAAATTCAACTATAAAAACGTTAATCAAGTTCCAAAGTTAGTAAAGATTACCATTAACTCAGGTCTTGGCGACGTAAAGGACAACAGCAAGAGCATTCAACTTGCTCAAGAAGAATTAAAACTAATTGCTGGACAAAAGCCTGTATTAACCAATGCTAAAAAGTCAGTAGCAAACTTCAAAATCAGAGAAGGACAAAGCGTTGGTATGAAGGTAACTTTAAGAGGCAACAGAATGTACGAATTTTTCGATAAATTCGTATCAGTAGCACTTCCCAGAGTTAGAGACTTTAGAGGGGTTCCTACAAAGTCTTTCGACGGAAGAGGCGGTTACGCAATGGGTGTTAAAGAACAACTTATATTCCCTGAAATTTCCTACGATCAAGTAGAAAAGATTAGAGGATTCGATATTTGTTTTACCACCACTGCAAACACCGACGAAGAGGCTAGAGAATTGCTTGCACTTCTCGGAATGCCTTTCGCAACGAAGTAAGGTTAAAGGAGTTACAAAATGGCTAAAAAAGCAATGATTAACAAGCAGCAAAAGCCTGCTAAATTTTCTACCAGAGCCTATACAAGATGTAGCATTTGCGGTCGTCCGCACGCTGTTCTTCGTAAGTACGGAATTTGCCGTATTTGTTTCAGAAATTTGGCATACAAAGGTCAAATTCCTGGAGTTAAAAAGGCTAGTTGGTAAGAAAGGAGGAAATTAAAATGACAGACGTTATTGCGGATATGCTTACTAGAATTAGAAATGCTCTTTCTGCTAAGCACGAAACAGTTGAAATTCCTGCATCCAACACTAAAAAGGCAATCGCTGATATTCTTTTAAGAGAAGGTTATATCAGTGGTGTAGAAATTCTTGACGGTGTTCAAGGAACTATTAAAATTACTCTTAAATACAGCGGAAACGTTAAGGTTATCTCTGGATTAAAGAGAGTAAGTAAACCCGGTTTAAGAATCTACGTTGGTGCAGACGAAATCCCCCAAGTACTTGACGGACTTGGAATTGCTATTCTTTCAACTTCAAAAGGTATCATGACCGGTAAAGAAGCAAAGAAAGCACATCAGGGTGGCGAAGTACTCGCTTACGTTTGGTAGGAGGTAAAGATATGTCAAGAATTGGAAACGCTCATATTCAAATACCTGCCGGCGTAACGGTAGAAATTAAAGACAACAACATTACCGTAAAAGGAGCAAAAGGAACGCTTTCACTTGTAATCGATTCAAAGATTACTGCAAAAGTAGAAAACAATGAAATGGTATTTACTAGGGCAAACGAGTTAAGTGATACCAAGGCAAAACATGGTTTATACAGAGCACTTTGTGCTAATATGGTAAAAGGTGTTACCGAAGGCTTCAAAAAGACCCTTATCGTAAACGGTGTAGGTTGGAAAGTTGCAAAACAAGGCAAGAAACTAGTTATGAACATCGGTTTCTCTCATCCCGTAGAAGTTGAGGAAATCGAAGGTGTAACGATTGATTGTCCTAGCCAAACCGAAATCGTAATTAGCGGTATCGACAAAGAAAAAGTTGGTCAATTTGCTGCAATGGTAAGAGGATTTAGAGAACCTGAACCCTACCACGGTTACGGAATTCGTTACAGCGACGAAGTAATTGAAAGAAAAGAAGGTAAAGCAGCAGGCGGTAAAGGCTAAGATTTAAAGGGCTTTTAGTGGACGCACTTAGTTTTTAGTGCGTCTGCCGAGTGCACTTTATAAAGTAAGTGCGAAAAGTTATTAAACAGGAGTAAAAAAATGATTACTAAAATCAATAAAAACAAAGACAGATTAAAGAGACATAAGAGAGTAAGGGCAAAAATCAAAGGCACTGCCGAAACCCCAAGACTCTCAGTTTACAGAACCTTAAATCATATCTACGTTCAAATTATCGACGACGTAAAGGGCAAAACTTTAGTAACTGCATCAACTCTCGATAAAGAAATCAAAGGAACGTTAGCAGAAATGGATAAGAAGGCGCAGGCGTTTGCCGTTGGCGAACTCGTTGCGAAGAAGGCAAAGTCGAAAAAGATTAAAGCAGTTGTATTTGACAGAGGCGGATATCTTTACACCGGTCGTGTTGCTAGTTTAGCAGACGGCGCAAGAAAGGGTGGCTTGAATTTCTAATAACAAGGAGAAAACAAAAATGGCAAGAGATAATAATAGAGCGCCTAGAAGGGCTGAAGAAAACGACGGAATCATCAAGAAACTTATTGCTGTAAACCGTGTAACCAAAGTAGTAAAGGGTGGTAGAAATATGAGATTCTCTGCTCTAGTAGTAGTAGGTGACGGTGCAGGTAAAATCGGATGTGCAATGGGTAAAGCAGCAGAAGTACCCGAAGCAATCGATAAGGCAACTGCAAAAGCAAAGAAGAACATGTTCTCCGTATCATTATTAGGAACGAGTATTCCTCACGAAGTACTCGGTAAATTCGGCAGAGGTTTCGTATTAATGATGCCTGCTGAAGAAGGTACCGGTGTTATTGCCGGAGGTCCCGTACGTGCGGTAATGGAAGCAGTTGGTATTACCAATATTAGAACCAAATCACACGGAACTAACAACCCGATTAACTGTGTAAAAGCAGCAATCGAAGGCTTAAAAATGTTGAGAACTGCAGAACAAATTGCTGCTATTCGTGGCAAGTCTGTAGAAGAAATCAACGGTTAAGGAGATACTAAAATGGCAAGAGCAAAGAAAACCGAAACCGGTAAAATTAAAGTAACGCTTGTAAAGAGCACTATTGCAACGTTACCCAACCACAAGAAAATTGTTGCGGCGTTAGGACTAAAGAAAGTACGTTCATTTAAGATTCACGAAGCAAATCCATGTATTTTAGGCATGATTGCAAAAGTAGGATATCTTTTAAAAGTAGAAAACGTATAAAGTTAAGACATCGTAAAGATTTTAAGGAGAATTAATATGAGATTAGGAAATTTAAGTCCTGCTGAAGGTGCAGTTACCGCATCAAAAAGACTAGGCAGAGGAATCGGCTCAGGTCTTGGCAAAACTAGTGGTAAAGGACATAAAGGTCAGTGGGCAAGAAGTGGTGGCGGAGTTCGTCCTGGTTTTGAAGGCGGTCAAATGCCTTTGATTAGAAGAGTTCCAAAGCGTGGCTTCAATAATCATTTTAGAAAAGTTTATAGCGTAGTTAACCTTTCGGTATTAGAATCTTTTGAAGCAAACTCGGTAGTAGATATCGTAGCATTATGTGAAAAAGGTCTTATTAAAATCGTAAAGGGAAGCGTAGGATTCAAAGTTTTAGGTAACGGAACTCTTACGAAAGCGCTTACCGTACAAGCAAATAGTTTCTCAGCATCTGCTAAGGAAGCAATTGAAAAAGCAGGCGGTAAAGCAGAACAAATCTAACCTGATAAAGGGAGAAAAAAATGTTAACAACTTTTGTCAATGCGTTTAAAATTAAGGACGTAAAAAACAAAATTTTAATCACTATTGGATTACTTTTTATCTATAGATTAGGTTGTCATATTCCAGTACCAGGTATTCAAACTTGGGAAGGTTTAGGTGATTTTACCTATCTACAAATAATGAACGCAGTATCCGGTGGTGCACTTTCTATGGGTACCTTCTTTGCGATGGGTATCGGTCCTTACATTAACGCATCAATTATTATTCAACTCTTATCTGTCGGAATCCCCGCACTTGAAAGACTTTCAAAGCAGGGTGAAGAAGGAAGAAAAAAGATTAACGCATATACCAGACTTTTAACTCTAGTACTTGCAATTGCACAAGCAATTGGTATTTTGGTGTCGTTTGACAATGCAGGTGCAATTATTCACGCACAATTATTTGGCGAAGGTGCTAAATTCTTAAACTACGTATTACTAGTTTTAATTTACACCGCAGGTGCAGCACTTACTATGTGGTTAGGTGAAAGAATTACCGACTACGGCGTATCAAACGGTATATCAATGTTGATTTTTGCAGGTATCTTATCAACTGCAGGCACTTCAATCTTAGGATTATTTGAAAATATTTTCAGTCCTATCGGAGCAACTGCAGCAGAGAAGGCAGCCGCTTCTCAAGAAGCAATTTGGACGTTGATTATTTTCTTAGTTTCGGCGATTATCATCTTTGCAGCGATCGTTTTCGTTAACGACGGCGAAAGAAAGATAAGTGTTCAATACGCTAAGCAAGTAAAAGGCAGAAAGATGTATGGTGGTCAATCGACTCATATTCCTATTAAGGTTAATGGGTCTGGCGTTATGCCCTTGATTTTTGCTTTCTCGATACTAAGTTTCCCAGATTTAATTATGAACATTATCGGCGTTAAGTCAACGGATACTTGGTGGGGCAGAAACGTTGGTACGGGAACTTGGGTATATATGGTATTGTTATGCGTGTTGATTTTATTCTTTGCATATTTCTATAACCAAATTCAATTCAATCCCGACGATATAAGTAAGAGCATACAAGGTAACGGTGGTTTTATCCCCGGCACTCGTCCTGGTAAACCTACGGCTGACTATTTAAGAAGAGTTTCAAATAGAATTACGCTATTTGGTGCAATCTTCTTAGCGTTGATTGCGTTAATACCATCATTGATATTCAAAGCAATCGGTGGCGACGCATTAGTTAACGTATTCAGTGCGACCGGACTACTGATTATCGTATCGGTATCGCTCGAATTTGACCAAGCATTACAATCACAAATAATGATGAAAAACTATAAGGGCTTTTTAAAATAAGAAAAATGAAAATAGTATTACTCGGTGCTCCCGGAAGTGGAAAGGGAACACAAGCGTCGTTAGTTTCTAAAGAATACGGCTTATTACACATTTCAACAGGGGAAATCTTTAGGGATAATATCCAAAGGAAGACTCCTTTAGGATTAAAGATTAACGAGCTTATAAGTGCCGGTAATTTTTGTCCCGATGACTTAACTATAGAAATAGTTAAAGAAAGACTTACACAACCTGACTGTACACAAGGATATTTACTAGATGGTTTTCCAAGAAATTTAGTACAAGCAAAAGCTTTAAGTGATTTTGCAAAACCTGATTTAGTAATCAACATACAAATTGATTTAGACGTGGTACAATATCGTATAACGGGCAGAAGAAGTTGTTCAAAGTGTAATAAAATTTATCACATTTCTGCGTTAAATAATGAAAATACATGTCCTAATTGTGGTGGCGAACTTATTACAAGGAAAGACGATAACGTTGATTCAGTAAAAACAAGGCTTAAAATTTACAAGGACCAAACCGAGCCGTTGATAGAATATTATAAAAAACAAAATATTTTAGCAACGGTTGACGGAAGCCAAACTATCGAACAAGTTTTTGAAAATATTAAAAAGGTTCTAGGTTAATGATAAAGATAAAAACTGACGAACAAATCGCAAAAATGCGAGAAAGTGGCAAGATAACAAAAAACGTTCTTGACTTGATTGGTAAAACAATCAGGTCGGGAATGACCACGAAAGAACTTGATAAAATGGCGTACGACTACATAAAATCTTGCGGTGGCGAACCTTCTTTTTTGGGGTATTCAGGTTATCCAGCATCGTTGTGTGTTTCCATAGACGATATGGTAGTACACGGGATACCGTCTGACGATATAATCATAAAGGAAGGACAAATAGTAAGCGTTGACGTTGGCGTAGTTTATAACGGTTGGCAAGGCGATGCAGCAAGAACTTTCGCTATCGGTGAGATTTCTGCTGAAAAGAAAAAACTTATCGAAGTAACAGAACAATGTTTTTTTAAGGCAATAGAAGACCTTAGAGATGGAACGCCGATAGGTAACATAGGACATAACGTTCAACATCATGCGGAAAGCAATGGTTTTTCGGTAGTACGAGCACTAGTAGGGCACGGTATTGGCAGGGAAATGCACGAGGACCCATCAGTTCCTAACTACGGAATAAGAGGTACGGGCATTCGCCTAAAGAAAGGCATGGCAATAGCGATAGAACCGATGATTAACGCAGGCACACATAAAGTAAATTTTATGTCGGACGGTTGGGGTGTTAAAACGGCTGACGGGAGACCTTCCGCTCATTACGAAAATACGGTAGTTATAACTAGTAACGGCGTAGAGATTTTAACATTATAAGGTGAAAAATGTGCTTTAGTGTAGGTGACGTTGTTAAAAGTGTTGCAGGTCGTGATAAAGACAAGTTTTTTCTTGTTTGTAAAGTGGAAGAGGGATACGTTTTTCTAGCAAATGGAAAAGAGAGAAAAACGACCAAAGCAAAACGAAAAAACAAAAAACATACAAAATTAATATTGAAAGCCAAAAATTTTGAGTTGGCTGAAAAGATAGCAAGTGGAAAGCCTGTATCAAATAAAAAATTGGCAAAAGAACTTGCAAAAATAAAACAGGAGGATAGTGTTTGTGTCAAAGGATGACGTTATAGAAACCGAAGGCGTGATAGTAGAAGCGTTACCAAATGCAAATTTTAAGGTAAAGTTATTAAACGGTCATATAATATCGGCATATATATCGGGAAAGCTTCGTACTCATTATATTAAAATTATTCCCGGTGATAGCGTAAAACTCGAAATGAGTCCATACGATTTAACAAAAGGCAGAATAGTTTGGCGAGGCAAAAACTAAAAACATAAACTAATTCCAAAAGGAGAAAAAAAATGAAAGTTAGACCTTCAGTAAAACCCATGTGCGACAAATGCAAAGTAATTAAAAGAAACGGCAAAGTAATGGTTATTTGTTCAAAGAACAAGAATCACAAACAAAGACAAGGTTAATTTCGCTTTCAATCCTGAGAGCAAGAAAATAACAGCGGAAACGTAAATTTTTCACACATTCCAAATGAAAAAAACGTTTACGCATTTAATATATACAAAAAAATAAAAAAAGGAAAAATTTCGGAGGTATTTACAAAGTATGGCACGTATAGCCGGTGTTGATTTACCCAACAACAAGAGAGTTGAAATCGGACTTACCTACATTTACGGAATCGGTCTTCCTACAGCGAAGAAGATTATCGAAAAAACTGGTATTGACCCCGATACGAGAGTTAAAGATTTGAGCGAAGGCGATATCGCTAAACTCAGAGAATATATTGAACATAACCTTCACGTAGAAGGTGATTTGCGTTCGGAAGTAAGTCTTAACATAAAGAGACTTATTGAAATCGGATGTTACAGAGGCGTTCGTCACAGAAAGGGACTTCCCGTTCGTGGCCAAAGCTCTAAGACAAATGCGAGAACTAGAAAAGGTCCTCGTCGTACCGTTGCTAAGAAGAAAACGGCAACGAGATAATAGGGAGGTGTACTGAAAATGGCAGCAAGAAAAATCGTTAAAAAACGTAAAGATGCGAGAAAAGTTGACAAAGGTCAAGTTCATATTCAGGCATCATTCAATAACACTTTAGTAACAATAACCGACATGCAAGGTAATGCAATATCTTGGTCAAGTGCAGGAAGCCTAGGCTTTAAGGGTTCTAGAAAGAGCACTCCATTTGCAGCACAAATGGCAGCAGAAGCAGCAGGCAAAGTAGCAAGAGACCAAGGAATGCGTTCCGTAGAAGTTTACGTAAAGGGACCTGGTGCTGGTAGAGAATCAGCAATCAGAGCACTTGCAAACTGTGATATGGAAGTTACTCTTATTCAAGACGTATCACCAATTCCACACAACGGTTGCAGACCGCCCAAGAAACGTAGAGTATAATGGAGGAATAAAAAATGGCTAAATATACAGAATCTAAATGTCGTTTATGTAGACGTGAAGGTGCAAAATTATTCTTGAAAGGCGAAAGATGCTTTAAGGGCGTTTGTGCTTTTGAAAAGAGACCTACTGCACCTGGTCAACACGGTATGGCAAGAAAGAAAGTATCAGAATACGGCTTACAACTTCGTGAAAAGCAAAAATGCAAGAGAATTTACGGCGTTCTAGAAGGTCAATTCAGAAAATATTATGAAAAGGCTGATAGAATGAAGGGTATAACCGGTGAAAACATGCTTTCACTCTTAGAAAGAAGACTTGATAACGTAGTTTTTAGAATGGGTATCGGTTCTTCAAGAAGCCAAGCACGTCAACTTGTTACACACGCACACTTTACAGTTAATGGTAAGAACGTAAACATTGCTTCTTACTCAGTAAAGGTAGGCGACGTAGTAGCAGTTAAAGAAAGCAAGAAAGACAACAAGTATTTTACTGAAATCAAGTCAATGAAAATCGGTAATATGCCAAAATGGTTAGAATTCAATCCCGAAACTCTTGAAGGTAAGATTTTAGCACTTCCACAAAGAGACGATATTGATATCACCATAGCAGAACACATGATTGTCGAATTATACTCGAAATAATCATTAAAATAAAAAAATCGATGGGTGTTCAGAGGGGAAAGATAAGGTGATTCCACGCTTTAACAAGAATTCTCTGAACGACCTATATCGAAACTATTTAAAGGAGGATAATTTCTTATGATGGAAATTGAAATGCCAAAAATAGCAGTGGAAGAAAGTGAAGACAAAAGTTATGCGAAAGTCGTAGTAGAACCTTTAGAAAAAGGTTTTGGACTAACGCTTGGTAATGCTTTGAGAAGAATTTTACTCTCAGCACTTCCCGGTGTAGCAATACAAAACATTAAGTTTTCAGAAGATTTAGGTGTAAAGCATGAATTTACTGCAATTCCTAACGTTACCGAAGACGTAACAGAAATCATCTTAAACTTAAAGAGTGTTGCTATAAAATCAACAAGTCTCGACAAAGACTATGTAAAAACCGTAAAACTTTTCAAGGAAGGTCCTGCAGAAGTTAAAGCAGGCGATATCGTTTGTGATTTTGACCTTGAAATATTGAATCCTGACCTACACATTTGTACCATCGATGAAGGTGGAAAAATTGATGTAGAACTTACTGTTGGTAGAGGTCGTGGATATCAAGGTGCAGACGAACACAAAACCGATATAATAGACAATATTGCAATTGACAGTATTTATACACCCGTTAAAAAGGTAAGTTACAACGTAACGGCAACCCGTGTTGGTCAAAGTGTTGACTTTGATAAACTTACTTTAGAAGTATGGACAAACGGTGCTTTTTCTGGAAAAGATATCGTAAGTCTAGCCGCAAAGATTTTAGAAGAACACGTAAAGATGTTTGTATCGTTATCAGAACTTGGCAATATGGGAATAATGGTTCCGCCTGAAGAAGACGTCTTAAATAAAGTTCTTGAAATGCAGATTGAAGATTTGGATTTATCCGTACGTTCTTACAACTGCTTAAAGAGAGCGAATATTCATACCGTCGCAGATTTAACGAGCAAAACGGAAGACGATATGCTTAAAGTCCGTAACCTCGGTAAAAAATCTTTAGACGAAGTAATATTCAAACTTGAAAGTTTAAATTTAAATTTAAAGGACAAGGAGGACTAAAAAATGGCAAGAAAATTAGGCGTGAACGCTACTCAAAGATTAGCATTATTAAAGAATCAAGCATCTGCACTTTTATGGTACGGAAAAATTGAAACTACCGAAGCAAGAGCAAAAGAAGTTGCTTCCTATGTTTCAAAAATTATAACTCTTGCAGTAAATACCTATACTGATACCGTTCAAACGGATGTTAAGGTTGTTGATGAAAAGGGTAAAGAAACCACTAAGACTTTAGTTAAGGACGGCGTAAAGAAACTTAACGCAAGAAGAAAGATTATTTCTTTGGTTAACGACCTTCAAGAAGTTAAAGGCTTTAAAGAAAGCAAAGCAGACTTCAAGGCAAGAACTAGTGCTGTTAAGAGTCCGTTAATTGAAAAGATCTTCGACGAATATGCACCTAAGTATGCTACTCGTAAAGAAGAAAAAGGTCAAGGCGGTGGATATACGAGAATCTACAAACTAGGTGCTCGTAAAGGCGATGCTGCAGAAGTTGCTATAATCGAACTAGTTGACTAATTACTTAAAATTAAAAAAACCGTTTCAATCGAAACGGTTTTTTAATTTTAAATTTTTTATTTATTTTCCTTAGGTTTTTTAAATCGAATTTCTCCAACGATAGAAGAACCTATTGAGAAACATTCATTTACTGCACCGGTGAGTGAGAAGTTTATTAAGTTGTATAATAACCAGCAAGATGCAGCAGGAATATTTAGCAACCTTATAACGTGTGGATTATTAATGCCAAACGAAATAGTAGAAATTAGTTTCGCAATGATTGATAAAACGCTAAGTAGTACGGTAAATACAGTTGCTAAAGTAAAATTAATATTCCAAATTTCAGTTAGTTGGTTAGTGGTTTCTCCCCAAGATAAAATTATTGTTATAAGCCCTGAAACAACTACTAATATAGAGAACAAATAAATTGCTAATTTCGTACTTTTCTTTTTAGCGACTAGAACAGTGAAAATAACGTTTCGTAGAATACCCACGAGGTCCATAACCATACCAACGTACGCCTTAAGAAGTAGGTATTGAATAACGAAAAATACCGTTCCCGTTGTCCTTAATATTAAAATTTGGTAGTGTTTATTAAATTGTAAAGATGAAAGGTTGATTATAATCCCAAACAACCCCAAAATTT
>JAZNPL010000022.1:0-6700 GCA_045589615.1 Christensenellaceae bacterium | reverse complement strand
GACGGAGGAGGTCGTGGGGCGATGAGCCGAAACGCGCCCTGTGGGTGAAGAAGTGAGGCGAAGAGGTGGCAGTGGTCGAAATTTTGAGAGCAAAAGCGAGCAAAAAATTTCGGGTACCACAACAGGGCAATGAAAAATCCCTCCACTAGCGTTGGACGGCAAACCCCTTGACAAACTAAAGTTCGCCCCTCCCCTTATTAAGGGGAAAAGCCCCGCAACCACTAGATACTCGTTTGAACTTTTTCGGTTCAAACGAGTTTTCTTTTATTTCCTCTAGGTTTTTGCAATAATAAACAAGAAATTTGTCTGTGTTGAGTCTCAAAATTAATTTATAACCCTATTGACATGACCGTGTAAGAAATCGTGCAAGATAACGTGCAAGGTAGAGTTAAAATTTTGTCACGAAAAGTATATAAAATTCGTGACAATCTTAACGTTGTTTTCGAAAAATAAAAAATTTTAAAGTTTCGAAAGCAATATTTGCTACAGAAAGTTGCGAAAAACACAATTATTTGGAGCGAATATTTTGTAAACCTGTTGATTTTCTCCAAATAGTGTGGTATAATACAACTATCTGGAGGAAATCAATGATTATTACAACACAACAACTAAAGGAATATTATAGTTCTCTTTCTGATCCTAAGGGCAGAATTTTAAGAGACGTTAAAAATGGCAAATTGTTTCCTTTGGTTAAAGGGATATATGAAACTGACCCGAATGCAAGCGGACACAATTTGGCACAATTTATTTACGGTCCATCGTATATATCTTTCGATTTTGTTTTGCACAATCGTGGGCTTATTCCTGAAGCAGTTTATCATACGATTACTTGTGCTACGTTTAATAAGAGAAAAATAAAAACGTATAAAAATAGATTTGGAACGTTTATTTATAGAGATGTTCCAAAAGACGTTTTTAGTTTAGGTGTTATTGCTATTATGAATGGACAGTATTCCTACCAAGTAGCAACACCAGAAAAGGCGCTTTGTGATAAGCTTTATACAATATCCCCTGTTACAAGTGTTAAAGAATTAAAAAATCTGCTTTTTGAAGATTTGCGAATCGACGAAGATGCTTTTAATAAGTTAAATATGGAAGATATATTAAAAATGGCACCGTTATATCGTTCAACAAACTTAAATTTATTAGTAAAGCTTATAGGAGAAGAGAGATAATATGCAACAAGTTTTAGCTCAAATGCTTTCCAAATATCAAATAAGAGATATAGACGATAAGAAAAATGCTATTAAAGAAATTGTGCAAGAAGTTGTTCTTTGTGGGCTTTCTCGTGGCGGGTTTTTTAAAGAGGCCGCTTTTTACGGTGGAACTGCGCTTAGGATTTTCTATGGGTTAGATAGATTTAGTGAAGATTTAGATTTTTCACTTGTTTCGCAAAACCCTGAGTTTGACTTGACTAAATATTTTTCTTATATAGAGAACGAAACAAAGTCTTTAGGGCTTAATTTTATAGTGAAAGAAAAACCGAAATCCTTTAATTCTAACGTTAAGTCGGCTTTCTTGAAAGGGAATACTAAAGAACATATCCTAACTTTCTACGAAGAGTCTAACGACACGAATATTATTAACAAAGATGAATTAATTAGTATTAAATTTGAGGTTGATATAAATCCTCCTATGGGTGCAACTTTTGAAACGAAATTTAGTTTATTGCCGTCACCGTATCAAGTAAGACTTTACGATATGCCGTCGCTATTTGCAGGTAAAATTCACGCTTGCTTATGTAGGAATTGGAAAACAAGAGTTAAGGGAAGAGATTTTTACGACTACGTGTTCTTTTTAGCAATGGGCGCTAAGGTTAATCTTGTAAACTTAAAGGCTAAATTAGTGCAATCTAAATTTATTGCTGAAGATTACGACTTGACTATAGAGAACTTAAAAACGTTATTAAACGAAAGATTTTCTAATATGGACTTTGCACAAGCAAAAGAAGACGTGCTGCCTTTCGTGAGAGACAAGTCAAAGTTAGACTTATGGAGCAAAGAGTTTTTTATAGAAATAACTAAAAAGTTACAGTAGTTAAGAAACAAAGGAGAAAATTAGAATGGAATTGAAAGACTTAGCGCCTTGGATTGCAATAGCAATAACATTAGCATTGTCAATTTTAGTGCCGTTTTTTACACAAATAGCAAATAACAAGCATCAAAGAAAAATGCAAACAGAAAAATTGGAGTTTGAGAAATCACAAAATAAAATTAAAGTTTTTCAAAACTTTTTATTAGATGTCGGAGGAATAGTTGGCTCAGATGGGACTATGAATACCGAAGGGTTAAATAAAGCTGCTTCTAGTTTGTATTCATTATATCTATATGCGCCAATTGAATGGTATAAGGATATAGATGAACTTACTAAACTTGTGCCCCTGTATAAATGGGAAGAAGCGAGACCAATATTAGAAAGACTTTCGAAACAAATTGCAAATGAATTAAATAAAACAGATCATCAGGAGGTTAAATAATGAATACAAGTACAATGCCCTTAGAAGCTGAAACAAGAGTATTAATCGATAGAACTCTTCAAAATCTTGGTTGGAAATTAGATGGTAAGGATAAAAACGTTTTCTATGAACAACCGAGAACGGAAGCAGAACGTAAAAAACTTGCTGGAAAACGTCCTGACTATGTTTTATATTCAAAAGACAGCGATAAACCGCTTATTGTTATTGAGGCCAAGAAGAAGGGCTCACGAATTGATACAGCTCTAGAACAAGGTATTTCTTATGCTCGTGCAATTGAAGCTCCACTAGTTTTTGCTACTGATGGTGTTTTTTGTAAGGCCTTCCATACTTTTGCTAATAGACCTCCAATTCTTAATGGTGAAGAAATTGATGAGTTTATTAGGGAAGCGCTTGCATTACGCTATTTGACATCTTATGAGGTTAATACGGTTAGTCCCAAAGTTCAATATGACCGAAAAGAGCTTATTAGGATTTTTGACGAAGCTAACAATATGCTTCGTGGTGAAGGTTTACGTGCGGGAATTGAACGTTTTGGTGAATTTGCAAATATTTTATTTTTAAAGTTAATAAGCGAAAGCGAACAAATAAAACGAGAAAACGGTATTGAAACTAAATTTGATCCAGCTTGTAGTTGGGAAAGTATAAAAAATATTCCTTCTTCAACAAGAATTGAATATATAAATAAAACTGTTTATGACAAGTTAAACACGCTTTATAATACCGATATTTTCACGCCGTTGCAAATAAGAGATGCAAGTATTTTAAAAGAGATTATGGATAAACTTGATCCTCTTATGCTGACAGACGTAGATAGTGACGTAAAAGGGGATGCCTTTGAATATTTCTTAAAAGCGTCAACTGCAACAAAAAATGACTTAGGTGAATATTTTACACCTAGACATATTGTAAAAACAATGGTTAGGCTTGTAAATCCTCAAATCGGTGAAAAAGTTTATGACCCGTTCTGTGGTACGGGTGGTTTCCTAATTGAAAGTTTCCGATATATTTACAATAATATGCCGAGAAATCCAAAAACTTTAGCGCAATTAAGAGAAGAAACAGTATATGGTAACGAAATTACTAACACTGCTCGTATTACAAAAATGAATATGATTCTTGCGGGAGACGGTCATAGTAATATCCAAATGATGGATAGTTTGGCGAATCCTGTAGAAGGTAAATATGATGTAGTATTAGCAAATATGCCTTATTCTCAAAAAACGAAGTATGGTTCGTTATATGATTTACCTAGTACTAATGGCGATAGCATTTGCGTTCAGCATTGTATGAAGGCGATTAATAGTTTGTCGGAAAACGGAAGAATGGCATTAGTTGTTCCGGAAGGATTTTTATTCCGTAAAGATTTGGCGAAAACAAGAGAATACCTATTAGAAAATTGTCAGTTACAAAGCATCATTTCCTTACCCCAAGGTGTATTTTTGCCGTATACGGGAGTTAAGACCGATATTATTTATGCAACAAAAGTTAACCAAAAAATTAAAAATTCGGAAAGAAGAAAAGATTTTTGGTATTTTGACGTTAAAAGTGATGGATATACTCTTGATAATCATCGTCGTAAGCTTGATACCCCTAGCGATATAAGCAAGTACGAAGAATATCGTAAATTAGATAATAGTCAAACCGAAGATATGCTTAAAGTGGGATTTGAAATAATTCCGCTTGAAAAAGTACGCAAAAATTCTTATATCCTTGTGGGAAGTCGCTATAGAACAACAACAAATCAATCAAAATATGAGGCAGTTAATTTTTCAGATATTGCAACATTAACAAGAGGGGTTAATTATCAAAAAACGCAACAAACTACTTTTCGGACTAATAATATAATTCTCCCCGCTGATAATATTACTTTAAGTGGCGACTTGGAGGTTGTAAAAGAAATATTTGTTGACGAAACAGTACGTTTACCAGAAGAAAAGAGATTGATGAAAGATGATATATTTGTATGCATGTCAAGTGGAAGTAAGGAACACATTGGGAAAGTTGCTTACATTGAACAAAATACAAATTATTATGCAGGCGGTTTTATGGGTATTATTCGTACTAATCCAAATAAATGTTTGGCTAAATATTTATATTATTATTTAGCTTTTTCTGAAAAATATAGAGAAGAAATAAAGTTGATTACTCAGGGGGCTAATATTAATAATATTAGTAGCACAATAAATTCGATAAAAATACCTCTACCTACTATCGAAAAGCAACAGCAACTTATTGAAGAACTTGATAGCTATAAGAAAATGGTTGATGGAGCAAAAAAAATAGTTGACAATTATTCTCCTCGATTACAATTCCCGAAAGACTGTAAAATTGTAAAGTTAGTTGATGTGTGTGATATAAGTAGCGCAACTATTAATCCGGAAACAAAATATAAAGATTCTGAATTTATATATGTTGATATATCTGCCGTTGACAGTAAAACGGGTAAGATAGATATAAGCAATAGAGTCAAAGGCGAAAATGCGCCTAGTAGGGCAAGGCGAATTGCTAAAAAGGGGGATGTTATTTTATCAACAGTTCGTCCAAATCTTAAAGCTTTTGCGTATATTGATTTTGATACAACAAATTTTGTTTTTTCCACAGGATTTGCAATATTATCTCCAAAAAATATAAATGGTAAATATTTATATTATATGCTATTAGATGATTTTGTTTTAAAGCAATTTGAAGATGCAATGGGCAAAGCGATGTACCCTAGCGTAAATAAATCGGATTTGGATTCGCTAGAAATATTATTGCCTTCCATAGAAAAACAAAATTTAATGGTGGAACAAATAGAAGCAGAATTAAGTGTAATAATGCCATCATCAGATGTAATGACTATATTCTCTAAAAAAATTAAAAATCGCATAAGTGAAATATGGAGTGAGAATAATGTCTGATTTTATCGATTATACAGATGTCCCTTATCTTCAGGAAATATTAAATTTTTTACCAATGAATCCTGATAAAGAGGATATTGTAAAATATATTCAAAATATAACTAATATTATTGCGATTAACTATAAATATGAGCAATATCAATTTGCTTATTTTGGTATTCACTTGGTATATATGACTTACATATATTGTACGATTTGGAAGATAAGTCAAATTGAGACAGATAGGTACAAAGATGCCATAATATATGCAAGACCTTATTCGGGAAAAGAGAAAGAGTTTAAAATCGAAGAACCTGAATCAATTTTTGCTTATAGTATAATGCCAGAAAGCGATATAGCCAAAATTTTTAGAATCATAGGTATAGATAATTCTCAAATAACAAATGTTGGCGAATATGTTAAAACTCGTAATGAGATGGCTCACGCTTCGGGGAAATTTGATATACCAAACGAAGAAACCTTTGACACAAAAGTTCATAATCTTTATATTTCTATAAAAAACATTCATAATAAAATGGATGCTTGCATTAGAAAATGGTATGGACAAGTTTTGTTAAGTTACTGTAAAAAAGAGTACGAAGATTATAAAAACCCACAAGACGTTCTTTTGGAAATAATGATACAATCCTTCAAGCTGTCTGTTAACGAATTACTTGTGTGCAATGAGATGAGTGTTAGCCCCTTAATTACTGAACATCGTGGTTATGAACGCAAATTAAAAGATTTTAAAAAAGCAGTTTCTGCATATTGTCAAGATATGGGCTATATCCAATAGAAACTTACAAAAGCGGTCAGATGTCCAAGAACGAGGACAAAATTACAAGGGTTTAGCTTTGCAAAATCTGCCACAAAATGGGGTAAAATCGAAGCAGGTAAAGAAAAGTGCCACACTTCACGCTGTTGCCCTTAAGCATATGGGAAACCCATATCTAATTTTTAACAAGTTAAAAGGCGAGAAAATTCTCGCCTTTTATGTTTATGGTTTTACAAACTCAAAATTACGCCGACTGACCATTTATAACTAAATAGTTCAATTAAGTTGGCGCTTGTGCAACCACGTCGGAGCAAGGCAAGTTGTCTTGCTCTTTTATTTTGCATAAAAGAGCAATGACATAACTGCCTGCTCCTCCTTTTCGCAAAAAGTTCTTCGATACTTTTTGCTAGTTTTTTATTTTAAGTGGTTGGTGTTTTTCTTTTTGGCTATGGATATGAATTATCACGACCGACGGAGGAGGTCGTGGGGCGATGAGCCGAAACGCGCCCTGTGGGTGAAGAAGTGAGGCGAAGAGGTGGCAGTGGTCGAAATTTTGAGAGCAAAAGCGAG
>JAZNPL010000021.1:0-109871 GCA_045589615.1 Christensenellaceae bacterium | reverse complement strand
TGGCGACGGCACGGGAAGATAGGTAGTTGCTGCATCCAATAGATTAGACCACTCAAAAGAGTGGTCTTTTTTTATATCAAAACAGCAACTACCCATCTTCCCTACGGGAAAGGGTCGCAGTTAGTTTAGTTGTATATTTACCAACCTCTGTGTAATTACTTAATTAATATATCAATTTACAGTTCAATGCGACATATTGCTTACGCAAATGAATGGTAGTTGACTGCATCCAAACAAAAAAGAGAAACATCAAACGATGTTTCTTTTTTTGTTGCATAAGCAACGTATCTTCCCGTCTATCTAACGATAGCGGGAAAGTGTCGCAGTTGCTTCCGTAATTTATTTAGTAACTACTGTGTAATTTCATAAATACTATATCATTTATATTTCAATGCGACATATTGCTTACGCAAATGAATGCTAGTTGACTGCATCCAAACAAAAGAAGAACCATCAAACGATGGTTCTTTTTTGTTACGTAAGCAACGTATCTTCCCGTCTAACTAACGATAGCGGGAAAGTGTCGCAGTTAGTGTTTTATTTGACATTGCTTTATCGTTAGTGTAAAATTATATTGATTAATAGTAGGAGATAAAAGAGTGTTTATAAACGATTTGCGTTCTTTTTGTGAATTTTCTTGCCCTTGTGGTAAAAAACATGAATTAATATTAAGGGATATTGTGCTTAAAAAAGGTGCAATATTTGAATTACCCGAAAAAGTTTTAGAATTTAATGCAAGAAAAGTCTTTATCATTATGGATAATAATACGTTAAAGGTTGCAGGACAAGAAGTTTGTAATTTGCTTAATGAAAAGGGCGTGGAAACCGTTAAATTTATATATAATACTGACAATTTAGAACCTGACGATAGGGCTTTAGAACAATTATATAGTGCATTTGATAAGTCTTGCGATATAGTAATTGGCGTTGGTTCTGGTGTTATTAACGACCTAGGAAAAATGCTTTCTAGTAAAGAGAATAAGCCTTATATAATCGTTGCAACGGCACCATCTATGGACGGTTATGCTTCGGCATCGTCGTCAATGGTAATTAACGGCTTAAAAGTATCTATTTCTTCTAAGTGTGCAGATGTAATTATTGGTGATATAGATATTCTAAAAAATGCTCCTATAGAAATGCTAAAGGCAGGCATAGGCGATATGCTTGCAAAATACGTTAGTCTTGCAGAGTGGAAAATTGCAAAAGAAATTCGTGGCGAATATTACTGCGAAAGAGTTGCTTTGCTTATGCGTCAAGCGTTAAATAAGTGTGTTGATAATGCAAAAGGGCTATTAAACAGAAACGAAAAGGCTGTAGAAGCAGTTTGTGAAGGTTTAATAATTGGTGGACTAGCAATGGCGTTTGCTGGTGTTTCTCGACCTGCTAGTGGTGTTGAACACTATTTATCGCACGTTTGGGATATGCGTGGTTTAGAATTTAATAGCAAAGTAAATTTTCACGGAATACAATGTGCAGTAGGGACTTTTATTGCAGTAAAATTATATGAAAAACTGTTAAAAATTACTCCTGATAGGGAAAAAGCGTTAAATTTCGTAAAGCAATTTGAATATAATCTTTGGGCGGACGAGTTGAAAAAATTCTTAGGAAAAAGCGCTATAACAATGATAGAACTAGAGAAAACCGAAAGAAAATACGACTTAAATAAGCACGCAAAACGCTTAGAAATAATAATTAATAAATGGGATATAATTTGTAAAATAATAAGAGAAGAAATACCGACAAAAGAAAGTTTTGAAAATATATTAGAAACGGTAAAAATACCTAAGACTTGTAAGGAAATGGGGTTATTTTGCGATGAAATTACATCATTTAAGGCAACTAAAGATATACGGGATAAATACGTTTTATCGTTTTTGCTTTGGGATTTGGGTGTTTTAGACCAATTATTAATGGAATAATTAAATTAGTCTTTACAAACGATAAAAAATCTAATATAATTAAAAAGGTTTAGAAAATAAAAATTAAGGAATTAAAACATGCACGAAATATTAAACAAAAAAGGTTTTATTTGTGATATGGACGGTGTCATATATCACGGGAATAAAATACTAGACGGAGTAAAAGACTTCGTAAATTGGATGATAGACAACGATAAAAAGTTTGTTTTTTTAACAAATAGTGCCGAAAGAACTCCTCAAGAACTTTCAATGAAATTAAAGCGTATGGGATTAGAAGTTTCAGATGAGCATTTTTATAATAGTGCTATGGCAACGGCACAGTTTTTGTCCGAACAAAAACCTGAATGTACGGCGTACGTTATTGGCGAAGCAGCGTTGACCAAAGCAATGTACGATAAAAAAATCTATATGAACGACGTCAATCCCGATTACGTAGTATTGGGGGAAACACACTCATATAACTACGAAAAATTAGAAAAAGCAATCGAATTAGTATTAAAGGGAGCAAAATTAATTGGCGCAAATCCCGATACGGTTGGTGTTACCGAAAAGGGAATTGTTCCCGCAACGGGATCGTTGATAGCACCAATAGAAATTGCAACGGGCAAGAAAGCGTATTTTGTTGGTAAACCCAATCCATTAATGTTAAGACACGCATTAAAATTGATAGATTGTCATAGTGCTGATATTGGCTTTATAGGAGATAGAATGGATACCGATATTATTGCAGGTATCGAATCGCATATTGATACCGTATTAGTTTTGACGGGAGTTACGAAGAAAGAAGATATACAATTTTTCCCATATAGACCAAAATACGTTGTCGATGGAATTCACAGTTTAATGAAATAAACTAAAAAACATACCTAAACGGTATGTTTTTTTAATTATAGGGCAGTAATAAAATAGTTTGCTAGCGTTTCGGCATCTTCTTTTTTATCGTTTTTAAGCCACCACTTAACCGTTTCAACAAAGGTTGCACTAACGTGGTTAATCCAAAAATCATAGGGTAATTTTTTTCTTTTTGTTTCATCAAAAAGTTCTATATTGTTTTTTATTAATTCCTTAAGATTTTCCTTAAAATAACTAATAAATAATTCGTTATTTTGACAGGAAAGTAAGGTTAAAATATTATTATCATTTTTTTGTAAGTGTTGTAATAAGTGTAAAAACACCGAACTTGAAGAATCACAGTAAAAAATATGTTTGTGTTTATCATTTCCTTTGCCACTATGGTCAAAAACGTGGCAAAATAGTTCTTCACAAAGTTCTTTTAGTAAAAAATCCTTTGTTTCAAAATGAGAATAAAAAGTTGCCCTTCCAACGTCTGCTAATTCTATAATTTCGCCAACCGTAATGTGATTATAGTGCTTTTTAGAAAGCAATTCTATAAAAGCCTTAAAAATGCTTTCTCTAGTTCTTTTTTGTCGCCTATCCATACTTTTCTCCATACAAAATTATGTTTTTGTTCATTATCGAACTCTTTATCAAAATTATATCTTGAGTTTTTTGTTTATACTATATAAAATAATATTGAACAAAATGTTCAGTAATGAATATATTGTATAATAAAAACTAGAAAAAGTCAATGGAGAAAGAGAGTGAAAACTGAAAGGAACATATTGGTAGCGTTTATATTAAACTTAGCCTTTTCGGTATTTGAGTTTATTGGTGGAATTTTTACGGGAAGCGTTGCTATTTTATCGGACGCATTGCACGATTTGGGCGATGCGATAGGGGTTGGCGTTTCTTTTTTTATGGAAAGAAAGAGCAAAGGAAAGCCTGATAAAAAGTTTACTTACGGTTATGCAAGGTTTTCGGTGTTAGGAAGTGCTATTACTACTTTAATATTGATAATTGGTTCGGTACTTGTGATATACTATTCTATAAATAGAATACTAAACCCAATACAAATTAACTATAGGTCAATGATAGTTTTGGCAATAATAGGTGTATGTGTTAACGGTTTAGCAGTTTTTTTCACTTCTAAAGGGGAATCTCTTAATCAAAAAGCAGTAAATCTTCATATGCTAGAAGACGTATTTGGTTGGGTGATAGTTTTAATAGGTGCAATAGTGATGTCTTTTACCGATTTTGCATTATTAGACCCGATATTGTCCATTATTTTAGCAGTGTTTATTTTATTTAATGCTATAAAAAACATTGTAAAGACGATAGAAATATTTTTAGAAAAAACACCAAAGGAAATAGACGTTAAAGCCGTAATTCAGCATTTAATGGAAGAACCTAAAATAAAGGACGTTCATCACGTGCATATTTGGTCGCTTGATGGTATTAGCAACTGTGCAACTATGCATATAGTAACGGACGGGGAATTTAGCGTTATAAAGCAAAAAGCCCGAAAAACACTTAAAGATATTGGCATTAGCCACATAACTTTAGAACTTGAAATGGAAGAAGAAATCTGTCCAGAAATAGAGTGTAAAATAGAAGTTTCAGAGTGTTGCCACCATCTTCACCATTCTCAGCATCATCATAATCATTAAAAAAACGCCGTTATTCAAATTATGAATAACGGCGTAAATTTTTAATTATCGAATTATATAGATTTCAATGTCGCCCGTTGTAGTGGTAATTTTGCAAGTTCCACCATTTGTAGTTTTGGGAACTTCAACGTCGCCCGTAGAAGTTTTTGTTATAAAGATTTTATTTGATGAAAAAGAGCCTTCAACGTCGCCCGTATCGGTTTTAACTTCAATATATTCAGCGTCGCATTTATAAAACTCTACGTCGCCCGTGCTTCTTAAAATATTAAAACTATCGCTAGCAATCAAATTTATTAACGTTAAATCGCCTGTATTTCCGTTAGAAACAAACGTCTTACAAGCAATGTCTTTTACTTTTACGTCGCCTGTTGTTACTATTATAGTAATTTCATTAGTGGAAATCTTTTCCAATTTAACGTCGCCCGTGGTCGTTTGAATTTTAATATATTCGGTAGCCGAAGCGTAATTTATTACGTCGCCTGTATCACTTGCAATATCAATACTTGAAAAGTTTAAATCGTTTGGCATTTTTACGTCGCCCGTGTCTAAATTAATAGACAATTTTTCATAGTTTCCAAAAGGAAGGTAAACTGAAACTTTAGGGGATTGAAAGTTAAATAAAGATATATATTCATACCATTTTCTTTTGTCCGTGGTTTCAATTTTTAAAGTGCCGTCTTCAATTTTTACTGAATGAGTAGAATTTTCATATTCAGTTGCTGTTACCGTAACTTTTGAATCGGTTGTATAGAAAAATTCAACGTCCGCCGTATCGACCTTTATGGAAATATTTTTAAAATCTTCCGTTATTTCGTGCGTAGTGGTTTGGTATTTTACCGTAGAAAGTTTAGTAAAGTCCCAATGTAATAAACTCATTGTGGTGGTAAATATTATTATTCCCGCAAAAATTAATGAAGTGGCGATAATAAGCCAAATCTTGGTAGTCTTATTCATTATTTAACCTCCTTTTTTATTAAAAGGTTCTTAAAATAGAGTATAACTTTTTTAGTGAAAAGCATTGTTAATCCGGTTAGCAATTTAATTGCGTAGAATAGTAAAAGAGAAAGCCCTGCTATTATTGCCGAACACCCGATAAGCGTTACGCCTTGCAAAAGGTTTCCACTTATAATATTAATTATCCCGACGACTAAACAATAGGGAGATAGGGCAACCAATCCACCAAAAACTGCCCATAACGAAACTATTATTGCCCAAATAGAAACGTATATTGAAAACACTATCGCACCAACGGCAATTAAAAGAGAAAACCAAATAGGAGCACAAAGAATTATTAGTATTATTTCTCTATTGCTAAAATCTCTTGACCTTTTAATTTTTTCTATAACGAGTTTTGAAAATGGAACTTCAGAAATAATTTGCTTAGCAATATCATTCACGTTTCCAATTTTATTAACCGCTTCTTCTTCCGAAAGTCCGTCCTCAATGCTGTCGTCAATCATTTCACTGTAAAAACTTAAGCGTTCTTCTACTTCGTCGCAAGGCAATTTAGATATTTTTTCTCTTAACTCGTCTAAAAATTCCTTTTTAGTCATTGACGTTCTCCTTTATAATAAATTTGTATATGGAAAGCATTTCTTTCCACTCATTTTTAAATTCTTCTATTCGTTTAATACCTAGTTCAGTAATATGATAGTATTTTCTAAGCCTACCATCGTGTTCTACCGTCTTTACGGTCAACATGTTTGCCGATTCTAACCTCTTTAATATTGTATATAAGGTAGATTCGGATAATTCAACGTAAGGTTTAACGTCTTTTATTATTTTGTATCCGTAAGAGTCTTCGTCCTTTATCGAAGCCAATACGCACACGTCTAAAAGTCCTCGCTTTAATTGTATATCCATTATATACCTCCCCTTGCGTAATACATCATATCACGAAGTATTGTCCCTGTCAATAGTTTTTTAAAAGATTTTGCAAATAAAAATAAATGATTATCTCTCTTGACTTTTATAGTTGATGGGAATATAATAATTTATATCAAAGAAAAGGGAAGTAAAAATTATGCAAATGCTTGAAATGTTATATGATGAAATACAAGACGCAGTAGAACGTAAAGTTCCGTTCGTTATTCCTATTGGTACGTTAGAGTATCACGCTCGCCACGCTTCATGTGGTACGGATACGCTAGTTATTACCGGTTGTTTAAGAGAATTGGAAAAGGAAAAGGAAATAGTTGTTTGTCCTCCAATTTGGTACGGTGTAGCATCGTACGCAGTATGTGAACCTAAGCCCAGCCATTTCCACGTAGATGAAGATGCGTACGTAAATTATTTATATTACATACTTAAGTCTATGATTGATGCAGGGCATAAGAATATTTACCTTGTAGCACACCATCAAACGGAAGGTGCAGGTTTAATGCCAATGACGATTGCTTGTCATAAGGCTGCAAAAAAGGTAACTATGGAATATATGGAAAACAAACTAGGAAAAGGCTGGTGGGGTAGCGACGCATACGCTTCATACTATGAAGATATGGGAAGTTCGGACGACCCGTTCTCTTACATTAAAGTTATACCTTTGATTGGTGCAGATGCACAAATTAAGTGCGGTGGTTTTGACCACGCTGGAAAATGGGAAACTAGCCTTTTGATGGGTACTTATCCCGAATTAGTTGACCTTAGCCGTTGTGAACGTAATACCGAATGGTTTGCAGAAAGTGCAAAGGAAGCAAGCGAAGAAACCGGTAAACATATGGTAAACTGTACGTTAGAGTGGCTTAGAAAAGTCATTGTATAATTAGAAAAAACATAAAAAATAGCCTCTATTGCTAAACTAAGCAAAGGAGGCTTTTATTTATATTTACTATAATATTATTCCCACTCGATAGTGCCTGTGGGTTTTGGGGTAATATCGTAAACTACTCTAGTTACACCCTTAACTTCGGTGATAATTCTATTAGTGATATGTTCTAAGATTTCGTAAGGAATTCTTTCGATAGTAGCACTCATAGCGTCCTTAGTGTTTACGGCACGAAGAATAACAAACCACTCGTCAGCACGTTTATTGTTTTTAACGCCAACCGTTTTCATGTCGGGGATAGCGGTAAAGTATTGCCATACGCTATTTTCAAGCCCGTTTTTAGCAAATTCTTCACGTAAGATTGCGTCCGATTCACGAACGGCTTCTAGTCTATCTCTAGTGATAGCACCAAGGCATCTAACACCTAAACCGGGGCCGGGGAAGGGTTGACGGTAAACCATACCGTGTGGAAGACCTAACGCTTCGCCAACCACTCTAACTTCGTCTTTATATAAGAGTTTGATGGGTTCAACTAATTCAAATTGTAAATCTTCAGGGAGCCCGCCAACGTTATGGTGTGCTTTAACGCCGTCGCTTTCTAAAATGTCAGGATAAATGGTGCCTTGTGCAAGGAAATCAACGTCTGAAAGTTTTCTTGCTTCTTCTTCAAAAACTCTAATGAATTCAGCACCGATAATTTTTCTCTTAGTTTCGGGGTCTGAAACACCTGCAAGTTTATCAAGGAAACGGTCAACTGCGTCAACGTAAACAAGGTTAGCGTTCATTTGGTTGCGGAAAACTTCAATAACTTGTTCTGGTTCACCTTTTCTTAATAAACCGTGGTTAACGTGAACGCAAACTAGTTGTTTGCCGATAGCCTTAATCAAAAGAGCAGCAACAACCGAACTGTCAACACCACCAGATAATGCCAAAAGAACTTTTTTGTCTTTAACTTGTTCTCTAATAAGCGTAACTTGTTCATCGATAAAAGCGTTGGCAAGAGTTTGGTTAGTGATTCTTTCCATATTATCAGGGCGTTTATTGCAATCCATAAAATAAAATCTCCTTAGCAAAAAAACATATAATTTATGTATAAATTATATTTCAAAAAAAAACGATTGTCAATAAATTAAACCAACTTTTATTCCCTATTACCAAAAGAGATTGACAACTATCAGCATAAATGATAAAATCAATACGTTAAAACATAAACGGAGAATACAATGAAAGCAAAAGAGATACCCGAAATATTCGGTTCAATGGTGTTTAGTGATAAGGTTATGAAAGAACGTCTTCCAAAAGAAGCGTATGAAGCAGTTTGCAGGGCAAAGCAAGATGGAACGCCTTTATCAAACGAGCAGGCCAAAGTTATAGCATCGGTTATGAAAGATTGGGCGATAGAAAAAGGCGCAACGCACTTCACACATTGGTTTCAACCGATGACGGGCATAACGGCTGAAAAGCACGACAGTTTTATAGAACCTAAAAATGAATCGGAAGTAATAATGAAATTTTCCGAAAAGTCTTTAGTAAAAGGGGAATCCGACGCATCTAGTTTTCCGTCGGGTGGGCTTCGTGCGACCTTTGAAGCAAGGGGCTATACTGCTTGGGACTTAACGTCTTATGCGTTCGTAAAAGACGGAAGCCTATATATACCAACGGCATTTTGTTCTTACGGTGGTGAAGCACTTGATAAAAAGACTCCGTTAATTCGTTCAATGGACGCTTTTAATACTCAAGCGTTACGAATTTTGAGATTGTTTAAAAACGACAAGGTGAAAAGAGTATTCCCGACGGCGGGTGCTGAACAAGAGTATTTCTTGATAGATAAAAGCGTATATGAAAAAAGATTAGACCTAATACACTGTGGAAAAACTCTATTTGGTGCACGTCCATCTAAAGGTCAAGAACTTGAAGACCACTATTACGGTGCGATAAAATCTAGGGTTGCTGAATATATGCGTGATTTAGAAGAAGAATTATGGAAAGTAGGCGTGTTTGCTAAAACTAAGCACAACGAAGTTGCTCCCGCACAACACGAACTTGCTTCCGTTTATACGTCAGCAAACATTGCGGCAGACCATAACCAATTAACAATGGAAATAATGAAAAGCGTTGCCAATAGGCACGGTTTAGTTTGCTTGCTTAATGAAAAGCCTTTTGTTTCAGTTAGTGGTAGTGGTAAGCACAACAACTGGTCTATTTCTACCGATTTAGGCGAAAATTTATTAGAACCGGGCGAAACGCCACAAGAAAACGCACAATTTTTATTGTTCTTGCTAGCAGTTATTAAGGCTGTTGACGAATATCAAGATTTATTGCGTGTTTCGGTTGCTTCTGCTGGTAACGATAACAGACTTGGTGCAGACGAAGCGCCACCTGCTATAATTTCCATTTATCTTGGCGAAGAATTAGAAGAAATATTAAATGCAATCGAAAAGGGTGCAAAGTATAACGCAAAGAAAAAAGGCGAGTTGAAGATTGGTATTTCTACCTTACCACCTATAAGAAAAGATTCTACCGATAGAAATAGAACGTCTCCATTTGCATTTACGGGTAATAAGTTTGAATTTCGTATGGTAGGTTCGTCTGCTAACATTGCTTGTCCTAACTTTATACTAAACACTATCGTTGCTGAAGAATTGAGTAAATTTGCCGACGCCTTAGAAAATTCTAAAGACTTTAATAAAGACCTAAACGAATTACTTGCTAAAACGGTAAAACAACATAAACGCATACTGTTTAGTGGCAATAGTTATTCTAAGGAATGGAAAAAGGAAGCCGAAAAGCGTGGCTTATTAAATCTTAAGACAACAGTAGACGCATTGCCCGCCTACGCTTTGGATAAAAACGTTAAGGTTTTTGAAAAGCATAAGGTATTAAATAAAAATGAAATTAATTCTAGAACGGAAATCTTGCTTGAAAATTATTCTAATATAATTCATATTGAAGCGTTGACGGCGTTAGATATGGCTAGAAAAGAAATTACCCCTGCGGTATTAAAGTATGAAAAATTCTTACTTAAAGAATTAAAAATGAAAAAAGAACTAGGTTCATTTAATTTTGAACTTGAAGAAAGTGTATTAAATGAATTATCAGAATTATCTTCTATGTTTGCAAAATTGATTAAGAGATTTTCTGATAATCTTGAAAAGTACGACAAAGAAAGCAGTAATTTCGAAAAAGCCAAATATTGTAAAGACGTAATACTAGTTGATATGTCGGAATTAAGAAGCGTTGCTGATGATATGGAAATAATTTTAGGCAAGGAATATCATCCCTTCCCAACGTACGAAGATATTTTGTATAGCGTTAAATATTAAGGAAGTTTTCTTAAAGGTGAAAATATGAAACTTAATTACAAAAGAACAATTTTAGTAGGCTTTGCATTTTTCTTAATAAGTGCATTCTGGCAAGCATATGATGCAATAATTCCACTTATTTTAACAAATCATTTTGGTTTTAAACAGTCATTGTCAGGTTTCGTTATGTCTTTTGACAATATATTGGCTGTGTTTATGTTGCCAATTTTTGGTGGTATTTCTGATAAAGTAACAACGAAATACGGCAAGCGAACTCCTTTTATTTTTATTGGAACAATAATTGCAGTAATTGCTTTTATAGGCTTAACTTTTATTGATAATGTTCAACTAGCAAAAGTTATTGCTGAAGGAATACCATCGATAAGTCAAGGAAATTTGTCTGATGAAAAATATGCAGAAAAGATAAGAGAGTTAACAATGGAAATAACGAAAGCTAATCCATTAGCAATAGTAGGATTTATAGCCACTCTTTTGGTAATCTTAATTGCTATGGCAACATTCCGTTCGCCAGCTGTGGCGCTTATGCCAGATGTAACAGTTAAACCACTTAGATCTAAAGGAAACGCTATTATTAATTTAATGGGGACTGCGGGAGGTATATCCGTTTTAGGCTTAGGGATTATTTTTGGAACTTCTAAAGATCGCTTTATGCAATATAGTTGGTATGTAGTTGCAGTGTGCTCTATTATGTTACTAGGACTTATTATATTTATTCTTAGTGTTAAAGAAAACAAGTGGGCAAAAGACATGGAGGAAGAAAGTATTAAGTTGGGAATTGAAGAAAAAATCGAAAACGAGAGTCTTACTAAGCGTAAACTTTCGAAGCCAGAATTTACTTCACTTATGCTAATTCTTGCGTCGGTTGCTCTATGGTATATTGGATATAATGCTATAACAAGCAAGTATTCAGTTTATGCGTCTAACATTTTAGAATTTGATTATAACCTTACGCTTATTATCGCTCAAATTGCGGCAATTATATCATATATACCTGTTGGGTTAGTTGCAAGTAAAATAGGCAGAAAGAAAACGATTCTAGCTGGTGTTATTATGCTTACATTAGCCTTTATTTGTGGTATATTTTTACCAAAATTTGATAATGTAATAATTACTTATCCTATTTTTGCCTTGGCAGGAATAGGTTGGGCAACTATTAACGTTAACTCTTTCCCAATGGTAGTTGAACTTGCAAAAGGTGGCGACGTAGGTAAATATACGGGATACTATTATACAGCTTCAATGTCTGCACAAATTGTAACACCTTTACTCTCAGGTTTCCTAATAGATAATATAGGTTGGGGAATTTTCTTCCCATATTCGGCAATATTTGTGGCGTTGGCGTTCGTTACTATGTTCTTCGTAAAACACGGAGATAGTAAACCAGAACCTAAAAAGTCTGCCTTAGAAAATCTTGATGTTGAAGATTAATAATTAAAAACTAAAATAAAAAAGAGCCGAAAGGCTCTTTTTTTATACAGTTTCGATTTCTATTACGGTTAAAATCTTTTCACTGACCGTGAATTTCACGTTGTAGTCAGCATAACGCATACCGTAAACTCTATCGTCGTCGTCAATATAAGACGGGCGAGGGTCGTCCGATAAACACTCAAGTAATCCGTTTTGTTTTTCGACGGCAATAAGTTTAAGTAGTTCAGCAGGAAAGTTAACCTTAAGTTTGTAATCGTTGTGAACGTCAGCAAAACCACCAATGGCATCGGTATGACAATCACTTGATGGTAGATAAGGTTTTATGTCGTAGATAGGCGTTCCGTCTAAAAGGTCTGCACCCGAAACGATAAGTTCGGTATCGTTTTCGATTTTTAATAGTTTAACAGACGATAACCCTAAAGGGTTTGGCCTAAACGGAGAACGAGAAGCAAAAACCCCAACCTTTTCATTTCCACCAAGCCTTGGTGGGCGAACTGTGGGCGAAAAAGTATCGGTATGGCTAAGCGAAAAATCAAAAATAAGCCATAGATAATTAAAGTCCAAAAGTCCACGTAGGGCATCGGGGTTACGATATTTAGGATAAAAAATAATCTTAGACAATGTTGACGGAGAACGCCCACTTTGTCTAGGAATACCAAACTTTTCCTTAAAGTCGTTTTTAATATATGCGATAGGTTCAAGTGATAATTTGTTCATATTTACATTATATAATAAAAGAAGAAAAATCAAAAGATATTTTATATAAAATTTGAATTAATAACAAAATAAACTTGCAATTTTAGAAAAAATGATTTACACTATATCAAGTAAAAAGACGGAGAGGTGTCAGAGAGGTCTAATGTGCACGCTTGGAAAGCGTGTGTACGGAAACGTACCGGAGGTTCAAATCCTCTCCTCTCCGCCACGACAAGGCACTGCTAAAAGCGGTGCCTTTTTTGTCGTGGCGGAGAGGAGCGATTGATTGGGTTCTCAGGTTCGCCCGTCATATGACTAACTTGCTTTGACGGACAAGGGCTCGGTAGCGATAGCGGACGAGTATCCTCTCCTCCCCGCAAAAACAAGAAAGAGTTCCGAAAAAGGCTTTTTTTATTAGTAAAACGTTAAAAGTAAAATAGTTACATTGCTTATTACATATGCAGTTTTGTTTTGGCTATTTTAAAGTGATATTATAAATCTTTAACTTGACGTCAGGCGTTATCACTCGTAGATAACGAATAAAACTTTTCGTATATAAATATAGTTAATGTAAAAGACTAAGGTAGGTGTGTATGAAAAGGTCGCTAGTATTATGGCAAGTTGGCGGGGTAACTTTTAGTGCTGTTTTTGGCACCATTTTACATTTTTTGTATGATTGGACGAAAGTTGTACTTTTTATGCCATTTTCCGCAGTTAATGAATCAACGTGGGAGCATATGAAACTTTTATTTTTTCCATCGTTTATCTTTGCAATATTTCAAAGTTTATTTTTTAAAGACGAACAAAAGGGATTTTGGTGGGTTAAATTAATTGGTATATTAATCGGATTAATGGCAATTCCCGTGCTTTTTTATACTTATAATGGAGCAATAGGAAAGTCTCCCAATTGGCTTAATATTTCTTTTTTCTTTATAGCATTGTTCTTTGAATATTTTATAGAATATCGGTTGTTTAAGACAAATATGATAAAAAATAGCAATAAAATTATACCACTTGCGATATTGAGCATTATAGGAATATTGTTTATAATCTTTACTTTTTTTGCTCCGTCGTTACCTATATTTATACCACCCGAAATATAAAAAAAGCCCACTGCAAACAGTGGGTTTTATATTTATTTAGGAGAATTTTTAGTCTATAAAGTAATATTATTATATATTGACAAATATATTAAAATTTGCTAAACTTGAAAAGACTAAAAAGGAGCATAATGGTGAAAAAAAGAAGATATTTTTTATCGCAAGATAAAACGATAATTTCACAAAAAGTAAAAGAAGCGTTTTCTTCAGTTTTGCCAATAACGGCAATAGTTTTGGCGTTATGCTTTACCATTGCTCCTATAGATAGTGGTATGTTTTTAGCCTTTATCGTCGGTTCGTTGTTAGTAGCGGTGGGAATGGGCTTGTTTACGCTTGGTGCTGATACTGCAATGACTCCTATTGGGGAATACGTTGGTACTACCGTTATGAAGACCAAAAAGATTTGGATAATCATACCTATTTGTTTTATAGTAGGTATTCTCATAACCATTTCCGAACCCGATTTACAAGTTCTTGCCGTTCAGTTAGCAAAAACTATGAATAAATGGACGCTTATTTTGACGGTAGGCGTTGGCGTTGGCGTATTTTTAGTAATAGCCTTTTTAAGAATAGTATTAAGGCTTAAACTTTCGTACTTGTTGATTTTTTGTTACGCAGTAGTTTTTGGGCTATCATTTTTCGTTCCAGAAACCTTTATACCCTTGTCTTTCGATTCGGGTGGAGTAACAACAGGACCTATGAGTGTTCCGTTTATAATTGCAATCGGTACGGGTGTTGCGTCTCTTAGAAGCGACAAAAACGCTGAAACGGACGGTTTTGGGCTTACTGCTTTGTGTTCGGTTGGACCTATTATAGCAGTTATGATTTTGGGTATTATATTTCAGCCCGAAAGCATTGATACTTCTAGCGAGCAAACGACTATAATTCTTAATTCTAAAGATTTAGTAGGTGTGTTTGTTGGCGTGCTTCCAAAATATATGGAAGAAGTGGCGATAGCACTTTTACCAATCGTTGCATTTTTCTTTATTTTCCAACTCTTTGGATCAAGAATAAATAAACACGACTTAATCAAAATACTTATAGGCTTGCTTTATACCTACGTTGGATTGGTATTATTCTTGCTAGGCGTAAACGCGGGATTTTTACAAGTCGGTGGTTATATAGGTAAGATATTGGGTGGACTATCGTATAATTGGATAGTAGTTCCAATAGGTATGGTAATAGGTTATTTTGTGGTGGCGGTGGAACCTGCCGTTCACGTTTTAACCAAACAAGTTTATGAAATTACTTCGGGTGCAATACCCAAAAAAGCATTGAGGGTAAGTTTGATGATAGGCGTTGCTTTTTCGGTAGGTCTTGCAATGCTTAGAATTATACTTAATATTCCGATAATGTGCTTTTTAGTACCAGGCTATTTGATAGCGTTAATATTGACTTTTTTCGTACCTGATATGTTTACGGCGATAGCGTTTGACTCCGGCGGGGTAGCGTCGGGAGCAATGACTGCAAGTTTTTTGATGCCGTTTGCATTGGGCGTATGTTCTTCGGTTGGAACGAACGTCGCAACGCAAGGCTTTGGCGTTGTTGCAATGGTTGCAATGACACCGTTAATAACAATACAAATTTTGGGTTTGATTTATAAGATTAAATCGGCAAAACTCAAAAAGAAAGAAAAGACAGTTGCGCAAGAAGAGATTATTGAATAAGGGGAAGGTTATGCAAGGTTTAAAATTTGCAATAAACGTAACTAAAAGGGCTCATGCCGAAAATTATATAGAGTTTTTTAAGAGTAAGGGCGTAAATAACGTCTTAAGTATACTGTGTAACGGTACTGCAAGTGAAAGCACTTTAAGTTTGATGGGACTAGAAAATAACGAAATGGCCATGCTTTTAACAATGATAAGGGAAAACGAGTTGGAAAGCGTTATTTACGGCTTAAGAGACGAAATGGATATTTCGGCAGTGGGGAACGGCTTTTTCGCAGTAATGCCTATAGATTGTATAGGTGGAAGTACGTCTCTTAAATATTTTGTGGGCGAAGAGAGTATTGAAAAAAAGGAGAGTAAACTTATGAATACTGAAAACAAAACGGTAATGATAGTTGCAATAGTAGATAAAGGAAATACTGATTTAGTAATGGATTCTGCAAGGGGTGCAGGTGCAAGTGGTGGCACTGTTGTGAAAGGTAAAGGCACGGGTGCAGAAATGGCAAAGTTTTTCGGTATGTCAATAAGTGAAGAAAAGGAATTAGTGTATATTCTAGCACTTAAAGAAAAAAGAGACGAAATAATGAAAGCAATAATGGAAAAAGCGGGAAGCGGAACGGACGCTCACGGCGTATTGTTTGCATTGCCCGTAGAAAAAGTTGTGGGAATTAACGCTTTTGAAGATTAAAATTAAATATTAGACAGTCTAGATAGGGGCTGTCTTTTATTTTGTAAAAAACATTGACAATTTATAAGCATAAGGGTAAAATAATAGGTATGAAATTAATTATCGTAGGCGTTGGAAACGTAGGGGAAACGCTAGTAAAAAATTTAGAAGAAGAAGGACACGACGTTACTGTAGTTGACTCTAATCTAGATGTAATCAACGAAAAGGTAAACAAGTTTGACGTACAAGGCTTCGTTGGAGGGTGTCTTCAAAGAGACGTGCTAATAGAAGCGGGCGTAGAAACGGCAGATTTCTTTATTGCTTGCACTTCACACGATGAAGTTAACATTTTAAGTTGCGTTCTAGCAAAGAAATTGGGTGCAAAGTTTACAGTTGCAAGGGTAAGGCAACCCGAATATTTCTTAGAAATGGAAAGCCTAAGGGAAAATCTAGGGTTAGATTTAGCATTTAACCCTGAAAAGAGAGCGGCTTTCGACATATTTGAAGTATTAAAATTCCCGTCGGCAAAGAGAGTTGAGTTGTTCGCAGACGGTAGAGCAAATTTAATTCAATGTGAAATTAAAAAGGGTAATCCTATTATCGGTAAATCCTTAATGGAAATTGGTAAAGAATACGGAAATATCCTATTTGCCACTATCGAACGAAATGGTATGTCGGTAATACCGCGTGGTGATTTTATTATTGAAGAAAACGATGATATACACATAATAGGTTCAGAATCTGAACTTGTTAAGTTTTGTAAAAAAACAAATTTATTTAAAAGGCGTGCTAAGTCAGTGTTTATCATAGGTGGAAGCAATATAGCATATTATCTTGCAAATGAACTCATAGCAAGTGGCGTATCGGTAAAGATTTTAGAAAAGAATAAGCAACGTGCAAACGAAATGGCAACCAGTATCCCAAAAGCAACCGTGCTAGTTGGGGACGGGACTGACCAAACTGCACTAGACGAAGAAGGTGTGGATAAGTGCGACGCTTGTGTTGCATTGATGGATATTGACGAGCAAAACGTTATGGTTTCGCTATACTTAAAGCAAAAAGGCGATTACAAGGTCGTAACGAAAATCGACAGAAATTCAATGCTAGATATGATTAACAAACTAGGTTTAGAATCGGTAGTTTCGCCAAGAATATCGATAGCAAACCACATAGTGCGTTTCGTGCGTTCTAACGGTAGGGCATTGGCTTCGAGTGGTGTAAAAATGCTTTATAAAATCAATCAAAATACCGAAGCGTTAGAGTTTGTAATTGATGAAAGTTTTCCAAAAATAGGGGTTGAGTTAAAGAACTTAGGGGTAAAAAGAGACGTGCTAGTTGCAGGGATTGTACGTGGCGAAGAATTTATACTTCCCACAGGTAACGCAATGCTAGAAAAGAACGACAAAATCATTATAGTTACCACTTCTAAGAAAATAAAAGAAATTTCGGAAATTTTAAGTTAAAGATTTATGAATTATAAAATGATTATAAATATTCTCGGCAAGACGATGCTAACTGCTTCGGGGTTAATGCTTTTACCTATGCTTGTTGGGATTATTTGTCAAGAAAACAATTTCATAGCATATTTAGTGCCGATACTAATTTTTGTTTTGGTAGCCATTCCAACCTTGTTTATCAAGGTTAAAAATAGGTCGATTTTCGCTAAAGAAGGTTTCGTAATCGTTGCACTTGCTTGGATAATGTTGTCTGTAATTGGTGCATTGCCTTTCGTGATTAGTGGTGAAATTCCGAACTACATCGACGCATTGTTTGAAACTGTTTCGGGTTTTACTACGACTGGTTCTACCATTTTAAGTGGCGAACAAATAGAAAGTTTATCAAAGGCTAGTTCTTTTTGGCGTATCTTTACACATTGGATAGGTGGTATGGGCGTATTGGTATTCGTTTTAGCACTAATTCCTAGTGATAATCAAGGGATTATGCACGTTTATCGTTCGGAATCGCCCGGTCCGTCTTCTTCAAAATTGGTAAGCAAGATTAAAACGACCACTAGAATTTTATATTTGATTTACTTGGGTATGACAATAATTGAAATCATACTTTTGGCGTTTAGTGGAATCAGTTTTTACGAATGTTTATTAACTGCATTTTCGACGGCGGGAACGGGGGGCTTTAGTATTTACGGTGATAGCCTTGCTCACTATGCAAACGTAGGGCATCCAAACGCAGTCTATATAGAAATGGTCGTTGCTTGCTTTATGTTCCTTTTCGCTCTAAATTTCAACGTTTACTATTTGATTTTAACGGGCGGAATAGTAAAAGCGTTAAGATGCGAAGAAGTAAGGGCTTATTTCGTTTTAGTTTTATCAGCAGTAGTGATTGTCGCCTTAAATATAATGTCAAGCGTTGCCAACTTTGGCGAAGCGTTAAGATATTCTTTCTTTCAGGTATCGTCAATTTCGTCAACTACCGGTTTCACAACTTATAATTATGACGTTTGGCCAGGCTTGTCAAAAGCAATTTTACTGTTTTTAATGGTGATAGGTGCTTGTGGTGGTTCAACGGCTGGTGGACTAAAGGTTTCAAGGGTGCTAATATTGGCAAAATCGACTAACCAAGACGTTAAAAAAATGCTTCATCCAAGGGCTACTACTTCTTTTCGTTTTGAAAACGAACCCGTTAGCAAGCAAATTGAGGACGGTGTAAGAACACACGTTTTATTGTGGTTAATATTAATAATCATATCGACACTGCTACTTTCTATAGACGGGTTTGCAAATACTGCTTCGGGAAGTATTATAACCAACCTTTCATCCTCGATTACGTGTATGAGTAACGTTGGGCCGGGGTTAGGAAAACTAGTTGGTGCAACGGGAAATTTTGCGGGATACAATGCTTTTTCTAAGATAATTTTAAGCGTAGTTATGCTTGCGGGAAGGCTTGAAATATTGCCAATTTTAATACTATTTTCACCACATACGTGGGTAAAAGGAAAATAATGGAGAAAAAATGAAAGGCGGAATAATAATTAACCCCTTTGGTTTACCTGGTGCTTGTATTCACCAAGCAAACAGAATGAAGGAAGAATTTAATAAACTCAAGGTAAATTGTGATGTTATTACCGACGGTTATTTAAGATGTTTGCTAAAAAACGACCAATTAAAAAGCGATTTAGTTGATTATGATTTTTTAGTATTTTTCGATAAAGATAAATACTTGTCGGCATCTCTTACTAAACTAGGGGTAAGATTATTTAACAACCACAACGCAATAAGACTTTGCGACGACAAGGCTGAAACTTACATAGCACTTTGCAATAGTGGTGTAAAAATGCCAAAAACTATTTTTGGTGCACTTTGTTATAAAGACGAGTGTAATTATTCGGAAGAAGCCATTAATAAAATTATTGACGAAATTGAGCTTCCAATGATAGTTAAACAAAGTTTCGGCTCTATGGGCAGTGGCGTAAATTTAGCAAAAACAAAGAGTGAACTTATTGAAATTTTAGATAAAGTAAAAACAAAACCACACTTTTTCCAAGAGTATTTAGGAAAAAAGGTTGGAGTTGATATAAGAGTAATAGTAATTGGCGGGAAAGCGGTTGCATATATGGAAAGAAGCAACAAAAATGATTTCCGTTCTAACATTGCAATTGGCGGACAAGGAAGAAAAATTGATTTATCAGAAGAATTTAAGTCTGTTGCTGAAAAAGCTTCTAAAGTTTTAGGATTGGATTATTGTGGTGTTGATCTATTGTATGGAAATAGCGGAGAGCCGATAGTATGTGAAGTTAATTCTAATGCTTTTATGCAAGGTATAGAAGCAACGACGGGCGTAAACGTTGCTAGTGCTTATGCAAAATATATAATCAAAAACGTTTTTCAAAATTAACAGTATAAATATTTAATAGAAGGGAATAAAGGTATCGTAAAGGTGCTTTTATTTTTTTTATGTTTTTTTAAAAAAACACTTGACAACATAACGTAGTTTATATATAATAAAATTAGCAGTCGACAAAGAAGAGTGCTAACACTCTATAATATAGATTGCTAAAAATAAAAAAAGAGGTAATAAAAAATGAGAAATTATTTACAAAGACGAAACGATGATTTTTTTGGGTTAGACTTTTTTTCTGACGTGTTCGATGGATTTTTCGCTCCTAATATAGCAAGGACTCACGATAATATGAGAACTGACGTAAAGGAAACGGAAAAAGCGTATGAACTTTTCGTAGATATGCCGGGGTTTGAAAAAAAGGACATATCAGTAGAATTAAAAGACGGATATTTGACGGTTAGTGCTTCTAAGCAAGAAAAAGAAGAAGACGGAAAGTATGTAAGAAGGGAAAGAAGTTATTCGTGCTCAAGGAGTTATTACGTAGGCGATAGTGTAACTGAAAACGACGTAAAGGCAAAATATTCTAATGGAACGTTGAATTTATTTGTTCCAAAAAAAGAAATTAAGCAAATACAAAGTAAAAATATAGAAATTGATTAAAACTATAAAATTTTCTATTAAAAAGAGAGTACTTTTCCTAAAAGTACTCTCTATATTTTTGTAGTATAAAACTATTTTAATATGTTGACTTTAATATTGATATTATTATATAATAAATATAAATATTCTAAAAACAGTTAATAATTAAAAAATTTTTTAATCGATGAAATTTTTTGTGAATTAGGGGAGAAAACTAGTGTTAAGGTTAATAGATGTAGAAAAGATTTATACTACGAAAGCAGGAGATACTGCGGCACTTAAAAAAGTTAATTTGGATTTGCCTGAGACCGGTATGGTGTTTATTACTGGTAAAAGTGGTAGTGGAAAAACCACGATGCTTAATATTATAGGAGGATTAGATAGTCTTACTTTGGGAGAAGTAATGATATATGGAAAAAAATTCTCTGAGATGTCAGATGCTGAATTTGACAGTTATAGAAATACTTTTGTAGGATTCATATTTCAAGAGTACAATTTATTACCCGAATATACAGTAGAAAAGAATATTAATATTGCTAATGAATTACAAGGTAACACCATTTCATCTGAAGATATTGACGAACTATTAAAGTTGGTTGGGATTGAAGGACATGGGAATAGACTTCCGTCAGAACTTTCTGGTGGACAAAAGCAAAGGGTTGCTATAGCGAGAGCTTTGGTAAAAAACCCTAGAATTATAATGGCGGACGAACCTACGGGAGCACTTGACTCGGCAACGGGTATTCAAGTTATGGAAACCTTGAAGACTCTTTCTGAAAGCAAACTAATAATCGTCGTATCGCACGACTTAGAACTTGCTGAAAGATACGCTGACAGAATTATCCGTTTAAGAGACGGACAAGTGGTAGAAGACGTAGAATTATCCGAAAAAGAAATAGTAGGTAACGTATTTGACGGCGACCAATTCTGTATTAAATCGGGTGCGGAACTCAATCAAGCGGAAACCACTCAATTATTAAAGGCAATACGTGAAAAGAGAGAAATATCTCTAACCGAAAAGATTTCGGTTAGAGAAAGAAAGCCAACCGACCAATCTAAAATTAAATGTCAAGATAACGTTGACGTAGAAATGATTGACAGTAAAATGAAATTCAAAAGTGCGGCAAGTTTTGGCGTTAAGTCGTTAAAGGTAAAGCCATGGCGTTTGGTTTTTACTATATTATTATCGGTTATCGCTTTTTCCGTGTTTGGTATATTTGATACGGTTGCATCTTATTCTGAAGCAAAAATGATAGCGAATACTTTAAGAAATTCTGATTTTGATTCCGTATCGGCTTCAGGAAGATATTTCGTTAGCGAAGGAAATTCTTATGAAGTTAAATTGTCGCAAGAAGACATAGACCGTTTTAATGATAAAACGGGATATAATTTTCGAGGAGTGTACGAAATAGTTGATAATCAACCAAGAGACATTAACAGCGACCAAGCAATAGTAGGTATTGACCAACTCCGTCTTGGTGCAAAGTATTACTCAGATTCGGTGAACGGTTTTATTCAGTTTGGTGAGGATGATATCAAAGGTGATACTATAAAAGGGTATAATTATAAAATTCTATGTGGAAAATACCCAAAATACGATTTTTCGACCACTCTTTTTGAAGAAAATATGAATGCTGTAGGTATCACTACCTATACCGTTAACGCCATAGTAAAAAGAAACGGAAATGGACAATATCCTTTTGACTTTAATGGTAAAACTATTAGTCGTATAGAAGACTTTATTGGCGCGACTTTTGAAATAGATGGTGCAAATTTCAATAAAGGCTTCCGTATTGCTTGTATTATAGACGTTGGCGAAATTCCTGAAAAATTCGATAAATTAATGACTGTTGTTCCAGGCAATCCAAAGAATGCAAGTTTAGAACAAGATTTTACTACCTATATTAACTCTGGTGCACAAACTTGTCTATTTGTTGGCGATGGATTTGTAGACTATTATAGGGCAATTAAAAAACGTCCTGTAAGATATCTTTCTTCTAGAAACTGTGAATATAATATTGATACAGGCTCAACTCATTCAACTATTAGTGATTTTTATAAAGACACTCAATTTAATGAGCTCATTTGTGAACAAACCGATGGAAAAACCGGAGTTTTTTATGTAGACGGTAGCACTATGCCTCGAACTTTAAAAAAAGGCGAAGTTTTGATAGAAATAAGCAAACTAGAAGGAATTTTACAAGGGAGACTTAATAGTAATAGTATTTCCCCGGAAACAAGAAATAAGTTTCGTGCCTATTGTGATGGAATGAAAAACGGTGATTACAATTATAGGCTTAGACAGTTTAATAATTTAATAAAACTTTATAAAGAAGAAGTTATAAAGAGTGATAATATTAATACTGTACTTGGTATGGTCATCACTCAAGATTACATAGATACTCTTTTACAAGATAGAAGTAAAACTTTCACGATAGTAGGCGTGTATTACGGTGTTGAAGAAGACGTGATACCTAACGGATATCCTCCGATAGTTGCCTGCGGAAGCGATTTAGAAGATATGGAAATTTATACCGGGCAAGGATACTATTCAAGAATTATTGCCCCCACTCAATCAAGAGGAGCAAAGAGAGTTGCTTCTATTATGACGTCTAAAGAAGGGCTTTCGCTTAATTGGTTTAGAAACGGTATGATGGATTACATCAATGAAAATTCGGATTGGGTTCAAGACTTCTTTAAGATTTTCATTTACGTAGCAATCGTTCTTGCGTTGTTCTCAATGTTTATGCTATTTAACTACATTTCGACGAGTATCGTTTCAAAACGACAATCAATAGGCGTATTTAGGGCGTTAGGGGCTAACGTAAAAGACGTTTCAATAATGTTTATAGTAGAAAGCGTAATAATAGCAGTGATTAACGCAGTGCTTTCGTGCATAGTTACTTCGATTGCATGTATATTCGTAAATCAATATATAATGCATCAATTAAATATTTCACTTAACTTTGCAATGTTCGATATAAGACAAATACTTTTAATCACTCTGGCATCCGTAGTTACGGCAGTTATTTCTTCGGTATTGCCGATTATGAAAATTTGCAAAGAAAAACCCGTTGAATTAATTAGAAAATTATAAAATAATCAATGAATTAAAAAATCTTCACTGTTTTAGTGAAGATTTTTTCTTTTTGTTACTTTTTGGTTGACAAAATTCACCACTTGTATATAATATATTTTAGCACTTAAAGTTTAAGAGTGCTAAAAAAATATATGTGAGGACTATATGAAACAATTTAAGACTGAATCAACCAGAATACTAGACCTTATGATAAATTCGATATACACGAATAAAGAGATTTTCTTAAGAGAATTAATATCTAACGCATCTGATGCAATAGATAAGTTAAAATTCATATCTTTAACGGACGGCACGGTTAATTCTGATTTTAAGATTAAAATAGATATAAACAAGGAAAAGAGAACTTTGACCATAACTGATAATGGAATTGGTATGAGCGAAGAAGACTTAGAGAAAAATCTTGGAACTATAGCAGAGTCAGGTACTTTAGCATTTAAACTTAAAAACGAAAACAAGACGGATACGGAACTAATCGGGCAATTTGGCGTAGGGTTTTATTCTGCGTTTATGGTTGCAGAAAAAATAGAAGTAATAACTAGAGCGTTCAACGGCGAACACGGGTTAAAATGGACTAGTTCGGGGGCAGAAGGTTATGAAATTGAAAAGGTTGACAAAGATAGCGTTGGAACGGAGATAGTTTTATACTTAAAAGAAGACGGCGAAGAATATAAGTATTCGGACTTTTTGGAAGAATATAAAATAATTTCATTGATAAAGCAATATTCGGACTATATTCGTTATCCTATTGAAATGGAAGTAACTCGTTCAAGAAAGAAAGACGGTTGCCCTGATGACAAGCCTGAATATGAAGAATATAAAGAAACTCAAATTTTAAACAGTATGGTATCGCTTTGGAAAAAGCCAAAGTCTCAAGTAACTACAGAAGATTTAAACGAGTTTTATAAAAACGAATTTCACGATTATCAAAATCCATTGAGAAGCACTTACGCAAAAATTGAAGGTGCTGTAACTTACGATACCTTGTTTTACGTTCCTGCAAAAGCATCGTACGATTACTATTCAAAAGATTACAAAAAGGGCGTAAAACTTTATTGTAACGGCGTAATGATAATGGAAAAATGCGAAGAAATGATACCCGATTATTTTGGATTTATAAAAGGGGTAGTAGATTCTCCCGATTTAAGTCTTAACATTTCTCGTGAAATTTTACAACAAGATAGGCAAGTAAAAGATATTGCACAAAGTTTAGAAAAGAAAATTTCTTCAGAACTTAAAAAAATGCTTGAAGAAGATAGAGAAAACTACGAAAAAATGTTTGAAGAATTCGGTTTGTCTATTAAATTCGGTGTTTACGCTGGATTTGGTATGAATAAAGATAAACTTAAAGACTTCTTAATGTTTTATTCGTCAAAGAAGGAAAAACTAGTAACTCTTTCTGAATACGTTAAAGAAATGCCCGAAGGTCAAACGGAAATATTTTACGCATCGGGTGAAAGTTACGATAAGATTGCCAAACTTCCTCAAATAGAAAAAGCAAAAGACAAGGGTTATGAAATCTTATTCTTTAAAGACGGGGTAGATGAATTTATCGCTAAGATTTTAATAGAATATGAAGGTAAAAAATTCAAATCGGTATCAGAATCAGACTTTTCTTTAAGCGATGAAAGTGAAAAACAACAATTAGAAGAAAAGAGCAAAGAGCATAAAAAACTCTTAGAAGAAATTAAAACTATTCTTAAAGACAAGGTAATAGACGTTAGATTGACTTCTAACTTAAAAACGTATCCGGCTTGCTTAATTTCGGGTGGAGACCTTTCTATCGAAATGGAAAAAGTATTAAACGCTATGCCTAACTCTGACGGAAAGGTTAAGGCTGATAAAATTTTAGAGATTAGTAGTACTCATAAAATTTTAGACAAATTAGATAAACTCTATAAAGAAGACAAGGAAACCTTAAAGAAATATTGCACCATTTTATACGAACAAGGCAGACTTCTAGAAGGTCTAAATATTGATGATTTATCTTCTTTTGTAGATGCAATCACCGAAATAATGTAGAAAGAGCATTGACCATAAATTATGGGCGATATTTTTTATTAAAGTAATTATATGGTTTTTTTAGCAAAAAAAATGAATAGACTTTAAAAAATTAAGTTGACAATTAATTATTTTAGTTGTATGATACTCGCAAGGGGAATTTATGGAAAAATTAGATGCAATTGATTTAAAGATTATTAACTTTCTTCAAAAAAATGCACGTATGCAAATTAAGGATATTGCAAATGAAGTATTTTTATCGAGTCCTGCTGTTTCCGCTAGAATAGACAGGCTTGAAAGAGAAGGAGTAATACGTGGGTATCACGCACAAATTGATATGGTAAAAATGGGATACTATATTACCGCATATATTGACGTTGCAATGGAGCCTAGCAAGAAATCTCAGTTTTATCTCTTTATAGAAAACGTTCCCAACGTTTTAGAGTGCAGTTGCGTAACGGGTGAGTATTCGATGCATATAAAAGCGTGTTTTCACACGACTATTGAATTAGATAACTTCGTTACAGAGTTGCAAAAATTCGGACCAACAAGTACGAAGATAGTATTTTCATCTAACGTAGGACCTCGCGGTATTGTTTTTTAAAGTTATAAAAACAAAAAGAAAAAGATTCGAGAGGGATTCTTCTATTAGGAATTTTTAAAGAGAGTAAAAGTATAGCCCACGATACTTCGCAAAAAGCGAAATATGGTGGGCTTTTCTTCTTAACAAAGATTAAAGTTATTAAGTGTAGTCGAGCGTAGTGATTGCAAAATTTAAATTAAAAAAATCCTCAACTTGTTTTTAGGCAAATATCACAAATCTGTAAAGTATTATTTAGTTGTCGCAAACACTTATGGGGAGAGCGACTAATGCTTTCTTTTTGTGTTATGAGTATACAAAAAAACTTAAAGGAATACACGATAAAGCGTGTGATATACGCACACTTCGTATGGTGATAATATACTAGTCTGCGACTTGGATAAAAAATAATGCAGAAACAAAATTTTCTGCATTATTTTTTTGGTAGCCCCACGGAGACTCGAACTCCGGATTCAGCCTTGAGAGGGCTGCGTCTTAACCGCTTGACCATGAGGCCTAATATTATTAACGCCGATATTTTAACATAAAAAATATATGATTGCAACAAATTTTTATAATTTTGTTTAAAATAAAAAAGACCTGCGATAGCCGACGGAACGAAAAAATAATAACCCGTTACGTTAACAGGCGAATTCTTTGATTGACGGCATCGCATCTCTCGAAACAAAGGTCGCAATCCTGCCGACAGAGAGCACCACTATCCGACAAAGTCTTAGATTTCTTTAATAAAAACTGTGGATTTTTTTAGTCGTTCCTATCGTACAACGAAGGTTACCTTAATTATAGCAAATATCTTTATAAATTGCAACAGGAAAATATTGACAATAATTAAGTTTTGTCTTAAAATTTTCTTAGGAAAGAACTTATGAAAAAGTTGATTAATTTTAGACCAATTTTATTTATGGCGTTAAGCTTATGTTTAGGCTTGCTTTTGGGCTATTTTCTTATTGTGAAAAGTCTATGGATTTCTATATTCTTAGTGTTACTTTTTTCAACTTGTTGTATTACGTACATTGTTTTATCATTTTTTTATAAAAATATTAAAAATTCAATTATTTTCAGTATAATACTTTTATTTTTCTTTACGGTAGGTTTATTATCAATTAATTGCACCGTAAATAATTTTGATAATGCTAGTTTAAATTCACATATATTAACGGTGTCGGGAAGAATTACTTATCTTGAAGAAAACCAAGAGGATAGTTTTAAATTTATAGTCTCTGACGTTGAATTTTCGGGCTATAAAAAAGGAAAGACTAATTATAAAATACAAGTTTACTGTACTGGTATAAACGATTTTAAGTTGGGAGATTTGGTAAGATTTACTGATAAGATTTACGACTATACGGTAATTTATGACCAAGATTTTTCCGCTAATAATATTTCAGGAAAAGTTAAGTATTTTACATATTTAGACTCTGAAAACGTTGCAATTAAAGGAAATAAATTAACGATTTTTGAAAAGTGTAACTTGTTTTTAAAAGATAGTCTTAAAAGTGGATTAAAAGAAGAAGAATTTGCCTTGGCTTACGCAATGATTTTAGGCAATTCCGACTATATGGATTTTGGAATATTAAATCAATTTCGTTCGGCGGGAATAGCACATATTTTTGCAGTTTCCGGTTTGCATATAGGGTTTATTGCATTAGTGTTAAAATGGATTTTTGATAAACTAAAAATCAATAAATACTTAAAACTAATTTTAATTGGTGTTACAACCTTTTTCTATGCGGGTATTTGTGGTTTTTCAGCGTCATCCATAAGAGCGACTATAATGTGCATAGTAATGCTATTTTCAGAATCAATTTTAGAACGGTACGACCCCTTGTCGGCTGTATCTCTTTCGGCATTGTTAATTTTGTTGTATTCGCCAATAGAACTATTTTGCGTTGGCTTTCAACTCTCGTTCGTGGTGGTTTTGGGCATTGTTTTAATGAGAACGTTTTTTGAGAATTTGTTTAGAAAACTTCCCAAAAAGATTGCTAGTTCTTTAGCGACGGTGGTTTCGGCACAAATTGCAGGGATTCCTATTTGTTTGGCGGTTTTTAATAAAGTATCTTTAATTTCAGTAGTAACAAACTTTCTATTTTTACCTTTAGCAAGCGTTATATTTATAGTGGTATTTGTTTGTGCTATTATTGGCGGATTGTTTTTTATTCCTAAAATAACGCTTTTTTTGCCACAGTGGGCGTTGTGGTTTGTAAATCGACTTATGTCTTTAATGAACTATAGTTTATTCGATTTTGAAGGAATAACTTTAGGGGTTTTTGCTATATTTTTCTATGCATTATTAATAGTGGCAGTTGGCTTTTTTAATTTTAGAAGAAAGATAAAGAATATAATTTGCTTAGTGCTTGCATCGGTTGTAGTTTTGGGAACAACCTTTTATAACATTGGACTATATAACAGTGAAAAAGTCGTTATTTATGGAAACCAAAATTTATGCTTTACTTTATACGATTATCGTGGCGATACAACGCTTGTTGTAAATAAATACCTAATGGGCAAAAGTGTTTCTCAATTAAAAAGGGTAATGAACAAAGAAAACTTGTCGTCAATTGAAAAATTAATAGTACCAAAACAAGCCGAGTGGTTTGATTTGCAATTGTTTTTAACTAAACTAACGACAATAGACCTACCAGAAGTCATTGTATATTACGACGAAAGCAATAACGTTAACCACGACGTTATTAAAAAATCTTTCGGTATAAATTACCTTTACAATCTTTCTATCGCAAAAGAAATACGAATTGACGAACTATATGTAACAAGTGAAATAGAAGGGTATGGCGTAAACTTAAAAACAAATACGTTTGATTTTACTACCGTGTCTAATATACCAGACCACGTTTTAGCAAATGTAAAGGTAAATTCGGGTAGGGATTTGTTGGTTTTAAGCAATAGGAAGGACTATTTATTTTCTAACAATCAAGCAAAAAACAAGGTAAGTTATTTAAGTGACACCGAATATACTGATGCCGAGAGTTTCGGGTACGTAAAATATATAAAAAAATAAGAAATTGATTAATTTTTATTGTTGCAAAATATGGATAAAAGTGTTAGAATAATTAAAAGGGAATTTTGGTTTTGAAATTTAGTGAATTTGAATATGAATTACAAAAAGGGAAAGAGTTTCCCGTATATATTTTAACGGGAGACGACGCTTATTATAGAGAGCGTGGTCTAAACTTGTTGAAAGACAAGTTTTTATCTGAGCCGTCGTTAAACTTGGTTAAGTTTGATGGAAAAGATTGCGACGTAAAGGAAGTTTTTGCTTCATTATCGATGTATCCCTTTATGAGCCAAAAACGTATAACTTTCGTTGAAGAGTTTTATCCAGCAAAAGAATCGCTTTCGCTTTTAAAAGAATATATAAAACAGCCGTCGGAATTTGGTATATTAATCATTTCTAATCAAAAAGACTTTGCGGGTTCAAAGAATTTAACTGAAGCGTGTGTTGTAGAGTGTGCTAAGGCGGACGTTTCAACCGTTATAAGGTGGATAAGAGAAAAGTGCAAGCAAAGCGAAGTTGATATAGAGTACGAAACGGCAAAACGCATAGCGGAATACTGTTTGTGTGATATGACTAAAGTGTCAATCGAAACGGAAAAACTTTTGACCTACGCTATTGACGATAAAGTTATTACAAACGATGTTGTCGAAATGCTTGTGTCAAGAGATACTGATTATAAAATATACGAAATGACCGAAAAAATAGGTCGAAAGGATATTAATTCGGCAATTACGATAATAGACGACCTGTTAAAAAAAGATGACAATGCATTAGGTATTCTTTCGGGGGTACATAAGCATTTTAGAAGATTATTGCATACGGCAATAAGCGGACTGACAAACAAAGAACTTTCGGAATATTTCGGAATAAAGGAATTTGCGGTGGAAAAACTTCGCGGGCAAGCCCAAAAGTTTAAGCCAAAAGCGTTAAAACGTGCCGTGGACCTTTTGGCGGAAGCAGATTTTAAGATTAAAAGTGGTGAATCGAACGAAAAAGGTATTGCTTGGTTTACAGTATTTGCCATAATGACAGAATAACTGGGAGAATATAATGGATAGAATAATTGAAAAACTAAGTAGTTTTTGGGGAAGTTTCACTGGCAACCCGATAATAACCGTAGCCGTTGTAATAGGAGTTATAGCGTTTACTTTTCTATACTACGTTTTTATTAATTTCTTAGTTAAGAACAATTCTCGTGCATTAGTTACCTTGTTTACGGTGGTATTATTGACGGGTGCAGTGATTATTTTCTTTTCGCCTGAAATTAATAGTTCGGTATTTTTGGTGTTGCCGGCACTGTTCTTCGTTTTGGTTATAATACTTTATTCGGTTGAAATAAAGCGTATTATTTTGGCGAAAAGTTCAGGAAAGTCTGTTGAACTTAAACACGGTGCAAAAGTATATGATGAAGAAAAAATTCAAAACTGCATTTCGGAAATAATAAAAGCGACTATAAATATGTCGAAAAACGACGTTGGTGCTATATTAATATTATCATCTGGAAATATTTCTTCACAAATCATCGACAGTGGTGTAAAACTTGACAGTGATATATCAAGCGAACTAATAGAAAGCGTGTTTTTTCCTAAGACACCTTTACACGATGGAGCAATGATAATTAACGATATGAAAATCGTTGCCGCAGGTTGCTTTTTGCCTTTATCGCAAAACATTGACAATATACCTAAAGATTTAGGCACTAGGCACAGAGCAGGTATTGGTATTACCGAAACTATGGACGTTGTATCAATAATAGTTTCAGAAGAAAACGGTATTATTTCGATAGCCAAGGCGGGCAAGATAACTAGATATGCCGATGCAGAAGCATTGAGAAAAACATTGACCAGTTATTATTGGCAGGATATTGAAAGTGCAAAAAAATAAGGAGAAGAAACTGTGGAAATTAAGAACAATAATTTTTATGAAGAACCCGAACAAACAAAGGGAAAAATTTGGAAACAATTTGGAATATTTGCATTGTCATTATTCCTTTCAATTTTAACAATATTAGTAATTTATGTGGGATAAGAATATGAAAAACGCAATAAAATCAACAAAAATAATTTTACCAAACGTAGAAGATATGAACTCATGGGCGTGCATTGCTTGTGACCAGTTTACTAGTGAACATGAATATTGGGACGAACTTTATAAATTAGTTGGAGATAAGCCATCGGTACTTAATCTCGTGTTGCCGGAGATATTTTTGGATGGCACGGAAGATAAGCGTATTGAAAAAATCAATAGCGAGATAACTAACTACCTTAAAGAGGGCATTCTACAGGAATTAAAGGAGGAAGGCTTTATTCTTACCGTAAGGAAAACGCCTTTCGTAGAAAGGAGGATAGGTTTACTAGGTGCATTAGACCTAGAAAAATACGAATATACTCAAAAGAACGAAGCGTTGGTTAGGGCGACCGAGGGAACTATAGAAGAAAGAATTCCACCACGTTTAAAAATAAGAAAGAATGCTGAAGTAGAATTTCCACACGTAATGGTGCTTTTTGATGATGAAAAGCGTGAAATTACTGAAAAATTATACGAAAATCGTGACAAACTAAAAAAAGTATACGATTTTGAGTTAAATATGGGTGGTGGAAAAATTCAAGGTTATTTTGTTGATAAGTCGTATAACTTAGAAGAACAATTTAGCCAACTCTTAAACGAACAAAGGTTGACCGAAAAGTACGGCAAACCAGACAAATTACTGTTTGCAGTAGGGGACGGCAATCACTCTTTAGCAACTGCTAAAACACATTGGGAAAACGTTAAGGCAACCCTTTCAGAAGAAGAGAGGAAAGACCATCCTTGCAGATACGCTTTAGTAGAGTTCGTTAATATTTATGACGAAGGCATTTATTTTGAGCCAATATTTAGACTAGTTACCGGCGTTGACGCTGAGAAGTTTTTTGAAGAATATAAGGCTTGTAATGCAGGTAAGGTTAGATTCTATAAGAGTAAGGAACTTTTAACTATAGGTGAAGAAAAAGCATTGCCTCAAAAAATAAGAGAAACGGATAATTTTATAAAAGAATATATTAGTAAAAACGGTGGAACAGTAGATTATATACACGGAGAAGAAAACTTGTTTAAATTGGTAGATTCGGATAAAAATTCCGTAGGTATTTTGTTTGAAAAATTAGATAAAAAAGACCTTTTTAAATACGTTTCGGAAAAAGGAAGTTTTCCAAGAAAAACCTTTTCAATGGGCGAAGGCGTTGAAAAAAGGTACTATTTAGAAGGAAGAAAAATTGTAAAATGATAAAGGTATGTAAATTCGGCGGAACGTCTATGGCTAATGCCGATGCAATGAAACAAGTTAAAAAAATTATTTTAAGCGACCCTGATAGAAGATATATTGTAGTTTCTGCACCAGGCAAAAGGAATAAAGAAGACGTTAAAATAACGGATACTCTTTATGCCTGTTACGATGAAGTTGTAAAAACCGGTAAATGCGAGAAAAACTTTGCACTCATTAGAGAAAGATTTACTTCTATAGTTTCTGAACTAGGTTTAAGTTTAGATATAAATTCTATTTTAAATAAAACTGAAGCCGAAATAATAGCAAACAAATCGGCAGATTTTTCGGCGTCCAGGGGAGAATATTTAAGTGCAATAGTGGTTGCCGAATATTTAGGTTATGAATTTGTTGACGCTTGCGATATGGTTAGGTTTGAAAGCAGTGGTAGGCTAAACGAAGAATATACTGACGACAAGGTAAAAACTAGACTGAAAGACGTTGAAAGGGCCGTAATTCCAGGTTTTTATGGTAAAGATTACGAAGGCAAGGTTAAAACGTTCAGCCGAGGAGGTAGTGATATTACCGGCTCTATTATTGCAAGGGGTGTTAAAGCCGATTTGTATGAAAATTGGACGGACGTTAGTGGTTTTTTGATATGCGACCCAAGAATTGTGCCCGATGCCAAAGCGATAAAAGCGATCACCTATAAAGAACTTAGAGAATTATCTTATATGGGGGCATCAGTTCTTCACTCTGAATCAATTTTTCCGGTTAAAAAGGCAAAAATTCCAATCGTAATTAAGAACACATTTAAGCCTGAAGACCCCGGCACGTTAATAGTTCCTAACGAACAATATGCTATTGCTGAAAATAACGACGTTATTACGGGGATTGCTGGTAAAAAGAACTTTATCGTTATCGTTCTTGAAAAATCTATGATGAATTCAGAAATAGGGTTTATACGTAGAGTATTATCGGTATTAGAACATCACGGCTTGACGGTTGAACATTTACCATCGGGGATAGACACACTTTCAGTAATAATATCTTCGGAACAGTTAAAATCCGGAGATTTATATGATATTGTAAATGAAATTAGAGAAAACGTTAGCCCAGACTTCGTACACGTTATAGAAAATATTTCTATCATTGCGACGGTGGGGCACGGTATGACTAGAAGACAAGGTACGGCGGCAACGATTTTTAACGCATTGGCAGAAGCAGGCGTGAATATCGTGATGATTGACCAAGGTTCAAGCGAATTAAATATTATAGTTGGTGTGGAAAATTCCGACTATGAAAAATGTATTCGCACTATTTACAATGCGTTTATTAAATAAGCTATAAGGAGACAAAAATATGGATTACGCAAAAGAATCGTTACGACTTCACGAACAATGGAAAGGTAAAATCGAAGTTACTGCAAAGATTAAGGTTGAAAACAAAGAAGACTTGTCTTTAGCATACACCCCAGGTGTTGCACAACCTTGTTTGGAAATTCAAAAAGACTATAATAAATCATTTGATTTAACTGCAAGGGGAAATACAGTTGCCGTAGTAACCGATGGAACTGCAGTATTAGGTTTAGGCGACATTGGTCCAGAAGCAGGTATGCCCGTTATGGAAGGTAAAGCATTACTATTTAAAACGTTCGGAAACGTTGACGCTATTCCACTTTGCGTAAGAAGTAAAAGCGTAGATGATATAGTAAATACTATTAAATTATTAGCAGGAAGTTTCGGTGGTGTTAATCTAGAAGATATTTCAGCACCTAGATGTTTCGAGATTGAAAAGAGATTAAAGGAAGACCCCGAAGTAGATATTCCAATTTTCCACGACGACCAACACGGAACGGCTGTAGTTTGCGTAGCCGCTTGTATCAATGCATTAAAGTTAGTTGGTAAGAAATGGGAAGACTTATCTATAGTATTTAACGGTGCAGGAGCAGCCGGTGCAGCAATTGCAAAATTGATGATTTCTATGGGTGCTAAAGACGTAGTAATGTGCGATAGAACGGGCATTATTTACAAGGGCAGAACCGAAGGGATGAATTCTGCAAAAGAAGAAATAGCATCATTTACTAATAAACTTAATAAAAAAGGCACTCTAAAAGAAGCAATGGTTGGTGCAGACGTGTTCGTAGGCGTAAGTTCTCCTGGTGTTGTTACTGAAGAAATGGTTAAGAGTATGAATAAGGGAGCAATCGTAATGCCTATGGCAAACCCAACTCCCGAAATTATGCCTGATTTAGCAAAGAAAGCAGGTGCAGCAGTAGTTGGTACAGGAAGAAGCGACTTCCCCAACCAAATCAACAACGTGTTGGCATTCCCAGGTATTTTTAGAGGTGCTTTAGATTGTAGAGCAACCGATATTAATGAAGAAATGAAGATAGCAGCAGCAACTGCAATCGCATCACTAGTTTCTGATGAAGAATTAAATGCAGAATACGTAATACCTGCACCATTTGACAAGAGAGTTGCTCCAACTGTAGCAAAAGCAGTAAAAGAAGCAGCAATCAAAACGGGTGTAAATAGAATTTAATAAACCTTGTAATAAAAATATAAAAATGCTAATATAAGTAAGCCGATTACAAGAAATCGGTTTACTTATATTGCGATAAAAAGAAGTAGTGAACGAACGATAGAAATTACGGGGTGTAGCGCAGTTGGTAGCGCGCTTGGTTCGGGACCAAGAGGTCGTGGGTTCGAATCCCGTCACTCCGACCAATAAAAAACGATAGGCTAAATGCCTATCGTTTTTTATTGTATGATTGAATACACGACCTCTTGAAGTCCCGAACCAAATAAAACAAAGGCTCCCAAAAAGTATCGAAGAACTTTTTGGGAAGAGGAAGAGTAACGAAACGAAGTAGCGGTTTTACTAAAGAAAAACCGTGTAAAGTGAAGTATACTCTGACGAGGGACCAAGAGGTCGTGGGTTCGAATCCCGTCACTCCGACCAATAAAAAACGATAGGCTAAATGCCTATCGTTTTTTATTGTATGATTGAGCATACGACCTCTTGAAGTCCCTAACCAAATATAATGTTTTTTAATGGATAAAAATATCTATTTTTTATATAAATATCAGAGAAAATTTTTCAACTTTTACATTTCCTTAACATTTTAAAAACATTTTGTTATAATATATAAGCCATAATATAGTTAAAAGGAGAGTTTTGATGATTAAGGTATTCGTAGTTGAAGATGATTCGGATTTAAATAGATTTGTTTCGTTAAGTCTTAGAAATGCTAATTACGACGTGGTTTCGTGTAAAGACGGTCTAGAAGCACTTGAGAAAATGGACGAAGAAAAATGCGACCTGCTTTTAACTGACGTAATGATGCCTAAAATGAATGGTTTTGAACTTGCTGAAAGTGTTCGTGCCACTGATAAAACAATGCCTATAATTTTTATGACGGCAAAGGATGATAAACAATCGAAGATGCTGGGGTATAATATAGGTATAGACGAATACGTTACGAAGCCTTTTGATATAGATATATTGCTTATGACGATAAAGGCAATCTTAAGGCGAGCAAAAATAGAAAGCGAAAAGGAAATCGTGATAGGTAATTTTTCGATGAACGTAGAAGAGCGTACAGCCTTGCTTAATGGAGAAGAAATTGCTTTAACCGTAAGAGAATTTGATATTTTATTTAAACTATTATCATACCCAAAAAAGACTTTTACCCGTTCGGCATTAATGTCGGAATTTTGGGACTATGATTCTTCAACGACTTCAAGAACTGTTGACGTATATATGGCAAAACTACGTGAAAAAACTAGTGCTTGCGACGGGTTTGAAATTGTAACCGTACACGGACTAGGCTATAAAGTGGTGCTAAAATGAGAAAGAATAAAGCAACGGGTTCAAGTATAAATTGGGTGGGAGTAGTTTCGTTTTTCGTTCTTATTGCATTTATTATGCAAATGGCGATACTATGTTACGATTTTATAACTGAAAAGACGTCGAACATGACTCTAATTGCAATATTAATTTTAGTTGAAATTATAATTTTATCTACTATTTGCACGATTTTTGATTGGGTTAGACGAAAAATAATGATAGACAAACCAACCAAAAAAATCTTGCAAGCAACTGAAAAGATTGCAGAAGGCGATTTTTCTACCAGGCTTGAAATTAAGCACGAATACGGAAAGTATAACGAGTACGATTTGATTATGGAAAACCTAAATAAAATGGCAATTGAACTTCAAAAAAACGAAGTGTTAAAAACCGATTTTATCTCTAACGTTTCCCATGAAATAAAAACACCCCTTGCAGTAATACAAAACTATGCAACCATACTTCAAGACGAGACACTGGATAACGAAACAAGAAAAAAACACGCAAACACGCTTGTAGGAGCATCAAAGCGTATAACCGATTTAATAACGAACATTTTAAAACTTAATAAACTTGAAAACCAAGAAATTCAAGAAAAACACGAAGCGTTTAATTTAACCGAAGCATTATCAGATAGCGTATTAGAATTTGAGCCGTTAATCGAAAAGAAGCAAATTGACCTTAACTGTGATTTTGACGACGTAGTGATTTTTTCTTCAAAAAGCCTACTTGAAATCGTGTGGAATAATTTAATTTCTAATGCAATAAAGTTTACTGATAATGGTGGCAAGATTGATATAATTCTTAAGAAAATTGAAAGAAACGTAGAGATTAAAGTTGTTGACACGGGCTGTGGCATGACTAGCGAAGTTGGGGCAAAAATCTTTGAAAAATTCTATCAAGGAGACACTTCTCATTCGACACAGGGTAACGGACTTGGGCTTGCACTTGTAAAAAAGGTAATTGATATTTTAGGCGGAGAAATCGCAGTACAAAGCGAAGTAAACAAAGGAAGTACTTTTACAATTTTATTAAAGGACGTAGTTGATGAGATTTAATTTTCGTTCACTTTGGAAAAATATACTAAAACCACCGACGTGGGTAAAAATTTTAACCTTTATAGTAACGATATTAAGTGCAAGTTTCTCGCTATTAATGGTTTTTTTAGACAATGTTAACAATGCTTTTTCAATAGTAGCCTACCTGCTTTTTGGGATAGCCGGAATATCTTTAACGTATAGCGTTTACTTGATAATTCCGTTATTTCCAAAGATGAAAAAAAGTCTAATATTATGGATGGAAAAACGTGAATTTACCTATTTGCTTTTGCGTAATTTTGGGTTTAGAACACTCATTTTTGCAATAGGTTCATTTTTAATGAGCGTGTTGTTTAGTGCTTTTAACGCTTACCTAGGAATAGTAAATCGTTCTATATGGTACGGTGCACTTTCAGCCTTTTATATTTCACTTGCTTTTTTGCGTGGGGGCGTGCTTGTTTATCATAAGAATAAAATCGGCAAAAAATACAAATCTCAAAACGTTGAACTTATAAAGGCGAAAGTTTATAGAAATAGTGGAATTATAACCTTAATATTAAACGTTGCACTGTCGGTGGCGATTGCACAAATGATATTTTCAAGTGCACATTTTACCTATATGGGCTGGACGATTTTTGCTTACGCTGCGTATGCGTTTTATAAAATCACGATGTCGATTATAAGTTTTATTAAAGCACACAAGCAAATGGACTTGACCGTTAGAGCAATACGAAACATCAATCTAGTAGATTCGCTAGTATCAATTTTAGCCTTGCAAACGGCATTACTTACTATGTTTAGTCAAGACGGAATAAATATATCACTATTTAACACATTTACGGGCATTGCAGTTAGCGTGCTTTCAGTAGGTGTAGGGATATATATGATAATATCAGCAAATAATAAAATAAAAGAAATACAAAAGGGCAATAAAAACAATGAGTAACAGATTTAATTATAAATATTCAGCACCAACTGAAGAAGAAAGAAGAGAAATTGACAGTATTCGCCGTCAATATTCAAACGAAGAGCCAACTGAAAGCAAGATAGAAAGACTACGCCGTTTAGACTCATTAGTAAAAAACACGGCAACCATTTGGTCGCTAGTGTTAGGTGTTGTAGGCATTTTGATTTTTGGGCTTGGTCTCACTATGATTTTAGAGTGGGCTATTTGGCTTTGGGGAATTGTGCTTATGGTTGTTGGAAGCGTGCCAATGTCTATTGCTTATCCCGTTTATAAATGGGTGCTTAAAAAATATAAAAATCGTTACGGCGAAGAAATTTTACGCCTTTCGGAAGAATTATTAAATGAGAGTAACGCATAAAAAATCGGACGAAAAACGTCCGATTTTTTAATTATTCTTAAATTTACAAAATCTTTACAAAACGTTATCAAACCATTTACACAATTTTAGCGAAATTTAAACATTGCTTACGTATAATACGGGTACAAAGTTAATCAAGGAGATAAAAATTATGAAAAATGAAGTTAAAACTATTGAAAAGATTCGTGAAAGTTACTTAGAAAAAGAAATCACCAAGTTTGATGAATTAAAGGAACTAGATAAAAAGGTAAAACGCCCTGCACAAGTGTTTGCATACGTTTTTGGTTCGGTTTCTTCGTTGGTGTTAGGGACGGGTATGAGTTTAGCAATGAAAGTAATAGGTGCAAGCCTTTCTTTTGCAATGCCACTTGGAATAGGTGTAGGACTATTAGGAATTTTACTAGTATCTATCAATTATCCAATCTATAAAAGCATCTTAAAAAGTAGAAAAAACAAATATTCAAAGCAAATTTTTGAACTTTCTGACAGTTTATTAAACAAATAAAAAATATAAAATAAGGGAAAAAAACAATGGGAATTAAAAAATTTTTCAAGGACGCTTTCGCTGATATGAAAGAAAGTGCAAAAGCACAACACGAAGTAGATAAGGCTAATTTTAATGCAGTAAAAGTAGAATCAAAAGCACAATGGGAAGAAGCAAAGATTAGTCCTAAGGCTCGTCAAGCAAAAATGCAAGAAGAACGTGAAAAGCAAATTGTTAAAGCAAACGAAAGAAAAGCGGTAGCAGAAGAAAGAATTAAAAAAGCAAAAGGTGAAAACTAAGATTAAAACCCGACTAGACAGTCGGGTTTTTTAGTGAAAAAATTAAAATAGTGCTTTTCAGTATTTGCAAAAATAAATAAAAGTATTGTATAATACATTTTGTAATTTTTTAAGGAGAAAAAATGGCAACTATTTTATACTTTGTTAGACATGGCGAAAGCGTAACTAACGTAGATGGAATATTTACAGGTCAACTAGATTTTCCTTTGTCTGAACTAGGGTATAGACAAGCCGATTTATTGGTTAATTATTTTAAAAACGTAAAGATTGATAAAATATACGCTTCAGACTTAGGTAGAACGTGTGCGACAATTACTCCTACTGCAAAAGAACATAACCTTGAAATAATTAAGGATAAAAGGCTTAGAGAAGTTTACGCAGGAAAGTGGCAAGGCGAAAAATTTACCTATATACAAGAAAACTTTAACGAAGATTATATTAAGTGGCGTACTGAAATCGTTGATGCAAGATGCACGGGCGGTGAATCGTTTAAGGAACTTTCCGAAAGAGTTTATCAAGCAGTGTTAGATATAATTAGTGAAAATCAAGATAAGACGGTGGTTGTTGTATCACATTCAAATCCTATAAAAACCATTACGCTTAGGTCGGAACACCCTACGATGACAGATAAAGAAAAGGTAGTAGCACCACCAAACACGTCCGTTACTAAAATAATTTATGAAGACGGAAAATTTAAACTTATTAATAAAGGCGATATTAGCCATTTAGAAAGCATTAATAAGGAAATTAAGCAAAGATTTGCTTAAAATATACAAAAGGAAGGAAACAAAATTATGTACTTTTTATTTTCAATCGTAGCACTCCTATCCTGGAGTGGCTCTGACTTGTTCTCAAAAATGGGCACTGAACAAAAAGACAAATTAAGTCATTGGCGAGTTATTTTCTTCGTTGGATTGATTATGGGCATTCACGCAGTTGTTTGTATACTCGCGTCGGCAGCTTTTGGAAGTTCCCTTGAAAATGCGCACCCTTTCGTCCAAGGTTTGATTTATACCGACTTTGAGGCGATAGATTTCGTTAAGTATTTGCCAGTAGGCTTTATATACTTACTTGCTATGGTTATTGGATATGCAGGTCTTAGATATATTGAACTTTCAATTTCAAGTCCAATTTGTAATGGTTCTGGTGCACTGGCATTTATATTTATAGTAATATTAGGTGCACTGGGTGTTTTTAGTGAACCTGCATCGCTAAACTTCCTTGATATTATTGCTGTTGTGTTTATGACGGTTGGTGTTATAGGACTTGGCTATGTTGAAAACGCTGAAAGCGAAGAACTTAAACTTATACGTTCGGATAAAACTAAGTTTAAATACTCTAAAAGCTATATAGCGATATTAATACCTATTTTATATTTATTAATAGATGCGATTGGAACGGTTGGCGATGAGTTTTTATACGATGAAAAATTCGGTACGTTATTACACCAAGGCGGTGCATTCTTTACCAGCGATTACGCCGCTAACACCGCTTATGAACTTATTTCCGTTTGCTTTGCAATATTTGCTTTTTGTTGGGTAAAATTCGTTAAAAAGCAAAATATGTTCTCGTTTAGGGTTGATGAAGTAATGCCAGATGGTAGTGTTCAAACTACTAAAGTTCCGTTTAGCAAATATTTAGTATTTGGCGGTATTTGTGAAACCATTGGTCAAATATTCTATATGGCGGTAATGGCGTCTGACTTTACTGCGGGAATTCCTTTAATTTCAACCTATTGCGTACTTTCACTCATTTGGAGTAGAATTTTCTTAAAAGAACGTCTATCGTTAAAGCACTATATTATGATAGCAATTACTTTCTTAGGTATAGGCGTACTTGCGCTAAGTGAAATTTTGGTTGAACTGGAATTGATTATCGGGTGGACGTTAGGTTGATATAAAAACTAAAAAAACTTTTAATAAAGCATTATATAGCAATAGGTTTAACTCTTATTGGTATAATAATCTTGGGTATATTTAGCCCTGTATAAAAAGGAAAATAAAAAAGCCTGTGTCAGTTTTGACACAGGCTTTAATCATTTATTCAACTTAATTATAAATCATAACCCCTTAATTTAGAGTTTGGCACGTAATTTTTAATAGTTTCAAGATATTTTTTCGCCGTCTCTTGGTCTATTTCGTTTAAATCTTGGCAGATACAGTTTTCACTGTTTCTAAACTTTTGCAAGAAATATTTATTAGCACCTTTTATCCATTGCCCGATATTTTTAATATTTTCTTCGGTATGGTATTCCTTAATAATGGTGGTGCGAAATTCATAATTAATTTTTCTTGAAATTAAAAATTCTACCGTTTGTTCTACCTTAGAAGTGTCGTAATTTTTTATTCCGATAATTTCGCCGTAAGACGCCCTATCGTTTTTGATATCCATAGCACAGTAATCAATAAGGCCGTTAGAAAAAAGCGACTTTACCATTTGTGGATTAGTGCCGTTGGTGTCAAGTTTAATAGAATATCCAATCTCCTTAATTTTTTCACAAAGGGTAGGTAAGTCTTTATTTAGAGTTGGCTCGCCACCCGTAATACAAACGCCGTCAAGCAAGCCTATTCTTTTTTTAAGATAATCAAATATTTCGTCTTGAGAATATGCGGGAAGACTTTCATAATCGGTTACAAGGCTAGAGTTGTGGCAAAAACCACACCTAAAATTACAGTTACCCGTAAAAAGAGTAGCCGAAACGTGTCCGTCGTAATCTACAAGCGATAATTTTTCCAAACCATAAAGATTCATACGCTATCCCCAAAAAAGTTTATACATTTATTATAAAAGGAAGTTTATCTATTGTCAAACAATTTAAAATGTAGTAAAATATATGCGAGGTAAAAAATGAAAGCAGTAGTACAAAGGGTTTTAGAAGCAGAATTAAAGGTTGATGGACAAAGTATATCTAAAATAAACAACGGATACGTTATTTTTTTGGGTGTAAAGAAAGGCGACACAAAGGAAAATGCCGATTATTTTATTAAGAAAATTCCACCACTAAGAATTTGCGAAGACGAAAACGGAAAGATAAATAAATCGTTAATAGATACTAATGGTGAAGTGTTATTAGTATCGCAATTTACCTTATACGCTGATACAAGCCACGGAAACAGACCGTCTTTCATAGAAGCCGAAAGCCCAGAACTAGCAAACGAATTATATTTATACGTTGCTGAAGGTCTAAAAAAAGCAGGGCTTACTGTAAAACTTGGTGTGTTTGGTGCTGATATGAAAATCAGTCAAATAAACGACGGACCATTTACCGTAATTTTAGAAAAATAATAAAAAAAGACAAAAGAAAAATCAGAACGAGTGTTCTGATTTTTTAGATTTGATATTAATTATTTATTTAGTTCGGCTTGTTTTTCTTTATATTTTTCAAGGGCAGTTGCAAGTTGGTCAGCACAAGAAGTATTAGCACGGCATTGAATACCTTTAAGAAGAGAAATAACTTCGTCAACGTCTTTGCCTTCAACGAGTTTAGAAACTGCTTGTAAATTGCCACGGCAACCGTTTATAAATTTTACGCCGGTAACCTTGTTATCTTCTGTAACGTCAAAGAAAATTTGTCTTGAACAAGTACCCCTAGTAGTATAACACTGCATAATATTCTCCTTATTAGTCAACTAAATTATCGTAAACGTTTCTAAAAACGATAGGTGCTTTCTCGCCCCATTTTTTATATATGTCCTTTGCGATTTGACGGTTGGGGACAACTAGTTTTAATTCTAAAGTGGGTTGTGCCGGCTCGATAATTTTAAGATAAACGGTATAAGTGCCGTCCTTATTCATAAAATAGTCGGCAACGTATTCTTGCTTTCTCCTAAACCTAGCACGATTATCACGAACAAACTTTGAAATCTCTCTACGAGTAGAGTCGGGGATATTTATGTAATAACTTGCAAGACAAATACGCCCGTCCATAGTAATAGTATAGAGAGGCTCTGCATCGTCACCGATATTATATAACCAACCACAGTCGATAAGTTGGTTTAAGATAGGCTGACAGTCCATATAAGCAAGCCAGTTGTTTGACGAACAGCACATATCTAAAACGGTGTTTTCCGATAGAGGAACTTCCATTTTATCGAAAACGAAAAGCAATATTAATTTGTTGAGTGAGGAATCACCCTTGACCTGCATAATTATCCACCTTAAATTTATGGTTTAATTATTATATCATAAAAAACTTGTTTGTAAACGATTTTATTAAAAAAAATGCAAAAATATGACAAAATAAGTTTATATTTAGTGGTGTTTGTGTTATAATTAGAAAAAAGTGAGAGAAAACAACGATTAGTTTTTAATTGGGGGAGTCTTATGACGAAGAGAGAAGAACTTGATTTATTTTTAAAGCGAGCAGATGAATTTATAGAGGCTAAATATATTCTTGCGGACGTGAAAATAATCAACGTTTTAAAAGCGATAGCATCGTCTGAAACGCTTATTGCACTTTTTAAAAATTGTTTGACTGATTTTGATTATCATCAAGCAAAGAAAAATTATTTAGTAAGAAGCAAATTTTTAGCAGAAGACAAAGGGGAGTTTATACTTCCACCAAACTCAAGAGAGTTGTTGGCGTTCATATTCAATATTTTAATGGACATTGATGCTAAAAAAATCAACTTTAGTGATTTTCTTTCTAGATATTTTTACGTTGACGGCAGTTTTTCTGCTTCATTTGAGGCATTTAAAAACGCTATGATTAAACCTTTTAGAAACTCAGTTAAAGTAATTATGGAAAGCGTTATTGACGGCAAGGTTCAAGACCCACTTGAAGCGATTACCGAACACGAAGAAAAACTTGTTAAAGAGAAAAAACTTGAAGAAGAAAAACTTGCTAAGGAAAAAGAACTTTCTCAAAAGAAATACTATAACTCGGTTAAATCTATTAAAGAAATTTTATTAAAGGATAAAACCAATATCAAAAATTCTAAACTTAAAGATGACGCGAAAAAGGAAATCGTATTAGTTATAGATATGCTTGCAAACGCAGTTAATAGCGAAGATAAAGACGCAGTTGAATATGCTTTTGTTTCATACAAATACGTTTGCAAAGTACATTTTACTAAATTTTTCGGTAGAATTAGAAAAATGCAAAAACTTATAAAGGATTTCTTCGATGCAATTTAAGGAAACCACTAAATCCAAAAACTACCTTTATAAAGGCAAAATATTAAACCTACGTAAAGACGACGTAGAACTTCCTAACTGTAAAGAAGCGATTAGAGAAATTGTAGAGCATTCGGGTGGAAGTACTATTTATTGTGAAAATAACGGTAAAGTTTTATTTGTTAAACAATATCGATACGCTTACGGGGAAGAAATTTTAGAACTTCCGGCAGGAAAACTTAACGTAGGAGAAAACCCTGAGACCACCGCTCTAAGAGAACTAGAAGAAGAGTGTGGCGTAAAGGCTAAAAAAATTGAAAAATTATTTGAAGTTTATCCAACCCCCGGTTATAGCAATGAAATCATTAGAATATATAGGGCGTGGGATTTGCAAGAAAGTAAAGTAAATCTTGACGAAGATGAATTTTTAGATTCGCTTTGGATAGAAAAAGGCGAAGCCTTAAAAATGATAAAAGATGGTGAAATTAAGGATGCAAAAACCTTGATTGCACTTTTATATATGCTAAAAAACGAAAAACTTGAAGGATAGGACGACATTTTGAAAAGACAAGACGTAAGAAACGTAGCAATAATAGCACACGTTGACCATGGCAAAACTACTTTGGTTAACGAATTATTAAAACAAGGCGGAATTTTCCGTGATAATCAAGAAGTTCAAGATAGAGTAATGGACTCTGGCGACCTTGAACGTGAACGTGGTATAACTATACTTGCCAAAAACACTTCGGCATTTTATAAAGGCGTAAAAATCAATATCGTTGACACGCCCGGGCACGCAGACTTTGGTGGCGAAGTAGAACGTGTATTAAAAATGGTAAACGGCGTAATAGTTCTAGTTGATGCTTGTGAAGGCCCAATGCCTCAAACCCGTTTCGTTGTTCAAAAGGCTTTGGAACTTAATCATAGATTGATTATCGTGGTTAATAAAATAGATAGACCAGACGCAAGACTATCGGAAGTTCAAGACGAAATTTTAGAATTATTATTCGACCTTAACGCTAACGACGACCAAATAGATAGTCCAATAATCTTTTGTTCTGGTAGGGCTGGAACGGCTACGACCGACTGCAAAGTTCCCGGAAAAGATTTAACACCACTATTTGATGCAATCGTAAATCATTTCGAGCCACAAGAAGTGGATAAAGACGGTCCTTTACAAATGCTAGTTTCTTCTATCGACTACAACGAATACGTTGGTAGAATAGGTATTGGTAGAATAGAACGTGGCGTTGCAAAAATCAACCAAGAAGTTCGCACTTGCAACTATAATATAAAAGGCAAGGAAGCAAGTGGAAAATTAGTTAGCATATATCAAATTGAAGGCTTAAATAGGGTAGCGGTGGAAAGTGCAGAGGCTGGCGACATAGTTTGCGTAAGTGGTTTAGAAAACATTTCGATTGGCGACACGATTTGTGTTCCTAGTAATTTAGAGCCCGTGCCTTTCGTTAAGATAAGTGAACCTACGGTAGAAATGCTATTTTCAGTAAACGACAGTCCGTTTGCTGGCAAAGAAGGCAAGTTCGTTACCACTAGACACTTGAGGGATAGACTATTTAAGGAAATGTTGAAAGACGTTTCTTTAAGGGTTGAAGAAACCGATTCAGCAGACTCTTATAGGGTTTGTGGCCGTGGCGAAATGCACCTTTCAATCTTGATTGAAACTATGCGTAGAGGTGGGTACGAATTCCAAGTAGGTGCACCTAAGGTTTTGTATAAGGAAGAAAACGGCGTAAAACTTGAGCCAATGGAAAGATTGGTGGTTGACGTTCCCGAAGACAAGACGGGTTCGGTTTTCTCAAGTATGGGAGTTAGAAAAGGCGAACTTTTACAAATGGAAAACATCGGTAGCCGAATTAGACTTGAATTCAAGGTACCTGCAAGAGGACTTTTCGGATATAAGAGTCAATTCTTAACCGAAACCCGTGGCGAAGGCGTATTTAATACAGTTTTTTATGGCTATGAAGAATTTAAGGGGGAAATAGAAAGAAGAAGTACAGGCTCGCTCGTTGCATTTGAAACGGGCGAAGCAGTAACTTATGGCTTATTTAATGCACAAGGTAGAGGACAATTGTTCATTGGTGCAGGTGTTCCCGTGTACGAAGGTATGGTTGTTGGCGTTTCTCCTAAAAATGAAGATATTAGCGTAAACGTTTGTAAGAAAAAACACTTGACTAATACCCGTGCTTCAGGTTCTGACGATGCGTTAAGATTAGAAACTCCAAAAATTATGAGTCTAGAAGAAGCAATGGAATTTATCAACGATGATGAATTACTAGAAATCACGCCACAAACTATTCGTATAAGAAAGAAAACACTAGATACCGAAATGCGTATGAAACGCAAATTCCGTGGCTTAGAATAAAGTTAAAAGTGAAATAGATTTAATTAGAGAAGAATTTTTATATATTCAGTAAAGTAAAAAGAATATATATTTAATTTTAACAAGGAGAAAAATGTCTGAAAAAATTAAGACGCAGTATGATTATATGCGAGAATCAGAAAGCAAGGAAGAGGACGCTTTTTATCCCGAAGAATGGGAAGACAGTAGAAAGCGCAGTAAAAAGGAAGAGTATTTCGATTTTTACAATGATATTAAACTTACACCAAAAGATGATTGGTGAAAATAAAAACAAATAAAAAATCCGTCGGTTCGCCGACGGAGTTTCTTTTTCTTGACTAAAATTAGATTATAAAAACGAAAATACTATTCAACTTGTGGTTTGTTTTTTTCTACTTCAAAAGCATCGAGAATAACCTTTCTCAATTCTTCTCTGATTTCAGTTTTGATAGGGTGAGCGATATCTTTATATTCGCCTTCTCCGGTCTTTCTACTTGGCATAGCAATAAAGTAACCTTCAGAACCTTCAATAATTTTGATGTCGTGAACAACAAAGCAATCGTCAAAAGTTACTGATGCTACAGCCTTAAGTTTACTATCGTCTTTTTTAACGATACGTACTCTTACATCTGTGAATTTCATGTTATCATACCTTCCTTAAACATATATTAGTAATATTTTAGCATACAAAAAAACTAAATTCAATAGTTTTTTTAAAAAAATGTCGTTTTTTTTAAAAAAAGCACTTAAAAATTACAAAAAACATAAAATATTGTATGGTTAATAATATCAATATTTTAAAATATAAAAATTATTATTTCTCAGGCATTGGCGGTGTATCAATGAGTGCGTTGGCGAAGTACTTAATAAGCATTGGTAAAAAAGTGTATGGCAGTGATATTTCGTATTCTGAGTTAACCGACGAACTTGAATTTTTAGGCGTTAAAATTGATTATTCTCAAACGGGGAAATTTTTATACGAAGATTGTGCGTTTGTATATAGTTCTGCAATATCTAGCGACAACGTTGAAATGCTAAAAGCTAAAAAACTTGGAGTACCCATAATTAAAAGGGGTGAGCTTTTAGGTGAAATTTGTTCGATTTTTCCAGTCTCTATAGCAGTTTCAGGTTCTCATGGCAAAACTACTACTACGGCAATGATTGCTCAAATTTTAATTGCTGGAAAATTTTCCCCAACAGTATTTTTAGGGGGAAATACCTTAGAGTATGGAAATTTTTTTAATGGAAGAAAAAACATTGTTTTGGCTGAAGCTTGCGAATATAGAAAAAACTTTTTATATATTAAGCCTAAAATTTCTACTATATTAAATATAGATAACGATCATCTGGATAGTTATTTAGATATAAACGAAGAAGTATTTGTATTTGAAAAATTTATTAAGGGCAGTATTGCTGTAATTAATGCTGACGACATTAAGGCTAACGGCATCTATACAAATCATAAAGTTTCTTTTGGAATAAATAATCAAGCAAATTTTATAGCTCGCAGAATTAGTGAACGAGAAAGTGGAATCGGTTTTTCTGTTTATCAAACGGGGATGCTAATGGGAAGAATAAATTTAAAAGTAAAGGGGAAACATAACGTATATAATGCATTATGTGCTATTGCCGTATGTTCATTATTAAACGTTCCATTTAAGATTATAAAGAAAGGCTTGGAATCTTTTATTGGAGTAAAACGAAGAAACGAACTTATCTTAAAGACTAACCAACTAGAAATTTTCGCCGACTATGCTCATCATCCAAGCGAAATAGAAACCTTGCTTGAAACACATAAAGAAGATAAGGAAAAAATGCTATTTATTTTTCAACCTCATACCTATTCTAGAACGGAGTATTTGATGAACGAGTTTGTAGGTGTGCTGTCCAAATGTCAAAACTTATTTATATATAAGACGTATCCTGCTAGAGAAAAGTATTCATATAAAGGTTCGGCAATGAAATTATATTGCAATTTATCAAATAAGCAAATAAAAAATCTAAAGTTCTTCAATGAAGAAGAAAGACTTAAAAAAGAGATAGTTTCTACTTCAAAAAAATATAATAAAATAATATTTGTTGGGGCGGGGGACGTCTATGAATTGGCTCAAAAAATTGTACGCTTAATAAAATAAATTTTATATTATATGTTTACTAGTTTTTTTAATTAAATTTTTGCAAAATAATGGTTTTAAAAGATTGATTTTTCTCTTCATATGGGTTAAAATATATTATATAAATTGAATAATAGGAGAAGATTGGCAAAATGGTTCAAAAGAAAAGAAAAATATCAATTTTAGGGACTGGAAACGTTGGTGCATCTATTGCTTACGCATTAACTTTAGGGGGCGTTTGTTCAGAAATCGTTCTAGTGGATATCAACAAGTTAAAAGCAGAAGGCGAAGCGTTGGATTTATCGCAATGTGCGGCGTGTGTTCCGTCTGTAAAAGTATGGAGTGGCGAATATGAAGATGTAAAGGGTTCTGATATCGTAATCGTAACCTTTGGAATTGCTAGAAAGCCCGACCAAACTAGATTAGACTTAGCAAAAGTAAACGTAGGTATCTTAAAGAGTGTTATCGGCAACGTTGCTAAAATTGCACCTGATGCAATCTACGTAGTAGTAAGTAACCCAGTTGACGTATTGACCTACGTAACGTTAAAGGAAACAGGGCTTCCTGTTAACCAAGTTATTGGTACAGGTACTCTATTAGATAGTAACCGTCTTATTCAAGCAGTTGCAGAATTCTGTCAAGTTGACGCTTCTAACGTTAACGCATACGTTTTAGGTGAACACGGCGATGCTTGTATGGCTCCTTGGAGTTTGTGTACCGTTTGCGGTATGCCTATCAAAGAATACTGCACTAAGATGATGGGTATTGCTGAAGATAAATTGGACGAAGAACTTGAAAACATTTACGTTGGTATGGTTAAAGCAGGTTCTAAAGTTATTAAGGCAAAGGGTGCAACTTACTATGCAATCGCTGCCTCAACCGTTCAACTTGTAAAGGCTATCCTTTCTGATACCAAAACAATTCTTTCTCTTTCAACCTTATTAAATGGTGAATATGGTGCAAACAACCTATGTACCGGTGTTCTTTGTCAAGTAGGTGGAAGTGGTTTTGAAAAAATCGTTGCTCTTCCATTACCCGAAAAGGAACAAAAATTATTCTCTGAAAAATTGGCTTCCTTAGATGCGACTTACGAAGCATTAGAAGTTAGAAAATAATTTTTTCAACGTAAAAGGGAGTAGTTAATGCCTTAAAAGGCAGTGTGTTATCGTCAATACGGTTTTTACCCGGTAACACAAAACGTTTTGTTTAACGAGACTTTTACCGTTTTTACGGTAAAAGTCTTTTTATTTAATTTAGGAGAAAAGTTATGAAATATTTTGTTTTAGCAGTATTCATTTTAATGTACTTGTTTATTATAATCAAACCCGATTGGAAAGTCTTTATAACGGGTGGTGCAGCATTTTTGGTTACACTAGGCTTGGTTATTTTCGGAAACGGTTCTATACTTGAAATACTTTCAAAAATAAAGTTAGATATTTTATTTATGCTAATAGGTATAATGCTAACAGTTGGTGTTTTTGCAGATTCTAATATGCCAAATAAATTGGCGGACAAACTTATGTCGAAAATGCCTAATTCTATTATGGCGTTAGTAGTAATTTCCTTAATAAGTGGTATTATTTCTGCATTTGTTGATAACGTTGCAACCGTATTGATGCTTGCGCCAATTGGTCTTGCTATCGCTAAGAAAATCGGCGTTTCGCCCGTACCTGTTTTAATAGCCATTTCAGTATCTTCAAATCTTCAAGGTGCTGCAACTTTAGTTGGCGATACCACTTCAATGATGCTTGCAAATGCTGCCAATATGAGTTTCTTTGATTTCTTCTTCTTTAACGGTAAATTCTCAATCTTCTGGGCGGTAGAATTGGGTGCACTTGCAACTATACCTGTTCTTATTATAGTATTTAGAAAATATAATAAAAAACTTGCGTACGAAGGGGAAAAGGTAGAAGTTAAAACTATTATCCCAACCATAATTCTATTATTAAATATGGCACTTTTAGTTGTTTTATCTTTCCTAGATTTTGAAATCAATCTAATTGGATACGATATTACTGCGGGCGTTATATGTTTGGTTTGCGGAATAGCATCTTTAATAATTTTCTCAACTACTCAAAAAGAAAAGATTACAGAATGTGTTAAAAGATCTTTCGACTATCAAACTATATTATTTTTAGTATTCTTATTCTTGATTATCGGTGTAGTTCAAATAGTAGGAATTATCGACGATATTAGCGAAATGTTTAAGGGACTAGCAAGTTCAAACCTATTCTTGCTTTTCGTAGTTATAGTATTGGGGTCTGTATTACTTTCAGCGTTCATCGACAATATTCCTTACGTAGCAACAATGCTTCCCGTAATTAAAGGTTTAACAAGCGTATTGCCACAAGGTGCAGATATAGTGTTGTACTTTGGTTTATTAATCGGTGCAACTCTTGGTGGAAATATTACCCCTGTAGGTGCTTCTGCTAACGTTGTAGCAATCGGAATTTTAGAAAAGAATGGTGAAAAGGTTAAGAGTACAGACTTCTTTAAGATTGGAATACCTTTTACATTAGTTGCAGTATTAGTTGGTTCAATATTTACTTGGCTTGTTTGGGGAATCTTTTAAAAAAAAATATAAAAAGAAAAAGCCTAACGAAATTATTTTCGTTAGGCTTTTATGTTATAAAAAATTATTTAATTTCAACGCCGTCAGGAGAGAACATAAACACTTCTTTTTGAACTTCACAAACGCCACCGCCTAAAGCGTAAATAGCACCCGACAAAAAGTCTAAAATCCTTTTAGAAGAATCAACACTTATCTTAGTTAAGTCAACTACAACGTTTTTACCCGTCTTTAGACAGTCGATAATAGTTGCAACTTCTGCAAAGTCTTTAGGATAAAAGAAGGTGAGTGGTTGTTGTTTAGTTTGAGTTTCGGGTGTGGAAAGGTTTTCAAATTCATTAAAACGTACGGTCTCAGTACGTTCTCTTGATTTTTGTTCGCCTCTTCCAAAAATATCAAATAATCCCATTTTGTGTATCTCCGTAATTTCTTTGACCGAAAATATAACTTCCGAGCCTTATCATATTGCTACCACACTTGATAGCAGTTTTGTAATCATTACTCATACCCATTGATAAATATTCAAAGGGAAGTCCTTGTGCTTTTAGTTTATCAAATATTTCACGCATTTGCAAGCACAATTTTTCTTTTAACGCTAAATCGTCCGTTTTTGGAAGCATTGCCATAAGCCCTACAACCTTAATGCCTGAAAAAGAAGTTATTTCTTTTAGACAATCTTCAAGGTTTTCGATAGAAAAGCCACTTTTAGAAATTTCGCCACCAACGTTTACTTCTAATAAAATATTTTGAACCACGTTTCTCTTTACGGCACAGTTAGAAATTTCATTGGCAAGTTTAACGGTGTCAACCGAGTGAATAAGTTCAACCTTTCCAACTAAATATTTAACCTTATTGGTTTGCAAATGCCCGATAAAGTGTTGTCTTGCACCCAAAATTAATTCGTGCTTTTGGTTAAATTCTTGGACCTTATTTTCAGCAACGACCTTTAAGCCCTTTTCTATAGCAAGATTTATCGTTTCTACGGGAACTGTTTTAGTTGCACCAACCAATGTAATTTCTTCGCCAAGGTTATTCCCTGAAGAAATCTCTTGCAAAACGTCCGAAAGATTTTGTAAGTTCATCTTATTTTTCGCTTAGCATATCGGACATATTGTATAGTCCGTTTTTCTTGTTCGATAAAAATATTGCAGCGTTTAACGCGCCGTTAGCAAAAACACCTCTATCGGTTGCTTGGTGGGTAAGGTTAATTGTTTCGTCAGTACCTGCAAATATAACTTGATGTTCACCAACGATATTTCCACCACGTATGGCGTGAATACCTATTTCGTTTGGCTGTCTTTTTCCAACAATTCCTTCTCTGCCATAGGTGTAGAATTTTTCTGATTGAACTTCCTTTATGCCGTCTGCAAGCATTAAAGCAGTACCGCTAGGAGCGTCAACCTTTTGATTGTGATGTTTTTCTATAATTTCAACGTCGAAACCGTATAGTTTTTTACAAGCAGATTTAACTAATTCTATTAAAACGTTTACGCCAAGCGACATATTTGCCGAACGGAAAATAGCATTGTCTTTTGATGCAATGTTAATTTTTGCAATATCTTCTTCGTTGTATCCTGTAGAACACAATACAGCACCGGTATTTTTGCCTTTAATAAATTCTAAAATACCGTCTAAAGATTTAGGAGAAGAAAAGTCTATAATAACGTCAACGTCTTCTTTAACGTCGGCAATTTTACTATAAATAGGGTAGTTTGCGTCAGAAAAATTTTCACAAATATCTACACCGCAAACGACCTTAATTTCAGAAAAAGAAGAGGAAAGTTCTTTAACTTTTTTGCCCATTCTTCCATTTGCACCACTGATAAGTAAATTTATCATATTAACTCCTTAATCCTAATTTTTTTAAGATGCTAAGCATTTCTTGATGATATTGTTCGTCTAATTCGGTCAAAGGTGCTCTCACGATACCGTTGCCAAACCCAATAAATTCCATAGCCTTTTTAACGGGGATGGGGTTAACTTCAACGAACATAATATCAATTAAAGGTAAAAGTTTTTCTTGTAAAATAGTTGCTTCTTCGTTTTTACCTGCAAAATATAATTTAGCAACGTCGCCAACTTCTTTAGGGGCAACGTTAGAAGCAACCGAAATAAGCCCCATTGAGCCTATTGAAAGCATTGCAAGGTTAAGGTTGTCGTCGCCAGAGTATAAAGCGGTTTTTCCACGAATAAGTCTAGCGGTCTCGCAAATTTGTTCCATATTGCCACACGCTTCTTTAATCCCGCCGATATTTTTGTGTTCTGCAATTTCTTGCATGGTACGGGGAAGAATATTAACACCCGTTCTTGCAGGAACGTTATAGCATAGAATTGGAATATCAACGTTGTCGCCAATATCGTTATAATATTTAACCAACCCTTTTTGAGTACATTTGTTGTAATATGGGGTAACGACTAAAAGTCCGTCAGCACCGATTTTTTGTGCTAATTGGCTTTTTTCTATTGCTTTTTTAGTGCAGTTAGAGCCAGAACCTAGAATAAATTTAACTCTGCCTGCAATTTTATCATACGAAAACTTAGCGATACTTTCGTATTCGCTATCAGTAACGGTAGGTGCTTCACCCGTAGTACCTAAAATGCAAAGTGCTTCAATACCGTTAGAAATTTGATATTCAATTTGTTTGCCTAAAGCGTCGAAATCTATACCGTCTTTAGTAAAAGGTGTAATGGCAGCAGTACAAGTGCCCTTAAAAATTGTCTTATTCATAAAATCTCCAAAAAAAAGATTAACCGTTATATTGGTCTTTTACAGCACCGATTTCAATAGCCTTTTCAGCAATTTGAACGGCGTTAGTAGCAGCACCCTTTCTGATATTGTCTGCAACAACCCAAAGGTTTACGCCACTTTCAACGGTGTCGTCTTGTCTAATTCTACCAACGAAAACTTCGTTTTTATCTTCAGCGGTAACAGCCATAGGATAAACGTTATTATTAACGTCATCTTGAACTACTACGCCTTCAGCCTTTTCTAAAATTTCACGCACTTGTTTAGCGGTACAAGGCTTGTTGAATTCAATGTTTATAGATTCGCTATGTCCGTAATAAACGGGAACTCTAACGGTAGTAGCAGTGATTTTAATATTTTGGTCGCCAAGTATTTTCTTGGTTTCGAAAATCATTTTGTCTTCTTCCTTAGTGTATCCGTTTTCAAGGAAAACGTCTATGTGAGGAATACAGTTTCCGAAAATCGGATAGGGGAATTTTTGAGGTGCTTCGCCCTTGATTCCGTTAAGTAAATCGTTATAACCCTTAACGCCTGCACCCGATACTGCTTGATAAGTAGAATAAACTATTCTCTTAATGCTAAACGCTTCGTGCAAAGGCTTTAACGCAACTACTGCTTGAATAGTAGAACAGTTGGGGTTTGCGATAATGTTTTTATGATTTTTAATATCGTCTGGGTTGCATTCTGGAACAACCAATGGAACGTTTTCATCACGTCTCCAAGCACTAGAGTTATCTATAACTAAAATACCGTGTTTAGCAAAGATAGGTGCAAATTCTTTACTTGTGTCTCCACCAGCAGAGAATAAAGCAATGTCGATGTTTTTACCGATAATATTTTGTTCGCAAAGTTCTAAAACGGTAAGTTGTTTACCCATAAAATCAATTTGTTGACCGGCAGATCTTGCCGAAGCGAACAAAAAATAGTTCTCAACGGGCAATTTTTTTTCGGAAAGAACTTGTAACATTTTTCTACCAACCATACCGGTTGCACCAACAACTGCAACGTTGTATTTTCTCATAATATTTTAGTCTCCTTTTTGTGAGTAATATCACTGATTTCCTATTTATTATATAATTATTAATACATATTTTAACAAATACTAGTATAAAAGTAAAGTTTTTTTCAATCACCTTGTCGTTTTTGTTTGTAAAAATTTTAAAAATGGTTTAGAATATAAAAAGGAGAATTTCTTTTAAACAAAGAAACTCGTGATTTGGTTGAAAATTTTGGAGAGATAAATGGCAAAAAAACGAAAAGGTAAATTTATTGAAAAACTTCTCATGGGTGCAGAAAAGTCTGAAACTTACGCTAGAGACTCTTTGCCGTCTAATAGATGGGAGTTGTTTTGGGATATATTTAAAGGCAGATTTGGTAAATTGGTTATCATTAACCTTTTAACCACGCTATTTTTAATTCCACTTTATGCACTTTTTATCGTTAGGTCGATAATGATGACGGGGCTAGGAGGAATGTATCCATTTAGTCAGGCGTTTGGCACCGGCTATCTTGCTCCAGAAAGCATGATTGGTTATAGCGAATCTATAATTTTCAGTGCTAATCTTTATACTTTTTTATTTTTACCGCTTGTTATGTTGATTGCCGCCGTTGGTGTTTCGGGTTGCGCTTACGTTATTCGTAATATGGTTTGGACGGAAGGGCTTTTCGTTTCAAATGATTTTTGGCACGGAATAAAAACAAACTTTAAGAAAATTGGTCTTACTTTCTTGCTTTACTCCTTAATTTTATATATTGGTATTATTGCCGACTCATTATTGAATCAAATTCTCGTTTACAATATATTGTCAAGTTGGTTAATTTATTTATTTAAAATATTGCTTTACGCAGTGCTCATTTTATTGGGAATTATGGTAATGCATATGATAACTATGACAGTAACGTACGACCTTAGTTTTGGAAAGATTTTAAAAAACGCTTTTTATCTTACTATTGGTGCTTTTCCAGCAAATGCATTTTTTATTCTAATAGGTGGTTTGATTTTCTTACTGCTTTTTATGGGTGAATTCTTAATGGGGTTAGGTATAATTTTACTAATACTTTTCGGAATCTCATATGCAATGCTTGTTTGGACAGATTATTGCCATTGGCTTTACGATAAATTTATCAATCCTAGAATTAAGGGTGCAAAAGTTAATAGGGGTATTTACGAAAAGATTAAAGACAATAAATCTAAGGCTATCGAGCAGTATAAAGTTCAACTTGATAGCATTAAATCAACCCTAAACTCTCGTCCTATCAAACCTATAACTGACGAAGAATTAACGCTTGCTGAACTTCCCGAATCGTTTAGTAGAAAGGATATAGAAAAACTTAACGAAAGTAGAAAAGCACTTTACGAAGATAACGAAAATTATATCAAAGCCCACGAAAACGACCCTGAATTTGAAGAATATAGACTAGCCCAAGAAAAGAAAAAGGAAGAAGAAAGGGAAAGGGTAAGAAGAATTGAGCAAGCCAAAAAAGAACTTGCAAAACACAACAAGCGTAAAAAATAATACTCACGGAGTAACAAATTGAACAAATTATTAAAAACTCTAGTATTCGACGGACAACTTTCGTTGTCCGTTTTAGATACTACGGATATGGTTAATCAAGCAATAAAATATCACGGTTTATCCCCCGTTTGTGCTGCTGCTCTCGGTAGAACGATGACCGTTTGTACCTTTATGTCTTCTGGTTTAAAAAACGAAAAGGATAAACTTTCGGTTACCGTAAACGGCAATGGTCCGTGTGGAAAGATTACCGTTTGTGGCAACGGTAGGTTAAATATGCGTGGAACTATCGATAATCCTAACGTAGATTTACCATTAAAACCAAACGGGAAACTTGACGTTGGTGGATGCGTAGGTAAGGACGGAAGAATAACCGTTATTAAAAGTATGGGTATGAAATCGCCATATTCTGGAAGTTCGGATTTAGTCAACGGGGAAATAGCAGAAGACTTTACAGCCTACTATGCGTTTAGTGAACAACAGCCAACGGCAATGGCGTTAGGCGTTAAAATTGGTGTTGACGGCACTTGCGTTGGGGCAGGCGGGGTGATTTTACAAGCATTACCTTTTGCTCAAGAAGAAAATTTGATTAAAGCAGAAGAAATTATAAATCAACTTAAAAACCTATCAACCTTAATAGAAACGAAGGGTGTAGAACAAATCGTAAAAGAATATTTTGGGGATATTGAGTATCAAACACTTTACCCCGAATACAAGTGCTTATGCAGTAGAGATTATATTGAAAAAATATTGATTTCGTTAGGAAAAGCAGAACTATACGATATTTTAGAAAAAGAAGGCAAAATAGAAGTCGGTTGTGAATTTTGTAACAAAAAATATATTTTCAACCAAGACGACGTAAGAAAACTTGTTGGAGAATAATGGACTCAAAGATAATAAGGTTTGACGATTCGGTTAAAACCTATCAAAAACTAATAGAAAAACGCATATATGAAGAAGACTATCAAGGGGCTTTAGGTTTTTTATTTTCGGCACTTAAAAAAGAGCCGGAAAATTTTAGTTTATACGCCGATATTGCCGAAATTTATACTGAAATGGAACTCTTTGAACTGTCTATAAAATATTGGTTTATCTATCTAGATAAAGCACCTAAAGAAGAGTACCCACGTGCTTACGAAGACTTAGCGATAAACTATTTTTATACAAATAATCTTTGGGCGTCAAGTTATTATTTTAATTTAAAACTTAAAGAGGACGGGTTTGTATCAAAGGAAAAATTTGGGGAAGAAATGACCGAATTTTTCTTTCATACAATGGATAAAAAATCGCTTTATCACGTGGCGTATCCCTTTGACCAAGCCGACTATTCGGTAAGGGAAAAACTTGCCAAAAAAGCATTGTCTGCAGGGGACTATAAGATGGCTAAAAGCATTTATGCTTCGATACCGTCAGAGTGTAGGTCTGAAGAAGCAGACGGCGAATACGCTATTGCATCTCACCTATCAAGCGATGATGAAGAAACGATAAGAATTGCCAAAGAATCACTAGAAAAACACGGCGAAAACGTTACGGCTTATTGTAGTTTGTCAACAGTTTATAAGGCGAAGGATAATATCGAAAAAAGCAGGTATTATTACGAAAAAGCCTTAAATTCTAGAAAGGGAGATAAAAGCGAAGCGTATCAAATTGCAACTTGTGCTATTGATTTATGCGACCATAAAACGGCAAACGATTGCTTAAAAGTAATACTTGAAGATAGACCTTTCGACAACGTTATGGGGCTATTTTACGCTATATCGTTTGTCAATTTGGGGGATTATGAAAAGGCGATAGAAGTTTTAGAAAACACGTATAAATTAGACCCCTTTGACCAAGTTGTTAAATATTATTTGGACTATGCAAAAGGCTTGCAATCTAGGGGTGATGAACTTCAACTTTTACCACTTGAATATATAAAAGGTTATCCCAAAAAGGTAGAAAATAAGTATAAAAAAGAAATTAAAAAGATAATAGATGAACCCGAGATATTGTCAAAGAAAACCAAGCAAAAAGGCATATATGATTTATTGTTTTGGGGTATAAAATACGGCGACGATAAAACGGCTAAAAGTTGCGTTTATGCAATTACTTTAATAGGGGCTTCTAAACAAATCAAAAGGCTAAAAAGTTGTTTAATAGACCCCGAAATTTCCATAGAAGCAAAGGGTGGAATTTTATACGCATTGATAATAAATTTATATTCTAGAAAATTAGGCGTAGTAGTTGGCGATATTTACGAAAACGTAAAACGAAGGAAACTAGCCTTTGAAAATACTCCGTCAGAAACGAGATTTTTACCCGCTTACGCACTAGCGATGTCAAGAATAATTTTAAGTGGTGTAAGTGATTACGAAAAGATTGGCATTTCGGCAAGTAGAATTTATACTAAGTACGCTGAAGAAGTAGAAAAGAACGATTTAGATATTGACGAACTTGCGTCAATGATTGTAAAAAAGTGTAATTATAAAGTATTTAAAAATCCACAAGACGTTTATAAGGTTTTTGGAATAGAAAAAAATAGAATAGAAGTAATAGAGAATATATTGAGAGGCTTTAAAGATGAAAATAATTGATATTGATAGTTTGTTTGACAAGTATATTTCCGACTACGTATATAAAAACGTAGGAAAGGTTGACCCCGACGAAATAGAAAATAAAATTGCCGAACTCTATCTTGATTTTGGCAAGAAAAACCTAACCGAACTTGACGGTAAAAGTCCCGAAGAATATTATTTGCAATTTTCTTGCAAAGAACTTTTATCGGGGTTAAAATCTCACTTAAACGAAGGTGTTTCCGTACCCGATTTTTTATGCGAAGCAATCATTTCTAAAAAGGAAGAAAGCGACGTGATAATAAGCGAACTTTCAGCATCTGACGACGAAGAATACTTGATGTATTTAATGAATTTATTAAAGAGTGCGGAGTCAAATAAACTAGCGAAGATATACTTAGAGTTTTTGCTTTGTGATTATAGCGAAACGATAAAAGAATTGGCAACCGAATTGCTTGCTGACGGTATGTCTGATATGGTTAGCGAAGAAATAATCAAAGAATACCAAGAAGCCGACCAAACCACAAGAGAAAGATTTTGTGAAATTTTAGCAGGTGCATCTAAATCTGACGAGATTTTTAATATTCTAATTGCCGAGTTTAACGCTAGACAAGACAATATTCCACTATTTGCAGGCTATCTTGCAAAATACGGCGATGAAAGGGCGATTGACACCTTAACTAGTGCTATAGAAAAGGAAAAAATCAAGTATGCCGACTTTGAAGAATTAAGGTTTGCAATTGAAGCATTAGGTGGGGAATACGATAAACCACGTGATTTTTCGCACGACAAATTCTTTGAAAAGATTAAAGGTAAAGATAACGATAAGCATTTAAGTTAATATCTTGACTTTATTGTATAATATTTTTCCAATATGCCGATAATAAGGTAAGTAAGGGGGAAATATGTCAAAGAAAAAGAAAAGAAAAATTAAAAAACTGACCGATGAAGAATACGGTCAATATATAATGGCGTTAAAAGACGAAAGACCACCCGTTCCAATAACCGTCTTACAAGAAGACCACGAAAACGACGAATAAGCGTATAAATTCTCTTTGTTTTTCAAGGAGAATTTTTTTTATTGCAAAAACTTGAAAAAATAAAAAGTGTGTGATATAATTTTTTTCAAGAAAAAGTTTATAAGGATAAAACCAAAAGGAAAAAATGATAGAAATTAGAGAAGTAAAAACCAAAAGGGACGTAAAGAAATTTGCAAAGTACCCTATAGATTTATATAAGGACTGTCCTTACTACGTTCCGTCAATTTATGAAGACGAATTAACAATTTTTAATCCTAAGAAAAACTTCAACCTTTTATATAGTGAAGCAAAGGGATTTTTGTGTTATAAAGACGGAAAATTGGTTGGAAGAATAGCAGGGTTAATAAACAACGTTCACAACAAAACTTTAGAAAGAAAGCACATTAGATTTTCTAGGTTTGATTGTATAGATGATTTAGAAGTATTTAAAGCACTTTTAGGTGCAGTTGAAAAATTTGGCAAGGAAAACGGAGCAGAAGTCATACACGGACCTTGGGGCTTTACCGACCAAGATAGAGAAGGGCTTTTGACTGACGGGTTTGATTTAAGAAGCACTTACGTTACCAACTACGCCTATCCATACTTTTATAAAAATCTAGAAAAACTAGGTTTTGAAGACGAATCGAAGTGGAGCGAAATGAAGTTTACTGTTCCCGACGAGCCTTACGAGAGAATCGAGAAATTCGCTGAAAAAATCAAGCAAAGATTACACCTAGTTGATATTTCCGACACTATGAGTGTAAGTCAAATTCTAAAAAATTACGGCGACCAATTCTTTGAAACTCTAAACGATTCATACGGACATTTAGACGGCTACATTCCCGTTGAAGGAAAGGCAAGAGAAACCTTACTTAGTCAATTTGCAATGATAGTAAATAAGCGTTACATAAGTATTCTAGTTGACGAAAAGGATAACGTTGCGGGCTTTGCAGTAGTATTTCCGTCGATTTGCGATGCAATAATAAAGCATCGTGGCAGACTTTTCCCGTTTGGGTTTATTGACGTTTTGCGTGCTATAAAGAAGCCTAAAGAATTAGAAATGGCACTTATTGGCGTTAAGAAAGAATATAAGAATTCAGGCATTAACGCTATAATGATTTCAAAGATAGAGAGAAACGTTATAGCAGACGGAATAAAACACATTGAGTCTAATCCGATGTTAGAATCAAACCTAAATATCCGTCAACAATGGAAGTTTGCTGAAAACGAAATAATTAAAAGACGTCAAACCTACAAAAAGGAAATAGGTTCTTTAATACAAGACTAAATAATTTACGCCCGACTAATCAAAAGTCGGGCGTTTTTTCATTTATAAGTAATAGTATTTATAATATTTAAATATTATAGGCTAAAAATTCTTGAAAAAAAGACAAATGTTTGATATAATAATTCAGTATTGAAAAAAATGTAAAATCAGGTGTTTTATGAAACGAGTTCAATTAAGAGAAATTTTTAAAAACGACAAAGAATTTGGCGAAAAGACAATAACCGTATGCGGTTGGGCAAAAACTATTAGAGACAGCAAGTCTTTTGGTTTTATAGAATTAAACGACGGCTCGTATTTTAAGAACTGTCAAATAGTTTTCGATAGAGAAAAAGTAAACAACTACGACGAAATAGCAAAGCAAAACGTAGGTGCTTGTTTAATGGTAAAGGGTAAGGTTATTTTAACCCCCGAAAACAAACAACCTTTTGAAATTAATGCAGACGAAGTAGTTGTTTTAGGTGCTTCTTCTCCCGAATATCCCTTGCAAAAAAAGAGACATTCTTTAGAATATTTAAGAACTATTCCACATTTGCGTCCAAGGACCAACACCTTTAACGCTGTTTTCAAAATTAGAAGTGAAGCAGCGTACGCAATTCATTCTTTCTTTAACGAAAGGGGCTTTGTTTACGTACACACCCCAATTATTACGGGTAGCGACTGTGAAGGGGCTGGTGCAATGTTTCAAGTAACCACTTTAGATTTAGATAACGTGCCTATGCAAGAGGGCGTTACCGACTATAAGCAAGATTTCTTTGGTAAAAAGTCTAGCCTTACAGTTTCAGGGCAATTAGACGTAGAAAATTTTGCAATGGCATTTGCAAACGTATATACTTTCGGACCTACTTTCCGTGCAGAACACTCTAACACCGTTAGACACGCCGCAGAATTTTGGATGATTGAACCAGAACTTGCTTTTGCAGACCTTTCTGACGATATGGACTGTGCTGAAGATATGGTAAAATACGTAATTTCATACGTTATGGAAAGTTGTGCAGAAGAAATTAAATTCTTAAACCAATTCGTTGACAACGGTTTGATTGAAAGATTAACTAACGTTAAAGACAGTGAATTTAAGCGTTTAACCTATACCGAAGCAATAGAAATTTTAGAAAAGGTTAAAGATAGATTTGATTCTCCCGTTTATTGGGGTGCAGATTTACAAAGCGAACACGAAAGATATTTAACCGAACAAGTATTCAAAAAGCCGGTATTTTTAACCGATTATCCTAAGGAAATCAAGGCGTTCTATATGAGATTGAACGACGACGGAAAGACCGTTGCTGCAAGCGACCTATTAGTTCCGGGAATTGGCGAATTAATCGGTGGAAGCCAAAGAGAAGAAAGGCTTGACCTTTTAGAAAAACGTATGGCTGAATGTGGGCTTAACCCCGAAGAATATAAGTCTTACTTAGACTTAAGAAAATACGGTGGCGTAACTCACTCTGGCTTTGGCTTAGGCTTTGAAAGAATGATAATGTATCTAACGGGTATTTCAAATATTAGAGACGTTCTTCCTTTCCCAAGAACGGTAGGAACATTAGAAAACTAATATGGCTAATTTCGATTACGAAAAAATTGAATCGATAATAGGGTATAAATTCAAAGATAAGGACTTATTGCGTCAGTGCTTTACGCACTCTTCGTATGCAAACGAAAGGAAAGAAAAAAATAACGAACTGTTAGAATTTTTCGGCGATGCAATAATACAGTTCGTGGTAACTGAGTATTTATACGAAAAACATTTGGGCGACGAAGGAAAACTTACTACAAAGCGTTCTAAAATCGTATCCAAAGAACCATTGCTTAATTCAATACAAAAACTAGGGCTAGACGGGTTTATTCTTCTAGGCCGTGGACAGCAAAAGAACTTTAGTAAAGACGAAAAACTTTTTTCAAGTCTATACGAAGCGTTGATTGCGGGCATATATTACGACGGCGGATTAAGTCAAGTTAAAAAATTTATTAAAAAGACTATCATAAAAGACTTTGAAATTAACGAAAAAAAGCCAAGCAACGACATAAACTTTGCGAAAAACGTTTTACAAGAATACGTTCAAGGCAATAAACTTGGCACTTTAAAATACCAAACGATAAAACAATCGGGCCCGGCACACTGTCCGGAATTCGTCATTGCAGTATTGCTTAATAACAGGGAACTAGCAAGGGCAAAGGGTGGTAGTAAAAAGATTGCCAGTGCAAGAGTTGCACAAAAAGCGTTAAAGATATTAAAACAGGAAGGTAAGAAAGATTGAATTTCGAAAAGGTAGAAATTTACGGATTTAAGTCGTTTGCTGATAAAGCAGAGATAAAGTTCGGTAACGGAATAACGGGTATCGTAGGACCTAACGGTTGCGGAAAAAGTAACGTAGCCGACGCTATAAGGTGGGTTTTAGGTGAACAATCTGCCAAGAGTTTGCGTGGTTCTAGTATGCAAGACGTTATCTTTAGTGGTACTCAAGATAGACGTTCGCTATCGTATTGCGAAGTTTCTTTATTTTTTGATAACAGTAATAAGATGTTCAGTTTAGACTATAACGAAGTTATCATTACGAGAAAACTTTATAGAAGTGGCGAAAGTGAATACTTTATCAACAAGCAACCTGCAAGACTTAAAGATATAATTGAATTATTGCACGAATGTGGTATAGGTAAAGAAGGCTATACCATTATCGGTCAAGGCAAGGTAGAAGAAATAGTTTCTGCAAAGCCCGAAGACCGTCGTTTAATATTTGAAGAAGCGACGGGCATTGCAAAATTCAAAACGAGAAAGAAAGAAAGCGAAAGAAGTCTAGAAAGAACTCACGAAAACGTGGTGAGATTAAACGACATACTTTCTGAAATAGAAAATCAATTAACCCCACTTGAAAAACAAGCCGAAAAAGCAAAGGAATACAATCAATTATCAGAAGAATTGAAATTCCACGAAATCAATACGTACATAGCAAAATTTGAAGGGGTAGAAACCGAAAAGGGCAAGATTTATACTAGAATTAAGGGTATAGACGAAAATACTGCCTTACGTCAATCGGAATTATTAAACGCACAAAACGAATACGAAAAGATATTTACCGATATAAATTCAGCCGACGAAAACTTGAGAAAACTAAACGAAGAACTATTAGAAAAGCGTGTCGGCATGGAAAAATCTTCGGGTGCAAAAAAACTTTTTGAAGAAAAAATCTCATACCTTTTAGGACAAATTGAACGTGCTGAAAGCGAAATAGAAAAGAACGTTAGTTTGATTAACGAGTGTTCAAAGTCTATTGATTTAGGCAACGAAGAATACCAAAAAACTCAAAAGGAACTTAAAGATTTATCAAAAAGAGCAGACGAAATTGGTAGCAAACTTTTAATAGTAACTGAAAAAATTCTTCTTGGAGAAGAACTTGCAACCGAAAATCAAAGAAAAATTATTCAATCTATTGAAAATCTTTCGGACATCAAATTAAATAAAGGGACGATGTCTATTGAAAAACAAAACTTAATGGCAAAACTTGACGAATTGTCTGTTAAATTAGACGAATTGTCAGTAAAAAGAGATTCTGAATTTAACGAAAAGGAAAAGATTGACAAGAATATTGATGAGTTAGATAGAAGCATTTTTGAACTAAAGAATAAGATTAGCGAACTTGAAGACGAAGTGCGTTCGGGCAACGAAAACGCTGCCGTTATCGACAACAAAATCTATTCGCTAAACACTGTTATTGCTTCGCTTGTTACAAAGGACAATTTCTATAAGGAACTAAAGGATAAGTACGAAGGTTATCAATATTCGGTTAAACTTTTACTTAACAATGCTAAAACTAATCCTGACGTAAAGAGAAGAATTAAGGGTGTAGTAGCAGAACTTATAAAGAGCGATAAAAAGTTCGACGTTGCTTTAGAAACGACGCTTGGTGGGGCGGCACAAAACGTAGTAACTGCAAACCCCGACGATGCAAAGTATCTAATCAATTATCTAAAAGCAAATAAATTCGGCGTAGTAACTTTCTTGCCCGTAACTTCCGTTCGTCCAAGAATTAACAGTGCCGATATTAAGTCTGCGTTAAGGGAAAAAGGTGCTCTTGGCATTGCAAGTGAATTGGTTTCTTACGATGCTGAGTATGAGAATATAATTTCCAACCTTTTAGGCAATACTTTAATCGTAGATAATATTGAAAACGCTACTGAAATTGCAAAGAAATACCGTTTTGCGTTCAAGATGGTAACGCTAGACGGCGAAGTATTTAGCACTCAAGGTGCAATGTCTGGTGGTTTTAGAAAGAAAGACGGTGTAGGTATTCTATCCGGCGATAGAAAACTTGAAGAAAACGCTAAGCAATTAGCAGAACGTCGTCAAGAAATGGAAGAACTTAAAGTTCAAAAAGCCGAAATCGAAAGCAAGCGTGATAAGGCGTTAGATTCTTATAATATTTCTAACGATGCATACAACGGCATACGTCAACAACTTATGGTTGAACGTGAAAAGCAGGCAGTTTCGGAAAAGAACTTAATAGAAATCGGCAAGGAAATAGAAAGCGTTAACGAACTCATCGACACCGTAAAGGATAAAATCAATAAACTTTCGGTTGACTTTGAACAAGTTATGAGTGGTAGTAAAAAGTTTGAAGAAGACAAGGAAAACGCATCGCTATCTGCAAACAAGCATCAAGCGGAATTTGACGAACTTAAAAAGCAAAGAGATACTTTAAGTGAACAAAGTACTGATTTGCAAGTAAAAATTACTCAAACCCGTGCAAAACTTGAAACGTTGACTGCTGAAAACAAGAGAATTACCGAACTCAAAGAAGAAACGGAAAAGGCTAATGAAAGTCTTAGAAAGAGTAACGACGGTGCAAGGGCGATTATAGAAGAATTAAAGGTGGAAGAAGAAAAGGTTTCGCTTTCTCAAGCAGAACAAGACCTTATAAATTCTATTCGTGTAAAAATAGAAAACGTTGAATCGTTTAAGTCGGAATTAAGAGAAAAACTTAACGCAAACGACATATTAAAGGAAAAAATCAATGAAGAATTAAACGTTTTATCTGAAAAGAAGCACCACGAAGAAATTTCGCTTGCTAAGATTGACGAAAATCTTGAATACTTGAAAAAGACCATATTAGAAGATTATAACGAAACGTACGAAACGGCAGTAAAATTCCGTGAAGAAGGCTACGACGGTAATAAGGGCGAAGCCGAAATCAATAGAATTAAGAGAAGAAGAAACGCACTAGGTGCAATCAACGCTACTGCTATTGAAGACTTTAAGATTATGAAAGAGCGTTATGAAGATATGGCAATGCAAAGGGACGACCTACTTAAGGCTGAAGACGACATTAAGACTGCAATCGATAAGATTAAAGCACAAATGTTAGAACAGTTTGACGAAGGCTTTGCAAAGATTAACGCAAACTTCCAAAAAATCTTTAAGGAATTATTCGGTGGTGGTAAAGCAATGCTTCAAATAGACTATTCGGAAGTTTCGGATAGACTTGAAGCGGGCGTAGAAATCGTTGCCGAACCTCCTGGAAAGAAACTACAAAAACTTTCGCTTTTATCGGGTGGTGAAAAGGCGTTAACTGCAATAGCAATACTATTTGCAATACTAAGAATGCGTCCAATGCCTTTCTGCGTTCTTGATGAAATAGAAGCGGCACTTGACGAAGCGAACGTAGATAGATTTGCAACTTATCTTAAAAAATTTAGCGAAGAAACTCAGTTTATAGTTATAACGCACAGAAAACCCACAATGGAACTTGCAGACGCACTATTCGGTGTAACAATGCAAGAAAAGGGTGTAAGTAAACTAGTATCGGTTAAACTATCTGACGTTTCTGAATTGACGGGCGAAGCATTAGCGTAATTTAAGGAAAGATTATGGGGTTATTCGACAAATTAAAATCGGTTTTAACTAAGACTAGAAACGGCTTAAAAGAAAAATTAACCGAACTTTTTGCCAAAGACAAAATCGGAGAAGACTTTTACGAAAGTTTAGAAGAAATTTTAATTTCTTCTGACGTTTCGGTTGCAACGGCACTAGAAATTGTTGACGAAATTAGAGAAAATGCTATAAACGAAAAGATTAAGGATAAAGATTTCGTTTTAGATTTATTAAAGCAAGAACTTTTCGAAACGCTTGACTACGCTGACAAAAAAGAGTTTACTTCTCCAACTATTATAATGGTAATAGGTGTTAACGGTGTAGGTAAAACCACGTCGATAGGAAAACTTGCAAATAAACTTGTAAAAGAAGGCAAGACTGTAACGATAGCGGCGGCGGACACCTTTAGGGCGGCTGCTTCTGACCAACTTTCCGTTTGGGCGGATAGGGCGAAAGTAAAAATAGTAAAAAGTACCGAAGGTTCAGACGCTTCGGCAGTAGTTTTTGATGCTATTACTTCAGCAAAAGCCAAAAAGACGGACGTATTGATTATCGATACTGCTGGTAGATTGCACGTTAAAGCAAACCTTATGGAAGAACTTAAAAAGATGGATAGGGTTGTAAAGCGTGAATATCCCGAAGCAAACTTTTTTAAACTTATCGTTTTAGATGCTACCACTGGTCAAAATGCAAAATCTCAGGTAGAAACCTTTAACGAAGCAGTTGGTATAGACGGAATAATTTTAACTAAACTTGACGGCACTGCTAAAGGCGGATTTATAATTTCTTTATCTTATGAATTAGAAATCCCCGTTTATTACGTAGGTACTGGCGAAAAGATAGATGATATCGAAGATTTTAATGCGAAAGAATTTATAGACGCAATGTTTGAATAATTAAAAAAATCAATGAAAAAAAGTTGACAAAAAACTTTTTAAGGATTATAATCTACGGTGTAAAGGATAAAAACTTTACACCGTTTTGTTTTATGGAAAAGAATTTTTATTACGCAGAGTTATTTGAAATTTATAAATCGTTATTGACGGAAAAGCAAAAAGAAGTGTTTGAAATGCACTTTTTACTAGATTTTTCCTTGTCTGAAATATCGGAAGAAAAGGGTATATCAAGGCAAAACGTCAACGATGCGATAAAGGGAGCAAAGAAAAAGTTAGACGAACTTGAGTCTTTGTTAAAATTAAAGCAAAAACACGATGCGTTAAAAGAACTTGAAAAAAACGTAGATGATAAAAAAACGGCTGAAGAGATTAAAAGGATAATTAATATATAATGGCTTTGTTTTCAGGTCTTTCCGAAAAACTTAATCATATATTTAGTAAACTTACCAAACACGGTAGGCTTACTGAACTTGAAATCAAAACTGCTATGCGTGAAGTACGTATTGCTCTATTAGAAGCCGACGTAAATATAGTAGTTGTAAAAGATTTTGTAAAAAGAGTAAGTGAAAGGGCAGTAGGGCAAGAAATCTTAAAAAGCCTAAGCCCAACTCAACAAGTAATTAAAATCGTAAACGAAGAACTTGTTGATTTAATGGGTTCATCAAACAGCAAACTAAACCAGGCAAACAATCCACCGACAGTTATAATGATGTCAGGGTTACAAGGTGCGGGTAAAACCACCTTAGTTGGTAAACTTGGTATGCTATTAAAAAAGCAAGGTAAAAAACCCTTGCTAGTTGCTTGCGACGTGTATCGTCCAGCAGCGATTAACCAACTTAAAACTGTTGGCGAAAAGGCAGGTTGTACAGTTTTTGAAAAGGGGCAAGGAAACCCCGTTAAAATAGCCAAAGAAGCAGTAGAATACGCTAAATCTTACGCTTTTGATACGGTTATAATAGATACGGCTGGTCGTCTTCAAATAGACGAAACGCTAATGCAAGAATTAGAAGATATTAAAAAGGCAGTAAATCCCGCTGAAATCTTATTGGTAGTTGACTCTATGACCGGTCAAGTAGCAGTAGAAGTAGCCGACACCTTTAATAAGCGACTTGAAGTAACGGGTTTAGTATTGACTAAACTTGACGGCGATACAAGGGGTGGTGCAACCCTTTCAATGAAAGCGGTAACGGGCAAACCTATAAAGTTTTGTTCGGTAGGCGAAAAACTTGGTGATTTAGAGCCTTTCTATCCCGACCGTATGGCGAATAGAATTCTTGGTATGGGCGACGTTTTGACTTTAATAGAAAAAGCACAAGAAGCCGTAACCGAAGAAGACGCTAGAAAAATGGAAAAGAAATTCCGTGAAAATTCCTTTACGTTGGACGATTATTTAGTTCAATTTGAAACGATGAACAAGATGGGCGGAATTAAAGATATGCTATCAATGCTTCCCGGTTTTGGTACAAAATTCAAAATTAAGGAAGGGGATATTGACGAATCTAAAATGCTTTCTATGAAAGCGATAATTCAGTCAATGACTATGAAAGAGCGTGAAAATCCTTCGATAATCAATTCTTCGAGAAAGAATAGGATAGCAAACGGAAGTGGAACGTCCGTTCAAGAAGTGAATAGGGTGTTAAAACAGTTTGAACAAACCAAACTGATGATGAAACAAATGAAAAATAATAAATTTTTTAAATTTTAATTAAAAAAAAGGAGAAAACAAAAATGGCAGTAAAAATGAGATTAACCAGAATGGGCGACAAGAAATCACCCTTCTACCGTGTAGTAGTTACGGACAGCAGAACGGCAAGAGACGGGGCATACATTGACAAAGTAGGTCATTATAATCCTACCGCTCAACCTGCAGAAATCGTAATTGACGAAGCAAAGGCAAAGGATTGGCTCGCTAAAGGCGTTCAACCTACCGAAACCGTAAAAAATATTTTAGTTAAACAAGGTATTATTCCTAAGTCGGATAAACTTTCTCCCGCAAAGACTAAAGTTCGTAAGTCAAGCAAGTAAGACTTAAGGAGAAGTTATGATAGAACTAATTAAGTACGTAATCGGCAGTTTTGCCGAAAATCCCGAAAACGTTGAATATACCGTTGTTGAAGACGGTAAAAACGTTTCGGTAACAGTTGTACTTGACGCAAGCGAAATGGGAAAGGTAATAGGTCGCCAAGGCAAAATCGCTAAGGCACTTCGTACTCTCGTTCGTGCAGGTTCTCTTAAGGAAGACAAAAAGTATAACTTAGAAATTAAAGAAAGGGAAAATAATTAAGCATTTTCCCTGCTTTTTTATACAATGGAACAAACGTTAAAAATCGGTTTAGTCGTAAAGCCACAAGGCATTAAAGGCGAACTAAAAGTTATGCCGTTAACTGACGACGTAAAGCGATTCAAACAACTTAAAAGCGTATTGATAGACGGTGTTACCCATAAAGTTTTGGGTGCAAGGCCGTCTATTGATTCGGTTTTTATCCTACTTGATGGGGTAACGGATAGAAACGTTGCGGAAACTTTCCGCAACAAGTTTTTGTGTGTAAAAAAACAAGACGCTGTCGCACTACCTAAAGATTCGTACTTTATAGTGGATATAGAAGGTTGTAAACTCTACGACGAAAATGGCGAAATCGGTACCGTTAGGGAAGTAACTTCTGCTAAAACCGACTATTTTACGGTGGATACCGTTGATAATCGTGTTTTAAGATTTCCTTTCCTTAAAGATTTAATTATTAAAATCGATACGGACAACAAGGAAATTTTCGTTAAGGGCGAAAGATTAAAGGAGATTTCAGTTTATGAAGATTGATATTTTAACTCTTTTTCCCGAAATGTTTACACCACTTAAAACAAGCATTATAGGTAGGGCAGTAGATAGTGGAAAAATTGAATTAAATATACACGATATACGTGCATATACCCTAGACAAACATAAAAAATGCGACGATACGCCTTTTGGTGGTGGTGCGGGTATGGTTATGATGCCTCAACCTATTGCAAGTGCAATCGACGCCATTGACCCCGACCATAAATCGCTTAGAATTTTTATGTCCCCAAAGGGAAAAACCTTTAATCAGAAAACAGTTTTAGAGTACGCCTTAAAAGAAAATATTTTACTTTTATGTGGGCACTATGAAGGAGTTGACCAAAGGGTACTCGATTTATATATAGACGAAGAATTATCGCTTGGCGATTTCGTGCTTACGGGTGGTGAAATTCCCGCAATGGCAGTAGTTGACGCTGTTTCACGCTACGTTGACGGCGTTATAAACGTGGAATCCTTGAAGCAAGAAAGTTTTACGGGTGGTATGCTTGAATATCCTCAATATACCCGTCCTCAAGAATTTATGGGGATAAAAGTTCCCGAAGTTTTAACTAGTGGTAACCACGGAGAAATAGACAAGTGGCGTAGGCAAAAATCCCTTGAAATTACTAGGGAAAAACGCCCCGACTTGTTGGAGGATTAATATGCAACATTTACAGTGGTTTCCAGGGCATATGACGGCTGCAATGCGTATGATGGAAGATAATCTTAAGGCTGTTGACGGCGTTATGATCGTCTTAGATGCACGTGCACCAAGGGCTTCGTTAAATAAAAAATTAAATAAACTTTTTATCAATAAAAAAGTTTTATACGTTTTAAATAAATGCGACCTAGTTTCTAGTGAAGACGTTAAAAGAACCGTTAAGGAATTTTCAGAAGAAGGCATGGAAACGGTTGCTGTTAGTGCAATGGATAAAAAGGCTATTGACCTATTGTACGGTAGAATTTTCTTATTGTTAAAAGAGAAATTAGAACGCAATAAATTAAAGGGCGTTTTTAAGCCCGTAAGGATAATGGTTGCAGGTATTCCTAACACGGGAAAATCGACAATCATTAACGCTTTATGTGGTGGAAAAAAGGCTATTACGGGCAACAAGGCTGGCGTTACTAAAGGCAAGCAATGGGTGAGAATTAGAGAACTAGAATTACTAGATACACCTGGTACTATGCCACCTGCTTTTGATAATCAAACGCTTGCAAAACACCTTGCTTATATTGGCAGTATGAACGATGCTAATATCGATATGGGCGACCTTTCGTTTGAGTTTATAAAGGAAATGACCGAGAAGTACCCAGACCTTATAAAAAGCAAGTATAATATTGAAGATTTAAGCGTTTCTACATTAAAGATTATAGACGCCATTTGCGTTCGTAGGGGATTTTTAATGCGTGGTGGAGAGTTTGATTATGAACGCTGTGCAAAGGCGATAATCGACGATTTTAGAAGCGGTAGAATAGGAAAAATTATTTTAGATTAAAATGGATAATTACGAATACGAAAGAAAATATTACGAACAAGGTTTAACCTACATTGCAGGGGTTGACGAAGTGGGTAGAGGGCCACTAGCAGGGCCTGTCGTTTGTGCTTCGGTTATAATGCCTAAAGACAAAATAATAGAGGGTGTAACCGATTCTAAAAAACTTTCGGAAAAGAAGCGAGAAGCACTTGCAAAACAAATTAAAGAGCAAGCCTTAAGTTATTGTATTTACAGTATAGAGCCAAGCGAAATTGACCAAATAAACATACTTAACGCAGTGAAAAAATGTATGGTTCAAGCAGTAAAAGGCTTGACTATTACGCCCGATATAACCTTAGTTGACGGAGTTGACACGGGGCTTGAAATCAATGCCGAATACATAACTAAAGGTGATTTTTTAAGTTATACGATAGGTTGTGCTTCGATAATTGCAAAAGTATATAGGGATAATCTTATGGTTGAATATGCAAAAGAATTTCCCGAATACGGGTTTGAGAAACACAAAGGTTACGGCACAAAAGTGCATATAGATAAAATCAAGGAGATAGGACCTTGCAAATTACACAGAAAAACTTTTATAAAAAACTTCTGGGTAGAGTAGGAGAAAACAAAGCCGTAGAATACCTAAAAAAACAGGGCTATACGGTACTAGAGAAAAATTACAAGACTAGGCTTGGCGAAATAGACGTTATTGTAAAAAAAGACGAAACGATAATATTTGTGGAAGTTAAGACAAGGACTAGTGATACTTACGGAAGACCATCGGAAGCCGTAGGGTACGAAAAACAAAGAAAATACGTCAAAGTTGCACAAGAATATTTACTAAAAAACAAACTTTTAGGCCAAAAATGTAGGTTTGACGTAATAGAAATACTAAATGAAGAGATAAATCACATAATTGACGCATTTTGTGTGTAAAAACGCTTGCAAAAAGTTTATTTATGTGGTATTATATAAAACGCTTCGGGCGTTCCGCTTCTTGTAAATCATCAATGAACGCTTAGTAATTTGGAGGTAAAAGCAAATGAGTATAATTGACGCTATCAATCAAGAAAACGTAAAAGCATCTATTCCTGAATTTTCAGTAGGTGATACCGTTAAAGTAATGGTAAAGGTTATTGAAGGTGAAAGAGAAAGATTACAAGCGTTTGAAGGAATCGTTATCGCAAGAAAACACGGCGGTATTTCAGAAACCTTTACCGTAAGAAGAATTTCTTTCGGTGTAGGCGTAGAAAAAACCTTCCCGATTCACTCACCAAAGGTTGCAGACATCATCGTTGTAAGAAAGGGTGCTGTTCGTCGTGCAAAACTTTACTATTTGAGAGAAAGAACCGGTAAAGCTGCTAAAGTAAAAGAAGTTGCTAGATAATGATAAAAAACCTACGAAATCGTAGGTTTTTATTTTTTATCAATAAAAGTCTTTGAAAATTCAAAGGCTTTTTTAAATATTACTAAAATTTAACGGTCTTTGTGTTTACTTTTTCATTTAAATATTATATAATATTAATTAAATATAATGGGATAAAATTATAATTGCCAAAAAACAACCATTTGCGTTATTTTAATATAATTTTCTTAAAAGTAAAAAAGGTAAAATATGATAGCCAAAATTCAAAGTTTTGCACTTAACGGTTTAGACGGTGTTCCCGTAAGAGTTGAAGTGGACGTAAATAACGGTTTGCCTGGTTTTGATATAGTAGGGCTTGGCGACACTGCTGTTAAAGAGTCTAAAGAACGTATCCGTTCTGCTATAAAAAATAGTGGTAGAACTATGCCGTCTAAAAAAATTACTGTAAATCTTGCCCCTGCCGATTTAAAAAAGGAAGGTTCACTGCTAGATTTACCTTTAGCAATAGGTGTGCTTAACGCAACGGGCCAATTAGTTGGCGACTTTAAGGACGTGGTGTTTTTTGGCGAATTGTCTCTAGACGGTGGCGTTAGACGTATTAACGGGGTTTTACCACTTATCATTTCTGCTTTTTCGCAAGGCTATAAAAAATTTATAGTTCCGTTTGACAACGGCAAGGAAGCATCCTTTGTGGGAGGTGCTGAAATTTATCCCGTACAGTCATTAAAAGATACAATCGACCATTTGTCAGGGTTAAGACCGATAGAAAAAATTCAAAGCGTTAAATATACTGCGTTGACAAGTGATTGTTCTTACGATACCGATATGTCCTTTATCAAAGGACAAAAGGTTGCAAAAAGGGCGTTAGAAGTTGCCGTGTCTGGTGGGCATAACGTTTTATTCGTCGGTGCACCGGGAACGGGAAAGACTATGCTAGCAAAATGCTTGCCAACAATAATGCCCGATATGAATTATGAAGAGGCGTTAGAAACGACTAAAATTCATTCGGTGGCAGGCGTGTTAAAATATAAAGACGGGATAGTTTACACTAGGCCGTTTAGAAGCCCACATCATACGTCAAGCACGGTTGCAATGACGGGTGGTGGAACTTCTTTAAGACCGGGCGAAATCAGTCTTGCTCATAATGGCGTTTTATTCTTAGACGAAATGCCCGAATATACTAGGGCAACGTTAGAAGCCTTAAGACAACCTTTAGAAGATAGGGTAATAACCTTGTCAAGGGCAGTGGGTAGCGTTACGTATCCTGCAAACTTTATGCTTTGTGGAAGTATGAACCCTTGTCCTTGTGGGAATTACGGTTCTATCGATAAGGTGTGCACTTGTACCCCCTCGCAAATACAAAAGTATAACGCCAAAATTTCAGGACCACTTTTAGATAGAATTGATATTAAAGTGGAAGTTGATTCTGTTAAATATTCTGAACTTTCAGATAATTCACAATCGGAAACTAGCGAAACAATAAGAAAAAGAGTAAATCGTACTAGGCTTATTCAAAAAGAGAGATTTAAAAACGACACTATTATAACTAATAGTGAAATGGGCGAAAAACACATAAAAAAATATTGTAAACTTTGCGACGAGTGTGAAAGTATTCTAAAGCAAGCGTACGAATCGCTTCACCTTTCACCAAGGGCAAGAAGTAGAATAATAAAGGTAGCACGAACGATAGCCGATATGAATTTAATGGAAGAAATTCGTCCCGAACACATTTATGAAGCAATAAGTTATAGACACGGATAAAATGAAAAAATATACCACAGAAGAATTGTGCTTATTATGGCTAGATAGTTTTATCGGTCTAGAATACAAGCACAAAGCCCAACTGTTTAGCCTTTTACAAGGCAAACCTAAAATTAGTGAAGTTTTAGAAAAGGGTAAAAACTACATCGTATCTAACATAGGCGAAAAGGACTACGAATTAATTAAAAATTCTGCTAACGACGTTTATCTAAAATACGTGTTAGACGGGTTAAAGCGTAGAAAGATTACGGCAATAACCGTAAATTCTGTCGAATATCCTAAACTTTTAAAACAAACGTCAATTCCACCTTTGGTTTTATATTATAAAGGGGACGTAAAGTTATTAAATGAAAACCTTTTTGGAATAGTAGGTAGTAGAAGGTGTTTGCCAATAGCCAAAAAGACGGCTGAACAATACACGAAAACTTTAATCAAAGCGGGTTTCGTACCCTTAACGGGGACAGCGGAAGGTATCGACGAAGTGGTTTTAAGAACTTCTATCAGCAACGGTGGCAAGGTAGTTTCCGTTTTGGCTGGTGGGTTTGACCACGTATATCCCGCATCAAACATAGAATTATTGGATAAAGTTGCTGAAAAAGGTTTGGTAATTACCGAACACGCACCAGAGACTGTAACCAAGCCGTATTTCTTCCCTGTAAGGAATAGAATAATAGCAGGGTTATCGAAAGGCGTACTGATAGCGAGTGCGTCTATTAAAAGTGGTGCAATATATACTGCCGAATACGCTGAAGAATATGGTAGAGATTTGTTTGCAGTACCATACGGAGTAGGTGTTCCTACGGGTGCTGGCTGTAACGACTTGATTAAGCGTGGGGCAAGGCTAACCGACGTTCCTGAAGATATTTTGGAATTTTACGGAATAGAATCTAAAAGCGAGCAAGTTGAGTTGAGTAGTCTAGAACGTGAAATAGTAGAAGCACTGTCAAACGGCAATTTGCACGTGGAAAAATTATGTGAAATAATAAACAAACCCGTTTATGTACTATCGCCGACCTTATCGGCAATGGAAATAAAGGGAATAGTAATAAAGACCGGAGTAAACGTTTACGGACTAACAAGGGGAAGGTAAAAAAGCAAATGCAATTAATTATAGTGGAATCGCCACACAAGGCAAAAACTATTGAAAAATTTCTTAAAGGGGATTTTAAGGTTGATGCGTCCAAAGGGCATGTGAGAGATTTACCCGTTAATAGAATGGGTATTCGTATCGACAAAAACTTTGAACCATTTTATGAAATTTCACCCGATAAAAAGGCTGATATAAAGAGATTAAAAGAAGACGCTAAAAAAGCCGATAAAGTATATTTTGCAACTGACCCGGATAGAGAAGGGGAAGCAATATCATGGCACTTAGCCGAAGTTTTGGAATTAGACGTAGAGACTGCTAACCGTATAGAATTTAACGAAATTTCGGAAAAGGCAGTAAGAAACGCTATTGCAAACCCAAGAAAAATAGATATGAACTTGGTTGACGCACAACAAGCAAGACGTGTACTAGATAGACTAGTAGGCTATAGCATTTCGCCTGCAGCGAGTTCTCGTCTTAACGATAATCTTTCAGCGGGAAGAGTACAATCAGTTGCTCTTAGAATGGTCGTTGAAAGGGAAAGGGAAATTCAAGAATTTAAGCCCCAAGAATATTGGAACTTAAAAGCCGAAGTATTAAAAACCGAAGAACAACCTTTCAAAGTTTTACTAGTTGAAAAGAAAGGAAAAAAATATAAGCCATCTTGCGAAGAAGAAGCAAAAGTAGTAGAAGACGAATTAAAAAATTCTGATTTTATAGTAAAAAACGTTAAAAAGTCGCTAGTAAAATCACACGCACCAGCACCGTTTATTACTAGTACCCTTCAACAAGACGGTTCAATAAAGTTAAATATTACTGCACCCCAAGTAATGCAAATCGCACAAAGACTTTACGAAGGTGTAGAAACTCCTAACGGACATTTAGCATTGATAACTTATATGAGAACTGACTCTGTAAGAATTTCAGCCGATGCACAAAGTGAAGCGTTAGCATATATTAAAGACAATTACGGCGAACAATATCTTCCCGCAAAACCAAATGTTTATAGGTCGAAAAAGGACGCACAAGACGCTCACGAAGCGATTCGTCCTATCGACATTAGAAGAACGCCCGAAAGTCTTAAAAACGTCTTAGATAAAAATCAATATAGACTTTATAAACTCATTTACGATAGGTTCGTTGCTTCGCAAATGTCTGAAACGTTGTTTGATAGCGTAGCCTTGGAAGTTCAATCGGGCGACTATACGCTAAAAACTAGTGGTAAAACATTGACCTTTAAGGGTTATCTAGCAGTTTACGACGACTCTAAAAAGGAAGAAGACGAAGAAGGCGGAAACGCAATGCTTCCTATTCTTAATACGGGCGAAAAGTTGTTTGTAAAAGGAATTACAAAAGAACAAAAATTTACAAAACCCCCCGTACGCTTTACTGAAGCAAGTTTAATTAAGAATATGGAAGACAAGGGTATTGGCAGACCTTCTACTTATGCTACAATTATGGCTAAACTTACCGACAAAAAGCGTGAGTACGTAAAAAAAGAAAAAAAATATCTAGTTCCAAACCCGATTAGTTATAATTTAATAGATTTTCTAGTTAAATATTTTGCTGAAATTATGGACGTTTCGTTTACTGCAAGAATGGAAAATCAATTAGACGACATAGGTAACGGTGGCAAAGATTGGCATAAGTTAATAGCAGATTTTTATAAGCCGTTTGAAAAGAAACTTATGAATTCTAAACTCACCGATAGACTTTGTGAAAAGTGCGGTGCACCTATGATGATTAACAGTGGTAAATACGGCAACTATTACGCTTGTTCTAATTATCCTACTTGTAAAAATATCATTTCAGCAAATGAAAAGGTTGCTATTCCCACCGATAGAATTTGTGAAAAATGTGGTGGAATTATGGTAGAAAGGGAAGGAAAGTTTGGTAAATTCCTTGCTTGTTCTAACTATCCTAAGTGTAAAAATACTATAAGTTTATCTGAAAACGCAGGCGTTTGTCCAGAGTGTGGAAAACCGACCAAGAAAATGCTTAGTCGTGGTGGAAAAGTATTCTACGGTTGCTCGTCTTATCCTAACTGTAAATTTATGAGTTGGGACTTACCGACGGGCGAAAAGTGTAGCCGTTGTGGTGCTTACACCGTTATAGTTGACGGAAAGACGGTTTGCTCTAATAAGAAATGTAAAGAAGATAACGATGCAAAAAGTTAAAGTTATAGGTGGTGGCTTGGCAGGTTGTGAAGTTGCGTATTATCTTGCAACTCACGGTATAAAAGTAGAATTATACGATATTAAACCTAACAAGTTTACCCCTGCCCATAAAAGTACAAAGTTTGGCGAATTAGTTTGTTCAAACTCATTAAAGAGTAACGACGTTTATGGAAATGCTTCGGGGCTAATGAAGGAAGAAATGCGTTTACTAGGCTCTCTTATCGTTGAAAGTGGCGATAAAAATAGAGTTCCTGCAGGCAACGCTTTAGCAGTCGATAGAGAAAAGTTCGCTGAATATATCACTGACAAGGTTAATAGTTTAGAAAACGTAACGATAATTTCTGAAGAAATTACAAAAATTAATTCCGACGAATATACCGTTATTGCCACAGGACCTTTAACCACCGATGAACTTTCTAGTTCTATAAGGGAGTTGGTTGGCGACGGATTATCCTTTTACGACGCTTCAGCACCTATAATAGATTTTAATTCGATAGATATGGAAAACGCTTTTTTCGGCGACAGATACGGCAAGGGCGATGCCGACCACGTAAACTGTCCAATGAATAAGGAACAGTATCTAGAATTTATACACGAATTAACTAACGCTGAGTGTGCAACATTGCATGATTTTGAAAAAACCGAAGTGTTTGAAGGTTGTATGCCGATAGAAATTATGGCAAGCCGTGGGGTTGACACCTTGCGTTTTGGTCCGTTAAAACCGGCGGGGCTTGACGACCCTAAGACGGGTAGATGGCCATACGCTTGCTTGCAACTTAGAAAGGAAGACGCATCGGGCAGTATGTATAATATGGTTGGGTTTCAAACTAATCTGAAATGGGGCGAACAAAAACGTGTGTTTTCAATAATACCCGCCTTAAAAAATGCAGAATACTTGCGTTACGGAGTAATGCATAAAAATACTTTTATTAATTCAACTAAGGTATTAAACGACGATTATTCCTTAAAATCTAACGATAAAATATATTTTGCAGGGCAAATCACGGGAGTAGAAGGTTACGTTGAAAGTGCCGGTAGTGGACTTTTAGTTGCAATTTATCTAGAACGCAAGTTAAAGGGTAAAAAACCAATTAAAATATCCGAAAAAACGGTATTGGGTTCGCTAACAAAGTACATAACGACTGAAAATCCTAATTTTCAACCGATGAACGCTAACTTTGGAATATTGCCACCGTTAGATAGTATTATAAGGGATAAATCGGAAAGGAAAAGACAAATGGCTGAAAGAAGCCTAAAGCTTATAAAAGAATTTATAATGGAGAACGAAAATGACTGAATTTAAGGGCACTACTATTTGTGCTGTAAAAAGAGACGGAAAAACTGCTATTGCAGGCGACGGACAAGTTACTATGTCGCAGTCTATAATATTCAAAAACAACGCAGTAAAGGTAAGAAGAATATATAACGGAAAGGTAATCTTTGGTTTTGCGGGCTCAGTAGCAGACGCTTTTACTTTGTCGGAAAGGTTTGAAGAAATGTTAAATAAATATTCTGGAAATCTTATGAGAAGTGCAGTAGAACTTGCTGAACTTTGGAGAAGCGACAAGGTAAGAAAACTTGAAGCAATGATGATTACTGCCGACAAAGATTGTCTATTAATCGTATCGGGTACGGGCGAAGTAATAGAGCCTGAAGACGGAGTATGTGCTATTGGAAGTGGTGGAAACTACGCTTTAGCAGCGGCACGTGCGTTGATGCAAGAAACTAACTATAGTGCTGAAGAAATTGCAAAGAAAGCACTTGGCATAGCAAGTGAAATTTGCGTATTTACCAATGGAAATATAACTTGTGAAGTATTATAAGGGAGTAAATTATGAATTTAAGTCCTAAACAAATAGTAAAAGAATTAGATAAATATATAATCGGTCAAGACGAAGCGAAGAAATCGGTAGCGATAGCACTAAGAAATCGTTACAGAAGAAGCCGTCTTTCTCTTGCTGAAATGGAAGAAATTACACCTAAGAACATCATAATGAAAGGTCCGACGGGTGTAGGTAAAACCGAAATAGCAAGAAGACTTTCTAAACTAGTAGGTGCACCCTTTATCAAGGTAGAAGCAACGAAATATACCGAAGTAGGCTACGTAGGTAGAGACGTTGAGTCTATGATAAGAGATTTGGTAGAGTGTGCCGTTAGACTAGTTAAGGAAGAAAGAATTAAGAAGGTAACCGAAAAAGCAGGAAACATTGTTGACAGTAAATTAGTTAAGTTATTGGCTGTTGCAAGAAAGGCCGACAAAGGCGAAACACCCGACCAAATTTTTGAAGATAGATTATTAGAAGGCTTAAAGCGTGGGTATTACGACAACGAAACTATTGAAATAGAAGTAGTTGACGCACCAAAACCTATGGAACTAGTACCCGGTGGTGCTGAAATTAGTATTGGCAGTATTTTTGGGGATATGATGCCTAAAAAGTACAAAAAACGTAAAATGAGTGTAAAAGAAGCAAGAAAACTCTTGCTTGACGAAGAAGCCGAAAAACTTATCGATAAAGATTCGGTTAACGAAGAAGCAATAAGACGTGCAGAACAAGAAGGCATAATCTTTATTGACGAAATCGATAAAATTGCGGCAAAAGCCCGTTCGTCAAGTGGTGGACAAGACGTTTCAAGAGAAGGCGTTCAACGTGATATTTTACCAATAGTAGAAGGCTCAACCGTAATGACAAAATACGGTTCAATTAAAACAGACTATATACTATTTATCGCAGCGGGGGCGTTCCACGTTTCTAAGGTTTCTGACTTAATACCAGAACTTCAAGGTAGATTTCCTATTTTAGTAGAACTTAACAGTTTAACTAAAGAAGATTTCATAAAGATTTTAACGACACCGCAAAACGCAATAACTATTCAATATGCAACGCTATTAAAGGTTGACGGAGTTGACTTAAAGTTTACCGACGAAGCGATAGCAGAGATTGCAAGCATTGCCGAAAATATGAACGCTACAAGCGAAGATATAGGTGCAAGAAGACTTCATACCGTTATGGAAAATCTAATAGAAGACGTTTCGTTTGAAGCAGACGGCGAAGAAAAACAAGTTGTTATTGATAAGAAGTTCGTAATCAATAAACTTGGTGTTGATAAGAAAAATAAAGACTTAAAGAAATATATCCTATAATTGGGAGACTAAAATGATAAATATACCAAAAGGGACAAAAGACTTATTGCCACAAGATTCTTACAAGTGGCAGTTTATAGAAAACACGGCAAGGGAAGTTGCAAAGATTTTCAATATTAAGGAAATTAGAACTCCCACTTTTGAACACACTGAAGTGTTTTTACGTGGTGTTGGTGAAACGACTGATATAGTAAACAAAGAAATGTACACTTTTACCGATAAAGGTGGAAGAAGCATAACCTTAAAACCCGAAGGGACGGCGGGGGTTGTTCGTGCGTTTATAGAAAACGGCATGGCAAGTTCGGCGTTGCCCGCTAAACTTTACTATTTAACACAGTGTTTTAGATACGAAAGACCACAAGCAGGAAGACTACGTGAATTTCATCAATTCGGTATAGAATATTTTGGTGCAAAAACGCCCGATACCGATGCTGAAGTAATATTGGTTGCTAAAACTTTTATAGAAAAGTTGGGGATTAAAAACGTTTCGCTTTACATTAATAGTATTGGCTGTAAAGACTGTCGTAAAAAGTATGAAGAAGCACTTAAAAACTACTTAAAAGCAAATTATGACAATCTTTGTGAACTTTGTAAGTCAAGGTTTGAAAAAAATCCTTTAAGAATTTTAGACTGCAAAAACCAAGACTGCAAAAAAATTGTAGAAAACGCACCTAGCATTTTAGATTATTTGTGCGAGGATTGTAGTAACCATTTTGAACAAGTTAAGAAGTTATTAACACTTTCAAACGTAGAGTTTAAGATTGACCACAATATAGTTAGAGGCTTGGATTATTATACTAAGACGGTATTTGAATTCGTTTCAGAAAATATCGGTGCACAAGGCACGGTATGTGGTGGCGGAAGATACGACGGACTAGTTAAAGAACTTGGTGGAACGGAAACTTGTGGTATAGGGTTTGCTGCCGGTATTGAAAGATTATTGCTTTTAATGGAAAACACGGGCGTTGAAATTCCTAAGGACGACGGCGTTCAAATCTATATAGCAAGTATGGGCGAACAAGCACAAGAAAAGGCGTTTTGCTTAGTTAAGTCGCTTAGAGAAAATGGTGTTATTGCCGAACTTGACCATATGGAAAGGGGCATTAAAGCACAGTTTAAGTACGCTGATAAAATAGGTGCTAAATACGTTGGGGTTATTGGCTCTGACGAACTTGAAAAGGGTATAATTAAAATCAAAAATATGACTGACGGTCAAGAAGCGGAAGTTTCTTTTGACAAGGTTATAGAGTTTTTAAAATAGTATGCAAGAAACTGGAAAGATTTCAAAGATTGAAGGCAAGTATGCGATTGTAAAAGTTCAGAAAAAGGACGAATGCAGTAAATGCGGAATGTGTTTATTCCCAAAAAACGCTTCAGAGATAGAATTTAGGGCAAAGAACACTCTTTCAGCAAAGGAGAACGACGACGTTTTAATTAATACTTCTAACGAAAGAGGTAAACTTGTCGGAATGCTTTTAGTGTTTTTAGTGCCATTATTATTAATCGGGCTTGCTGTCTTGATAGAAAAACTATTTATTAAAAACGAGATTTTTATTCTACCAATTAGCATTGTATTAATTGTCGTTTGGTTTTTTATGTTATCGTTTATCGATAAAAAAATAGCGAAAAACGATAAATACGTATGCGAAATTATTGAAATTCTTAACAAATGTTAAAAAAAATATTATTTATATATACAAAAAGGAGAAAACATGATAGATTATTCTTTAATCAAATCAACTGACCCCGAAGTATTTGAGGGTATGGCAAACGAACTCAATAGACAAAACAACAACATCGAACTTATTGCAAGTGAATACTTTGTTTCTGAAAGCGTAATGCAAGCAGTAGGAAGCGTATTGACCAATAAGTACGCAGAAGGTTATCCCGCACATAGATATTATGGCGGTTGTGTAAACGTTGATGTTGTAGAAAACATCGCTATTGAAAGGGCTAAAAAATTATTTGGTGCTGAACATGCAAACGTTCAACCCCACAGTGGTGCAAATGCAAACTTTGCAGTATATTTTGCAGTATTAAACCCAGGTGATACTATTTTAGGTATGAGTTTAGCACACGGCGGACATTTGACTCACGGTTCTCCCGTTGCTGTTTCGGGTAAATACTTCAATGCAGTAGGTTACGGCGTTGACGAAGCAACTGGCGAAATCAATTACGACGAACTTGAAAAGACTGCTCTAGAAGTTAAGCCGAAAATCATAGTTTCTGGTGCAAGTGCGTACGCAAGAGTTATTGATTTTAAAAGACTAAGAGAAATTTGCGATAAGGTCGGTGCATATATGATGGTTGACATCGCTCACATTGCAGGCTTAGTTGCAACAGGGCTTCATCCTAGTCCTGTTCCTTATGCGGATTTCGTTACCACGACTACTCATAAGACTTTAAGAGGACCTAGAGGTGGTATGATTTTATGTAAAGAACAATACGCTAAAATCATTGATAAAGCAGTATTCCCTGGAACTCAAGGCGGTCCTTTAATGCACGTTATTGCTGGTAAGGCAGTTGCGTTTGGCGAAGCACTTAAACCTGAATTTAAGGAATATCAAGAACAAATTTTACTAAACGCTAAGGCTATGAGCGAAACGTTTGTTGAAAATGGAATTAAATTGGTATCAGGTGGTACGGACAACCACTTAATGTTATTAGATTTATCAGATACCGACGTAACCGGAAAGCAACTTGAAAATATGCTTGACGAAGTTAATATTACCTTAAACAAAAACGCAGTACCTTTTGACAAGAGAAGTCCGTTCATTACTAGTGGTGTAAGAATTGGTACACCGTCGGTTACGACTAGAGGTTTTAAGGAAGATGACTGCAGAAAGGTTGCAAAATTAATAGTAAAAATTATAAGAGAAAAAGAAAACGCTTACGACGAAGTAAGGGCAGAAGTTAAAAAACTTATTGAAAAATATCCTCTTTATAAAGGAGTGTAAGATGGCTAAGGATTATAAGTCTCAATTAAACCTTATAGAGACTGAAATTGCTATCAAGTTTATAAAGGACTATTTTGAAAAGGAACTTGCAAAAGCATTAAAATTGACAAGGGTATCTGCTCCCTTGTTCGTTCAACCTGAAAGTGGGCTAAACGACAACCTTAATGGATATGAACGTGCCGTGCGTTTTGACGTTTTAACATTAAATAAAGAGGTTGAAATCGTACAATCTCTTGCTAAATGGAAAAGAATGGCACTTGATAAATATGGCTTTGAAGCAGGAACAGGGCTTTATACCGACATGAACGCTATTCGTAGAGACGAAGACCTAGATGCTTTGCACTCTGTTTACGTTGATCAATGGGATTGGGAAAAAATTATTACCAAAGACCAAAGAACGCTAGGGTATCTAAAAAGAACGGTAAAAAGCATTTATAAAGCACTAAAGAAACTTTCCAATGCATTAACTGCAAAATACCCACAAATCACACATACTTTGCCGGACGAAATTACCTTTGTATCTACAAAGCAATTAGAGCAAATGTATCCCGATTTATCAAGAAAAGATAGAGAAAAGATGGTTGCCAAAAAATATGGTGCAGTTTTCTTGTATCAAATTGGTTGGGATTTGTCTGATAAAAAGCCACACGATGGTAGAGCGGCGGACTATGACGATTGGAAACTTAACGGTGATATTCTTCTATGGTATGACGTTTTAGATATTGCACTTGAAATTTCTTCAATGGGCATAAGGGTTGACCAAAATAGTTTACCAAAACAACTAAAGAAAAAAGGCGAACTAAATAAACTTGATAATCCATATTGCAAGTCCATTATGGACGGAAAATTGCCTTTAACCATAGGTGGTGGAATTGGTCAATCAAGGCTTTGTATGTTCTTTTTAAACAAAGCACATATTGGTGAAGTGCAGGCTTCAGTATGGGCTGATAAAGACTTAGAAGAAAATGCTAAAAAAGGAATTTTCCTACTATAATGAAACTTTTTGAAAGAACTAAACTTTTAATAGGTGAAGAGGCTTTTGAAAGAATAAGTAATTCACACGTTGCCGTTTTTGGCGTAGGTGGTGTAGGTGGATACGTTATTGAAGCGTTAGCAAGAAGTGGCGTTAATAATATTTCACTTTTCGATAGCGACGATATAAACGAAAGTAATGTTAATAGACAAATTTTCGCATTAGCAGAAACTATTGGGAAAGACAAGGTGGAAGTTGCAAAATCAAGGATATTGTCTATTAATCCAAAAGCAAACGTTACTTGCCATAAAGTTTTCTATTTACCCGAAAACGCTAATGAGTTTGATTTTTCAAAGTACGATTACGTTGTTGATGCCGTCGACACCGTTTCTGCTAAGATTGAAATTATTTCAAGAGCAGTTAGTCAAAATATAAAGGTAATATCTTGTATGGGCACGGGTGGAAAACTTTCGCCCGAAAAACTTAAGGTCGAAAGTATTTCAAAAACTAAAGTTTGTCCTTTAGCAAGAGTTATGCGTAGGGAACTTGCAAAAAGAGGCATAAAGGACGTAAAAGTCGTTTATTCTGAAGAAGAGGGAATTACCGAAAAAAGAGAAGAAGGTAGAAAAAATATTCCTTCAATGATTTTCGTTCCCGCAAGTGCTGGACTATTGATTGCTTCACAAGTGATTAAAGATTTAATTAAAGGTTAAAAATTAAGGAGAAAAGAGGAGTGAAACTTTTCGTTGCGTCAGACGTTCACGGTTCTAGCTTTTATGCTAAGGCAATGGTCGATAGGTTTATGGAAGAAAAAGCCGATAAACTTATAATTTTAGGCGATATTTATAATCATGGACCAAGAAATCCTTTTCCAAAAGACTATAATCCAGGTGAAGTTGCTTCAATTTTAAATAGAATAAAAGATAAACTTATAGTTGTGAAAGGCAATTGCGATAGTGACGTTGATAAACTTATATCAGATTTTCATTTTATAGAAGATTTATGCGTTTTTGTCGATAATAAAACTTTATTATTTACACACGGACACGTTTACAATAAGAATTCTCCGCCTTTAACAAAGTTTGATGCTTTGATTTACGGACATCTTCATACCGGCTTTATTGAGAAAAATGAAAACGGAGTGTTCGTTAACGTAGGTTCTGTGGCGTTGCCTAAAAATAATACGCCAAACAGTTATCTTATTATAGAAAATAACCGTTTAATACTTAAAAAATTGGACGGGGAAATAATAAAAGAAACAAGTTTATAAGGAGAAAGTAAAAATGGGCGGTTCAGTAGAAACCACGGCTATTCCAAATTTTGCAATAGCGGGGACTATTATGACGGTAGGTTTTATAGTCTTTATAGTTGTAGGCTTTTTGTCTGGTCTTGGGAAAAGATTGGGTAAAAACATTTATAACCTAATAGCATTTGCAGTTTCTGCAATAGTAACAGCAATTTTAGGTAGTTTTATCTACAAGAGTATTATAGGCAACCCTGTAGTTCAAGAAGTTATACTTGAATTATTGGGAGAAGTAGGTGATTTTGCCGGAGCATTACTTGCAACGGGCGAATCGTTGATATTGTTAATGTTATCAGCATTAACAGGACCATTGCTTTTCTTGGTGATTTATGCAGCCGTTAAGTTCTTAATGCTAGTTATTAGGGTATGTATTCCAGACCTTAACAATTTAATGAAGAAAAAGAACGGTAAGACAAAGGTAAAAATCAGTTGGCAAAAGAGATTAATAGGTGGATTTATAGGCTTATTTATAGGAGCGTCGGTATTCTTTACGATAAGTTCTACGCCAATGGCAATAGTTGACTTAGCGTATTCAGCAACAAAGGAAGTGCCCGCAGTCCTATTAGAAGCAGACAATTACGAAACGGCTGAAAGCAATGCTTTTACAACCTTTTCTGAAGAAGGTGAAGAACCAGAATCGATTGAAGAAACTTTAAGTGGTGTAGTAACGGGATTATCTGCAACAAAAGCAGTTGTTGACCCTATATGTGAATCTTTTCCGTTCGTAATCTTTAGGGGATTAGGCTTAAACAACTTAACTGAAAGTTATTTAAATAATTCGTCTTCTTTAGAGTATGAATTACACGGAAGAACTTTTGAGACCGAAATTTATAGCGATGTTAAGGGTTTATTAAAAGGAGCCGTAGTATTTTCATCTTATTATTTATTAGAAACGCAAGAAGCAGGTTTGGGTGCACAAACGTTTTCTAATGATAAGATTGGCGAAGGCGTATATGGAATTTTAAGAAACAATTTCATTATTGAAACTATTGACCCCGTTATCAAAGATTTAATTCACGAATTATGTGTAGCAAACTTTGATTTGACCGAAGAAGAAACTACACCAGTTGTTGATTCTATTAAGTTAAACGAGTTTATCGACATGACCGATTCGGAAAAACTAACGGAAAGTAAAAAGATTGCAAAATTCTTTATAGATTTACTAACGGCAGTTCCTGATATTGGAGATGAAGACTCAAACGCACTTGACCTTATTGCTGAGTTTGGTGGAATTTTGGACGATATGGCTTCAACTTATAGTTTTGCAAAAACACCTGGCAATTTGATTAAGGTTTTCGTAAACGGAAACGAAGAAATTAACGAATACGTTTCACACGATACGTTAGAAGTATTGGTCAATAACGTTGAAAACAAAAAATGCACCTATACTCAATGTTTAATTAATATTAAGGCTGCGTATAAGATTGCAGTTTCATTAGTAGAAAACAATAACAGCAGTGGTAGTGGTCAAGGCGGTAGTGGAGTTGACACTGAAACCTTAAAGGAAGAATTCGGCGAAATATTCAACAACTCTAACGAAGGTGTAAAAGAAGTTGTTACCGAAATCGTTGAAAATGCAGTTCAAAAAATCGAAACTCCTATTGATACCGAGAACGTTACTCATACCATAGTAAAAGATTATTTTGATAATATTTATGAATATGCTGATGAACTAAAAGCCGAAGCGGGCGATGATCAAGAAAAAATACAAGAGGCTGAAGAAAAGTTCAAAAAAGAAGCCGAAAGCGTTCAAGCAATCGTAGATATGGTAGAAGAAGTTTCAAACGGCGAAGAATTAACCGTTGAAATGGTTGAAAACTTTGCTGATGCAGTAGTTGGTTCAGAAGTTGTTAAGAAAACCGTAGAAGACTTATATGAAAGCAAAGATGAAGAAATAGTTCAAGCAACAGATGAACTAAAACAAATATATCAAAGTACTCCTGAAAACGTTAAACAAGATATTGCAAAGGCATTAAATGATCGTGTTGAAAGTGCAATAGAAAGTGGCGATAATATTTCTAAGGAAAACATTGAAATGTTAAAACAAATTTTAGGTATTGCATAATTGAAAAAAGAAAACGGCGTGGAAATTTCCACGCCGTTATACTTTTAAATAAAATTTATAGATTTGCTTCGCAATAAAGCATTACCATAGCCATTGCAGTTATAGAAGCCGTTTCGGTTCTTAAAATTCTTTTGCCAAGAGAAATAGTTTTTCCACCAATTTCAATGGCTTTTTGTATTTCTTTTTCTTCAAAACCACCTTCTGAGCCAATCATAATTCCAATGGTAGAATTTTCTTTTATATTAGATAATGCTTCGGTTGTAGAAGCCATTCCCTTAGCATTTTCGTAAGGAACTAAAAATAGGTCTAAAGATTTTGCAATTTCCAGTGCTTTATCAAAATTTACAACTTCACGAACGAGTGGGATAGAAGTTCTTTTACTTTGTTTTGCTGCACTTTCAGCAATACTGTTAAAGCGTTCGGTTTTGCTTTTAACCTTTTTTGCATCGTATGAAACGACACATCTTGCCATTTGAACGGGAATTATTTCATCAACGCCAAGTTCTACTGCTTTTTGAATAATTAATTCCATTTTATCGCTTTTAGGTAAGCCTTGAAAAAGAATTATTTTTGCTTTTAGATTTGTGTCTTGATAATCTTCACAAATTATCTCTGCAATACACGTATCGTTTTCAAAACGTAAAAGTTTACAAAGATTGCTTTTATTGTCGCAACTAACCAAAAATTCTTCACCAGGTTTCATTCTTAAAACGTTTTTTATATGATTGTAGTCTTTACCACTGATTGTACATATTCCGTCCGATAGGGCAGTGTTATCAATAAAAAAATTATACATACTTAAATTTTTTTAATACATTTTTTAGGACATTTATCTTTACAAAGTTTACAGCCCGTGCATTTAGAATAATCGATTACAGGAAGATTATCAATCATTTCTATAGCGCCGTTAGGGCAAACCTTAGCACATAATCCACAACCGATACAACCCACGCTACAAGCGTCCATAACCGTTTTCCCTTTGCATTTAGAAGAACAAGCAACGTAAACCTTAGCAGTGTTAGGGATAAGTTTAATTAGTGATTTAGGACATTTATAAACACAAGCGCCACAGCCTTCGCAAAGTTTTGTATCAATAACGGCAACGCCGTCTTTTATCATTACACCGTCTCCGGCACAAACCGTCGCACAACTACCTTCGCCTAAGCATCCGTCAACGCATACTAAATCGCCACCCATATAAGTGTTTTTTGCTTCGCAAGTTTGATTTCCAACGTAGACAAATTTTGATTTTGCATTATTTCCACCGTTACAACATACTACTGCAAAGTTTTTTGCTGAAGCACAAAAGGGAATACCTAAAACCTTAGAGATAACTTCCTTATTTTCGTTGGAAGTAGCACTGCATTTGCTTAAATCAGTTTTTCCTTCTACTAAAGCCTTAGCAAAATCAGAACAACCTGCAAAGCCACAGCCACCACAGTTAGCACCTGCAAGATTTTCTTGAACTGTCTTAACTCGTTCATCTTCTTTAACGTAGCAAAGTTTTGAAACTAAAACTATTAAAAGAGAAAATACTATTGCTAATACTGCAACTATTCCCACAACCAATAATACTTTTTCAAGTGAAATAACCGTACTTAATAAATTCATAGCGATTTCCTCCTTAGATTAGATTAAACACGAAGAACGCCATTGCAATAAAGCAAGCGGTAATCATTGCGATAGGGAAGCCCTTTAAGTGTTTGTTAATAGGAAGCCTTGCAATTTTTTCACGCGTACCACTCATTATTACGATAGCAAGCGTAAAGCCGACACCGGCAAATAAGCCAAACAATACGGCATATCCTAAATTCATAGAAGATGCACCAATCATACGTATCATTTCGCCTTCGTCTATAACTAGTTGTGCAACACCTAAAACTGCACAGTTAGTAGTGATTAACGGTAAATAAATACCCATAGCGTTATAAAGAGTAGGTGAGAATTTTTTCAACGCCATTTCAATCATTTGAACTAGAGAAGCAATTACGAAAATAAATATAATAGTGTCCATAAACGCAATGTTGTTTGGAACTAATATATAAGTGTAAATAGGGTAGGTGATTAAGCAAGTTAAAGTCATAACGAAAGTAACTGCAAGTCCCATACCGAGTGCACTCTTAAAGTCCTTACTAACGCCTAGGAAAGGACAAATACCCAAGAACTGAACTACTACGAAGTTATTAATAAAAACTGCTGAAATTATTATTAAAAGTAATTGTTGCATACTAATTTTCCTCCGTCGTAGGTTCTACTTGTTCGTTAGAAGCCAATGCCTTTTTAAGTTTCTTTTTCTTTGATATAAATGAAGAAATTAACGCAAATAAAGCAATAAATACGCCATATGTAAAGAAAGCACCTGCACTAGAAGAGAAGAAACTAATTTGGAAATCCCAAAGTTTAATACCAAAAATTTTACCGCTACCTAAGATTTCCCTAAACGCACCCATGAGCGTTAAAGCAAGCATAAAGCCGATGCCCATAAACAAGCCGTCAAGAACTGCTAAAAGCGGTCCGTTCTTGCTTGCAAAACTTTCAGCACGTGCAAGAATAATACAGTTAACAACTATTAAGGGTAGGTATATACCTAACGATTCATAAATAGATGGTAAAAGTTTATCTAATAAAAGTTTAACTATGGTAACTAGAGAAGCGATAATCAAAACGAAAGCGGGAATTCTAACTTGGTTAGGAATAACTTTTCTAAGTAGTGAAACCAAAAGGTTACTAAACACTAAAACGAAGATTACCGCAAGTCCCATACCGATACCGTTAGAAGCCATTGTTGTTAACGCTAGAGTAGGACAAGTACCTAGAACTAATTTAAGAGTGGGGTTTGATGATAAAATTCCGTCAGTGGCAATTTTTTTGAAATTGTTTTTCATTAGTTGTTACCCCCTTGAAGTTGTAAATAATTAACAACACAGTTAACGGCGTTACAATTTGAATTTGCCGAATAGGTAGCCCCAGACATTATAACCGAAGGTCCGTCTGATTTTTCGTTAGCAGAGAAGAATTGGCCCGCTTTATATTTTTTAACGAATTCATCGTAGTAATAACTATCGAATTTACTCATTAACGTTTGTTTAATGTAAGATTCAAGCACAATTTTTTGAATTTTACCATCAGCAAGATTACCATTTGATATGGTTACTTGAATCCATAAAGTGATAGTACCACCTTTATAGCCTTCGTTACCAACAGTCTGGAAAACCATATCGTATTCGTTAGAATCTTTGTCGCCAACTACGTAGATTTTGTTTATTTGACCAAAACCATAATCGATAACCGAATCGTTTCTATTTTTATCGTCAACGTCAAGAAGAATATTTTCTTCTGAAATCGTTACTGCTTGTCCATAAATTTTAGACATCGCTCTAGAAGTACGTTCTTCGGGTGAAACGTATAAAACGTCATTTAATAACGCCAATAAGCCACCCGATATACAAGCGATTAAAAGAAGGATAACGGTACATTTAAATACAACGCTTTTAAATATCTTAGCCATTTTTTGCCTCCTTTTTCTTCTTGAAGCCAAAAGGCTTAGTCATTACGAATTTATCAATTAGTGGAACAATTAAGTTCATTAATAATATAGCAAACGAAACTACTTCAATTTCTGTTGCAACTCTAAGCCCTGCGGTTAATAAGCCAAGTGCTATAAAGTAAATGATATTTCCAAGTGTGGTGTTTGGTGTTGTAACGTAATCGGTAGCCATAAAAATAGCACCCAAGAATAAACCACCAGATAGAATTGACGGTAAGAAATATTCAAAATTAAAGCCTTTAAGTAAAACTGTAAATAATCCTGTAACAACTATGTAAATGATAGGGTAGCCGATATTTATAATTCCTAAAATAGCCAAGTATAAACCACCTAAAATTAAGGCAAGTTTACAAGTTTCACCAATACAACCAGCAACGCCCGTACCAAGGAATAAATCTAAATTAGATAGAGTAGGCATGCCACCTAATTTTGTGTCAAACAAATTTTTTAAAACGGTAGGACCAGTTGTAGGGTTAAGGGAAGAGCCACCGAAAAGCCCAGAGATTGTAGGTGCTATCCAACCACTATCCATTACTGAAGTAAAAGAAATAAAAGCAAAAATTCTACCCGTAATAGCAGGGTTAACTAAGTTTCTACCCGTGCCACCAAAAAGCATTTTAACAACGATAATTGCAAAGGCGCTAGCAAGAACGGGAGCGTACCAAGGTGTTTGAGAACCCATACACATACCGACAAGTAACCCCGTTACGCAAGAAGTAAAATCAAATTCTTTCAAGAATTGTTTGAAAGTCTTTTTAGCAATTAATTGATAAACCAATTCACTTAAAACTGCACTAACTAGTGATAAAACTAGTACTAATAACGCTTTCCAAGAAAAGAATACGCAACCAGCAATACAAGCAGGTAAAAGTGCAATGCAAACGTTAATCATTATCCACTTTGTCGTGCGTGGAGATTTAACGTGTGGAGAAGTGGAGAACTTTAAAAGATTATTTTCTGTCATTTGCTTTCATCTCCTTTATTTTTGCTTTTGCAAAAGAAATACTTTGGACAAGTGAACGCTTAGCGGGGCAGTTAAATGCACAAGAGCCACATTCTATACAGTTCATAGCACCGTATTTTTCAGCACTAGCGAAATCTCCACTAAGAGCAAAACTTTCAATATACATAGGCATTAAACGCATAGGGCAGTTGTTAGCACATTTTGCACAGTTAATGCAGTTGGTGGGTTGATTATCGTCAATTTCTTTTTTTGATAAGAATAAGAAGCCCGAATCAGTTTTTCTAACGTACTGATTAAGATTGATTAAGGCTTTGCCCATCATTGGACCACCACCGATAACCTTTTGAACGTCGCCAACCGTACCACCGCAAAATTCAATGATATCTTTTAAGGGAGTACCTATTTGAACACGAATATTTTTTGGTTCTTTAATACCTTTACCACTGATAGTTAATACGGTAGAAGATAATGCCTTGTTCGTTTCAATTGCGTGATTAATTGCTATCATAGTTTTGATATTGTTTACGCAAACGCCAACGTCAAACGGCATTTTGCCAATTGGAACTTTTCTACCCGTAGTACAGTATATTAAGTGCTTTTCGCTACCCATTGGGTATTGCTTTTTAAGTATAACAACGTCAATGTCTTTGTAGTTTTCAAACGCCTTTATTGCTAAAGGTTTGTTTGCTTCTATACCAATAATAATCTTGGTAAGATTTAGACATTTAGCCGTATATTTAATACCCCTATAAATTTCGTCGGTATTTTCAATCATTAAACGATAATCGCAAGTAAGGTAAGGTTCACACTCAGCACCGTTTATAATAAGAGTGTCGAGTTGAGTTTTAGGCGAAAGTTTAACTGCCGTAGGGAAGCCTGCACCACCTAGACCAACGATACCAGCGAGGCGGATACGTTCTATCAAAGTTTGCGAGTCAAAGTTTTCAACGTTATCAAAACGAAGTTCATCGTCGCGACCGTCGTTTTTAATAACGACGTATTTTAGTTTTTGTCCCGTTCCGTTAACTATATCTTCAATTGCGATAACTTCACCACAAATAGATGAATATACGTTAGCCGAAATAGCCCCCGAAGATTCGCCGATAAGTTGACGCTTTGTTACCTTGTCGCCAACCTTGACTACGGGGATTGCCGGTGCACCTAAGTGTTGAGACATACAAACGTATGCAACTTCAGGTGAAGGCATTTTAACGATAGGAGCATTGGCAGATAATTCCTTCATATCGGGAACGTGTATGCCATATGCGTAGTTTTTTCCTTTATAAACGCTCAAGATTTTTCCTCCTTAATTATGGTAAAAAACATTTTGCTTGGAATTTTTTTTAGTAAAAAATAAACCGTTAACCCCACCGTTAGCCCCGAAAATGTAGAAATTAATGCAAGATAGGGTAAAAAAGAGATATATTCTAAAGTAGATGTAACTAAACAAAACACTAGGTTTTGAATAAAAACGTTTACGACCGAACCAACCGTGCTAATAGCGGGGACGCTAACGTTTTCAGTTTTTTCAAAAAGTAAAATTTCAATGGCTAAAGCAATTATACCTGACGGGAAAGAATACATAAGTGTAGAAAAATTTCCACTAAATAAACTTCCCAATATAACTTTTACCGTAAGCCCTAAAAAGGAATATAAAGTACCAGCGGTAAAGAAAGTTAACAAAATGAATATGTTGGAAAGCCCCAATTTTGCACCCGGAATAATTATAGGCGGGAATAAACTTTCCAAGGTAAAAGCAATAATTGCAAGTGCAGTTAAAATTGCAGTTATAGTAATTTTTTTAATGGATAAAGCGTTTTTCATAATCACCCCGTAATTGGCGAGTTTGAAAGATTGTCGCCTAAGGGTAATATTTTTAGTGCGTGTGGTGCACAGTAAATAACCCCTTTATCGTCAGAAATTTTTGGCATATAAGCACAGTCTTTAGATGGTGAACAAGTGCTATCCGAAATTTCAACCGTTTTATTAATAGCGTCAAATAAAATTACGTTAAACTTTGTTTTTGCTTCGTCAATATAAACGATAATCTTATTTACATCGTAATCAATTAAGACTTTATCTTTATAAGCGTCATCAACCTTGGCGATTGAAGTTTTATAATCAAATTCTAAAACTTGTTCGTTATCTATCAAAACCTTAAAGCCTTTGGTGGGCGATTTGCTTGATAAAAATATAAGTAAAATGAATAAAGTAATAATTACAATAAACAAAATTGTAAATACAAGGAAATCTTTTTTAGAAAAAGGTTTTTGTGATTTAATTTTTTCAAACTTTACTCTATCCAACTTTTTTCACCTACTAAACCTATTTTATTATATAATAATAAAATAAAGTTGTCAAATATAGAGATATTTCTTTTAATTAAATTAAGAGAAAAATAAAAAAATAATAGAAAAATAAAAAAAGACCGTCTTAAAACGGTCTTTTAGTTAAAATAGTTTAGTTTTTGAAATTTCTAATCCTTGCACCCAATATCGCAAAGGAGAATGCCATGCCGATTATTATTTCTAAAGTTACCCAAACTGATGGCATAACGAATAGTGAAATGGAAGCAAAGAACGTAAAGCATATCAACGTGCCAAGCGTAAAGTCGCCCGAAGTAATATCGTTTGATTTTATATTTACTAGTGATATTATTCCACACGCAATTAGCGTTCCGTAAACTACAAGGTTTACAAAGAAGAAAGGGAATGCTTTCAAAGTAAAAATCAACGTTCCGTCGGTAATAGAAACAACCTTAGAATAGTTGGTTAAACGGAATAACGTCAATAGCGAAACTACTGTTAATAAGCCACCAATAGCAAGCATTAACAAGGGATTGAACTTAGAGAATAATCTCTTTAGATAGTTTACTATATCCCAGTCGGAATTAGCATTAACAGTCTTAAAATCGGGGACAGACGTATCAAATAAACAATATCTAAATATGGTAGAAATAATTATGATTACTATGCCGACGATACAAGCAATAAGTTTTACCGTTTCTGCATTGTTGATTAATATTGTGTGAAGAATGAGTACGGGCATAGAAATAATTTGCGTAAGCAAATAAGCGTCGAAAGTAATAATCTTTTTAGAACTTAATGAAGTTGAGTAGTAAACTACGAAGGGGAATAGGCAAATAAATACAACGAAGAAAAAGCGTTTGCTTTGTAAAGATTGTAAAAAGTTTAGTTCGTTGAATAGGAAAGCAAAACAGCAAAACGCAAAGGATGCAAGCAAGATGCCAAAGAAAGAAAAGTCCTTAAAAAGAGTAGAGTAATAACCCGAAAGCGAGTGGCTAGTATAATAAATCTTTTTAACCTTAGTATCAGGTGCGAAAGATAGCCCGTTCACTATTGAAAAGATTAAGCCTAAAAGGAATAAAATCCCACAAAAAATAAGGCGATAAAGATTAAAATCTTTTGCAATAACTACCAAAAATAAAGCGTAAAATAGGCCTGTGAAAATGTAAGAAAAGGCCAACGAATCGGCAAGGGAAACGTGTTTTTTCTTGGTAGAGAAAAACATGTATAACACGCTTAAAAGCATAAAATAGCCAAATGCAACAGTTAAAAACAAAAAGAGATTTTTATTAGCATAAATGGACTCGAAAGCGTTTTGGTTATACCCAAAACACAAAACGGTGAGAGAAAGAGTAGAAATAAATAGTGCGGGGATAACGTAGCCGTTTTTAAGTATTGAAATAAAGTAAGATTGTTTTTTATTTTTCTTCATAAGTTCTCCAAAATGTTTTAAATAAAACTATATATTTATAGTATAACATTAAAGAATAAAAAAACAAGTAATTTTTTTAACATTTAAAAAAAGAGTAGGCAAATGAAAGTGAAAAATACTTGCAAAAGGGGACGGTATTTAGTAAAATATACTTATGAAATTTTTAGAACTTCCCGACAAGTGTGAAATAACGGTAACTTGTGCATCGGGCGTAGAAAAGGTATTAAAAAGCGAACTAAATAGGCTTGGATATAAAGACGTTCCCGCAATAAACGGAGCGTTGACTTTTTCTGCCGACCTTGACGCCGTTGCAAAATGCAACCTAAATCTTAGAACTGCCGATAGAGTGTATATAAAAATTGCAACTTTTACAGCTTTTGACTTTGATTGTCTTTACGAAGGTGCTAAAAGCATTAGGTGGGAAGATTATTTACCAATTGATTCAAAAATTTTAGTAAACGGCAAAAGCGTTAAGAGTAAACTGTTTGCTTTGTCGGCTTGTCAAAGCATAATTAAAAAGGCAATAGTAGATAGGCTAGGAGAAAAGTATAAGGTAAATAGACTTTTAGAAAATGGTGCAGATTATTTTATAGAGTTTGCAATATTCAAAGACCAAGTAACGCTATTATTAAACACTAGTGGAGCAGGGCTTCATAAAAGGGGATATAGAGATTTAGTAGGCATTGCACCGATAAAGGAAACGCTAGCAAGTGCATTGCTGTTATTATCAGATTTTTACTATAAAAACCCGTTTGCAGACCCGTTTTGTGGTTCGGGAACTATAGCCTTAGAAGCAGGGCTTATAGCACTCAATATTGCACCGGGTATTTTTAGGTCCTTTTCTTTTAACGGTTGGAAAAACTTTGATAAAAAGATTTTTGATTTAGCGATAGAAGAAGCAAGGGATAAAGAACAAAGAGATAGGCAAATTTGCATTAATGGTTCGGATATAGATCCTAAGGCGATAAAACTAGCAAAACACCACGCTGAACGTGCTGGATTAAAAGAAAAAATAAATTTTAACGTTTGCGACGTAAAGAAGTTTGAAAATTTTGAGAAGTGTGGTACAATAGTAACCAATCCACCCTACGGCGAAAGGGTTTACGACAAAGAAGAGGCTGAAGAGTGTTATCGAAACTTAGGAAAGGTTTATAAAAATCTTGAAGACTGGTCGCTATTCGTTATAACTAGTGCCAAAAATTTTGAAAGACAGTTTGGTAAACGCGCAGATAGGGAAAGAAAATTATTTAATTCTAATAAAGAATGCAGATATTACTATTATTATGCAAACAAAACAGGAGATAAAAAATGATAGACGGAAAGTTGTTGGTTGAAAAGTTGTTAAGATATTCCAAAAAGTTTTTAGGGCTTAATCAAAGAGACGAAATTTATTTTAGAAATATTTTACTACGTGAATTCGGCTTAGATTATCCTTTGGAAGACGTGGGGGATTTGTCTTACATAGACGAATTAACCGTTCCCGACGTATTGGTTTCGGAAATTGAAGATTTTGCAGTAGAAACGGGCAAGATTACCGATGATGAAAGAAATCTTTACAGCACGTATATTTTCGGTATTTTATCTCCCTTGCCTTCGGTCGTGAATCAAAACTTTCAAAAAATAAAAAGCGAAAAAAGTATTCAGGAAGCGTGCGATTATCTTTATAATTTGTCAATAATGAACAATTACGTTCAAAAGACGGCTATTGGTAGAAATCTTAAGTGGGAATATCAAGACGGAGATAGATTCCTGGAAATCACTATTAATCTTAGCAAGCCTGAAAAAAACAATAAAGAAATTGCTAAATTATTAACGTTGCCAAAGTCTGATAAAAAATACCCCGCATGTTTACTATGTAAGGAAAACGAAGGGTATCAAGGTACGTTAACTCACCCTGCAAGAGAGAATATTAGAACGGTTTCGGTTACGCTTGGTGGTAAGCCATGGTTCGTTCAATATTCGCCATACGCTTATTATGACGAGCACTTGATTGCAATAAGCGAAGAACACGCACCAATGCACATTGCAAGCGATACCATTGATAAGGTATTAGATTTCGTTGATTATTTCCCAAATTATATGATAGGTTCTAACGCTGCGTTGCCTATTATAGGTGGCTCAATACTTAATCACGAACACTTCCAAGGTGGTGGACATCTAATGCCTATGCACAAAGCACCCGTACTTAAAGCATACAAGGCAAAGGGCTTTTCAAAGGTTAAAGTTGGTGTGGTAGATTGGTATAATAGCGTTATAAGGCTTGAGAGTAAAGATAGAAATCAAATTTCGGAATTGGCAAAGAAAATCGTTTCAAAATGGGAAGTATTCACTGATGAAAATTGTAGTATTTTTGCTACAACCGACGGTGTAAGACATAATTCATTATCGCCCGTAATGAGAAAAGACGGCTCAAAGTATATTTGCGATATGATACTTAGAAACAATATCACGACTGAAGAATACCCAGAAGGCGTATTCCACGCTCATCCCGAATATCATAATATTAAAAAGGAAGGTATAGGGCTAATTGAAGCAATGGGTTTGTTTATTCTTCCCGGTAGATTAAAGAAGCAACTTGCAATGATATCCGATATTTTATGCGGAGCAAGTCAATACGATCCCGAAGAACTTCAAAAAGAAGACAATTACCTATTTGCACATAAAGATATGATAAAAGACCTTCTAAGCGAAGGCAAGTGTGCAGACGTTAAGACGGCGGAAGAAAAGGTAACCGCTAAAGTGAACGATATTTGTAAAAACATTTTATTTAATACGGCAGTATTTAAGAAAGATGAAGACGGCGTAAAAGGCTTTGAAAGATTCTTAAGTAGTTGCGAAATAATTTAAAGGAGAAAAGAAAATGAAAGTATTAGTAACGGGTGGTGCAGGATATATAGGTTCACACACTTCTGTTGAACTATTGAACGCAGGGCATGAAGTAGTTTGTATTGATAATTTTATGAACAGTAAAATGGAAGCGGTAAAAAGGGTGGAAAAAATTACCGGTAAAACCGTAAAATTTTACGAAGGCGACATTAGAGATAGAAAGATTTTAGATAAAATCTTTGAAGAAAATAAGATTGATTCAGTAATCAACTTTGCAGGCTTAAAGGCTGTTGGCGAATCTTGTGCAAAACCATTAGAATACTACGAAAACAATATTGAAGGCTTATTAGTATTGGTGTTTGCAATGAGAGACCACGGTGTTAAAAATTTAGTATTTTCTTCTTCTGCAACCGTTTATGGTAAACCCAAGAGCGTTCCAATTAAGGAAGATTTTCCATTGTCAACTTCTAATCCATACGGAAGCACGAAATTATTTATAGAATACATTTTGAAAGACTTGTTTGCGTCAGACCCAACTTTCAACATTGCAATTTTAAGATATTTCAACCCCGTAGGAGCACACGCATCGGGTTTAATCGGAGAAGACCCCAAGGGTATTCCTAACAATTTATGTCCTTATATTACACAAGTTGCAGTAGGAAAGAGAGAATATCTTGGCGTGTTTGGCGACGATTACGACACTCACGACGGAACGGGTGTTAGAGACTTTATTCACGTTGTAGATTTGGCTAAAGGACACGTTTTAGCAGTTAATAAACTTGCAACCAACCCCGGTTTAATCATAGTTAACCTTGGTACGGGACACGGCTATTCAGTTTTAGATATGGTACACGCTTTTGAAAAGGTAACGGGTAAAACTATTCCTTACAAAATTATGCCACGTCGTCCGGGCGACATTGACGAATGTTATGCAGATCCCACTTTGGCTAAAGAACTTTTAGGCTTTGAAGCACAATTTGGCATTGAAGAAATGTGTAGAGATGCTATGAATTGGCAAACTAAAAACCCTAACGGTTACGAAGATTAAAATCAACTAAAATAATAAAATAACAAAAAAACGGCAAAATTGCCGTTTTTATTTTTGCAAAAATATTGCAAAAATGAAAAATATGGTGTAAAATACAATTATCAAAAACTTGATTTTTTGCAAAAAAGGAGAAAATCGTGAAAAATTCTTTTGTTAAAATTGGCACATTTACACCAAATATAAAAGTGGCAGACGTAAAATATAATAGCGAACAAATAATAAAAGCAATAGGGGACGGTGCTAAAAAAGATTTAGCAATTTTAGTATTTCCAGAATTGGTTTTATCGGGAAGCACTTGTGGAGATTTGTTTTATTCGGATAGTTTATTAACTGCTTGTAAAGATGCAATTTTAGAAATCGCTAAAAGTACTTTAGATATTAAAACGTTGATTTTTGTAGGTTTACCCTTAAAGGTTAACGGAAAGATTTACGACGTTGCAGTTTGCTTATCTAATGGAAATATTTTGGGTATAGTTCCAAAAAATTTTGATTGCGACTTTGACGAATTAAACTTAAAAAGATATTTTTCTAACTTTTACGATTTTGACGAGATAGATTTAGGTGAAGATTTTACTGAAATTCCTTTTGGTGAAAAAATCCTTTTCGAAGGTCTAAATAATCAAAAACTTAAAGTGTGCGTGGAAATTGGTGGTAATTTATATTCTCCATTTACTTCGGCTAAACGTCTTTGTTACGACGGTGCTAACGTAGTAGTAAATTTATCTTCCGAAATAGAGTATTCGGGAAGAGAAAAAGATAGATTAAATTATATTTCTATGGTATCTAAGCAAGGCGTTTGTGCATATTGTTTATGTAATAGTGGCAAGGGAGAATCTTCGACCGACGTAGTATTTTCAGGTCAATCTATAATTTGTGAAAATGGTGAGATTTTGGCAAAGATGGAAGCATTTAGTCAAGGTTTTTGCGTGTCTAGTTTAGACCTAGACTATCTTGAAAGTCAAAAAGCAATGCTAAAAGACACTTTGGGCGAGGGAAAAATCATCGTTCAGTTTGAGTGCGTAGAATCAAGTGAAATTATAAGAGAATATACTAAATATCCTTTTATAATAGATGGAGAGCAGGCACGATTAATAGATATTCAAACCCAAGGGTTGATAAAGCGAATAGAACATACTAACGCTAAATCGTTAGTTATAGGTTTATCGGGTGGGCTAGATTCTGCATTGGCAGTATTAGTATGTGTAAATGCAATGAAAAAATTAAATCGTCCGTTAAAAGACGTTTTAGCATACACTATGCCGTGTTTTGGCACTACCTCAAGAACGCTTGACAACAGTATAATTTTGGCTAAATCTTTAGGGGTTTCTATTAAAAAGATTGATATAAGCAAGTCGGTAAAAAGACACTTAAAAGACATAGGGCACGACGGTGTAACGCTTGACGCTACCTTTGAAAACGCACAAGCAAGAGAAAGAACGCAAGTCTTAATGGATATGGCTAATATGCATAACGGACTAGTAGTAGGTACGGGCGACTTGTCCGAATTAGCACTAGGTTGGGCAACCTATAATGGCGACCATATGAGCATGTATGGTGTAAATGGTTCAGTACCTAAAACGCTTGTAAGAGAACTTGTTAACTTTACGGCAAAGAGAAGTAGGGGTAAACTTAAATCGGTGCTTTTAGACGTTTTAGATACCCCTGTAAGTCCTGAACTGCTTCCACCAAGCGATACTGAAATTAAACAAAAGACCGAAGATATAGTAGGTCCATACGTACTGCACGATTTTTATATGTATCATTTGTTGAAAAGACAGTCTTCTCCAAGGACGGTTTATGAAATAGCAAAATTAACTTTTAAAAATGAATTTAGCGAAGAAACAATACTTAAATGGCTAAAAACTTTTATAAAAAGATTTTTCTCGCAACAATTTAAAAGGTCGTGTTTACCGGACGGGGTTAAGGTTTCTCCAATATCGCTTTCTCCAAGAACGGGAATTAAATTACCGTCTGACGCTATTTCAAGCGTTTGGCTTTTTGAACTTGAAAATCTGTAGTCTTTTCTAATATTATTAGTGATATTACTGTGGAAAGTATTGAAAAACTTTCCGATAAAATTCCACCAATCGAACGATACGCTATGCCGTAAAAAAGCCAAAGTGTGCTGGCAATAAGTGTTAGATATTTTAGTTTCATTACGTTCTTAATGCTAAATGATAAGGAATATGCAACGCTTCCTATTATTGCTAATAAATCTATTGGTGATTTGTATCCTAAAAAACCAAAGACTATTATTACTGTAGTAAACCCTAAAAAATATGGCAGGGTATTTAAGTTCTTTTTTGAAAGAATAAAATAAACGAAATTTCTAACTACAGCTATAAGCGATATTATACAACCTGAAAACCCGCCAAGAATAAACCATTGTACGCTAAAAATTCCGTCGCTTATACATTTATATATAAGTATCTTATTTCGTTCGTTATTAAAAAAGGCTAATACGGTAAAAAAAGTTCCTATTATCCCACAAATTTGCGTAAATATTAGCATAAAATATTTTATAAAAAAATTTTTAAAAAAATTCTAAAAACCCGTTGACAAATAAAATTTATTTGTTATAATAATAGTAATCATTACTATTTAAGGTTAAAAATTTATGAGATATTCAAGGCAAAGGGAGTTAATAACCGAAATAATAAAGGGGAGAAAAGACCACCCGACGGCAGATATGATATATTTAAGTGCAAGGGAGATAGATTCTACCATAAGTTTGGGTACGGTGTATCGAAACCTAAAGGTATTAACCGAAGAAAAGGAAATAATAACGCTAGAGACGGAAGACAAGAGATTGCATTATGACGGAGACACGTCAAGACACAGTCATTTTATATGTTCTGAGTGTGGAAGGATAATAGATTTTTTTGAACCATTGAAGCCACCTAAAGAGATAAAGGAAAGGGGATTGACGTTAACAAGTGAAAAATGCGTATATTACGGAAAATGTGATATATGCAATAAAAAATAAAACAAATAATATTTAAGGAGAAAAATTAAAAATGAAAAAATGGAAATGTTTAGTTTGCGGTCAAGTAGTAGAATCTGAAACTGTACCTGCAGAATGCCCCCTTTGCAAAGCAAAGAGTGATAAGTTTGTAGAAGTAAAAGACGAAGCGATGAGTTGGGCGGCAGAACACGTTGTAGGAGTTGCTAAGGGTGTTCCCGAAGAAATTATTGAAGGGTTAAGAGCAAACTTTAACGGTGAATGTTGTGAAGTTGGTATGTATCTTGCAATGGCAAGAGTAGCACATAGAGAAGGCTATCCCGAAATCGGATTGTATTGGGAAAAGGCTGCGTATGAAGAAGCAGAACACGCTGCAAAATTTGCAGAACTTTTAGGCGAAGTTGTAACTGATTCTACCAAGAAAAATCTTGAAATGAGAGTAGAAGCAGAAAACGGTGCAACCGCTGGTAAGTTTGAACTTGCTAAAAAGGCTAAAGAATTAAATCTTGACGCAATTCACGATACCGTACACGAAATGGCAAGAGACGAAGCACGTCACGGCAAGGCTTTCGAGGGGCTTTTAAAGCGTTACTTTCGTTAATGACACGCCAGCCGTCGATACTACGGCATGCTTTAATCTAACTTATGGATTATTTATTTTAACGTGTAAGGACGAAAAAGATAACGGTTGTATTATAAATACCGCTTTCCAAGTGGCTAACGACCCTTTACGCATTGCTATTTCAGTTCAAAATAATAATTATTCAAAAGAAATTATTGAAAAAACTAAGGCGTTTAACGTTAGCGTTTTAGATAAAAACGTTCCATTTGAAACTATTAGACGTTTTGGTATGCAAACGGGTAGAGAAGTTGATAAATTTTCTGATTTTAACTGTGTAAAACGCAGTTTCAATGGGCTAAATTACGTAACGGAAAATACAAACACTTTCTTTAGTGCAAAGGTCGTTAATTCAATAGATTTAGGTTCTCATACGATGTTTATCGGTGAAGTTACCGAAGCACAAGTTTTATCTAAAGAACAGTCTTGTACTTATTCATATTACCACAAGGAAATAAAACCTAAATTTTAATTCAAGGAGAAAAATTATGAAAGAGAACTACACAGTTTGCAACTGTATGCAAGTAAGTTACCACGATATAGTTAGTGCATTAGAAAATCACAATAAAATGGAAGACGTTGAAAAGGTTTTTAAAGACGTTCAAGACGTAACGCACTGTTCTACGGGTTGTGGTGGATGCTATTCAAAAGTACTTGACGTAATTTCAGAAGTTTTAATGGGCTAAACGACCTAAATTATCATTTAAAATCAAAAAAGGTAACGATTTATAGTTTATCCCATAGGGATTTTACTGTAAGCGTTATCCTTTTTAAGAGTCAGGCGTGGCGTGATGCCACGCCTTTTCTCATACTATTTAGTTTTCTCCTCTTAAAAACCTGTCGAAGTCAGGCAAATCAATCGCTCCGACACAGTTGTAAATGATTTCTATTGTGTGTACATAGTGTCCATTAACCTTTACTTTTTCGTGAATAATCACCTTGTCCACGAGAGAACGTAAGATTTCAGGTGTTACTTCATCAAAATCACTATACTTTTTAACGATAGCCATAAACCTATTTATGTTGTCATATTGGGTTTTGGCTTTTTCTATTTCTGCCTTTAAGTAATTGAGCCTTTCTGTCAACGCTTTTTGTTCGGCTTCATAATTATCACTCATTCTCATATAGCGTTCTTCGGAGATTTTTCCTGCGACCTTATCTTCATAAAGGCTTTGGATTATTTTATCTAGTTCTTTTATGCGCTTTTCCGCATTAGCTTTACCGTCGAGATACGATGCCAATTCTCGTTTGCTTTTCGCCTCCGAGCAATTTTTAAGAATACTCATAAATTCTTCTTTGTTTTCGTTTGCAAACTTAATTGTGTACTGCAAGTCGTTTTTAATCAACGCCATCGCTGCGTGCGCCGTAATTTGGTGTGACGTACAAGTTCTTTTCTGTTGCTTGCGATATGAAGAACAATTAAAATATTCCGCTTGTTTGGTTGTTGTACAACGGCAAAGATACATTTTCTTCCCACAATCAGCACAATAGAGCATACCTGATAGGATATTCATTTCGCCCATATTTGTAGGTCTCCTTTTTCCTTGTCGGATTTTTTGTACAGTATCAAATGTTTCTTGGTCGATTATTGCTTCTTGCGTGTTTTCAAAAATTACCCATTTTTCTTTCGGATTTACTAAAAACTTATTTGATTTATAGGATTTCCTATAAGTCTTAAAGTTTATGGTATGTCCAAGGTACTGTTCATTTTCAAGAATTTGTGCAACTGTTTTCGAACACCATATATTAGAATCTTCTTTTAATTTGAAAGGTGTTGGCAGTTTAAGTTTATGAAAATGAACTACGGGAGTATCTATTCCGCGTTCAGTTAAAAGTCTTGCAATTTGAGTAGGTCCGTATCCTTTGATACAAAGAGAGAAAATCTCTTTTACGACAGCCGCTCCGATAGGTTCTATTATCCATTTTTCCTTATTTTCGGGGTTTTTCATATAGCCAAAAGGTGGGATAGATGTAAGATGTTTGCCCGAATTACCTTTCGCTTGTTTTACGGCTTTAATCTTTCGACTACAATCTTTTGCGTACATTTCGTTTAGGATATTCTTAAACGGGATAATATCATCGTCGGGGTTAGTTTCCGTATCCATTTGGTCGTAGATTGCTATAAATCTTACGTCCGCATCGGGGAAATAATACTTGGTGTAATACCCCACGAGAATATGGTCACGCCCAAATCTTGACATATCTTTTACGATTACGGTAGATATTTCGCCGTTTTCTATATCATTAAGCAAACGCTTAAACGCAGGACGTTCAAAATTACTACCACTATAACCGTCGTCTATGTAAAAACGGATATTCCTAAACTTATTTTCTTTCGCATACTCCGAAAGCAATAACTTTTGATTTTTGATACTGTTGCTGTCGCCCTCTAAATCGTCATCAGAACTCAAACGAGTATAAAGAGCTGTGTACTGCTCATCTAAATGTTTTATTTTTCTATTTGATTGCAAATTCATTGTTTTTTACCTCCCGAATTGCAACCTTCAAGCGATTCTGTTGTTATCGATAAATCGTCCGTCAAACTTTCCGCCTGACTTTCAATCAATCTCTTGGTTATATCAAACGCCGAAGTCTTGGCGTTTGGGTTTTGACGAGAAATAATGTAATAGGTTGTTTTCCCGATTTTTACTTCACGGGTTCTTACGCAATTCCAATTCTCGTCACGTTCGTAAAAGATTCTTCCATTTACGATTTGTTCTTGGTTTCTAATTTTCTTTTCTATATTATTTTCCTCCTTGTGAAAGGTCGGGGCTTTCATAATTTATTTTCCCGACAATTACAAGAAGAAAGAAGGGTTATTTTTTATTCTCGGACTCAAAGAAGTCATCGTAGCCGTCCATAATCTTGGCAAGCCCCAAATCACTTTCAGCGGCTTCATCCATTAACGCTTTATATCCTGCTTCGATTAGTTGAACTTTGGTAAAACCGTATTGAGTTAAAAACTCGTTTATCTCTTCGGCTTTACTTCTCGGCATACTCGTTCCAAAGAACATACTTTTTGCCTTTCTTTCTTCTTTGTGCTTGTCCTCGTATCTCTTATCCTTTATGTATCTTTTACTTTCCATAATAATTCTACTTAATCCTGTGAAGTGATAGCAGTAACAAGTATTCCAACACAGCTCATAATAAAATGACCTACAATTAATACTCCCGCAAGAGCAAATCTCATAGTCACGCCTAATACCTTCATAAATTTCGCCATAACTTCACATCTCCTTACTAAAATATATGTGTCGTATTGATACGACTTGTTATAATTATTATACTCATTGAGAAAGGCTTTGTCAATAGCTTTTGATAGGTAAAAGTAGAAAATTTTGGACAGCACATAGTAATTACCGATATTTTAATCGGCTTTACTGTTATTATTAAATTTTTTCTTATATTCAGTTTTAGTGGCGTCGTGGATTGCACGTTCTCTTTCAATTTCCGCTTCTATTTGTTGTAAGCGGGGAACTTGCGACATAACGCTCGGTTTACATAAGTCTTCTACCGCAGAAAAGAATACGCTCACGGTGTTTGCGCCGTTTAAGATGTTTCTACATAAGTTTGGAGCATTGCTTGCTATGTATTTACCAACTTGGGCGTATCTAACGTCTTTTGACTGTTCTGCTTTAATCTTCTTGTTCTCCTTTACCATATCAAGCGTTTCTTGCATAGAACGGTCAAGGCGCTCAGTTAAATCTTTATTTGCTACCGTTAACGCTACAACTTGTTCTTGCAGTTTACCACGCTTTTTAGGTATCTCTCCGTTTTTAGCTTCTTCTAAAGCATCCGCATACACCTGATTCTCACGTCGAATTTCTTCCGCTTCTTCAATAATCTTTTTAGCCTTGTATTCAGCAGTAGATAGGTGTTTTGCTTGACTTCCTTCTTTACCACGTTGCAAACCGTATTTCTTTCCAACGGCTTCGTAGAAATCCGTTTGTAATTGTTGTAGTTTGGGCTTGTCAAATAAGTCCTTGCTACATAATCTTCCGTCAGGAGTGATAGGGATAAGATTTAAGTGCATATGCGGCGTGGTTTCATCTAAATGAACTACCGCCGACATTATATTTTTTTCTCCGTATCTCTCTTCAAAAAACTTAGCACAATCAGAAAAGAAACTGTACTGTAGCATTTTAGGTAAGCCGTCAAAAAATGCTTTGTCCGAGCCTACTACAAAAGAGTTCATTACAACGGCATCTTTGCGTGGACGTAAGCCTAATTCGTTTAACCTTTTATTGATAAACTCGGTGTAAGTAAGAGTGCTAAAGCTCATATGATAATTGTCTTTTGTACGTTCGCTATCTATTTGCGGATTGTCCGCTTCAAAGGTTTCATCTCGTTCGTTTTCTTCTTCGACGGGCGAAACTTCTTGTTTATGGTATTTCTCCATATGGCATACTAAATATGATATTTTCGTTTTCCTCCTTGTTATTTTTTAGTCATTATTTAGCCTCGCAGAGCCCACACTTTGCAAGGCAAAGTATAGTGGGCTACACTTTACTGATTTTCTTAAAGTTTTGCTTGCCGTTTGCTTAACGCTCACGGCGGGTG